>NZ_JBPAXY010000003.1:0-640379 GCF_050897975.1 Pseudooceanicola aquaeponti
GCTCAAAGAACGTCCATTCCTCGTCCGACATAAGGTCTCGTGCCAAGCTGGTCTCCATCGCAGATGCCAGCTTGAATCATGCTCAAAGCCTGATGTGAATCCGTTTTGTCAACACGACCTAGTTCTACGTTCCATGACATTCGCAGCTGTGTCTGCGCGAAAAAGACGTTCTGCGAGCGCGGTGCAGAGCGCCCGGCCATTGGGGCTGCGGAGTAGGCTCCTATGGAACATTTAGCCTGACCATTCCTCGGTGTAGCAGACGCCTGAATGGTCTTTGCTAGCCTAGTTTGCTTGTTCTGAAGGTCGAGCTCTGGTTGGGGCTTGAGCGGCACCAATGATCTTTCGCCTGCCGCTGAATTTGCCGCCGTCAGGAAGCCGCGCCGATTTCGCCAAGCAACTGGCGTATGAAATCGCGCATGTAGTCAGCCCGCGCGGCGGCGAGCTTGCGACCGGCCTCCGTCTGCATGGTTTCAGGCAGGCGGAAGAGCTTGAGCTCGAAATGGTCCAACGCATAGGCCTTGTCGTCCAGCGGCCTTTCCGCCCCCTCGGGGTCCTCGTCGGAGAAGAGGGCGCTGCCCATGCGACCCGCGATGTAGAAGGTGCGCGCGATGCCAAGCGCGCCGAGCGCCTCCAGCCGGTCGGCATCCTGCAACGCCTTTGCCTCGAAACTCTCGGGCTTGATGTTGGCCGAGAAGCTATGCGCCTCGATGGCATGGGCGGTGGCCTCGATGCGCGCCGGCGCCATGCCCAGGCCTTCAAGGACGGGCCGCGCCGCCTCTGCCGACAGGCGCGAGGCGCTGGCGCGGTCGGGGTGGTTCTTGGGCAGGTTCACCAGGTCATGGAAATAGGCTGCCGCCGCCAGAACCTGGGTGTCGGACACGGGGGTTTGGCTGGCGATTTCCAGCGCGGCAGAGAGCACACGGCGCGCATGACCCAGCCCGTGGCTGGCATCGTCATCCGCGGCGGTGAGATGAAGATAGGCGGCCTCTAGGGCGGCGATGAAGTCGGGGGATGGCAGGTTGATCATGTCAGGACAGGGTCTCTCGGCGTTGGCCGGTCTCGTCGAAGACGTGCAGGTGGCCGGGGGCGACGTGGAAGGTCATCACCTCGGACAGCGGCTGTGCGACGGGCAGGCGGGCCTTGAAGATGTGCCCGTCTGTTGCAGCGGTGACAAGCTGTTCCGTGCCCAGAAGCTCGCTGTCCTGCACGCGGGCCTCGATCGACAGGGCCGCATCCTGGGCGGGGCCTGCGCCGATCTCTTCCGGTCGCGCGCCCAGCAGGTAGCGGCCGTCGCCCAGGGGCTGGCCAAGCGTGGCAACGGATCCGGCGTCGAGCGTGAAACGGCTGCCCTGTGCCATCCCGGGGAAAAGGTTCATGCGGCCGACGAAATCGGCGACGAAGGCATTGGCCGGGCGGGCGAAGACCTGCGCCGGGGCGCCCTGGTGTTCAATTACGCCGCCCTGCATGACGACCAGGTGATCGGCCAGGGTCAGCGCCTCGGTCTGATCATGGGTCACGTAGATCGTGGTGGCGCCGATCTGGCGTTGCAGGGCCTTCAGTTCCGACCGCATCTCGGTGCGCAGCTTGGCGTCGAGGTTCGACAGCGGTTCGTCCATCAGCAGCACGTCAGGGCCGCGCACGATGGCCCGGGCGATGCCGACGCGCTGGCGCTGGCCGCCGGAGAGCTCAGCCGGGCGCCGTTCGAGATAGTCCTCGATTCGCACCAGCCGCGCGGCGGCGGCAGTGCGCTCGGCGACCTCGGCCTTGGGAAGGCGCGCCATGCGCAGCGGGAAGCCGATGTTCCCGGCCACGGTCTTGTCGGGATAGAGCGCGTAGTTCTGGAACACCATGGCCACGCCGCGCTGTTCAGCGGCGACCCGGGTGACGTCACGGGGGCCGAAATGCAGGGTGCCACCGTCGATGCCCTCCAGCCCGCAGATGGCGCGCAGCAGGGTGGTCTTGCCGCAGCCCGAGGGGCCGACGATCACCGTGATCTTGCCCGCAGGGCAGGCCAGATCCAGATCCTTGAAGGTGGCGCGTTCGGCGCCGGGATAGCGTTTCATGGCGGCGCTCAGGCGCACCTCGGGGCTGGTGCGGGGCTGGGTCTGGGGCATCTGCGAAAGGTCCTTGGGCATGGTCATTCCACCTGTCCGGCCGAGACGGCGATGCCGTCGATGAATTGTTTCTGCGCCAGCAGGAAGCCCACCAGCAGGGGAAAAACGGTCAGCGTCGCGGCGGCCATCTGGGGGCCGTAGTCGCTGCCCAGTTCGGCATCCAGGAAGCGCACGATGCCGAAGGGCACGGTCGCCGCATTGTCGGTGCGCAGCACGAAGCTGGGCCAGAAGTAGTCGTTCCAGTGCGACACGAAGCTGAAGATGCCGAAGGTCACCAGGGCGGGCCGCGCCATGGGCAGGACGACGCGCAGTAGGGTGTCGACCATGCCTGCGCCATCCAGCCGCGCCGCCTCGAAGACGGATCCGGGGATCGCCAGGAAGAACTGGCGCAGCAGGAAGACCCCGAAGGCATTTGCCATGAAGGGCACGATCAGCGCCGCGCGGGTGTCGATTAGGCCGAATTGGGCCAGGATCACGTAAACCGGGATCGCGGTGATCTGGTAGGGGATCATGACCGCCCCAAGCACGATCCACAGGCTGAGATCCTGGCCGCGGAACTTCAGCCGGGCCAGGGCATAGGCGGCGGGCACGCAGACGATCACCTGGCCCACGAAGATGGTCACCACCACGAAGAGGCCGTTCAGGTAGTAGCGCAGGATCGGCACCTCGGCGAAGACCCGGGCGTAGTTCTCGAAGGTGATCTCGCGCAGCAGGATCATCCCGCCAGAGAAGATCTGCTCTTCGGGGGTCAGCGAGGCGCGGATCATCAGCCAGAAAGGCAGCAGCATGAAGATCGCGCCCAGGGCGAGGCCCGCGTGCAGGGCGAGTTGGGGGAAGCGTCTGGTCATCGGGATCCGGCCCTTTCCAGCCTGCGAGAGGCGCGTTTCTGTATCCAGGTCGCCAGCAGAGCCAGCGCCAGCAGCACCACGGTCACCACCGCGCCGCCGCCGATATCGAGGTAGTAGATGCCGCGTTTCCACAGCAGGTAGGTCAGCGTTTCCGAACTGCCCGAGGGCCCGCCCGAGGTCATCGTCGCGATGGTGTCGAAGATCCGCAGGGCCTGGATCGAACTGATGACGGCGGCAAAGACCGTGGTGGGCCCGAGCGCGGGCCAGGTGACATGCCAGAACCGGTGCCAGGCGCTGGCGCCGTCGATGCGGGCCGCCTCCAGCAGGTGTTTCGGCACACCGGCGAGGCCCGCCAGATAGACGATGGTGACGAAGCCGATTTGTTGCCAGTTGCCGACCAGCGCCACGGCGGGCAGCGACAGGTCGGTCGAGTTCAGCCAGTCGGTCAGTCCCAGCCATTTGCCGACGGTTTGGTCGATCAGCCCGCGCCGGGCCAGGAACATCCAGCGCCAGACAATGGACATGGCAACCAGGGTTGCGGCCACCGGCAGGAAGTAGATCGCCCGCCAGAAGCTGGCCGCCCGGCGCACCCCGTTGATCGCCAGCGCCGCCAGCAGGCCCAGTGTCAGCGAGGGGATCACAGTATAGATGGCATAGCGCAGGGTCACGAAGATGGCGTTCAGGACCTCTCCTCTGGCGATGGCGCGGTTGATGTTCTTCAGGCCCACCCAGCGGATCGTGCCTGCCAGGATGTCGAAGTCGTAGAAGACCAGCGCCAGGGCGATCAGCGCCGGGAACAGGACGAAGATCGCTGTCAGCACCAGCATCGGGGTCAGGCAGACCCAGGGCATCAGCTGGCGCGACAGGCGGGCGGTGCCGCGCGCGCGGACGGGTGGGGCAAGGATGTCGGCATCCTTGGTCGTGGTGGCCTGGGGCATGGCAGCAGTCCCTATTGATCTCGTCCTGTGATACCGTGCCCAGGGCGACGGGTCAGATAGCAAGATCCGACCGGTCATAGCCGCAGCCTATCAGCGCCCCGGGGCGGGGGCTTTCTTCCAGCCGGAGATGACCTTCTGCATCACGTTCAGCATCCGCTCCAGCTGGGGATTGTAGCTTTGCTTGTGCCAGAAGAGGCTGAGCGCCAGCATCGGCAGGGCCGGGCGCGTCGGGCGGCTGACCATGCCCGGGGGCAGCTGCATGGTGGCCGGGCAGACGATACAGGCCGCGCCGGTCGAGGCGGCAAGGCTCATCTGGCCAGAGACATTGGTCACTTCCGACGAGGACAGCTTCGGCTCGATCCCAAGGGCGCGCAGACCGTCCATCTGGGAATCGTACAGCGCCGGGTGATGGCTGCGGGGCAGCAGGATCAGTTCCATCTCGGCCACATCTTCGGGGCGCAGGTAGTCGCGGGCCGCCATGGGGTGGCTTTCGTGAAAGCAAAGTTCGTAGGGGGAGGCGTAGAAAGGCAGCATTTCCATCGGGCGGGGCATTTCGCCGGGGGTGGGCAGGCTGAGGAAGGCGGCATCCAGCTGCTTGTCACGCAGCAGCAGGCACATTTCCCGTGCCGCGATCTCCACGCGCTGGACCTGCAGGCCGGGATGGGCCTTGCGCAGGGCGGCGAAGAAGGCGTCGATCTGCGGATAGGCCTGGTAGGAGGGGATGCCCAGGCGGATCGGGCGGGCCTGATCCTCGGGGCGGATATCGGTCAGCGCGCCGCCAAGATCGCGCAGCAGGGGCAACAGCAGCTCGGCCATACGGGCGCCCTCGGGCGTCAGGCTGAAGCCATTGGCGGCGCGTTCGACCAGCGGCGTTCCCAGGGCGTCTTCCAGCTTGGCGATCTGCTGGCTGAGTGTTGGCTGGCTGACCGCCAGATTCGAGGCGGCGCGGCGAAAGCTGCCGTCCCGGGTGAGTTGCAGGAAGTAGAGCAGCTGGCGCAGGCTGACGCGTCTGAGAATGCGCATCCGCTCTGCGTCGAGCCATTGCGCGGTATCAATCGTCATCGTCTGGCAGGTCCGTGGCAGGGTGGCTGGCCCGAAGCTTCGCGCCAGGCCGGTTCGGGGTGCAAGCCGTCATGGCATCTTCCTGTGGCGGTTGCGTGACGACGAAGCAAATTTACGCACCTTTCGGTTCCTGCGCTGTCTCGCGGGTGTCTTCGGGGCCGATCCAGGCGGCAACGGTCAGCCGGGCGACTTCGGCCTCGACATCGGCGCGGACGGGGTGGACGCCCGCGGGCAGGGTGCGACCTTGTCGGGCGATCTGCTCCAGCGAGAGGGATTGCAGGGCCAGGCCAAGGTCCATGATCTCGACCGGGTTGCCGTCTCCGGCGGCCAGGTTGACGGGGTTTCCACCGGCCAGAAGATACAGGCGGCGACCGTCGGACAGGGTCAGTTCCTCGACGTGATCGCGCACGGGGCGGCGGGACATGGTCTTTGCCGACAGCGCCGTTGCGTCGATCTCGGAGGAGAAGTGACCGGCATTGGCCAGCAGGCATCCATCGGGCAGCAGGCGCTGCATCTCTGCCCCCAGGACGCCGTCGCGCCCGGTGACGGTGATCACCAGATCCGCGCACGGAAGGGCCTGGGGCAGGTCGCGGGTGGTGAAGCCCTCCAGATGCGCCTCAAGCCGGGTCAGCGGGTCGGGTTCGACGACCGTCACATGGGCGCCCATGCCGCGCAGGCGCTGCGCCACGCCCGAGCCGCAGAAGCCGTAGCCGATCACCACCACGCGTTTGCCGTGCAGCATCAGGTTGGTGGCGCGCATCAGCCCGTCGACCACGGAACTGCCGACGCCGTAGCGATTTTCCACCACGCGTTTGGCGCGGGTGTCATTGATCACCCAGGTGGCGAAATCGAAATCCGGCAGCTCTTCGCGCAGGCGGTTTCCTCCGGTCGTGGTCTCTTCGGTGGCGCCCAGAAGGCGGTCGCGGAGTGCGGCGAAAGCGGGCCGGGTCAGCAGGGCGTGGAGGTCGCCGCCATTGTCGGCGATCAGATCAGGTTTGGCCTCTAACACATTGGCGCATTGGGATAAATGGTCGTCGAAGCTTTCGGCGCGGTGGCCCAGGGCGGTGACGCCGCGCCATTGGTTCAGCACATGGGCGACCTCGTCCTGGGTGGTGCCGGGGCTGCCGGTCAGCACGATGCGCGCCCCGCCCGCGGTCAGGGCGTCGACCCAGACGGC
The DNA here is from genome assembly GCF_050897975.1 of Pseudooceanicola aquaeponti. NCBI lineage: Bacteria > Pseudomonadati > Pseudomonadota > Alphaproteobacteria > Rhodobacterales > Paracoccaceae > Pseudooceanicola > Pseudooceanicola aquaeponti. The sequence goes on from NZ_JBPAXY010000003.1 coordinate 6,140, forward strand.
GGTTTTGGCCTCGACATGAAGACAGATGCCTATCGTCAGGCCCTGAAAGGGTTTTTCGGCAGAGAAGCGGGCGTGCAATCCGGCAAGGATGGGCATGTGGGCGCGCGCCCAGTCAATGCGGCGGCGGCCCTCTTCGGTGCGTGTGTCGGTGGATGTCCGGGTCATGTCGGTCCTCTTTGCTGCCCGTAGCGCAGGGCACGGCCGGGGCCGGCACCCGGGCGAAGCCGGGCGCGGACAGGGGCCAATTCGGGGGGGGAATCGACGTCGGTGTCACGTCGATCTCGCGTCGGTGCGTCCTGGCCTCAGGCCGCGGGCTGTCCGTGCAGCGCCAGTCTTGCGGCGCCGAGCAGTGTATCGGCCACATCCGATCCGGTTGCCGCAAGACGGCGCGCGGAATGCATCCCGGTGGTGACCAGAACGGCGCGGATCCCGAGGGCCGAGGCAGCGTCGAAGTCATCGACCGTATCGCCGATCAGCACGGTCCGGGCGGGCATCAGGCCCAGCCGTCCCATATGCCGTTCCAGGCTCGCGCGCTTGCGGTCCTGGCCCAGGGTTTCGGCCCCGTCGATGGCGCGGAAGTAGTCGGCGATGCCATTGTGCGAGACCAGCGCGCGCAGCTCGTCCTGCGGGGCCATCGACAGGACGGACTGCCCGGCGCCGCTCTCTTTCAGCAGCTCCAGCGCGTGCAGCGCGTCGGCGGCCAGCGGCAGCTGGTGCTTGATCGGATCGTAGACTTGCGAATAGCGCGCCATGTTCGCCGCCATCTCCTGCTCGGTCGGTTCGCGACCGACGAGGGCATGGAAGAAATGGCTGAAGGGCCGGGTGTGATGGTCGCGGATGTCGTCATGGGTCACGTCGGGGCGCCCGGCGGTCCGGATCATCTCGGCGGAAACCTCGGCAGTGATCTCGAAATCATCCAGCAGGGTGCCGTTCCAGTCCCAGATGACGTGCAGGTCGGTCATGTAGAAGCGTCTTTCGGATAAGGGGGCGGGCCGGGAGGTCCGGCCCGCCGGGTGGGATCAGTTTTCGAGCAGCAGGTCGGCGGTGACGTCCTGAAGCTGGGCCGCGCCCTCTTCCGGGCTCAGATCGCCGCTGAGGACACGGAATTGCAGGTCCGAGAACTCGGTCTGAAATTCGGTGTTGGCGCGGCCGGGCAGGGCGAACCAGCTGCCCGAAGGCTGGGCATTGACCGTGACGAAGGCGGGGTTCTCGGCAAAATAGGTGCCCAGAAGGTCCGGCGCGGCGGTGGCGGTGACGTTATGCGGCACGGTGGCGGTGGTCTTGACGACCTGGGTCACCGCTTCGGGCGTCAGGAAGGAGGACAGCGCCTTGCAGGTGGCCTCCTGCTTCGCCGGGTCGGTGGCCAGCATGACAAAGCCGTTGGCCGAGGCATTGGCAACCATGCTGCCGCTGCCCTTGATGGGCATGGGCGCGATGGTGGTCTCGAACTCCAGCCCGCCGATGAGGCCGGGGTAGGTGGAGGCGGAGAAGAGCATCATGCCGAGGTCGCCCGAGCGGAAGAGGGCAGCAAATTCGCTCCAGAAGGCCGAGGGGGCAATGGCGGGCATCGAGCCGTCCTCGACCAGGCCGCGCAGGAAGGCGAAGGTGTCGACGGTGCCGGGGTTGTCGGCGCTCAGCGCGCCCGAGGCGTCGGTCCAGGCGCCGCCTGCGGATTCCATCTGCGCCTCGAAGAGGTAGGTGTTGGGCATGTAGAAGAGCACGCCGTACTTGCCCTTGTCCGCATCGCTGAGTGTGGCGGCCGCGGCGCGCAGTTCGGACCAAGTGGCGGGCGGCGTTTCCGGGTCGAGGCCCGCATCGCGGAAGGCCTGCTTGTTGATGTAGAGCGCGGGCAGGGTGGTGTAGAAGGGCATCGCGTAAAGCTTGCCATCGGCGCCGCGGAAGTTGTCCAGCAGGCCGGTGTCGAGCTGCGCCAGCAGCTCGGGCTGGGCGTCGAGGCAGGCATCCAGCGGTTGGGCGCGGCCCGAGTTGATGTAGGTCGCCAGCACCGAGCCGGTGACGCGCACCGCATCGGGGGCCGAACCCGAGATGATGTCGGCCAGCACCTGCTGGGTGGTTTCGACATCGGACTTGTTGTCCATGTCCAGGGTCACGGCGACCTCGGCATCGGCGGCGTCATAGGCCGTCAGGATGTCGCGGATCACGGCGCCGTTCTGCTTTTCCTGACCCGAGACGATGCGGATCGAGGTTTCGGACAGGGCGGGCAGGGCAGCGGCGCAGAGGGCGGCGCTGCACAGGAGGGAGGGCAGGAACTTGCGGGTCATCGGGAACTCCGGTTCTGGTGGGAGAGAGGGGGGATGGGGCGCGCCGTTACAGCGTGACCGCGTCGGTTGTCAGTGCCAGGCAGACGGGCACGTCGCAGGCCGCCCGGGCCGAGGCCAGGGCGGCCTCGGCATCGGAAGGGGCGGCAAGATGGGTAAGCATGAGGGCGCGGGCGCGGGCGGCCTTTGCCAGGCGGGCGGCCTCGGCGGGCGACATATGGGCGCCGCCGGGCGGTTCGGAGCCCGAGAAATGCGCATCGGCGATGAGCAGGTCGCAATCGGCGGCGAAGGGCGGCAGGGCGTCGGTCCAGCGGGTGTCGCCGGTGTAGACGAGGGTCTTGTCGCCATCGCTCAGGCGTAGGGCCACGGCGCCGGGCATGTGATCGACCGCGCAGGTGGCAAGGCTCAGCCCGGCGATGTCGAAGCTGTCACTGGCGGTGAATTCGTGGATCTCGAAGACCTCGAACAGCCAGTCCTGCCCGGCGGCGGCGGTGTCGCGCAGCCGGTCGAAGCCGGGGCCGCAATCGTCTTCGGTAAAGCGCCAGTGCTTGTGCCCGAAGAGGGCAGAGAGCGATTGCAGGAAGGCGGTGCCGCCCTCGGGCAGGGCCAGCGGCACGCGGCGCAGGCTGCGGGTGCTGATCCATTCGGTCATCAGCGCATAGCCCAGCGGGATCAGGTCCAGCACATGGTCCGGGTGGCAATGCGAGATGGCGATCCCGTCGAGCTGTATGGCGGGGCCGCGCCCAAGGACGCGCAGGGCCACGCCGGGGCCCGCGTCCAGGAGAAGCGACTGGCCCCGGGACTCGACCAGGAAGGAAGAGCAGGCATGTCCGCCGTAGGGATATCCGCCCGCCGCACCGATGACCGTGATCTGCATTGCCTGCCTCGTTCCAGAGTGACCTTTCGCCGCCAGTATTGGCGAAAGGCTCGGCGCTGTCGCGCGGCTTGCGGCAATGGGCGATAGGGGGAGGCTATCGGCGTCGCAGGTGGTGGATTTCGATCGGGACCGCCCTTCGGGCGCCCCCCTAGGGGCCTTGGTGCGGGCCCTGCCGGATGATGGCACCTGAGTTTGCGGCGCCGTGACTGGGATGAACGGCGAGGCTGATAATTCTGAGCGTCCGAGAGGTTCAGGTTGTCGGAGCGGAATCGGGCATCCGGGTGATACCGACGATGATCGCTAGCACCCAAGGCAAGGAAAGCGGCCGCCAGTTGGGGGCCAGCGGAGGGCAGATATCGTGAGCTGGGTGAAAGGCGTCTGAGCCTACGGGCCGTGAACTAGGTATCCATAGGCAGCGTGCCGCTGTGGCAGATGTAATCCTGTCTCTACATACGAGAACGGCCCAGAGCTGACCCCGGTGTCAAGTGCAGCGAACGGCAGATACCAGCCCTTCCGCGACATTCCTGCCTGGTGCAGCATGTCGCCAGGCACGGACGCGAAGGGCGGAAAGCGGAAGTTCGCTGCGGGTGCTAACCGCAGAAGTCTCCGCGGAGAAGCAGACCTTCTTGTAAGACGGAAAGGGCTTCTTGTACAAAAGAGACCCACGACCGGCATGAGTCGTCCCTTATGACATTTCATTTGGCGCTGGATCTTGCCAAGATCCAAAAGCCACGCATGCCACATTTCCGCAATTGCCTCTTCAACACAGCCGGTAAATTTTTCGATGGACGAAAAAGAACGAAAAGAATCTGAAGCCGCTCTTCTATTAGACATGCAGACCACTGCCGCCCGCATGCGTGAATTAATAGTGGCAATGCCTCCCCATGATCTACTTGGCTACATTTACGCTCAGCGTATGCTGAAAGCGATGGGAGACAAACGCGTTGCCGACGGGGAACAGCCAGGAGCCGACGGCTCAGAAGACCTCATCAACCAAAATCAATTTCTGCTTGAATACGTACATGCGGTGCTTGCATCTGATTCTGCTCCCGACAGCATGACGTTCGATGAACCTAAGTGCGTGGAACTGTATCAACTCAGCCAAAAACTGCGAGAGCAAGCAATGCTCTTCGCAATGGTCTCATCAGCGGGAACTAAAACCGGCGTATTCGGTCCTGACACAGCTGATATTGAATTTCGCGCGAAGTCTACGTGGGTCATGCTGCGTGGAAACCGTTACCAAGTCTTAGAAGGGGAGTTTTACCGCTACGTTCTGGCGCCACATGATGATGTTCTGAAAGAGGTATACGGCGTCGGTGCAGGCGATATCGCCGAAGGCTTCCAAGCGATGGCCAACGTAACACGTACTGGCCAAGCCGACGCTATTTCGGAGATGATGAAACAGTTTCAAGCGGCGCAAGATTTTGCAGATGCAAATGAAAAGCCCCTAGAAGACATCATGGAAGCGTGGGGTGCGGAAAATACGGAACAACTGAGCGCCGCAGGCCGAGCAATAGATGATATGTTTCGCGGTGGCGTTGCCAATGTAAGCCGTCACACCAAACTCCCGCCGATGCTTCTAGCGGATTTAGCCTACAGTCGCGGCGAAGAAACAGAGTTCTTCGCTGCTGGTGACTTTGCGGGTACACCTTACCGGACACTGCCTGCACGCAAAAAACCGTTGATCCAACTTGGGTCTGACTACTACGCTGTGGACCCATGTTTTGCCCGTGATGCAGGGTATCGTGCACTCCTCTTCAATCTTCTTCAACGAAAGCCTGACTACAAGAAATCTTTTGAAGATCGGCAGAAATTGATGAGCGAAGCAGCCTTCGCCGATATTCTCTCTGCCCAACTCCCCAGTGCAAAAGTATTTCGGGAAGTCTATTACAAGGATCCTACCACCAAGCAGTGGTCCGAAAACGACACGCTTGTCCTGATTGATGATGTGCTTATTTTGGTTGAAGCAAAAGCTGGAGCCGCTGCAACCATTGCGTCACCTGAGCTAGATTTCGGTCGCCACGCTCAGTCCGTACAAGACTTGGTGCTCAAGGCGTATCAGCAATGCGACCGTTTCTTTCGTTATCTTAATTCTGCAGACGAAGTGCCACTTTATCAACGTATTGATGGCAAGTACAAAGAGTGCGGCCGTGTCCGCCGCTCCGACTATCGCGTGTTGGTGCCAATCGGACTTACCGTCGAGTCGTTCTCGCCCCTTGCAACATTCTGCAAGGAACTGCCGCAAGTCGAACCGTTGCTTGGGCAGCATGCCTTCATTTCTCTGTCAATTGACGACTTATTCGTGCTTAAGCGGTTTTTGCCTACACCAGGAATTTTTACCCACTACCTAGAGGTTCGGCAATCCGTTGCCAGGGTTCGCCGTGCTCATCTCTTCGACGAGTTCGACCATCTTGGCGCTTACCTGACAAAAAATCGATTTGATCATGATTTGGCTGAACAGCTCAAAGACGGCAAAGCCAGCATGGTCTTGTGGGATGGAATGAGTGAGATTGTTGACAAGTGCTTCGAAGGAGAGGACTGGGAAACTAAAGCGCTTCCTATGCAGGAAATCCCGTTGGAAGTGTCGAAGATTCTTGATGCCCTTGATGCCACTCGAGCAAGCGGATGGCTTTCAGCGGAAAGTCATATCCGTGACTTCGGGGGGGACGGCAAAAATAATCTCGCGAAAATGCTGATTGATCTTCGGAAAACCCTGACCGAGCACCCATTTCGCTACTTTTCTCTGGGCGGCGATGGCGACCCGCTCTTCGTCTGGCTTCAGCAGTATAATCGCCAAGTCGACTGGACACAAGTGAACAACAAAGCAAGCGCAGTCGCAGTGGCCCTCAAAGCTAAGAACGTCATTGGTGTCTTCGCTGAGGTCAGCGCAGATGGTGTTTATTATCAAGCAAAGTCATTTGCAGTCCAAATTCCCACATCTCGGACGGCCGAAAATGCCCACATCTATGAGGATGCCTCTCGAATGGCTCAACCTGCCAGGAGGATGACGCTCAACCGATCAGGACAAACTGCCCCGCCTGCTAAAGCCAAGAAAACAGGCCGGAATGAACCTTGTCCCTGCGGCAGCGGCAAAAAATATAAAAAATGTCACGGCCGCTAACAGTGCAGTTTATGGTTGATCAAGACAAGCTGACTACTGCCCTCTATGCAATTTTAGGCCCCGTAAAGGAGAGCCCACAGGATTCAATGCTATCGCTTTCTGCGAGAAACCCGTTGTTTCGGTGGCGCGGCGTTAATTTTTTAGTGCGGATGAAATATGGAAATCAGTGATATTATCCCCAAAGACGGTGTTCCTCAGCAGATCTACTGCAGCAACTGTAATGCACACACCGAACTTTCTTTTTTTGACTTCGATGAAACTGTCTCTGGGGTCGCCATCAAAATTTGCGGTCTCCCGGTACTGAGGTGCCCACAATGCGGACACGAACAGCTTCCGGACGGTTCACGTTTTGCGATAGTAAATCTCCACAAAGAGGCTTTTGAGCGATCATCAAAGGTGGTTAGGGTCAATAGGCGGAAACATACTGAAAAATTTGGGTTCACGAATGTACCTTTTATCTTTGACCCTGACGATTATTTCTACATTCCTGGTTTGTATCGTTCCTTTGATGAAGGATTCCTCCAACCCGTGTTTTTCAATCGCAGTGTGCTATTGAAGTACGACAACTCCCCTGACTACAGCGTGAAATTCGCATCGACTACCTACGGATCGATTGACACTCAAGAGGACAGCATAAGCTTTGGTCTCAATCGTCATGGACATGTCGTCATGTGGCTTGGAGATATCGCCAAGCTGCCTGAGAAAGAGCAATTTTACCTGCGCTCAGAAAACATTCCTTCTGATCATTCGCTAGGGAGCGAATTCTATGATGGTCAGATAGAAGCGGTGTTCACCGAACTCGCCAAAGAAGAAGTGCTGTTCCGCCTTCGATCTGAATTCCTAAGCAAGAGCCTTGCCCGGTTTGGTGTTGCGCTTGGTCACCTCGAGGCGGAGGCTTATGATCTTGCGCTATCCTTCACTCCACCGGTCGTCGATACGCCGAAAGAGCGGCGTCACGTCGCCGACACTTTGAACAAGGTCTATTTGGAATCTCTGGATAACGCTGCGCTCAACGGAGTCGTAAAGAGCCTTGGCGTAAAATCTCCGGGGCCCGGAAGTTTGAAGCGTTTGCAGACCATAATGGAAACAATGGCATCAAACAAAGAGGTCGCGGCGCTTATGTCGCCCCTTTATGTGCTCTACGACCTCCGCGTTGCCTACTCGCATTTGGCGCCGGGATCAAATCCGCCTCAGCTGGAATCCGTGACAAGACGCCTTGGCCTAGAACCAGATGCATCGCTCTTTGATATCTATGAAAAGCTCATTGATGGCCTTTCAAATACTTTTTCTAGGATGAGCGAAATATTGGAAAACGCTGGTGAGTACAAAGCTGTTCCGCACTAGATCACTACCGGTTGCTAAGTTCTGCCACCAGACCCAGCCTAAGAACCGCTTCGTTCGCTGCCGAATGTCGGTTCAATCTCCCGAAACGTTACTACTGCGACGCTGTACTCCTCTCCAACTTTTGCAAACTGCAGGGGGGTCGCTTGGCTCATGAGCAGAACCCGCTCTATAGCGTTCACTTCGAAGCCGGCAAACGTCGAAAGCGCTTGGCGGTTTTCTTCGATTTCTTCGCAGCGGTTCAAATGCTTTCGAAGAAGGTCGGGTTTTTCGTTTGGCTTCACCTTGCCTTTGTATTTGCTAAGTAGCCATGCGATGTCGCTCATAGTCTTGGCAAAGGAAAGGTCCTTGCACTCGACAACCAGCACACGCCTCTGGTCTTGGTTCCAAGCCAAGACATCGACATCACCAAAGCCCTGCTTTTTCGCACGAGAGAGAATTTGCCCATCTGATAGATTTGCCTCGGCCTTCCAGCCACAGCGACGAAACTCTTTCGCCACCGTTTCATTGAACTCTTCTCCCTCGCTACCATTGATCTTGCCCATCCATTTGAACATGCTTCCGCCAGTGCGAAAGAACTTCTGATCAAAATCACCGAGGCGCGCATCAGAGACGAATTTCAGAATGTGCGAGTATGTCATTGCCGGAGCAACAAGACAGGTCGGATCATGGCGCGTGTCGAGCTGAATGATCGGTCGTGAGACTATTGAGAGTTGGCGCTGGAAGCGCCAAGGGTGCCAGCTCGACTCCTCAAAACCCTCCGGTACATCGTTCCATGATGCTCTGGGCGCGAAGAGGAAAGGTTCTAGGCACGCTCTTAATCGCTCTTCTTCCAGCCCTGTGTCGGCTGCCAAACGAGCCAAAAGTACGGAAAGCCGCATTGGCATCACCGCCTTGCGATCAGTGTGAGCGATTGTTTCGAAGCCGCCGAGAACTGCTGCTATCTCATCGATGGAAGAGCCATACTCATCAAACCAAGCCTGTTCGAACGTCTCGTCCAACTCTGACTTGTCCGGCTTTGGGTGATTATTTTCCCAAGCCCCTGGCTCGGCATAGTTTTCAACATAGGCGTCTGCGGCATCGCGTAATGCCTGCGACTGAAAGCTCTGTCCAAAGGGTGTGATGACATCATCCGAGAACGAGTGATTCATCATCACATCGCCTGCGGGTGATATCTTGATCTCCGCTGGCATCATCCCTGCTTCCATAGCAACCGAGTAGCCTCCGAGGTGATGAAGCAGCGCGGCGCGCGACATGAGTTGAGCAAGATCATACCGCCCGGGCGTCAAACCGTCATCAAGTGGGCACTCTGATGCGGCAGCTTCCACAACCAGCCTGGAAGCCATACTCGCGGCATTCAATTTTGCAATCGACTCCGAAGCTTCATCCGTCGCACCTCCCTCGACTGTACTTAGCGCATTCACCGAAGCGAAGGTTCTTCTCCAAGTTTCGAATTCCTTCATCGCAGCTTCATGGTTTCGAAGCAGGGCGTAGATTGTCTCAAAGCGGTTGAATTTGGAAAGACTGGCCTTCAGTTCGCTCACAACCGCAAGAACCAGCTGGCGAAGATAAGTTTTGCAGTCCTGAAGTCCATTGATATAAAGGCCTTGCGAAGGGTCACGGCACTTCCAACCTAGACCAAGGCGCGACTGCGCATCATCGAGAGATGTGATCTTGACGACTGATCTTGGTAGATCGTCCCTGACGAAATCGCGGACGTTTGGGACAGTAAAGCTGTGAAAGTGCCTCGCATGTTCAGAGGGCATCACAGCGCTTACAACGTCCTCGATTTGCGCGTCTTCAACGGCGTCTTGTAGCTGACCAAGAATACTGGAAACCATTGCACGGACAACAATCCGCTCTCCGAGATTATCGTGACGTTGCGACGAGAGGAGATATCCCTCATGCAATTGAATTCTGGCAGCAGCATATCCCGCAATTTCGATCGGTTGCGTGCTTACTTGGCTAGATATCTCCTTCTCATCGGGGGTGGTCGTAGCCTCCACGGGCATTTCATGGTCGTCAAAAAATGCCTCAAGGCAGACATTGAGGTTTTCCGTGGTCACGGTTTCATCCAAGTGTCGGAAAACCTGCTCGCTCCAGTGCATCACCATCGCAAGCATGTGGTAGCTCAGTGAAGCGTCCGTGCCTTGCGGGACACGACCCTCTATCCAATAGGTTCCCTTTTTCCCTAGATAGACTGATCTCCACAAGTCACCACCGATACCTTCAAGGTCAACGTAAAAGGGAGATAGCTCATCGGTGCCGTATCTCGGCGTCCCACTGTTCCGCCTAAATCGCGATACCGTTCCATCGGGGCGTCTCAGCGTTTTGATATGCGCGCCAAGATTTGCTCTCTGACGCAGGTTCAGATTTGAGTTGATCGGTAGATGAAGAAAGCTTGCTCCAGGAGCATCCAGAAAATCGTCCTGAAGCTTTTCGTGCGGAACAATATGCCCGTGGTTCTCCATCATCCACGCGTACAAGTTCAGAAATCCGTTAGCATTTAGGATTTCGATCCCCATCGCCTCGGCGCTGCGCTTTGCATCCAAAACACGGAATATTTCCAATGGTGAAAACGAAGAGAGACGCGACAAAGTGAAGGCGTCAAAGGCAGGCATCATTTCAATGCGCCAGCTTGGTGGCAGTTCATGCAACCCAAACCCAAATCCACGCCCCCAACCACAGCCGATGACAAGGGTGACAGCCTCCCGATATCCCGCTCTTTCCGAAACCCCGCTGTGTGCTTCTTCTATTGCGCGCCTTACAAATTCGGCCGTCTTGTCGAAGTCGTTGTGTCCTGCAAAGGTACCATCCTCATAGCCGTCGAAGCTATCGACCACGAAGACAACGTGAAGATATCTGCCAGAGTCGATTTCTTTCGTGGCATGGGACACATAAAGACCAGCATAATTTGAAAATTGCGGCGTAAGGCGAGTATCCCCCAAAAACGGCTCTGATGAGAAAAGACGGGTATATGCATTTGCAATCGAGGTGTACAAAACCTCTTGCATGCCTGCTTTAATACATTGCTCAATGATGAAATGGCGGATTGCTAATCCTATAACGCTTGGCGCGAAAAATATCAGACCTTTCTTTGTCTCGTAAACCGGATGCGCCTCGACAGGGGTATGACCAGGTTGGATCTTGCCTAGTAGCTTAAAGGTATCTTCGTGAATGATGAAGGGCTGTAGCTCTTGCCTGGTGACGCCAATTTCATCCAGCTCATCGAAAGAAAAGGTGACTTTCTTCATCAGCTGTGACCAGACTTCAGCGCCTGGCTTTCCAATTTTTGAAGCTGGTACTGTGTTTCCAACGAGGAACTCATCAACATCAACTCGCTCAGACATCTTCTGAGATACTCTCAAGAGCGCCCGCACCGAGCTTTTCAGAGCGAGATAGGCTCCGCGATTGGGCATAAAATTTAAAGCATCCAGGAATATCTGTGTTTGGAATGCGTTTCCTTCCGAGGTGCCTTCAAAGAGCAGAAATGATTCTGATGAGAGCGCAACCGGAGCGACGAAAACATCCTCCGCAGGATCTTCCAAGCGGCCACATGTGCCGTCGTCAAGTTGGTTAAACCAAGCGGAGGCCTTTCCCGGAGTGATTGAGACCCGGCCACGCGCGAACATAAGCGCAAGGTGGATAAGGACTTCAAGCCGTCGATTGTTCGACTGGAACTCAGGCAAGGTCAGCATCGCGCCAAAACATGACAGGCAAGAACTAAGTGAACAGTTCTTCATAGCTCGAATGACTACGGGATACTCGGCTGCGAAATCACCGTAGTACATGCTCAGCTGTGGCATTATGATTTCATCGATGTTCGGCTGCCCCGTTACCGATAGCTGCGCGGCATTCATGTCCGGTGGGCCAGACTTGCCTTTGATGAAGTCTGAGATCAGCTTAAATACATCATCTTCTTCGTTCATTTTCGCGAAATCACTTGCTGCTCGTTGTGTCCCACTTCAGTTGCAAGAACTGCGCCAAGCCGAATTCTTTCAGCGATAGCATATCCATCTGGTGTGCGCCGGACTGCGGGAAGGACACACTAGTATCTTTCGTTTGCTCTTACCACTGCGATTGAGGGGACGCTGAGAGACCAGTGTTCAGTCCGAAGTTTACCTATGACAGCAAATCAGACTAACGTCCGCTTTGGCAAAGCTGCGCTGCGGCATTGGCAAACGCGCTTAAGGTCTGGAATGGGCCGGAAGCGCCGAGGGGCGCGGCCGGCGAAAGCCCGGTTGGCGTGTCCACTCCCTGCGCATTGCTGACGTTCATGCCTGACGCAGCGAACGTCGGCTCCTCGCCCTTAATGTCGGTGCCTGGGTTCATGCTGCGTCCTGCACAAATGTCGCGGAAGGGCCGGTAGCGCTCTCGACAGGCTATCTCTTTTCAGCGGTCAAACTCTTCGGAAGGCCCTCACTCCACTTCCGCAACTCATCCAGAAAACCCAGGGCTGTGCGCCCGAAATCAGTGATTTCGTAAACCACGGTGATCGGGGCGGTATCACACACCTCGCGCCTGACCAGCCCTTGATCTTCCAGTTGCCGCAAGCGTTCCGTGATCATCTTCTTCGATGCACCGCCGATCATCCGGGCGAGGTCGTTGAAGCGCACCGGCCCATCCTTGACGTGCCAGAGGATGGAGCCGGTCCATTTCCCTCCGATGATCCGCATCCCGCGCTCAATGGCGCAGGGTTCGGTGCAGGCATTGGCCGCGCTCCGTCGGCCGGCACCGTCTACTTCGATCTTTGCATCCATCGTTTTGCGCTCCGCTGGTCCGCTTCGGAGTAGGTTACAAAAAGTATACTGGTTGTTTTTGTTTCCTACCACGGTCATCTCATCCCAGACCCCGCCGAAGTCAAGCGGGCGCAGCAACGGAAGAGACGAAATGAGCAAGATCCACATCCTGAACGGCGCGCAGCCTTATGAATTTGCCCCCGGTAAACTCAACAAAACGCTCGCGGAACGCGCCAAGGCTACATTTGAAGCACAGGGGCACGAGGTCCGCCTGACGACGGTGGCCGCCGGTTACGACGTGCAGGCCGAGGTGGACAGCCACCTTTGGGCGGACGTGGTCCTCCTGCAGTTCCCGGTGAACTGGATGGGCGTGCCGTGGTCGTTCAAGAAATACATGGATGAGGTCTACACGGTCGGCATGGGCGGTCAGCTCAGCAATGGCGACGGCCGAAGCGCCGCTGCACCGAAAGCGAATTACGGTATGGGCGGTAAGCTGGCAGGCACGCGTTACATGATCTTGGCCACGCTGAACGCCCCGGCAGAAGCCTTCGACGACCCGGCAGAGTCGTTCTTCGAGGGCATGTCTCTGGATGACCTCCTGCGTCCGGTCCATCTGAACGCCAGGTTCTTCGGCATGACGCCGCTGCCGACCTTCGGGGCCTTCGACGTGATGAAGAACCCCGACGTGGCGTCCGACCTGGCCCGGTTCGACGCCCATCTTGCCACGATCTTCGGGGAGCTCACCGATGATGCGGCCTGATATCGTTCTCTACACCGCCAACACCATGAACGGCTGGAAGCCCCTGATCTTCCTGCACGAAGCGCAGATCGACTACGAACTGGTGCCGATTGATTTCGGCAAGAAGGAGCAGAAGGCGCCCGATTACCTGCGTCTGAACCCGAACGGGCGCATTCCGACCATCGTGGATCGCGGCGCTGATGACTTCGCGGTGTTCGAGAGCGGCGCGATCCTGTGGTATCTCGCCGAGAAATACGATCGGTTCCTCAGCCACGACTCCAAGGAGCGCTCGGAGACGCTGCAATGGCTGATGTTCCAGATGGGCGGGATCGGCCCGATGATGGGCCAGGCGATGTTCTTCCAGCGGATCGCCAAGCCGAATGGCGATGAGGTGCCCTACGCCATTAATCGCTATGTGACCGAAAGCCGCCGCCTGCTGGAAGTGCTGGATACGCGGCTCGAAGGGCGCGAGTGGCTGGTAGGTGATGCGATGTCCATCGCCGATATTGCGACCTACCCTTGGGCACGTAGCTATTTCTGGGCCACGGTGAACGTCGACGGGCTGCCGCACCTGCAGGCGTGGTTCGACCGCATCGACGCCATGCCGCGGGTTCAAGAGGCGCTGCAACTGCCGGAGCCGCGACCGTCGGCGTTCGGTCAGGGCGACACGGATGCCGCGGCTGCAGAGAACGCAGCCAGGTTCCGCTGAACACCTGACGCGCTGTTGCTGGGGGTGGTCCGGACAGCGCGTCACTTTTCCGGGAAACTTTAGGCACGGGGCAATGTCCGCTTGTAGGTGCTGCGATGCGACAGCCGGACTGTGTTTGAAGGTCCGGAAAGGGCCGATAGCACCGGCCGCACTAGGCGTGCCCCTGGCGAGCGCCATGTCCGCTACCTGCGCCTTGCTGACCTTACCGTAGACTAAAGTGAATGACCGCAATCCGCGCTTCTTGTCGGCGCCTGGCCTCATGCTACGACTTGCTCGAATGTCTTCGAAGAGCTGCTACCTGCATCTAGATTCGTAGACGCATTGGTACCTAGCTTCAGCGATGTCGTGGTCTATTCGATGGCGCGTGGTCGATAGCTTTTGCAACCGACCCTGAAAGGCGTTGGAGAGTATGCAATGTTGTTGAGCACTTTGCCGCGATGCTCATGCGGTGGTCATGGGGTAGATCATGAACGCAGGGGGAACCTGCGAAACAAATTGCGAAACCGCCAGCGTCCGACACGCCCAAGGCAGAAGCAGCTTTGGAAAAGCCCATAAAATCAAAATGGTGCGGGTGAAGGGACTCGAACCCCCACGCCAAAGGCGCCAGAACCTAAATCTGGTGCGTCTACCAATTCCGCCACACCCGCAACCTGTCCCGCGCCGCCCTGGGGCAAGGCGCGTGACGTGCTCTGTAGCAAAGCGCCCCGCCGGATTGAAGCGGAAATCGCAAGGGGGCGCGCCGCTGTGCTTTGCTCCCGGGGTGGGGCGGCTCGACGTGCGGCCCGTGCTTCCCAGAAGGCCGCACCTGCGCTATCTGGAATCATGCCGATCCAGCTGACCGCCCTTTCCAATCTCTTCGCCCATGGTTTCGACGATGTGATCGACGTGCGCGCGCCCGCCGAGTTCGCCGAGGATCACATTCCGGGCGCGATCAACCTGCCGGTGCTGGACGATGCCGAACGGGCCCGGGTCGGCACGATCTACAAGCAGGTCTCGCCTTTTGACGCGCGCAAGATCGGCGGCGCCCTGGTGGCGCGCAATGCTGCCCGCCATATCGAAGAACGCCTGCAAGACCGCGATGGCGGCTGGCGCCCGCTGGTCTATTGCTGGCGCGGCGGCCAGCGCTCGGGCAGTTTCGCCACCATCCTGCGCCAGATCGGCTGGCGGGTGGAGACCATCGAGGGCGGCTACAAGGCCTTTCGCGGGCTGGTGGTGCGCGCGCTTTACGACGATCCCTTCCCGGCGCCGGTGCTGCTGCTGGACGGCAATACCGGCTCGGCCAAGACCGAACTGCTGAAGATGTTGCCGGGGCTGGGGGTACAGGTGCTGGACCTTGAAGGGCTGGCCAACCATCGCGGCTCGCTTTTCGGGGCCATGGGCGTGCAGCCGCAGCAGCGCGGGTTCGAAACCGCCCTGGCCATGCAGGTGGCGCGGCTGGATCCCGCCCGCCCGGTGGTGGTCGAGGCCGAAAGCTCGAAGGTGGGGGCCTGTCGCCTGCCGCCCGCGCTTTGGGCGGCGATGAAGGCCGCGCCGCGTCTGGTGCTGGAGGCGCCGCTGGAGGAACGCGCCGCCTATCTGACCCGGGCCTATGCCGATGTCACCGCCGATCCGGTGCGGCTGCACGGCATCCTGGACACGCTGCGCCCCTATGTGGCGGCGAAACAGGTCGAGGCCTGGCACGCCGCTGTCGCGGCGGGCGATTTCCCCGCGCTGGCCCGCTCGCTGATGGCGCTGCGCTATGACCCCGGCTATGCGCGCCACCGCGCCCGCATGGACCCGGCCCATGTCACCCCGTTGGCGGTGCCCAGCCTGGCGCCCGAGGCGCTGCCGGACCTGGCCGCGCGTATCGCCGCCCATGTCGCAACCCTGATCCCAGGAGAGACCCCATGACCGCATCCCCCCTGCGCCTGACCGCGCTCAGCCACGGCGGCGGCTGTGGCTGCAAGATCGCCCCCGGCGTCTTGTCGGACCTGCTGGCGGGCACCCGGGCCCTGCCGGTGCCGCCCGAGCTGTTGGTGGGCATCGGCAGCGCCGACGATGCGGCGGTCTACAAGATCTCCGACAGCCAGGCGATTGTCGCCACCACCGACTTCTTCATGCCCATCGTCGACGACCCCGAGGATTTCGGCCGCATCGCCGCCACCAATGCCATTTCGGATGTCTACGCCATGGGCGCCCGGCCGCTTTTCGCGCTGGCGGTGGTGGGGATGCCAGTGAACAGCCTGCCGCCCGAGACCATCGGCCGGATCCTGGAGGGGGGCGCCCGGGCCGCCGCCGCGGCCGGGATCCCGGTGGCGGGGGGCCATACGATCGACTCGGTCGAGCCGATCTATGGGCTGGTGGCCATCGGCCTGGTGGACCTGGACCGGATGAAGCAGAACGATCAGGCGCAGGCGGGGGATCTGCTGGTGCTGGGCAAGCCGCTTGGGGTGGGGGTCTATTCGGCGGCCTTCAAGAAAGAGCAGCTGTCAGAGGCGCAATATGCCGAGATGATCGCCACCATGACCCGGCTGAACACCCCCGGGCCCGATCTGGCGGCGCTGCCCGGGGTCCATGCGATGACCGATGTGACCGGCTTTGGCCTGGCCGGGCACGGGCTCGAGATGGCGCGCGGCTCTGGCCTGCGGGCCGAGGTGGAGTGGGGCGCGGTGCCGCTGTTGTCGGGGGCGCGGGCGCTGGCCGAGGCGGGCCATGTCACCGGTGCCTCGGGGCGCAACTGGGCCAGCTACGGGGTCGAGGTCACCCTGGAGGGGCTGGGCGAGGTCGACCGGGCGCTGGTCTGCGACCCGCAGACCTCGGGCGGGCTTCTGGTGTCCTGCGCGCCCGAGGCGCTGGAGGCGGTGCTGGCCACCTTCCGCCGCCACGGTTTCGACGCCGCCGCCCCGGTGGGCCGGATGGTCGCGGGGCAGGGGATCGCTTTTGGTTGAGGGGGGCTCCCACTTGCCTGCCTCGGGCAAAAGCGGAACGCCCGCGCTCCCTCTCTAGGGATTGAGAGCGAAGTAAAGCCAGAGGTCTGCAAGGGGCCCCTCAAGACGATACGCGAGGTCCACTTGAGCGCTTGAGTTCATTACCAGCGCGTCGTGGGCGCGAATGGACTCTTTCCGAAAATCGGTATCATCCCTATATTGTATCGTTAGGATGAAGAGACCAACCCGGCAGTCTGCTTCACCTTTCATATGGGCCTTGGTGTCTTTGTTGGCGGCCTGCATCCTTTTGTCGAAGTCTGATTGGTTAAGGGTTTGCTCGTCCCACAGGCTCTTCGCCTCCAGCCCCCAGCAATAGCTGTCGTCAGCATTGCTCATCCAGAGGTCGTATCGTCCATTGTGATGGGCGCGTCCTCTCGTGTGCCGGTGTTTGACGGCTGCATATTCGGTGAGGGCCATGTGTCCTGCGAGGGTGGCGGCATTGCCCAGGGAGGCAACGTTTGCCGTCTCGTTATTTGCGAAGAGGTCGTATCCGTTCCCCCAGTATTCGTATCTTTTCCGGAGAATCTGGATTTTCTGTAGCCATTCCTGCCAGGCGCGAACTTCCCGCAGTCTGCCGTCGCCAAATATGCGTGTGATTTCCATTTTTCTCCCCCCTGAGTTTTTTGTTTTCTCTGGGTGAGATGGTTTCCATGTCAATGAAAATCGCGGCTGGGAAACAGCCGCTTGGCCTGTTCGCGGGGGTGGTTGGCCGTGGGTTTGGCGCGGGCCGGGCGGGGCACGTCGGGGCGGCGCGGGGCGTCGTCAGCCTCGGGGTGGGTCACGCCCACCTGATCGCTCAGCGGATGGCCCAGCTGGCCCAGGCGGTGCGACAGATCCTCGATCCGCTGGGCAATCACATGCACCACGATCCCCTCGCGCTGGATATAGCCCGTCACCCGCAGCAGCCGCCCGCCCATCACCGCCCGGCGGTAGGCCTCGTAGAGTTTCGGCCAGACCACCACATTGGCCACCCCGCTTTCATCCTCCAGCGTCAGGAAGATCACGCCAGAGGCGGTGCCGGGGCGCTGCCGGGTGATCACCAGCCCGCAGATCGTCACCCGACCGGGCGGCGTGGTGGCCAGTTCCCCATGGGGCAGGGTGTCGGGCAGGGCGGGGCGCAACAGCTCCATCGGGTGGGCGCGAAGCGACAGGCGCATCGAGACGTAATCCTCGACCACCTCCTCGCCCAGGTGCATGGCGGGCAGCTCGACCTTGGGTTCCACGCCCCCTTCGCCATCCAGCGCATCGTCGAACAGCGGCAGCGGGCGCGGGGCGCGGATCGCCTTCACCTCCCACAGGGCATCGCGGCGGGTCAGGCCCTGGCCGGCGAAGGCGTCGGCCTCGGCCAGCTTCTCCAGCACGGATGGCGCCAGACCCGCGCGCAACCACAGGCTTTCGGGATCCGGGTAGCCGTTGCCGCGCGCCGCCACGATCCAGCCCGCGTCCTCTTCGCGGAAGCCCTTGATCTGGCGAAACCCCAGGCGCAGGGCCAGGGCGCCGTCGGGGCGCCGTTCCAGCCGGTTGTCCCAGTGGCTGGCGTTGACGCAGATCGGCCGCACCTCGATCCCATGCTCGCGGGCATCGCGCACGATCTGCGCCGGGGCGTAAAACCCCATGGGTTGCGAGTTCAGCAGCGCGCAGGCAAAGACCGCCGGGTGGTGGCGTTTCAGCCAGGAGGACACATAGGTCAGCATGGCAAAGGCCGCCGCGTGGCTTTCGGGAAAGCCGTAGTCGGCGAAGCCCTCGATCTGGCTGAAACACAGCGCCGCCACCTCGGGGTCATAGCCATTGGCCAGCATGCCGCCGATGAACTTGTCGCGGAAGACGCCGATGGTGCCCATGCGGCGGAAGGTCGACAGCGAGCGGCGCAACCGGTCGGCCTCTTCGGGGGTGAAACCGGCGCCCACCACGGCGATCTGCATCGCCTGTTCCTGGAAGAGGGGCACGCCCAGGGTCTTGGCGGTCACCTCGGCCAGGGCGGGGCCGAAGGGTTCGGGTTCCTCCAGCCCTTGTCGCCTTCGGATATAGGGCTGCACCATGCCGCCCTGGATGGGGCCGGGGCGGACGATGGCCACCTCGATCACCAGATCATAGAAGGTGCGCGGCCGCATCCGGGGCAGAAAGTTCATCTGCGCCCGGCTTTCCACCTGAAAGACCCCGACCGCATCGGCGCGGCACAGCATGTCGTAGGTCGCCGGATCCTCCTGCGGCACGGTGTCGAGGGTCAGCGCGCGCTTTTCATACTCGGCCAGAAGGTCAAAGCTTTTGCGCAGGCAGGTCAGCATCCCGAGGCTGAGGACATCGACCTTGAGGATGCCGAGGGCGTCGATATCGTCCTTGTCCCATTCGATGACGGTCCGGTTTTCCATCGCCGCGTTCTCGATCGGGCAGAGCGCATCCAGCCGCCCCCGGGTGATGACGAAACCGCCGACGTGCTGGCTCAGGTGGCGGGGAAAGCCGATGATCTCGCCGATCAGGCGGATGGTCTGCGCCAGGCGCCGGTCGCTGGGGTCAAGGCCCAGCTCGCGCATCCTTTCGGGGTCGGCGCCGCGCCCCGACATGCCCCAGATCTGCCCGGCCAGGGCCGCCGTCACATCCTGGCTTAGGCCCATGACCTTTCCCACCTCGCGGATCGCCGCGCGGGATCGGAAGTGGATCACCGTGGCGCAAAGGCCCGCGCGGTCGCGCCCGTAGCGGTCGTAGATCCACTGGATCACCTCTTCGCGGCGTTCGTGTTCGAAATCCACGTCGATATCCGGCGGCTCGCCCCGGTGGCGCGAGACGAAGCGTTCAAAGACCATGCCGATCATGTCGGGGCTGACATCGGTGATGCCAAGCGCCCAGCACAGGATCGAATTGGCCGCCGAGCCGCGCCCCTGGCACAGGATCCCGACAGAGCGGGCATAGGCGACGATGTCGTGCACGGTCAGGAAATAGGCGGCAAAGCCCAGCTCTTCGACCACCGACAGCTCTTTCTCGGCCAGGGCGTGATAGCGGTCGGGGATGCCATCGGGGCAGCGGCGGCTGAGGCCCGCGCGCACCAGCCGGTCCAGCCTGTCTTGCGGCGCCTCGCCCCCCTCGGAGACCTCGTCGGGGTAGTCGTAGCTGAGATCGCCCAGGTCGAAGGCGCAGCGCGCGGCGATCTCGCACGAGCGGCGCAGGGCGGCGGGGTGGCGGCGGTAGAGGCGGGCCATGTCGGCGGGGGCCTTCAGGCGGCGTTCGGCATTGGGCAGGGCGCGGGTGCCGATCTGGTCGATGGTCAGCCCTTCGCGCAGGCAGGTCAGCACATCGGCCAGTTGGCGCCGCGCGCCGTGGTGCATCAGCACGTCGCCTACGGCCACCATCGGCGCCGAGGCGGCCAGGGCCAGCTGTGCGCAGGCGTCGAACCAGCCCTGGTCCGAGCCGTCGTAGCGCGGCGCAGCGCCCAGGAAGACATGGCCCGGGAAGCGCCGCTGTACCTGGGTCACGGGGCGGCGGGCCGAGGCCAGATCGCGCGGCGGCAGGGCGATCAGGATCATTCCCTGGCCATGGGCCAGCAGATCGTCAAGCGACAGCAGGCACTGGCCCTTTTCGGCGCGCCGCTTGCCCAGGGTCAAGAGCTGCGACAGCCGCTCATAGGCGGCGCGGTCGCGGGGCAGGGCGATCCACTCGACCGGGCAGTCGCGCAGCACCAGGCGGCAGCCGGTGATCAGCCGGGGCAGCTGCGGGACGCGGGGGGGCGCCAGGGCGGGTTTCGCGGGCAGGGGCAGGCGCGACGAGGGATCGACCCGGGTGTGCGAGCGCACCACGGGGCCGGGCGCGGGGCTGGACGGGCGCGCCGGGTCCTCCTCGGCCGCTGGCGCTGCCTCGTCGGGGGCGGGGGGCGCGTTGTCGGCGGCTGCGTCGTCGTGGTCCGGCGGGTCTTGCCCCTCTGCCGCCTCGCGGGCGGCGCGGCGCAGCTCTTTCAGGGCCGACCAGGCGCGCACCACGCCCGCCAGCGAGTTGTGGTCGGTGATGGCGATGGCCGCCAGGCCCAGCTCGGCGGCGCGGGTGACCAGTTCCTCGGGATGCGAAGCGCCGGTCAGGAAGGTGAAATTCGACGTGGTGCACAACTCGGCATAGGCAGGGGGCGCCTCATCCGGGGTCTCGTCCGGGGGAGTAGAGGCCGACCGGGGGCGCGCGCCGGGGCTGGCTGTGCCGGGGGCCTCGGAGGCGGCGTCGGGCCAGGGGCTGTGCCCGGTGGGATCGGCAAGGGTGGGGGCCGGGGCGTGGGGGCCTGGCGCCGGGTCCGTCTTTGGCACGACCTTTTGGTCTGCGTCGCCGATGACGGGCGCAACCGGGCGGTGCGGGGCCGGGGCGGGCAGCGCGGCGGTCATGCGAACTCCCCGGCGACGAACCAGGCCGGATCCTGGGGGGTGTGGAACAGCCACAGCCGCCGCCCCTCGCGGGTGTCCACCGTCCAGTAATCGCGCAGGCCCCGGCGCCAGTCGGGCAGGTCGAACCACCATTCGGGCGCGATCCGTTCCGGCCCGGTCACCTGCAGCGGGGTCAAGGTCATGCGCCGCCAGCGCAGCGGCGCGGGCGGGCGCGGGCCCTGTCCGGCGATCGGTTCGGGGGGGAAGAGGCGCAGGGGCCGGGGGCGCGGCGCGGCCCAGGCCCCGGCGCCCGCGCGATTGGCGGTGTCGGGCTCTGCGGCGGCGGGGGCGTCGAAGGCGGCGGCGACCACCTGGAAGGCGCGCTCGGGGATATGGCTGTCGGCGGGGCGGAACCGCTGCACGTTCTCCAGCCCGATGCGGGTGCCGATGCGGGTGATCAGATCCTCGATGCGGGCCGCGCCGCCGCCCGCGCGGGGCGACATCTGGCGGGCGGGCAGGGGTTCCACCAGGGTGGCTTCCAGCCGCATCTGGTCGATGCCATAGCCCGCATCCACCCCCTCCAGCCCGCGCCGGAACAGCGGCAGGATCCGCGCCGGATCGCGCATCGGCGCGGCCAGGCGCAGCTCGACCTGGCGGCTGTCGCGATCAACCCGGCGCAGGGTCAGGCAGAGGGTGCGCGCCCCTGCCTCCTGCCGGTCCAGGGTGGCGCAAAGCCGCTCCAGCAGGCGGCGGGTGCCCTCCATCACGTCGGCCTCCAGCCCGATGGGGTCGGGCAGGGTCAGGCGGGTGGCGTAATGGGGCGCCTCGGTGGCGGGGCTGACGGCCTCGGCCTGGCGGCCCATGGCCTGATCGAGGCGCGCCAGCAGGGCCGGGCCGAAGCGGCGCGCCAGGGGGGCGCGGGCGGCGACCTCCAGCGCGCCGATCTGGCGCAGGCCCAGCCGTTCGAGGCCCGCGACCTGGGCCGGGTCCAGCCGCAGGGCGGCGACGGGCAGCGGCGCCAGGGTGCGGGCGGTCTCGCCCGGGGGGGCGCGGAAGACGGGGGGCGGGGCCGAGGAGGGCCGGTCCGTTCCACCGCTGACCGGAACGGCCTCGGGCGTGCCGAAATGGGCCAGGGCCCAGGCGGCGCCCCGGGTGTCGGCCAGGCCCGCGCGCAGGGTCAGCCCGGCCCGGGCGGCGCGGGCCGCCATATCCTCCAGCAGGGCCGCCTCGCCGCCCATCAGATGGGCCGATCCGGTCACGTCCAGCACCAGCCCGTCGGCGCCGTCGATCCCCACCCAGGGGCAATAGCGCAGCGCCCAGCGACGCAAGCCCTCCAGGAACCGCGCCTCGCGGTCGGGGCGGGCGGGGTCGGTCATCAGGCCCGGGCAGAAGGCGCGGGCATCGGCCAGCCCCATGCCACGGGCCAGCCCCGCCGCCTCGGCGGCGCGGTTCAGGCAGTGGATCCGCTCGGCATTGCCCTCGCGCAGGGTCAGCGCGAAGGGCCCCTCCAGCGGGCTGACGCGCAGAACCCGGTCACTGGGCAGGCGGGGAAACCACATCGAGGCGATACGTCGTCCGGTTCCAGCAGACATCCCAGGCTCCAAGTGTTCCCGATTTGTTCTTGATAAGTTGCCAGCGCAGCAAAGTCGAGTCGGCCCCCCCGGCCCGCGCCCCCGCCCAAAGCGGCTGCACCCGCCAGCGGGTCTCGGCGGCGTTCGAGCCCATGCCCTCGGGGATCAGGCACAGCCCCGTGGCGCCGCCGGTCTTGGCCGCCAGTTGCAGCCGCCGCCCCTCGCGCAGGTCCAGCGGGCGGGTCACCTCCAGCAGGACAAGGGCGACGGCGCTGTCGCGCAGCGCCTCTTCGGCCACCGCCAGGGCGTCGACGGCATCGGGGGCGCGGGCCAGGATCAGCCGCGACGGGTCGAAGAAATCCGCCAGGCCGAGGGGACTCAGCTGGTCGCGCATCCAGGTCTCGCGGATCCAGATCAGCGCCCCGGCCCGGGCGCGGGCACAGGTCAGCGCGGCAAAGGCGGTGGCGCCGGCGCCGCAGACCTCATGCACCCGCGCAGGGCGCAGCGGGAAGGCGCTGGCAAAAAGCGGCGCGGGGCCGCCGTGGCGGGCAGAGGCGGCAGACAGGGAGGGTGGCAGCGAGGACATGGGCAGATGACAGGACAGGGCGAACGGGCGCACGAAGACAGGCGGACAGGTGACAACGACAGGGCAGGCCGGACGCGCGAGCAGGGCGCGCCGACCTGCGGACCCCTGCCCGGGCGGACGAGTCGCCCGGGCAGGGTGTTCCTGTTCTGTTCTACATGATTCCGGAAGGCCCGGCCAAGCCCCTTCCCACGCGGCGGCGGGTCGCCGCGACGGGCGCGCGTACCTCGGACCCGGGCGGGCCTCAGCCCTCCAGCCGCCGGAACAGCGGGTTCTTGGGGTCGCGGGGGTGGAAGCTGCTGTCGCGCTGGCGCTTGACCGCCTTGGGCGAATAGCCCGAGGTCAGGGCCAGGCAGTCGTGGCAGGGATGATTGCGGCCGCATTTCTCTTGCCAGCAGGCCACCTCTTCGCGGAAGGCCAGGGCGGCGCGTTCCAGATGCAGGGCGGCAGAGCCCTTCAGCAGGATCAACTCGTCCGGGCGGGCGGTCTCCTTGAGGTAGCCCGTCAGCGATTTCACATCCGCGAAGCTGCGGAACCGTCCGGCGGCGATGTCCTCGTCCGAGGCGCGGGCGTGTTTGGCGCGCTCGCCCAGGATGATCACCTCGTCGGCCACCTCGCTGGCCTGGGCGTAGACATCGGAATACTGCCGCCGGTTGCTGCCGCCGAAATCCGAAACGCCGGAGAGGACGAAGCGTTTGTAGGGGGCGCGGGCCGTGCGCAACAGATCCAGGCTCAGCCCCAGGGTGCGCGCGGGCGCCTTGGCGGTGTCCATCACGAAGCTGGGCCCGCCCGGCACCTCCAGCGTGTCGCAGCGGCTTTGCAGCGGGGCCACCTGGGCGATGCGCTCGGCCACGATCTCGGGCGGGACGCCCAGTTCCAGCGCGGCGGCGGCGGCGGCGGTGACCGGCAGCCAGAAGTGGCCGACGACGAATTGCGTTTGCAGATCAAGCGTGCCGCCGGGCCATTCCAGCGTCAGGCGCAGCCGCTCGGGCCAGGCGGCCTGGATGCGCATGGCACGATAGGTCAGCCCCTCGCCCTGGCCGAAGGTGACCACCTGGGCCTGGCGCGCCTCCGCCTTGTCGGCCATCGACATCACCCAGGGGTCATCGCCGTTCAGCAGCGCCACCCCGCCGGGGCGCAGCGCCTCGACCAGCTGCGCCTTTTCCCGGGTGATGTTCTCTTCGGTCTTGAACCTCGAGCGGTGTTCCATGCTGATCATCGTGACGATGGCCAGGTCGGGGGCGATCATCTGCGCCGCCTCGCGGAAGAAGTCCGACCCGGCGCCCAGCTCGTGCACCGAATAGCTTTCGTCGCCCGTCAGCAGGCGCATGGTTTCCACCACCGGGTAATAGGTGTTGTGAAAGACCTGCATCCGGGTCGGGCCACGGGCCGCCAGGATATGGGCCAGCAGGGTGACGGTGGTGGATTTGGCCGAACTGCCGGTGACCCCGATGAAGCGCGCGGGGCTGCGGCGACGCCGACGCAGGGCCTGCTGCCGCTTCAGACTGCGTTTCAGATTGCGCGCCGCAACACGCAGGGCGCTGTTGCGGTTGCGCTCTGGCTTGGTCATGAAAATGCTCCTTCAGCGGATCGGCCGAAATAGACCGCCCGGGTCGTTCCGGACCGTTTAATGCCGGGGAAGCGCCCAAAGGGTCAAGGCCAGGGCGGCGTCGGGCGCGCGCGCTGGCAAGGGTCTGCCGCCCCTTGCGGTACGGCCAGGGGCCATCAGGGATGCGAAGGGACGGGCGAGACGCGAAACGGGCCGCCCCTGGGTAGGGGACGGCCCGTGCCCCGGCCGGGGACAGGGCCGGGGCTGCGCCGGCAGGGCGGCGCTCGCCGGTCGTGACCGGATCCGCCTGCCGACAGGGCTTTGGGGCGATGCGGGGCTCAGACCACCTGGGTGGGGACGGTCTGGGTCAGCGGGCGGCCGGGCCGCGCGCCGGTCTTTTCACCAAAGGCGAAGACCTCGGTGCCGTTGACGAAGACCCGGTCGATGCCATGGGCAGGCTGGATCGGATTGTCGAAGGTGGCGCCCTCGCGGATCGTCGCGGCGTCGAAGATCACCAGATCGGCAAAGGCCCCCACGGCGATGCGCCCGCGCCCGCCCAGGCCGAAGCGGTCGGCGGGCATCGAGGTCATGCGCTTCACCGCCGTTTCCAGGCTGAACAGACCCACGTCGCGGGCATAGTGGCCCAGCACGCGCGGGAAGGTGCCCCAGACCCGGGGATGCGGATGCTTGCCCGTGGGGATGCCGTCGGAACAGATGATCGTGCGGTCATAGCTGAGGATGCGCTGCACGTCCTCTTCGGCCATGATGAAGAAAATGCCGGTGGCGGGCAGCAGCCGTTCCATGGCGCCGTCCAGGTCGGTGCCCCATTCCTCGGCGATATCGGCCAGGTCGCGGCCCGCCATGTCGGGATAGGGCTCGCTTTCGGCGACGATCACCCGGGTCGCCTGCTTGTGCCGCCCGGAATTGAGGATGGTCGAGGAGGCCACCCAGGGGGTAGTGTCCAGTCCGCCGTCATGGTCGGCGATGAAGTCGTCGATCATCTTCAGCGTGGTCGAGGAGAGGCCGTGATTGGCCAGGCCCGCGCATTTGTGGTGCGAGACATGCACGCCGCAATGGCTTTGCCGCCCCACTTCGAAGGTCTCTTCCAGGGCTTCGATCACCCGGTCGCCCTCGTCGCGCATATGGGTGACGTAAAGCTTGCCATGGCGCTGCGCCACGCGGCCCAGTTCGATCAGCTCTTCGGTGGTCGAGGCCCGCGACGGCGGGTAGAAGGGCCCGGTCGAGACGCCGATGGCGCCTTCGCCCAGGGCCTCGTCCAGGTCGGCGGCCATCTGTTTCAGCTGGTCGGGCGTTGCCGCCTTGGTCAGGTCGTCCAGCGCATTGGCGCGCAGGGTGGACTGGCCGATCAGACAAGCGGCGTTGACCGCGGGCGGCTCGGAGGCGATGCGGGCGTGATAGTCGGCATAGCTGGAGAAGATCAGGTCGGGCCGCTCGGCGATCATGCGCAGCTGGCCGGGCAGGTTCTCGGGGCGTTTGACCGGCGCGATGGAGAAGCCGCAGTTGCCGTTGATCACGGTGGTCACGCCCTGGTTGGTCATGAACTCCATGTCGGGCTGGGTAAACAGCGCGGCGTCATGGTGCACATGGGGGTCGATGAAGCCCGGGGCGAGGATACGGCCCTTGGCCTCGATCTCGCGCCCGGCGGTCCAGTGATCCAGTTGGCCGATGGCGACGATCCGGTCGCCGGTCACCGCGACATCACCCGGCCGGCGCGCCGCGCCGGTGCCGTCGATGATCTCTGCCCCGCGGATGATCATATCTGCGTGCATGGGGAAACTCCTTGAAAAGGCTTGGGAATTACGTCGCGTCGTTGTCCGGCTGCGGCGGTCCATCCTCGCCGCACCAGCGCGCGACAAGGTGGAACAGGGTGAAGAGGATCATCAGCGGCACCGCCACGGCGACCCAGACGGTCGAGAAGGGCAGCGCATCGGCCATGGACCGGCTGTGGCGCAGCAGGAAGCCGCGCGCCGGGTTCATGCCGGGGCCGTAGAAGACGTGCCACAGGATCGGCAGCAGATAGATCAGCACCACCGCCGATTTCATGATCTCGGCGGCCACGGCCAGCAGGCCGCGGGTCGAGGTGGTGCCGTTGAACAGGGCCGGGTCGAAGCGCCGCTTGTAGCTCATGGTGGCGCCCAGAAGCCCCGCCCAGATCATCGCGTAACGCGCCAGTTCCTCGGTCCAGGCGGGGGGCTGCTGGAAGATGTAGCGCGCCACCACCTGCAACATGACGGCCCCCACGAGCACGACGATCGCGAGGCCCGACAGGACCGTGGCCACACGGTCCAGCCCGTTCGAGATCCCGATCATTCCGCGTGCGATTTTCTGCATGGGAGCCGTCCTTTTTATCCGCTCAGGGTCACTTGGCCACGGCCGCCTTGGCGTCTTTCCAGGCCGCCAGGTCGTCTGCGGTCATGGTGTCTGCCCAGACGGTTTCGGACAGTTCGGCCATCTTGGCGCGCTCGCCCTCGGCCAGCTCGGTATAGGTCACACCCAGGCCTTCATGCTTTTCGCGCACCGAAACGGACCAGTCGGCGACCCAGGCACGGTTGGCCTCGATGCCGGCGGCGACGGCGCCGTCGATCAGGGCCTTTTCGTCATCCGACAGGCTGGCGAACCAGTCTTCCGAGATCAGCGCGACGCGGGTCGAGGGCGAGATGCCCGCCGGGGTGAAATACTTCAGGAAGTCGGTGTGCCCGGTACGGATGGCGCTGTTGGGGGCGTTGAAATAGCCGTCGGCCACGCCGGTCTGGATGGCATTGGCCACTTCCGACCAGGCCACGATGGTGCCGGTGGCGCCCAGGGCCTCCTGGAAGGCCAGCTGTTCCTTGTTCAGCGCGCGGAAACGAAGGTCGCCCATGTCCTCGACCGTGGCGATGGGTTTCTTCGCGTTGTGGATGCCGATGGAGGAACCGATGTAGTTGAAGCCGACGATGCGCACACCGTTCTCGACCAGGGGCGCGTTCATCTCGTCCAGGATGGCGGTGTCGTTGATGATCGCGTCGAACTCGGCATTGTCGGCGAAGAAGAAGGGCAGGGCCACGCCCTTGACCAGCGGCGACATGCCGTAGGTGGTGGAGACGGTGGCCAGGTTCACCTCGACCAGACCCTGGGCGACCTGGTCGAAACGCTCTGCCTCAGAGCCCAGGGTGCCCGAGGGGAAGATCGACACCTCGAACTCGGTCCCTTCCAGGGCCTCGGCGAAGCCATGGGCAAAGGCCGCTTCGGCGTTGGTTTCGGGATCGTCGACGCCGTTCATGGCGATCTTGACTTCGCTGGCCTGGGCGGTGGCGGCGATCAGGGCCAGAACGCTGGCGCCGAGAGTGGCTTTGAGAAAGGTCATTGTAGGCTCCTCTGTTGGTCTTTGGTCTGTTGCGGTGTTGGGAGATTTGTTTTCCGGGCTTATTGGGCCAGCCCCAGGGCGCGGGGCAGGGCCAGGGTCAGATCGGGCATGTAGGTCAGCACGATCAGCAGCACGACCTCGGCCAGGAAGAAGGGGAAGGTGGCGCGCATCAGGCGCCAGTAGTCCATCTTTACCGTGGTCGCGAGGATCAGCAGGACACCGCCAAGGGGCGGCGACAGCAGCCCGATGGTGATGTTGAAACAGATGACGATCCCGAGGTGGACGGGGTCCACGCCCATGGCCAGAGCCACGGGAACGAAGATCGGCGCGAAAAGGGCGACGGCGGCCTTCACATCCATCACCATCCCGGCGCAGAGGAAGATCACGTTGATCAGCATCAGGTACTGGATCGGGCCCAGGCCCCAGCCCTCGATCACCGCCTGGATCGCCTGCGGCCATTGCAGCAGCGCGGCCAGGTAGCTGAAGGTCGAGATGGCGCATAGGATGATGAACAGCCCGCCCAGCATGACGCCGGTCCGTTGCAGGCTGGCGCCGATGTCCCGCCAGCCCAGCTTGCCATAGCCCAGACCGATCAGCAGGGCGGCCACCACGGCCACGGCGGCGGCCTCGGCCGGGGTCATGAAGCCGAAGAGCGTGCCGCCCAGGATGATGACGGGCAGCAGCATGGCGGGGGCGGCGCGCAAGAGCGAGGGGAAGAAGCGCGGCACCTCGGCATCCTTGCCACCCGGATGGTCGTCACGCCAGGCGTAGAAGGCGTTCATCGCCATCAGCATGGCCGCCAGCAGCAGGCCGGGCACGATGCCTGCGGCAAACAGCGTGGTGACATTGGTCTCCATCAGCGCGCCGTAGAAGATCAGGATCGAGCTGGGTGGGATGATCGGCCCGATGATCGAGCTGGCCCCGGTGATGGCGGCGGCATAATCCAGCGAATAGCCCCGGCGCCGCATCTCGGGCACCAGCGAGTTGCCCAGGGCCGCCGCGTCGCTGACCGCCGAGCCCGAGACCCCGGCGAAGAAGACCGAGGTGGCGACGTTCACATGGCCCAGCCCGCCCTTCAGGCGCCCCAGGAAGCTCATGCAGAAGTCGATCAGCGCCGAGGCCAGGCCGCCCCGGTTCATCAGATCGCCCGCGAAGATGAACAGCGGCATGGCCAGGAAGGCGAAACTGTCCAGTTGGCTGAACAGCCGCTGCGGCAGGACGGCCATGAAGCTTTCGCGCCCGGCGGCGATGAAGGTCAGGATGGCCGAGGCGCCGATCACATAGGCGATGGCCGACCCGGCAAGCAGCGCAAGCGTGGTGAAGGCGAGGATTAAGGCGGCTGGCACGTCGCGGTCCCTGTCATTCCCTGGGGCCCCGTCTGGCGGGGCACGGTCCGGGGCGCCTTGGGCGGCGCCCACTGTTGTATGACGGGTAAGCTTGCCCAGTCGGGGGCGGCGGAAAATAGAAAAGATTTGGCCCGCCCATAGTATTCTTCTATATGTTTTTCGAAAAAGATCTTTAGGCGGAGAGAGGTCATGCGCCCTATCACCTTGCAAAGGTTGCAGGTTTTCTGCGCGGTCTATGAGAATGACTCGATCTCGGCCGCCGCCCGGTCGCTGCGCCTGTCGCAGCCCACCGTGTCGCGCCACCTGCGCGATTTCGAGGCGGCCCTGGGGCTGTCGCTGTTCGTGCTGGACAAGGGGCGGGTGATGCCGACGGCCCAGGCCGATGCGATCTACGGCGAAAGCCGGTTTCTCTTCGACGGGGTGACCCGGCTGGAGAACCGCATCGAGGCGCTGCAAAAGGGCGAGGGGCAGACCCTGTCGCTGATGACCGTGAACATGCTGACCCCGCATTTCGTGCCGCGCGCCGTGGCCCGGGCGCTGGATGCGCTGCCGGGCCTGTCGCTGACCCTGGACGTGGGGACGCTGGCACAGCAATTGGCGGCGCTCAGGGCGGGGCAGGTGGACCTGTGCATCGTCGCGGGCCGGGTGCAGGCCGAGGATGTGCGCCTGGAACGGCTGGGGCAGGGGCGGCTGCGCCTGCTGGTGCCGCCCGAGGGCGCCATTCGTGGCCCCGGCCCGGTGCCGGTGGCGCAGCTGTCGGGGATGTCCCTGCTGGGCTCGACTCTGCGCGGCC
Source organism: Pseudooceanicola aquaeponti (assembly GCF_050897975.1). NCBI lineage: Bacteria > Pseudomonadati > Pseudomonadota > Alphaproteobacteria > Rhodobacterales > Paracoccaceae > Pseudooceanicola > Pseudooceanicola aquaeponti. Next base: position 36,451 of record NZ_JBPAXY010000003.1, read on the forward strand.
CGGTGGGCAAGGTGCTGGCGCAGTCGCTGGCGGGCAGCGACGTGGATTTCTCGGCCCAGGTGACGGTGAACTCGCTGTCGCTGGTGCCGCCGCTGTGCCAGGCTCTGGGGGCGGCGTCCCTGGCGGATGAGTTCACCATCCATTTCCAGAACACCGCCGGCTTCGAGGTGCTGGACCTGGCGCCCGAGGTGATCTTTGACATCTACGCCATGACCCTGGGGCCGGTGCAGGCGGGCTCGGCGGCGCGGATCTTCCTTCAGGACATGCGCCGCCTGCTGGCGGAATGGGAGGCAGGCGCCCGCCCGCCCGCCGGGGGCTGAGGGCCGGGCGGCGCGCCTGCATCGGTCCCTGGCGGTCCCTCTGCGGGGGGCGTCCGGTGCGCCCTACGATTGCGAATGCGGGTTCTGAACCGAAGAGTTCAGAAATTTGCTCGCCGGTCCCCCTCCGTGGTTGAATGCTGCATTGCAGAAGGGCTAGGCTGAGGGCGAAACGCGCTGCAAAGGATGCCCGTCATGGCCAAGACCTCTTCGAAGTTCCTGATCCCCGCTGTCGTGGTCCTGGCGGCGGTGGCGGGCTATGTCCTGTGGACCGGTCTGGCCGGGTCCGAGGCCACCCCGGGCATTGCCCAGGGCAACGGGCGGCTGGAGGCGGTCGAGATCGACGTGGCGGCCAAGGCCCCGGGGCGCATCGCGGAAATCCTGGTGGACGAGGGCGAACTGGTCACGGCGGGCCAGGTTCTGGCGCGGCTCGACAGCCGCCAGCTGGAGGCCTCGCTGAAACAGGCCCAGGCGCAGCTGACCCGGGCCGAGCTGGGCGTCGACAGCGCCCGCATCCGGGTGCGCCAGGCCGAGGCGGAGAAACGCGCCGCCGAGGCCCAGATCGAAGAGGCGCAGGCCTCTTATGACGCGGCGCAGAAACAATACGACCGCATGGAAGTGCTGGCGGGCAATGCCACCGTTTCGGATGCCACGCTTGATTCGGCCCGCGCCGCCGCGCTGAGCGCCAAGGCCGCCATCGCCGCCGCCGAGGCCCAGGCCGCCGCCGCCGAGGCCGCCATCAACTCGGCCCAGGCAACCGTGGTCGATGCCCAGGCCGCCGTCGTGGCCGCCCAGGCGCAGATCGAGCTGATCGAGGTGCAGATCGAGGACAACGACCTGGTCGCGCCGCGCGACGGGCGGGTGCAGTACCTGATCGCCCGCGAGGGCGAGATCGTCGCCGCCGGGGGCCGTGTCATCAACATGGTCGACCTGGGCGACGTCTATATGTCCTTCTTCCTGCCCACGGCGGATGCGGGCCGCATCGGCCTGGGCACCGAGGCGCGGATCCTGCTGGATGCGGTGCCGAACTACTCTGTGCCCGCCACGATCTCTTTCGTGGCCGATGTGGCGCAGTTCACGCCGAAGACCGTCGAGACCGAGATCGAGCGCGAGAAGCTGATGTTCCGGGTGCGGGCCAAGGTGGATGCGGCGCTGCTGACCGAATACAGCGCCTTCGTGAAGACCGGCCTGCCCGGCGTGACCTATGTGCGCATCGACCCGCAGGCCGCCTGGCCCGAGGCCCTGCCGCCGCTGGTGCCCGCCCATATGCCCGCTGATATCTCCGGGGACGGGCAATGACCGACGCCCCCGCAGACGGGGCAGGGACGGTGGCGCCCCCGGTGGTGCGGGTAGAGGGCCTGAGCCTGGCCTATGGCCGCACCCAGGCGCTGCGCGATATCACCCTGGACATTCCCGCCGGCGTCATGGCCGGGCTGATCGGCCCCGACGGGGTGGGCAAGTCCAGCCTGCTGTCGCTTCTGGCGGGCGCCCGCCGGATGCAGGCGGGCCAGTTGCAGGTGCTGGGCGGCGATATGCGCCAGGCGGCGCATCGCAGCCGGTCCTGCCCCAGGATTGCCTATATGCCCCAGGGGCTTGGCCGGAACCTTTACGCCACGCTGTCGGTCTTCGAGAACGTCGATTTCTTCGGCCGCCTATTCGGCCATGACCGGGCCGAGCGCGAGGCGCGCATCGACGAGCTGTTGCGCGCCACCGGCCTGGCGCCCTTCCGCGACCGCCCGGCGGGCAAGCTGTCGGGCGGGATGAAACAGAAGCTGGGCCTGTGCTGCGCGCTGATCCACGACCCCGACCTGCTGATCCTGGACGAGCCGACGACCGGCGTCGATCCGCTGTCGCGGCGCCAGTTCTGGGATCTGATCGATGTGATCCGCGCCCGGCGCCCGGGGATGAGCGTCATCGTCGCCACCGCCTATATGGAAGAGGCGGCGCGCTTCGACTGGCTCTGCGCCATGCATGGCGGCCAGGTTCTGGCCACCGGCACCCCTGAGGCCCTGCTGGAACGTACCGGCCAGGCCGATCTGGACGGCGCCTTCATCGCGCTCTTGCCGGAAGAGCTGCGCGGCGCGCATCACGCGGTGACCATCCCGCCGCGGGCGGGCGACGACGCGGGCGACGCCATCGAGGCCGAACATCTGACCATGCGCTTTGGCGATTTCACCGCCGTCGAGGATGTCAGTTTCCGTATCCCCAAGGGCGAGATCTTCGGCTTCCTCGGCTCCAACGGCTGCGGCAAGACCACCACCATGAAGATGCTGACCGGCCTGCTGGAGCCCAGCGAGGGCCGGGCGGAGCTGTTTGGCGAACCGCTGGAGGCGGGCGATCTGAACACCCGGCGGCGCATCGGCTACATGAGCCAGGCCTTCTCGCTTTATCGCGAGCTGACGGTGCGGCAGAACCTGGAACTGCACGGCAAGCTTTACGCCCTGCCGCCGGAAGAGATCCCGGCGCGGGTGGAAGAGATGCTGCGCCGCTTCGATCTGGAAAGCGTGGGCGATGCCTATCCCGACGGGCTGCCCCTGGGGATCCGACAGCGCATGTCGCTGGCCACGGCGATGATCCATGCCCCCGATATCCTGATCCTGGACGAGCCGACCTCGGGCGTCGATCCGGTGGCGCGCGATCACTTCTGGCAGATCCTGTCGGACCTGTCGCGCGGCGACGGGGTGACCATCTTCATCTCGACGCACTTCATGAACGAGGCAGAACGCTGCGACCGGATCTCGTTGATGCACGCGGGCCGCGTGCTGGTCAGCGACACGCCCGAAGGCATCCGACAGGGGGCGGGGGCCGAGACGTTGGAAGAGGCCTTCATCGGCCATCTGGAGGCCGCCAGCGGCGCCGCCGCCCCCGAGGCCCCGGCCGCCCCCGAGTCGCTGCCGCTGCATTCGGCGCGGGGCGGGGTGCAACGGCATTTCAGCCTGCGCCGCATGATTTCCTACGCCCGGCGCGAGGCGCTGGAATTGCAACGCGACCGCATCCGCGCCGCAATGGCGGTGCTGGGTTCGGTCCTGCTGATGTTCGTGGTGGGCTACGGCATCAACATGGATGTCGAGGATCTGACCTTTGCCGTGCTCGACCACGACAACAGCGTCACCAGCCGCGACTACGTGCAGCAGATCGCCGGGTCGCGCTATTTCGAACAGCAGCCGGACCTGATCAGCTATGACGACATGGACCGGCGGATGCGCTCGGGCGAGATCAGCCTGGCCATCGAGATCCCCCCCGGCTTTGCCGCCGATCTGGAGCGCGGCCGCGACGTGGCCGTGGCCGCCTGGATCGACGGCGCCATGCCGATGCGGGCCGAGACGGTCAGCGGCTATGTGCAGGGCATCCACGCCTGGTATCTTCAGGAAAAGGCGCGGGAAATCTACGGCGACGCCGCCGTGGCCAGCAGCTTCGACCTGGAAATGCGCTATCGCTACAATCCCGACATGAAAAGCCTTGCGGCCATGGTGCCTGCGGTGATCCCCCTGCTGCTGATGCTGATCCCGGCGATGCTGGCCGCGCTGAGCGTGGTGCGCGAGAAAGAGATGGGATCCATCGTCAACCTCTACGTCACCCCGGTGACCCGGCTGGAGTTCATCCTGGGCAAGCAATTGCCCTATGTGGTGGTGGCGATGCTGAATTACCTGGTGCTGGTGGTGGCGGCGATCACCGTCTTCGGCGTGCCGCTGTCGGGGTCTTTCCTGACCCTGACCCTGGCGGCGCTGCTGTTCACCCTGGCCTCGACCGGTTTCGGCCTGGTGATGTCCAGCTTCATGCGCAGCCAGATCGCGGCGATCTTTGCCACGGCGCTGCTGACCATGATCCCCTCGGTGCAATATTCCGGCATGATCGACCCGGTGTCCTCGCTGGAAGGGGGCGGGGCGGTGATCGCCCAGATCTTCCCGGCGTCGTATTTCGTCACCATCGCGCGGGGCGTCTTCGCCAAGGCGCTGGATCTGACCTCGCTGGGGCCCGATGTGCTGGCCCTGGCGGTGATCGGCCCGGCCATGGTCCTGCTCAGCACCCTGCTGCTGCGCAAACAGGAGAAATAGGCGATGCGTCTGGCCAATGTCTGGAACCTCGGCATCAAGGAATTGCGCGGGCTGCTGCGCGATCCGATCCTGCTGATCCTGATCGTCTATTCCTTCTCTTTGTCGATCTACACCTCGGCAAAAGCGATGCCCGAGACCCTGAACAAGGCGGCCATAGCCATTGTCGACGAGGACGGATCGCAACTGTCGGCGCGGATCGCCGGGGCCTTCTATCCGCCCTATTTCCAGTACCCCAACATCATCTCGACCGCCGAGATGGACGCCCGCATGGATGCCGGGCTGGAGACCTTCGCCCTGACCATTCCGGCGGATTTCCAGCGCGATCTGCTGGCCGGGCGGCAGCCGGTGATTCAGCTGAACGTCGATGCGACGCGGATGACCCAGGCCTTTACCGGCACCGGCTATGTGCAAAGCATCGTCACCTACGAGGTGAACGAGTTCCTCAGCCGCCACCGTGACGCGCCTCAGCTGACCGCCGATCTGGTGCTGCGCGCGCGGTTCAATCCGAACCTCAGCCAAAGCTGGTTCGGGGCGATTTCCGATGTGATCACCTCGATCACCATGCTGGGAATCGTGCTGACCGGGGCGGCGCTGATCCGCGAACGGGAATACGGCACGGTGGAACATCTGCTGGTCATGCCGGTGACGGCGACCGAGATCATGGTGGCCAAGATCTGGTCGATGGGGGCGGTGGTGCTGCTGGCCTCGGCCCTGGCGATCTGGATCGTGGTCGAAGGGCTGCTGGCGGTGCCGATCCCGGGCTCGCTGCCGCTGTTCATCCTCGGCACGGCGCTACAGCTTTACGCGATCACCGCGCTTGGGATCTTCCTGGCCACTGTGGCGGGATCCATGCCGCAGTTCGGGCTGCTGCTGGTGCTGGTCTTCCTGCCGATGCAGGTGCTGTCGGGCACCATGACCCCGCGTGAATCGATGCCCGAGGTGATCCAGACCATCATGCTGGCCGCGCCCAACACCCATTTCGCCATCCTGGCCCAGGCGATCCTGTTCCGGGGGGCGGGGCTGTCGGTGGTCTGGCCGCAGCTTCTGGCGCTGGCGGGGATCGGCACCGGGCTTTTCGCCTTCGCCCTGGTCCGCTTCCGCGCCTTCCTGCGCTGATCGCGGGCGCGCGCGGCGTGGTCGGGCGCGCTTTAACGAAATTTCCACCCGGCTGGGGTTCCCTTGCGCCTGTCCTGTTGCAGCCGAGGGAGAGAGGATGCCCGCCCTGCCGTTCCGGCGCCTGATCGCCACCCTGTCCGCCCTGTGCCTGCTGGTGCCGGGCCTTGCCTTGCTGTCGCCCAGGGGGGCCGCACAGGCCGCGCCCCTGATCGGGGCCGAGGCGGCGACGCGCAAGATCAACCTGGCCGGCCGCCAGCGTATGCTGTCGCAACGCATGGCCATGCTGGCCTGCATGGCCGATTCCGACGTGCAGACCGAAAGCGCCCTGGACCGCGCCCAGGCGGCCCATGACCTTTTTGATCGCACCCTGCGCGGGCTGCGCTTCGGGGATGAGGAGCAGGGGCTGCCGGTCGAGACAGTGCCGGAAGTGCTCAACAGCCTCGCCGTGGTCGATGACCTGTGGGCCCCCTACGGCAAGGCGGTGGAACGCTATGTCAGCCAGGGGCACAGCGCGACCCTGCGCGCCATCCATGCGCGCAATCCCCCCGTTCTGGTCAACATGAACGCCTCGGTCGGTGTGATGGAGCGGCTCTATGGCGAGGGGCTGATCGCGCCGGATCTGGCGACGGCGCTGAACGTCGCGGGGCGGCAGCGAATGCTGCTGATGAAGGCCCTGAAAGAGGCCTGCATGGTGGGCCGGGGTATCGCCCCCGAGGAAGACCGCAAGGCGCTGTTGTACACCGTCGCGCTGTTCAGTTCCAGCCTCTACAAGCTGCGCTCGGGCAATGCCTGGGACGGAATCATCCCGCCGCCCACCTTCGAGGTCGATATGCAGCTGGAGCTGGTGCAGGCGGTCTGGGACTGGATGGACCCGCGACTGCGCACCATCGCCGAGGGCGAGCCGGTGGACAAGGGCGTGCTGTCCGAGCTGCTTTACCACGGCGAGGTGGCGCTGCGCGAAATGAACGAGGCGGTGTTCCTTTACGAGAACGGCTGATCCCCGATCGCTGATCCCCTGTCTGGCGAATGCCCGAGGGCAGGGCAGGCGGCAGCGGCCCGACAGGGGCCTTGTCGCGGGTGCCCCGGTCCCGAGGGCAGGCGGGCGGTGGCAGTAGGGCTGGTGAGGCCTGCAAGGGGCCGACCTGACCCGGTAGGCTCGGGCGGCCTGACCCGGCCTGGTGCCGAGGTGGCGCGAGAGGCGGGCCGGGGAGACAGGCCGCATTTTTCACCCCGTTTCGGGAGCCGGATCCGCCACGGCAAGGGCGCCGCGCTGACCCTGGCGCGCGCCCTCTGCGCGGGGCCACCCCGCGCCAAAGCCGCGCCAGCCCCACGCAGCGGCCTGAAAGCGGCCGGAACCGTGCAGAAAGGCGCCTGAGAGCGCGGATTCCCCTGCCAAGAGCCTTGCAACGGCGCAGGCCTGACCATAGAAGGGCGTCTGATTTCGATGGCCGTGCGAGTGATGCGGCCCCCGGTATGGAAGGACGAGCGACAATGCAGGTCACCGAGACCCTGAATGAGGGGCTGAAACGCGGCTACACGATCACCCTCACGGCCGATGAGCTGGATGCCAAGGTCAACGAGAAGCTGGCTGAAGCACAGCCGGAAGTCGAGATGAAGGGCTTCCGCAAGGGCAAGGTGCCCATGGCGCTGCTGAAGAAGCAGTTCGGTCAGCGGGTTCTGGGCGAAGCGATGCAGGAAAGCGTCGATGGCGCCATGAACGCCCACTTCGAAGAGACCGGCGACAAGCCCGCCATGCAGCCCGCGGTCAACATGGTTGACGGCGAGACCTGGAAAGAGGGCGACGATGTCGTCGTCGAGATGTCCTACGAAAAGCTGCCGGAGATCCCCGAGGTCGACCTGAAAGCCATCAAGCTGGACAAGATGGTTGCCAAGGCCGGTGACGACGCCGTGGACGAGGCCCTGGCCAACCTGGCCGAGACCGCCCAGGACTTCGAAGCCAAGGACGGCGCAGCCGAAGACGGTGACCAGGTTGTCATCGACTTCCTGGGCAAGGTCGACGGCGAGGCCTTCGACGGTGGCGCGGCGGAAGACTATCCGCTGGTGCTGGGTTCCAACAGCTTCATCCCCGGTTTCGAGGACCAGCTGAAAGGCACCAAGGCCGGCGAAGAGAAGAACGTCGAAGTGACCTTCCCCGAGGAATACGGCGCCGCCAACCTGGCCGGCAAGGCCGCGGTCTTCGAGTGCAAGATCAAGGAAGTGAAGGCGCCCAAGGCCGCCGAGATCGACGACGAACTGGCCAAGAAGTTCGGCGCCGAAGACCTGGCCGCGCTGAAAGGTCAGATCGCCGAGCGTCTGGAAGCGGAATACGCTGGTGCCGCCCGTGCCGTCATGAAGCGCAAGCTGCTGGACGTGCTGGACGAAACCGTGACCTTCGAACTGCCGCCCTCGCTGGTCGAAGCCGAGGCCAACCAGATCGCGCACCAGCTGTGGCATGAAGAGCACCCCGAGGTGCACGACCACAACCACGATGCCATCGAGCCCAGCGAAGAGCACACCAAGCTGGCCGAACGTCGCGTGAAACTGGGCCTGCTGCTGGCCGAGCTGGGCCAGAAGGCCGAGGTGCAGGTCACCGACCAGGAAATGACCCAGGCGGTCATGAACCAGGCGCGTCAGTACCCCGGTCAGGAACGCCAGTTCTTCGAATTTGTGCAGCAGAACCCGCAGATGCAACAGCAGCTGCGCGCGCCGATCTTCGAAGACAAGGTCGTCGACTACGTCTTCGAACTGGCCGAGGTCACCGAGACCGAGACCAGCAAGGACGATCTGCAAAAGGCCGTGGAAGCACTCGAAGACGAGTGATCGGCCCCAGCACCGCCTTTCGGAAAGCCGCCCCTCGGGGCGGCTTTTTGCGTTTCGGGGCGGGCCTGGATCGACGCCCGGAATGCCTGACAGTGTCGCCCCTGTCCCGCGCCGGACAGGTCAAACCGCCGCGCCAGACGATGGACCCTGGCGTACATACGCCTACGTTCGGGTCACCTTGATGGCGGCGGGCAAATGATGCTTAATGACGTCAGGCGATCCGGCGCCACGGCAATTCCCCTCGGGACAGGGGGCCTGGCCCCGGGCGCGCTGTGGGACAGAACTGATCTGGGGCGGATCCGATGCTGCGTTTTGTGCAGATGCGTTATTCCTATTTCGGCACCTCCGCCTGGCGGTCCAAGGCCAGCCGGGACAAGGCAATCCTGTTCGACCCCGACCGACTGGCCGAGCGGTTTCGGATGTTCCAGCAGGTCGCCCTGGCCTCCCTGCGGGACCAGGAGGACGAGGATTTCGTCCTGGGCATCCTGACCAGTGAGGATCTGCCCAAGGATCACCTGAAGCTTTTGCGCGAGGCGGCGGGGGATGTATTGGGCGATCGCGCGCGGATCTACCCCCGGCCCCCGGCCAAGGCCGGAGAAGTGTTTCGCGAGATCCAGCAGGAACTGGTGGCAGGCCACGGCCATGATCATGTGGCGCAGATCGTGCTGGATGACGATGACGCGCTCTCGGCCGATTTCATGACCGAGCTGCGCCGCGAGGCCGAGCTGGCCATCCCGCGCGTACCGCCGCACCGGCCCTATTGCTTCCTGTCCTTCTCTCGCGGGGTCTCTCTGGTCCGCGAAGAGGGGGGCGGCTACGGCTATTACACCCGGGATGTGCCCTATACCAACCTCGGGCTGACCCTGATCGCCCGGCCGGACAGCCCGCGCAATGTCTATCTGGTGTCGCATAGCAAACTGGCCATCCACCACCCCAGCCGGGTGGTCAACGATATGCGCTTCTACTACCTGCGCTCGATCCATGGCAGCAACGACAGCCGGGGGCTCTTCAAACCCGAGAAGCCGCTGAAACCCTTCCAGATGCGCCTGCTGCGAGAGCGATTCCCCCTGCTGGCCGATCTCGACCCGGCGCGGGACGAGGCTCCGCTAGCGGCAGAGTAGGGCCTAGTCCTCGACCTCGGTCAGGCAGAAGGCGGGCAAGGTGTTCTCGGTCTTGAAGCTGCGCAGCAGGAAATTGGTGCGGTAGGAGGCGACCGAGGGCCATTCGCCGAACACCTCCTGGGCGAAGTCGTGATAGGCCTCGATCGAGCGTTCCTGCACGATCAGCAGAAAGTCGAACTCGCCGGTGACCGCGTGGCACTGGATCACCTGCTCGCAGGCGGTGATGCGGCGGGCAAAGTCGATGCTGACGCTGGCCTTGGGGGCGGTCAGGGTGACCAGGACGGCGGCGCTGACCGGGCGGCGAAAGCGGCGCCGGTCGATCAGGGCCACGGCGCGGGTCAGATAGCCCTCGGACCACAGCCGCGCCACCCGCTTGGCGCAGGCCGACAGCGACAGCCCCAGCTCTTCGGCCAGATCGGCATTGGTGCGCCGGGCGTCCCGTTGCAGGGCCATCAACAGATTCTTGTCGCGCGGGTCGAGCAATTCTCTCTCCTTTTCCCCTCTTCTTGATAGTTTGGCGCGCATTTCCCGGGTTTGCGAGGATAATTCCCGCCAGGGGGCCTAATTCCGGGAAATCTGCGCCCGGCCCTCCGCTAGGCTTTGTCCCAGGGACCGACCCGGCCCCGTTCCGCGACGAAAGGACCGCCGATGACCCGCCCCAACTTCCTGGCCCGCGCCGATGCCAGCCTGCTGCGCTATGGCGCGCATTTCTTCGAAAGCGAGATCGTCTCGGCCCATGGCTGTCATCTGGTCACCGCCGAAGGGCGCGAGATCCTGGATTTCACCTCTGGTCAGATGTCGGCGGTGCTGGGCCATTCCCACCCCGAGATCCGCGCGGTGATGCATGACTGGGTCGACAAGGTCTGCCATCTGCATTCCGGGATGCTGTCGGCGCCGGTGCTGGACCTGGCCGAGGGGCTGATCGCGCTCACCCCGCCGGGGCTGGACCGGGCGCTTCTGTTGACCACCGGGGGCGAGGCCAACGACGCGGCCATCCGCCTGGCCAAGCTGGTGACCGGCGGCCATGAGGTGGTCAGCTTCGCGCAAAGCTGGCACGGGGTGACGGGCAGCGCCTCTGCCGCGACCTATTCCGCGGGGCGCAAGGGCTATGGCCCTGTCAGCCCGGGAAATTTCGCCATTCCCGTCCCCAATGCCTACCGCCCGCGATTCCCCGGGGTGACGCTGGACTGGCGGGCCGAGCTGGAGGATGCCTTCGCCCAGGTGGATGCCATGTCCACCGGCAACCTGGCCGCCTTCATCGCAGAACCGATCCTGTCGACCGGCGGCATCATCGACCTGCCCGAGGGCTATCTGGCGGCGCTGAAGGGCAAATGCGCCGAGCGCGACATGCTGTTGATCCTCGACGAGGCGCAGACCGGCATCGGGCGCACCGGCATGATGTTCGCCTTCGAACGTGACGGGGTGGTGCCCGATGTGCTGACCCTGTCGAAGACCCTGGGCGCCGGGCTTCCGCTCTCGGCGGTGATGACCTCGGCCGAGATCGAGGCCCGCGCCCACGATCGGGGCTTTCTCTTCTACACCACCCATGTGGCCGACCCGCTGCCCGCCGCCGTCGGCTGCAAGGTGCTGGAGATTGCCACCCGCGACGACCTGCCGGGGCGGGCGGCCAAAATGGGCGCGCATTTCCGCGCCGGGCTCGAGGCGCTGAAGGACCGTCACGAAAAGGTCGGCGATGTGCGGGGCAGGGGCCTTCTGCTGGGGGTCGACGTGGTGGCCGACAAGACCTCTAAACGCCCCGATGAGGCCTATGGCACCCGGGTGATGGAGATCTGCGCCCGCGACGGCCTGTCGATGAACATCGCCGGTCTGCCGGGGCTGGCCTCGGTCTTTCGCATCGCCCCGCCGCTGACCGTCAGCGAGGCCGAGCTGGATCTGGCGCTGGAGATCTTCGGCGCCGCCTTGGCCGAGGCCGAATAGGGCAAACCGCCCGCCGCTCGTCGCTGCGCCTTGCTCTTTCACTGGGCCGAAAATACTCGCGGGGGGTGAATTGAGCCGCAGGCTCAAGAGGGGGGCAAGGCCCCCCTTTCCCCCGGCCCCCGACATCAAAAGGGCCCGCCCGGTCTCCCGGACAGGCCTGCTGTCATGGCTTTTTGGCCCCGGTCACTCCGGCAGGGCGTAGGCGATCACGTAATCGCCCCGGTCGGGCGACTGACGCGCCCCGCCGGCGGAAATCACGATGTACTGCTTGCCGGTCTCGGGCGAGACATAGGACATTGGCGTGCCCTGGCTGCCCACGGGCAGGCGGGCCTTCCAGACCAGTTCCCCCGTGGCGCTGTCGAAGGCGCGCAGCCAGTAGTCCTGGGTGGCAGCAAAGAACACCAGGCCGCCCTGAGTGGTCAGCGAGCCGCCGATGGTGGGCATCCCCACGGGCATGGGCAGGCGCATCTTGGCGCCGAAAAGGACGGTGTCCTGCACCGTGCCCAGGGGCACTTCCCAGTTCACCTGCTGGGTCTCCATGTTGATGGAGGTCAGCGTGCCGAAGGGCGGTTCCTGGCAGGGAATGCCAAGCGGCGACAGGAAGCGGTCCTTGATCACCGAATAGGGCGTGCCGATCAGCGGCACGGCGCCCATGACGGTATTGACCGCCTCGTTGCCGTCACCGGCCTGGGCGTTGCGCTCTTGCTCTTCCATATGGACCCACAGACCCAGACGCATGTCGTTGACATAAAGCGTGTCAGCCGTGGGGTCATAGGATAGCCCACCCCAGTTCAGACCGCCCAGAGAGCCCGGGAAGGACAGCGAGTAATCAGTGTCCGGCGCGGTGAACAGCCCCTCATAGCGGTAGCCCTTGAAGATCACCCGGCACATCAGCTGATCAAAGGGCGTGGCGCCCCACATGTCCCGCTCTTCCAGGGTCTGGGCGCCGATCTGCGGCATCCCCACCGACAGCGGCTGTTTTAGCGCGTAGGGCTCGCCCGGGATTGTGGCGGGCTGCACGTCGATCTCGGTCACCTCGGTCAGCGGCTGTCCGGTCAGACGGTCCAGCACGAAGATCTGCCCGGTCTTGGCGCCGAAGGTCAGCGCGGGCGTGCCGTCGAAGTGGATCAGCGTCGGCTGCATCGGCACGTCAAAGTCCCACAGGTCGTGGTGCACGGTCTGATACAGCCACTTCTCGTCGCCGGTGGTGGCATCCAGCGCCAGCATCGAGGCGCCGTAACGTTCGTCCTCGGGGGTGCGTTCGGCGCCCCACAGGTCGATGGCCGCGCCGCCCACGGGCAGGAAGACCGTGTTCGACCAGGCGTCATAGGTCATCGGCGCCCAGACGTTGGGGGTCGAGCGGGTGAAGATCTCGCCCGGCGCCGGGGCGTCGTGATCCGTGGGGTTGCCGGGGTCGAAGGCCCATTTCATCTGGCCGGTGATCACGTCGAAGCCGCGCATTACGCCGCCGGGCATGTCCAGGGCCACGTTATCGGCCACACGGCCGCCGACCACAACGGTGGTGCCCGCCACCAGAGCCGGCGAGGTCAGCGAATAAAGCGGCGCCTGGGCGTCGCCCAGCCCCTCTTTCAGGTCGATCATGCCCGCCTCGCCGAAGCCTTCGCAGAGCGCGCCGGTCTCGGCATCCAGCGCCACCAGGACGGCGTCGATCGTGTTCATGAAGATACGCTGTTCGCAGGTCGCCGGATCGGTGGCCAGGGGCGTGACCGGGGTGCTGCCCGGCGCCTCGGGCTGCGGCAGCGGCGCGGAGGCGTCGAAATAGGCCAGGCCCCGGCAACGCACCCAGGTGCGGGTGTCGGTGGGGAACTCGTGGCGCCATTTCTCGACCCCGGTATCGCTTTCCAGCGCGATCACCGTATTGGCCGCGGTGCAGAGGTACAGCGTATCGCCGATTTGCATCGGGGTGTTCTGATCCTCCAGACCGCCGCCGGTGGACTCGGGGATCTCGCCGGTCTGGAAGGTCCAGGCAACCTCCAGCTGGTCGACGGTGTCGCGGTTGATCTGGTCGGCGGCGACGAACCGTTCCTGGTTCGGCGTCCCGCCGTAGTTGGCCCAGTCGCCGGGGGTGGCGGGGGCCGGGGTCTGGCCGGTGGGGGCCTCGGCATAGTGCTTGCCGTGCGGCAGGAACATGCCATAGCCCATGCCCAGTATGGCGATCAGCGCCACCACGGCGGCGCCATACCAGGGGCCGCTGCGCGCCCGCAGACCGGCGCGGCGTTCGATGATCGGCTCGATCAGGAACAGCACGAAGAGCGCGCAGAGGAAGGTAAAGATCCGCGCGTGCAGCGGCCAGAAGTCGAGGCCCGCTTCCCAGAAGGCCCAGATGACGGTGGCCACGAAGGCCAGCAGATAGATCACCGCGCCGGTGGTCTTGCCGCGGATCAGTTCGGCCCCGGTGGCCAGCACCGCCAGACCCATCAGCAGGTAATACCAGCTGCCGCCACGGGCGATCAGCATGACACCCCCCACGGCCAGGCCCAGCCCGGCCAGGGCAAACAGCGCGCCTATGATGATGGTGAAGATAACCCCGGCGCGTGACGCGCGGGGGAGCTCGGATTCGGACATGAAATACTCCGTCTCTTGGGGCGAAAGAAAAAGCGGCCCCGGTTACACAAAACCCGTCGCAGGTCAGGCCCGGAATGCGGCCCGAGGCTGTGCGTGTCCTGAGGACGGAGTTGCGCCGTTTGTTAGCATTGTCAAATGTTGATCAGCGCAATTGATGGGCGTAGGCACCTGTAATTAAGTCATAAAAAATGTGATTTGCGTGTATGTGCAGACTGTTGTGCCGCTGTGCACGGAAAAGTTGCTGCGGCGCGGTGTCTGCGGCGGGGCAGAAAGGCCCGGTGCGCGGCCACGAAAAAACCGCGCCCCCGGGGGGACGCGGTTTCGGATCTTGCGGCAGGGAAGAGGATTACTCTTCGTCGTCCGAAGCGGCTGCGGGGGCGTCGCCCTCGTCGTCGTCGGAAGCGGCAGAGCCGATGTCGTCGAAGAGTTCGGAGATTTCGAACTCAGCGGCGGCTTCTTCCTCGGCGGCCAGTTCCTGGATGGACTTGCCGGCGGCCTGGATCTCGGCCTCTTCGGGCGAACGGGCGACGTTCAGGATCACTTCCACTTCCACTTCCGGGTGCAGGTGCACCACGGCGGTGTGCAGGCCCAGTTCCTTGATGGGCTGCGGGATGATGACCTGCTTGCGCTCGACGGTGAAGCCGTTCTCGGTGGCGACGGTTGCCACGTCACGCGGAGAAACGGAGCCGTAGAGGTTGCCGCCGTCGGAGGCTGCGCGAATCACGACGAACTTCTGACCATCGAGCTTTTCGCCCAGGGCTTCGGCTTCTTTCTTGGTCTCCAGGTTGGTCGCTTCGAGTTGGGCCTTCTGGCTTTCGAAGTGAGCAATGTTTTCCTTGGAGGCGGTCAGCGCCTTGCCTTGCAGCAGCAGGTAGTTGCGGGCGTAGCCGGGCTTGACGGAGACGACATCGCCCATCTGGCCGAGCTTGGCGACGCGTTCGAGAAGGATGACTTCCATTGGTATCGCTCCTTACTTCACGGCGTAGGGCAGCAGGGCGAGGAAGCGGGCGCGTTTGATGGCACGGGCCAGTTCACGCTGCTTCTTGGCCGAGACGGCGGTGATGCGGGACGGCACGATCTTGCCACGCTCAGAGATGTAGCGTTGCAGCAGACGGGTGTCCTTGTAGTCGATCTTGGGCGCGTTCTCGCCGGAGAACGGGCAGACCTTCCGGCGGCGGAAAAACGGTTTTGCGGCCATGGTTTATGTCCTTTCTATCAGGCGGATCAGCGGCGTTCGCGGCGACGGTCGTCGCGCTCGTCACGCTTCTGCATCTGGACCGAGGGGCCCTCGGCGTGCTCGTCGACCTTGATGGTCAGGACGCGCATTACGTCGTCATGCAGGCGCATCAGGCGTTCCATTTCCTGCACGGCAGCCGAGGGGGCGTCCGATTTCAGGAAGGCATAGTGGCCC
This sequence comes from Pseudooceanicola aquaeponti, assembly GCF_050897975.1. Lineage (NCBI taxonomy): Bacteria > Pseudomonadati > Pseudomonadota > Alphaproteobacteria > Rhodobacterales > Paracoccaceae > Pseudooceanicola > Pseudooceanicola aquaeponti. The sequence continues at coordinate 51,815 of NZ_JBPAXY010000003.1, forward strand.
TTGCGGTTCTTGTTGATCTTGTAGGCCATCGTCTTGACGCCCCAGTATTCCTGATCAACCAGCTTGCCGCCGTTGTCGGAAAGGACGGCGCCGAAATGTTCGATAAGACCTTCGGCCTGCGCGTTGGAAAGGTCCTGGCGCGCGATGAAGACATGCTCGTAAAGCGGCATGTGCACTCCTGTTTCTGTCGAGGCGCATTTCAAAGGGCGGGTCCCAGGTCCTTCCGCGACCCGTCCACGAGAGGCTGCGCGGTTCAATATGCCTTGCGGAAGGAAGCCCTCCCTTACAGCCCTTCCCCCCAAAGGGCAAGCGCCGAGACCTGCCCCTCGGTCGCCCGTCCGTCCGACCTCTCCCACGGGGTGCCGTGCCCCCGTCTTCTCAATGCCGGAAATATCCCGGGGGCGCGGGGACTGGCCCCCGCTGAGGCCCTTGTGCGGGGGCTGGCGCCCGGCTGAAGGCGAGCTGCGCAGAGGGGCCGCCGCTTGCCTGTGCACGGATCGGCAGCATTCCGCGAGACATTGTTCGCAGATCCACAGGTCCTGTGGGCTTCTGTGGAATTGCGATGATGCGGCATCGCAGCAACCTTTTGCCCATCACAACCGCATCCCCCGAAAGAGGATAGACCCCATGAAGACCCTGCTGCTCGGCTCCGCCCTGACGCTCGCCGCCGCCACTGCCGCCGTTGCGGAGCCGGTGGAATATACCCTCGACAACACCCACACCCAGATCGTGTTCCATTACAACCACCTGGGCTTCTCGACCGGCTTCGGCATGTTCTCGGGCTTCGACGGCACGATCCTGTTCGACGCCGAAGACCCCGCCGCCTCTTCGGTCGAAGTGGCCTTCCCCGCCTCCTCGCTGCTGACCGGCATCGACGCCCGCACCCAGCACTTCCTGACCGCCGATTTCTTCGGCGCGGAAGAGAATGACAACGTTTCCTTCACTTCGACCTCGATCGAAGTGACCGGCGAAGACACCGGCCTGATCACCGGTGACCTGACCATCAACGGCGTGACCAAGGAAGTCGTGCTGGATGCCAAGCTGAACCAGTTGGGCGAGCACCCGATGGAAGGCAAGCAGTGGGCCGGTTTCGACGCCACCACCACCGTGCTGCGCTCGGACTTCGACATGGGCATGTTCGCCCCCTACGTCAGCGACGAGGTCGAGATCGAGATCTCGATCGAGGCCATGCAGGCCGAGTGATCCGCTGATCGCCATTCCGGCGGGGCGGGGTGCATCCCCACGCCGTCCGGTCGGAGAAGGGCCGTCCCGCAAGGGGCGGCCCTTTATGCATCGAGGGCAGGCTTGACCGGGGACAAGCTTGACCGGGGGCGGGCGCGCTGCTCTGCTCGTGGCACGGGCAGGGAAGGGAGGGCCGCCATGTCGATGCCGGAAAAGACCGTTCTGCGGGGCCATTGCCTCTGCGGGGCCTGCCGGTTCGAGCTGCGCGGTGCGGCCAACTGGGTTGGCCATTGCCATTGTGAAAGCTGTCGTCGGGCCTGCGCCGCGCCCTTCACCACCTGGATTGGCCAGGCCAATGGGCGCTGGCGCTTGCAGGGGGACGCGTTGCGCGTCTGGGACAGCAGCCCGGGCCACCGGCGCGGGTTCTGCGGCACCTGCGGATCGCCGCTGTTCTACGAAAGCGACGATGCCCCGGGCGAGCGGCATTTCTACGCCGCCTTGCTGGAGCACCCCGAGGATGTGACCCCGACAGAGCAGTATCACAGCACAGAGCGCCTGGGCTGGATCACCGAGGCGCTGGACCTGCCCGAGGGGCCCTGAGCCGCGCCGCGGGGCCCAAGGACGCGCCAAGGAAAAGGGCGGCCCCGGGGGCCGCCCTTTCCGTTGCAGGCTGAGAGGGGGAGGGAGGCCCCGGTCAGTCGCGTGTCGCGCTCAGCTCGAAGCCGCCCGAGACGGCAAAGGCGACAGAGCTTTCGTCGGTCATGCCCGCGCCCACGCCGAAGTCGCGCCGGTCCAGGGTGAAGCTGGCCGAGGCGGTGGCCGTGTCGTCCTCGATTGCCAGCTCGAAGGGGAAGGCCAGGGGCATGGTTTGCCCGCGCAGGGTCAGGGTGCCCTCGGCGCGCTGGCCGCCCTCGGGCAGTTTCACCAGATCGGCGTCGAAGATCGCCGTGGGATGGTCTTCGGCGGCCAGGAAGTCGCCCCCAAGGGCCTGGCTGGTGACCGACCCGAGGGTCAGCGAGGGGATCGCGACGGTGACGGTGACATGGCCCGCCACGCCGGGGGCGGCGTCTTCATTCCAGTCGATCTGGGCGGTCCAGTCGGCGAACTGCCCCTCGACCACATTCCCGAACTGTGTGACCGACAGGGAGAGCGTGCCCTCGGTCACCTGCCACTCGCCGCCTGCGCTGGCCTCCAGGGTGGGGGCGGCGATGGCCTCGGTGCCCGGGGCCGCATGGGGGGCGGCGGGACGCAGGGCCAGGCCTGCGCCCATCACCGCCAAGAGCAGCGCCAGGGCGGCGGCGGCGGGCAGGGCATGGCCGGGCTGGGCGGCGCTGCCCGGCGCCGGGGTGCCGCGCAGCATCCGGCGCAGGGTGGCGTCACGGTCGATCACATGGTGTTTCAGCGCGCCTGCCACATGCAGCGCCAGCACCGCCGCCAGCATCCAGGCCAGGGCCCAGTGCAGGGTGGTGAACAGCGCCGCCACGGACTCGCTTTGCGGCACGAAGGGCAGGGACTGGCCGAAGGGCCAGAGGATCGGCGCGAAACCGGCGGTGGCGGCATGGTGGATCCAGCCGGTCACGGGCACGGCGATCAGCAGGACGTAGAGAAGAAGATGCACGGTCTCGGCGGCCAGGGCCTCGGTCCGGTGTTCGCCGTTCAGCAGATCGGGACGGCGCTGCACCCAGGCCCAGAGCAGCCGCAGGATCGACACCAGCACCACGGCCACGCCCATAGTCTTGTGCACCGAGAACAGGGTGGCGGTCAGGCTGACCTGGGCGGCCTGTTCGGCGCCGGTCAGCTGCGGGATCTCCTCGGCCAGGGCATGGGCGTAAAGGCCAAGCGGCCAGGCCAGCAGGATCAGCAGCGCGGTCAGCCAGTGGATGGCACGGGTGACGGCGCCGTAATGGGCGGGGGAATCGGAAAGGGGCATGGCGGGCTGTCCTCGGGTCGGATCTGCGGGCACGCGCGGGACGGGGGGCCGTGGGCGCGCTTTCGTCGAGCCAAATCTAGCTGCGGTGCAGCATTGCACAATTCCCGGGGGACGCGCAGCAGATGTGCATTCCTGTCAGGGGCCCGGTCCCGAAGAGCGGCCGCGAGGGGCTGGCGAGGGCCGGGATGGACCCTGCGCGGCCGGCGCGCGCCGGCCCCCGCCGCAGCGCGGCACGCCGGGTTTGCATGGACATGGAGCCGCGCAGGGGCTATCTGCCGCTCCACCTGAACGCATATGAATACCGTGACTACGGATGAAGGAGGCGGTCATGAGCCGTGCATTTGTCTTCCCCGGGCAGGGGGCACAGACCATCGGGATGGGCCAGGCCCTGGCCGAAAGCTATCCGCAGGCGCAAGCCGTCTTCGACGAGGTGAACGAGGCCCTGGGCCAGGATCTTTCGGCGCTGATCTGGTCGGGTGACGCCGATGAGCTGACGCTGACCGAAAACGCCCAGCCCGCGCTGATGGCCACCTCGCTGGCCGCCTTCCGCGCGCTGGAGGCCGAGGGGCTGACGCTGGACAGCGCGGCCTTCGTGGCGGGCCATTCGCTGGGCGAATATTCCGCTTTGGCCGCCGCGGGCAGCCTCAGCGTGGCCGATGCCGCGCGTCTGCTGCGCATTCGTGGCCGCGCCATGCAGGCCGCCGTGCCCGTGGGCCAGGGCGCCATGGCCGCCCTGCTGGGCCTGGATTTCGACACCGCCGCTGCCGTCGCCGCCGAGGCGGCCCAGGGCGAGGTCTGCCAGGCCGCCAATGACAACGATCCCAGCCAGGTGGTGATTTCGGGCAACAAGGCCGCCGTGGAACGCGCGGTCGAGATCGCCAAGGGCCGGGGCGCCAAGCGCGCCGTGCTGCTGCCCGTGTCCGCCCCCTTCCACTGCGCCCTGATGCAGCCTGCCGCCGAGGCCATGGCCGAGGCGCTGGCCGATGTCACCTTTAACGCCCCCGCCGTGCCGCTGGTCGCCAATGTGCGCGCCGAGGCGGTCAGCGACCCGGCCGAGATCAAGGCCCTGCTGGTCGAACAGGTCACCGGCTCGGTCCGCTGGCGCGAAAGCGTCGCCTGGATGGCCGGGCAGGGCGTCGACGAGATCTGGGAGATCGGCGCGGGCAAGGCCCTGTCGGGGATGATCCGCCGCATCGAGCGCGCCATTGCCTGCAAGCAGGTCGGCACCCCCGACGAGGTACGCGCCGTGATGGCGCCTGGCGACTGATCGGGCGACGGAGCTTTCGGGGCCGGGGTTTGCCCTCGGCCCCCTTTCGCGATATTTGAAAGACCAAATGGGCAGGGCCGGGGCTCTGCTTTTTTTAGGAGACACGGAATGTTTGATCTGACGGGCAAGACGGCGCTGGTGACCGGCGCCAGCGGTGGCATCGGCGGGGCGATCGCCAAGGCGCTGCATGGCGCAGGCGCGACGGTGGGCCTCAGCGGCACCCGCGAGGCCCCGCTGCAAGAACTGGCCGCCGAGCTGGGCGAGCGGGCCCATGTGCTGCCCTGCAACCTCTCGGATGCCGAGGCCGTGGACAACCTGCCCAAGGCCGCCATCGCCGCCATGGGCGGCCTCGACATCCTGGTGAACAACGCCGGCATCACCCGCGACCAGATCTTCATGCGGATGAGCGATGAGGACTGGCAGTCGGTGATCGACGTCAACCTGACCGCAACCATGCGCCTGTGCCGGGGCGTGATGCGCCCGATGATGAAGGCCCGCTGGGGCCGCATCGTGAACATCTCGTCCATCGTCGGTGCCACCGGCAACCCTGGCCAGGTGAACTATGCCGCCTCCAAGGCGGGCATGGTCGGCATGACCAAGTCCATCGCCTATGAGGTTGCCAGCCGGGGCATCACCGCCAACTGCGTGGCCCCCGGTTTCATCGCCACCGCGATGACCGACAAGCTGAACGACGATCAGAAGGCCAAGATCGACGCGCAGATTCCCGCAGGCCGCATGGGCACCCCGGAAGAGATCGCCGCGGCGGTCCTCTATCTGGCCAGCCCCGAGGCGGGCTATGTCACCGGCAGCACGCTGCACGTCAACGGCGGCATGGCGATGCTGTGACTTCCGCGCCTCTTGGCCGGAACATCGACCCCGGGCACCGCGCCCGGGGTTTTTTGTTGCCCCGCTTGGGGTTGTCCCGCGTCCCACGCTGATTTTCCGGGCGTCCGCAGGGGCAAATGATGCAATTCCCGGGCCGTTCTGTCTTGCCAAGCCGGGCGCAAGGCCCCAGCTTGGCAAAGCGTCCCGAAAGCGTTTGCGTTACCGGACCCATGTGCTATAGGCGGCGCAGATTTTGCGGGTAAGGGTCCTTCGGGGCCATGGCCCCGCGCCTCGCGATGCGGGGCGGAAGAGCCCGCAAGGGCATTGGAAGCTGCCCCGCCGGGGCGAGGCAAGAAACGGGCCACTGGCCCATGTGACGTGAGGGGAAGACCTATGAGCGATGTCGCAGAGCGCGTGAAGAAAATCGTTGTCGAGCATCTCGGCGTGGAAGAAGAAAAAGTGACCGAGAACGCCTCGTTCATCGACGACCTGGGCGCAGACAGCCTGGACACCGTCGAGCTGGTCATGGCCTTCGAAGAAGAGTTCGGCATCGAGATCCCCGATGACGCCGCCGAGAACATCCAGACCTTCGGCGACGCGGTGAAATTCATCTCCGAAGCGGCCTGAGGGCGGTGATGGAGGCGGGGCGTGAAATACGCCGCCGCAAGTGATAGAGGGGGCTCCTGCCGGATGCGGCGGGGGCCCCTTTTGCATGGTGCAGAACGTGTTTGGCAATCAAGGAGGGCGGGATCATGCGGCTAGAGCTGTCTGATCCGATCTGGACCCGGCTTTACGGCCCCTACGGCGTGCGCGACGTGCCTGGGCAACTGGGGCGGCTGGCGGCACGTTGGGACGTGGCCGAGGCGCAGCATCTGTTCTGGGAGGAACTGCACCACCAGGAGGATTTGTACCCGGTCAGCTATGCGGCGCTGCCCTGGCTGGTCGAGATCGCCCCCGAAAGCGAGCCGGTGCTGGAGTTCTACGCCCAGGTCCTGTTCTGCGCGCAACGCCAGCGTCGCGCGGCCGCACCGTTTCGCGGCCTGTCGATGAACGCCCCCGACCATGCCCATCCCTGGTTGCCCACTGGGCTGCGCCTGCGCCCCGAGGATATGGCGGTGCTGCGCACCCTGGCGGACTGGCTGGAGGGGGCGGGCGACGGGCTGGCCGCGCTTTGCCTTGATCATGTCCCGGCGGAACGGCCCTTTGTGGCGGTGCAGCTGGCGGGCGGCTATGCGGGCTGGCACGGGGCGCGGGATCTGCCCCATGCCATGCAGATGTGGGCCGATGGCGCGGGGCTCGCCGCGATCCGCGCCGAGGGTGCCCCCGAGGCCGCCGACCACCGCCTGGCCGGTGATATAGCCACCGCCCTGGCCGACCGCCAGCCCGCCCTGGCCGCCTTCCTGCGCGACTATGTGGCCGAGGGGCGCCCGACCCCTGATCTTCTCGTTTGCCAGAAATATCCCGGGGGGAATTGAGCCGCAGGCTCAAGGGGGGGCAGAGCCCCCGCCCATGCCGCGCGTGGAACCGCGTGGAACCCTGAATTTGCCCGCCCAAAGCGGACAGGGTAAACGCGGAAGCCTTGCCCCGGCCCCGCGCCCTCGGGTAAGAGCGGTCGGAGAGCAATTCAAAGGGGCAGAATACATGCGTCGTGTCGTTGTTACCGGTCTGGGCCTGGTGACGCCGCTGGCCTGCGGTGTCGAAGAAAGCTGGAGCCGGATCCTGGAAGGCAAATCGGGCGCCGGTCCGATCACCCAGTTCGATCCCGAAGGTCTGGCGACCACCTATGCCTGCGAGGTCCCGCGCGGCGATGGCAGCGACGGCACCTTCAACGCCGACGACTGGCTGGCCCCCAAGGAACAGCGCAAGATCGACACCTTCATCCTGTTCGGCCTGGCCGCGGCCCAGATGGCTGTTGAGGATGCGGGCTGGACCCCGGAAGATGCCGAGGCGCTGGAGCGCACGGGCGTGCTGATCGGTTCGGGCATCGGCGGGTTGAACTCGATCGCCAATACCGCCGTGATGATGGAAGAGAAGGGCCCGCGCCGCGTGTCCCCCTTCTTCGTGCCCGGTGCGCTGATCAACCTGATCTCGGGTCAGGTCTCGATCAAATACGGCTTCAAGGGCCCCAATCACTCGGTCGTCACCGCCTGTTCGACGGGCGCCCATGCCATCGGCGATGCGGCCCGTCTGATCCAGTGGGGCGATGCGGACGTGATGGTCGCGGGCGGCGCCGAGGCGGCGATCTGCAAGATCGGCATCGCGGGTTTCAACGCCTGCAAGGCCCTGTCCACCAAGCGTGGCGACGAGCCCGAGAAGGCCAGCCGCCCCTATGACGCGGACCGCGACGGGTTCGTCATGGGCGAGGGCGCGGGCATCGTCGTGCTGGAAGAGTACGAACACGCGGTGGCCCGTGGCGCCAAGATCTATGGCGAGTACCTGGGCTATGGCCTGTCGGGCGATGCCTACCACATCACCGCGCCATCCGAGGATGGCGACGGCGCGCGGCGCTGCATGGAAATGGCGCTGAAACGTGCGGGGCTGACCCCTGCCGACGTGGATTACGTCAATGCGCACGGCACCTCGACCATGGCCGACACCATCGAGCTGGGCGCGGTGGAACGTCTGATGGGCGAGCACGCCCCCAACGTCACCATGTCGTCGACGAAATCCGCCACCGGCCACCTGCTGGGCGCGGCGGGCGCCATCGAGGCGATCTTCTCGATCCTGGCGATCCGCGACCAGGTTGCGCCGCCGACGATCAACCTTGAGAACCTCGCGGTCGAGACCAAGATGGACCTGGCCCCCAATGCCAAGGTCGAGCGCAAGATCGACGTGGCCCTGTCCAACAGCTTCGGCTTTGGGGGCACCAACGCCTCGCTGGTCTTCGGCAAGGTGCGCTGAGCATGTGGAAATCCGTCGCCTCCAACGGCTTTACCCTGCTGATCGTGGCGGTCTTCCTGCTGGCGGGCGCCCTGATCTGGGGGCAGCGGCAATATGTCGAGCCCGGGCCCCTGGCCGAGGCGATCTGCCTTCAGGTGGACCGTGGGTCCAACATGCGGGTGGTCAGTGCCAACCTGGAAGAGCGGGGCGCGGTGACCCATGCCTCGATCTTCCGCATCGGCGCCGACTATGCCGAAAAGGCCGATGACCTGAAGGCGGGCGCCTTCCTTGTGCCTGCGGGTTCGTCGATGGAAGAGATCGTCGATATCGTGACCCGGGGCGGCGCCTCGACCTGTGGCACCGAGATCGTCTATCGCGTGGGGGTGCGCCAGTCCGACGTGCTGGTGCGCGAGCTGGACCCGGCCACCACCCGTTTTGTCGAGCGCGCGCGTTTCGTGCCCGGCGAGGGGGGCGAGGTGCCCGCGGCCTTTACCCAGGTGCAGGCCGCGGCCGACACCCGTTTCCGCGTGCAGATGGCCGAGGGCGTGACCTCTTGGCAGGTGGTGCAACTGCTGAACGCGATCGCAGAGTTGCAGGGCACCCTGGACGAGATCCCCGCCGAGGGCAGCCTGGCGCCGGACAGCTACGAGTTCGCCCGGGGCGCGCCGGTGGCCGAGATCGTTGACGAGATGCAGGCGCGGCAAAGCGCGATCCTGGCCGAGGCCTGGGCCAACCGGGTGGACGGCCTGCCGCTGGCGACGCCGCAAGAGGTGCTGATCATGGCCTCGATCATCGAGAAGGAAACCGCCGTGCCGGACGAGCGCCGCACCGTGGCCTCTGTCTTCGAGAACCGGCTGAAGCGCGGGATGCGTCTGCAAACCGACCCGACGGTGATCTATGGCGTGACGGGCGGCGAGGGCATCCTGAACCGTGGCCTGCGCCAAAGCGAGCTGCGCGCCGAGACGCCCTACAACACCTATGTGATCTCGGGCCTGCCGCCGACGCCGATTGCCAACCCGGGCCGCGCCTCGATCGAGGCGGCGGTGAACCCGGCAGAGACCGATTTCGTCTTCTTCGTGGCCGATGGCACCGGCGGTCACGCCTTCGCCGAGACCCTGGACGAGCACAACCGCAACGTCGCGCGCTGGCGCGAGATCGAGGCGGAACGGGCCAACCAGTAACGGCTTCACGTCTTAGAAACCCTGCGCAACCCGCTGATATTTCAGCGGGTTGTCGCGTTTTCGGGGGTGACCTTAACAAGTCGTTGCAGCGCGCGCCCGTTGCCCCGGTTTGACACAGCGCACGGTCTCTCCTATAAGTTGTGCCATGCTGGAACAAGTGAGCGAACGGCCCGGGGGCTTTCCCCAGGGCCGTTTTTTCGTGCGGCTCGTGTCGGGGGGACAACGATAATGCGCGAGGCAAAGAACAGACGATGGACAATATCGCAGAACAAGAAGCTCGGCTGCGCGACGCGGTCGAGACGGTCGAACGGCAAATGCGCGACATCGCGGCCGATCTGGAACGTGTGCAGGACAGGGTGCGCGCGGGCGAGATCGAGGGCGTCAAGGACGCCAGCCGGATGTGTACGGAAATCCGGAGCTGGGTCCGGTTTGTATTGGAGATGGAGGCGAAACTCGATGGAGTACGACAGCGGAACGGGACAGGGAGCGGGGGAGATGACATCGACCTCGATGCCGCAAGGGCTACGATCGGGTGCCGCCTGGATCGCCTCCGCAGATGCGGATGTACAGGCCCGGTTTCTGGATAACCTGGCTGAGGGAGAGCTTCGCGCTCTCCCTTTTTTGTTCGATTTCTGGGCGATGCCGCATCAGTTGCCGCCCGAGGGGGCCTGGCGGGCCTGGGTGATCTTGGGCGGGCGCGGCGCGGGCAAGACGCGGGCCGGGGCGGAATGGGTGCGGGCCCAGGTGGAAGGGGCGCGGGCGCTGGATTCCGGCGCCTGTCGGCGGCTGGCCCTGGTGGGTGAGACCTACGACCAGGTGCGCGACGTGATGATCTTCGGCGAAAGCGGCATCCTGGCCTGTTCGCCCCCGGATCGCCGCCCCGAATGGCAGGCCAGCCGCCGCCGCCTGGTCTGGCCCAACGGGGCCGAGGCCATGGCCCTGTCGGCAGGCGATCCCGAGGCCCTGCGCGGGCCGCAGTTCGATGGCGCCTGGGTGGATGAGCTGGCCAAGTGGAATAAGGCCGAGGCGACCTGGGACATGCTGCAATTCGCGCTGCGCCTGGGCGCGGATCCGCGGGTCTGCGTCACCACCACGCCGCGCAATGTGGGGGTGTTGAAACGGCTGCTGAACAGCCCCTCGACTGTGGTGACCCATGCGCCGACCGAGGCCAACCGGGCCCATCTGGCCGAAAGCTTTCTGGAGGAGGTGCGGGCGCGCTATGCGGGGACGCGCCTGGGGCGGCAAGAGCTGGACGGGCTGATGATGGACGAGGCCGAGGGGGCGCTGTGGACCGGGGCGATGCTGGCCGCCGCCCAGGTCGAGGCGGTGCCAGAACTGGACCGGGTGGTGGTGGCCGTCGATCCGCCGGTGACGGGCCACGCGGGATCGGACGAATGCGGGATCATCGTCGCCGGGATCGTGGCGCGCGGCCCGGTGCAGGCCTGGCGCGCCTATGTGCTGGAGGATGCCAGCCTGCGCGCCGCCAGCCCCGTGCAATGGGCCGAGGCGGCGATTGCCGCCATGGCGCGCCACGGGGCCGATCGGATCGTGGCCGAGGTGAACCAGGGCGGCGATCTGGTCGAGGCGGTGATCCGCCAGGTCGATCCGCTGGTGCCGCTGAAGCAGGTTCGTGCCTTGCGCGGCAAGGCCGCCCGGGCCGAACCCGTGGCGGCGCTTTACGAGCAGGGGCGGGTGTTTCATGCGCGCGGTCTGGGCGTGCTGGAGGATCAGCTGGCCCAGATGACCCGGCAGGGCTGGGAGGGCAGCGGCAGCCCCGACCGGCTGGATGCGCTGGTCTGGGCCCTGCACGAGCTGATGCTAAGTGCCTCACCGCGCAAGAAGCCGCAGTTGCGGGTGCTGTAGGGCGCTTTGCAAAGCCAACCCTGCGAAGCCTGCAAACTGCAAAGGGGCGTCGATCCGCAAGGGTTGGCGCCCTTTCTCCTTTTTGAACAGGAGGTTGAGGGGCGGCGCACGGTGCCGGAGGCGGTTCTTAAGAAAATGATCAGAGGTTTCTTCGCAACGGGCCGCCGGAGTGCGGAGGCCCCGCAGGCAACCGCCGCAAGGCAGAAGGAGAGACGCATGGGGGTCATCGACTATTTCCGTCGCGACAGCGCAGGCTCGGTCGCCGCGCCAGAGCGCAAGGCCTCGGCCACGGGACGGGTGATCGCCTATCACTCGGCCGGGCGCGTCGCCTGGAGCCCGCGTGACGCCGCCTCGCTGACCCGCACCGGTTTCATGGGGAACCCGGTTGGCTTTCGCGCGGTGAAGATGATCGCCGAGGCCGCCGCCGCCCTGCCGCTGGTCTTGCAGGATGCCGAGCGCCGCTATGCGGAACACCCGGTGCTGCGCCTGCTGCGCGCGCCGAACCCGGCCCAGGGCCGCGCCGAGCTGCTGGAAAGCCTTTACGGGCAGATCCTGCTGTCGGGCAACGGCTATCTGGAGGCCGTGGCGCCGGAGGAGGGGGTGCCGGTCGAGCTGCATGTGCTGCGCTCGGACCGGATGAACCTGGTGCCTGGCGCCGATGGCTGGCCGGTGGCCTTTGAATATCAGGTGGGCGGACAGAAACACCGTTTCGACGTGACCGGCCCGCGGGCGCCGATCTGCCACCTGAAGAGCTTTCACCCGCAGGATGACCACTACGGCCTGTCGCCGATGCAGGCGGCGGCCCAGGCGGTCGACGTGCACAACAGCGCCTCGCGCTGGTCCAAGGCCCTGCTGGACAATGCCGCGCGCCCCTCGGGGGCCATCGTCTACAGCGGGCTGGACGGCGAAGGGGTGATGAGCGCGGATCAATACGACCGCCTGGTTGCCGAGATGGAGATGCACCACCAGGGCGCGGCCAATGCGGGCCGACCCATGCTGCTGGAAGGGGGGCTGGACTGGAAACCCATGGGCTTCAGCCCCTCGGACATGGAGTTCCAGAAGACCAAGGAGGCCGCCGCGCGCGAGATCGCCCTGGCCTTCGGCGTGCCGCCCATGCTGATGGGGATCCCCGGCGAGGCCACCTATGCCAACTATCAGGAGGCGCACCGGGCCTTCTACCGGCTGACGGTGCTGCCGCTGGCCAGCCGTGTGACCGCCGCCCTGGGCGAATGGCTGGAGCGGTTCAGCGGCGAGGATCTGCGCCTGAGCCCGGACATGGATCATGTGCCCGCCCTGGCGGCCGAGCGCGACGCGCAATGGGCCCGGGTGGCCGGGGCGGATTTCCTGAGCCGGGCCGAGAAACGCGCCCTGCTGGGCCTGCCGCCCGAGGACACCGGCGATGAATGAGGTCCGCGATCCGCGGCGCGCGGGCGGCTACGAGGCCTTCGAATGCGGCCCCTCGTTGCGGCTGGAGGCGCACGAGCGCCTGTCGCGGATGCAGATCGAGGCCCTGCACGGCCGGATCGAGCGGCTGGAGCAACTGGTGGAACGTCTGGAAAAACGCCTGTGGCTGACCGTCTTCGGCATCGTCGGCGTGATCCTGGCCCAGGCCTTTCAGTCAATCATCGAACAGCTGCCGTGACGCGGCGCGGGATGGAGAGAGTGATGGATATTCAGGATCTTAGCAGGCTGGAGTGCAAGTTCCACCGGTTCGACGCCGAACTGGTGGTAGATGCGGACGGTTTGCAGATCGAGGGCTACGCCTCGCGGTTCGGCGCCTGCGACCAGGGCGGCGACGTGGTGGCGAAGGGCGCCTATGCGGGTTCGCTGTCGCGGATCGCGGCAGAGGGGCGGCGGGTGAAGATGCTGTGGCAGCACGACCCGGCCCAGCCGATCGGCGTCTGGGAAGAGATCCGCGAGGACGAGACCGGGCTGTGGGTGAAGGGCCGCCTGCTGGACAGCGTGGCCAAGGGCCGCGAGGCCGCCGCCCTGGTGCGCGCGGGCGCCATCGACGGGCTGTCCATCGGCTATCGCACCAAGCGGGCCGCGAAGGATGCGGGGGGCCGCAGGCTCCTGACGGAACTGGAGCTTTGGGAGGTGTCGCTGGTGACCTTCCCGATGCTGCCCAGTGCGCGGGTCGCCGCCAAGGGAGAGACCCTGGCCGACGATGCCCTGCGCGAAGTGGCGGCGGCCTTTCGGGCCGTGAGTGCCGAAATGAGGGGCCGCTAGGGCGCTCTTTCTCAGTGACCATCCGAGGAGATGATGATGGCGAAGACCGAGACGGGCCCTCGGGCCGGGGAGAGCCTCTCCCCGGTGGCCGAGGTGAAATCCGCTGTGTCGGATTTCATGCGGGAGTTCAGTGACTTCCGTTCCGACATTGATGCACGACTTCAACAACAGGAAAGCCGACTGACCATGCTTGACCGCAAATCCCTGACCGCGGCGCGCCCGGCGCTTGCCTCTGCCGCCGCCACCGAGGCCCCGCACCAGAAGGCCATTGGCGCCTATCTGCGTACCGGTGATGACGATGGCCTGCGTGGCCTGGAACTGGAGGGCAAGGCGCTGGCCATCACCGGCGACGGCGGCTATCTGCTGGACCCGCAGACCTCTGACAAGATCAGCTCGTCCCTGCTGGGCGCGGCCTCGATCCGCCAGATCGCCAATGTGGTGCATGTGAACGCCACCTCCTACGATGTGCTGGTCGACACCACCGACATGGGGGCGGGCTGGAACGACGAGACCAGCGTGACCGAGACCTCGACGCCCGGCGTCGACCGGATCTCGATCGAGCTGTTCGAACTGTCGGCCCTGCCCAAGGCCAGCCAACGCCTGCTGGATGACAGCGCCTTCGACGTCGAGGGCTGGCTGGCCGAGCGCATCAGCGACAAGTTCGCCCGCGCCGAGGCCGACGCCTTCATCAATGGGGATGGCAGCGACAAGCCGACCGGTTTCCTGACCCAGACGATGGTGGCCGATGCCAGCTGGTCCTGGGGCAACCTGGGCTATGTGGTCACCGGCACCTCGGGCGATTTCGACGCCACCAACCCCGCCGATGCCATCGTCGATCTGGTCTATTCCCTGGGCGCGCGCTACCGCGCCAACGGTACCTTCGTGATGAATTCGAAGACCGCGGGCGCCGTGCGCAAGCTGAAGGATCTCGACGGCCGCTTCCTGTGGTCGGACGGTCTGTCGGCGGGCGAACCGGCGCGGCTGATGGGCTATCCGGTGCTGATCGCCGAGGACATGCCCGACATTTCGGGCGGCAGCTATTCCATCGCCTTTGGCGATTTCCGCGCGGGCTATACCGTCGCCGAACGCCCCGACTTGCGGGTGCTGCGCGACCCGTTCAGCGCCAAGCCGCATGTTCTGTTCTACGCCACCAAGCGCGTGGGCGGCGATGTCAGCGATTTCGCCGCGATCAAGCTGCTGAAATTCGCCGTGTCCTGAGGCGCGGCGGATCGACAGGACCGGGCAGCCGGTCCTGTCGGGCGCGTGTCTTCGTCGGCGCTGTCCAGCCGCTCCCTCCGTGCGAGCAGCGTCGGCAGGCACGCGCCGATTGCACAGGCCCCAGATTGCACAGGCCCCAGCCGGGGACGGTTGGCGGCGCAGGTTCCCGGTATCGGAGGACGACCATGATCTTGATAGAAGTCAGCCAGGTCAGCGCGGATCGCCTGCCGATCGCGCCGCTGAAACAGCATCTGCGCCTGGGCAGCGGTTTTGCCGACGACGATGTGCAGGATGGGGTGCTGGAAGGCTATTTGCGCGCCGCCCTGTCGGCGATCGAGGGGCGCACAGGGCAGGTGATCTTTCAGCGCCAGTTCCGCTGGATCCTCGACGAATGGCGTGATGAGACCTCGCAGCCCTTTCCCCTGGCGCCGGTGGAGTCGGTCGATGCGTTGAGCCTGATCGACGCGGAAGGTGTGGCCGAGGCGCAGCCCCTGGGCACGCTGGTGCTGAGCGCGGATCCCCTGCAGCCCCGGTTGCAGGCGGTTGCGGGCAGCCTGCCGAAACTGCCCGCGGGGGGCCGTGCCGAGGTGCTGATCACCGCAGGCGCTGCCACCGACTGGTCGGAGGTGCCGCCCGATCTGGCCCAGGCCGTGCTGCTGATGGCGGCGCATTACTACGAGTACCGCAACGACGTGGCCTTGGGCAAAGGCTGTACCCCCTTCGGGGTCACCGCCCTGCTAGAGCGCTACCGGCCGATCCGCATCGGTCTGGGAGGTGGCGCATGAGCCCGCGTCTGACCCGCCCCCTGGTGCTGGAACACGAGGTTCGCCTGGCCGATGGCAGCGGCGGCTACACCGGCAGCTGGGAGGCGCTTGGCACCCTGTGGGCCGAGGTGCTGCCGGGGCGCGGCGCCCTGCGTGACCGGGCCGGTCTGGCCAGCCATGTGCAGCCCCTGCGGATCACCGTGCGCGGCGCCGAACCGGGCGCCGAAAGCCGCCCCGCGCCGGGCCAGCGGTTCCGCGACGGGGCGCGGGTCTATCTGATCGACGCGGTGCAGGAAAGCGACGCCACGGGCCGTTACCTGCTGTGCCGCGCCCGCGAGGAGGTGCTGGCATGAGCTATGCGATGGCCTCGGCCCTACAGGCGGCGATCTACAGCCAGCTGAGCGCGGATGCGGCCCTGGGCGCCCTGGTGGGCAGCGCGATCTTCGACGCGCCCCCCGCCGGTCCCGTGCCCGAGACCTATGTCAGTCTGGGCCCCGAAGAGGCGCGCGACTGGTCCACCATGTGTGGCGGCGGCGCGCAGCACGACTTGGTAATCTCGGTCGTCACCTCGGAGGCCGGGTTTCAGCTGGCCAAGGAGGTGGCGGCGGCGGTCTGCGACGCGCTGGACCAGCCCTTGCCCGCCCTGTCGCGCGGGGCCCTGTCGGGGCTGCATTTCCTGAAGGCCCGCGCGCGGCGCGACGAGGCGGGGCAGCTGCGCCGCATCGACCTGCGGTATCGCGCGCGGGTCCACGATACCTGATCCTTTCGACGGAGTAAGAACGATGGTGGCGCAGAACGGCAAAGACCTTCTGATCAAGGTGGACATGACCGATGGCGGTCTGTTCGAGACGCTGGCGGGGCTGCGGGCCACGCGGCTGAGTTTCAACGCCGAGACGGTGGATGTGACCAGCCTGGAAAGCCAGGGCGGCTGGCGCGAACTGTTGGCGGGCGCCGGGGTGCGGTCGGCCAGCCTGAGCGGGTCGGGCGTCTTCCGCGACGCGGGCAGCGACGAACGCGCGCGGCAGATCTTCTTCGACGGCGAGACGCCCAGCTTCCAGGTGGTGATCCCCGATTTCGGCATCATCGAAGGACCGTTCCAGATGACCTCGATCGAATATGCCGGGGCGCATAACGGCGAGGCGACCTATGAGCTGTCGATGGCCTCGGCGGGCGCCCTCAGCTTTACGGCGCTGTGACATGGCCAATCCCCATGCCGGAGAGGTGGCGCTGGTCCTCGATGGGCAGCGCCATGTGATGAAGCTGACCCTGGGCGCGCTGGCCGAGCTGGAAACCCTGCTGGAGGCGGGGGGGCTGGTCGAATTGGCCGAACGGTTCGAGGCCGGGGCCTTTTCCACCCGCGACGTGCTGGCGCTGATCGTGGCCGGGCTGCGCGGGGGCGGCTGGCAGGGGCGGCCCGAAGACCTGATGCAGGCCGAGATCGAGGGCGGGCCGATGCTGGCCGCGCGCAAGGCGGCCGAGCTGATGGCGCGGGCCTTCGCCCTGCCGGACAGCGTGGGATGAGCGGGCTGGACTGGCCCGCCCTGATGCAGGCCGGTCTGCGCGGCCTGGGGTTGCGCCCGGCGGAGTTCTGGGCGCTGACGCCCGCCGAGCTGCGCCTGATGCTGGGCGAGAGGCTCGGGGCGGCGGCGGCGCTTGGCCGGGCACGGCTGGATGAATTGCTGGCGGCCTATCCGGACGCCAGGGCGCCCGAGGGCGAGGGAGAACAGGATGAGTGATCAGCTGAACGGTCTGGAGGCGCTGCAAGCGCAGGTGGACAGCCTGGACGACAGCCTGGGCGGCGCGGCCGACATGGCCGCCGGGTTCGACAGCGAGCTGCGCCGGATGCGCGCCGCCCTGGCCGAGACCGGCAAGGACGTGCAGACCCTGGAGCGGGGTCTGAGCCGCGGCTTGCGCCGGGCGCTGGACGGGGTGCTGTTCGACGGGATGAAACTGTCGGACGCCCTGCGCACCGTCGCCATGTCGATGTCGAACGCGGCCTATTCGGCGGCGGTGAAGCCGGTGACGGACCACTTTGGCGGGCTGATCGCCCAGGGCGTCGGAAGCCTGGTGCAGGGAGTGCTGCCCTTTGCCAAGGGCGGTGTCGTCTCCTCGCCCACCTATTTCCCGATGCGCGGTGCCACCGGGTTGATGGGCGAGGCGGGCCCCGAGGCGATCATGCCGCTGTCACGCGGCGCCGATGGATCGCTGGGGGTGCGGATGGAAGGCGGCGGTCGCCCGGTCAGCGTGGTGATCAACGTGACCACCCCGGATGTCGAGGGCTTCCGCCGCTCGCAAAGCCAGATCGCCGCACAGATGGGCCGGGCGCTGTCGCGCGGCCAGCGCAACCGCTGAAGAGGAGGAGGCCGTCATGTCCTTTCACGAGGTTCGCTTTCCCGCCAACCTGTCCTTCGGATCCACCGGCGGGCCTGAGCGCCGCACCGAGGTGGTGACCTTGGCCAATGGGTTCGAAGAGCGGAATACCCCCTGGGCCCATTCCCGGCGGCGCTATGACGCAGGGGTGTCCATGCGCTCTCTCGACGATGTCGAGGTGCTGATCGCCTTCTTCGAGGCACGGCAGGGGCAGTTGCACGGCTTCCGCTGGAAGGATTGGTCCGACTTCCGGTCCTGCCTGCCAAGTGCCGAGGTGGATTTCCGCGACCAGGTGATCGCCCTGGGCGATGGCGAGACGCGGGCCTTCGCGCTGCGCAAGACCTACCGATCCGGCGCGCAAAGCTACGCCCGCCCGATCACCAAGCCGGTGGTCGGCACAGTGCGCGCGGGCGTCGAGGATGACGAGTTGCAGGAGGGGATCCACTACGAGGTCGACACCACGACCGGGATCGTGACCTTCGCCGAGCCGCCGAAGCTGGGCATGGAGGTCACCGCCGGGTTCGAGTTCGACGTGCCGGTGCGGTTCGACACCGACGGGATCCAGACCTCGGTCGCCTCGTTCCGGGCGGGCGATGTGCCCAATGTGCCGGTGGTGGAGGTGCGGGTGTGATGAGCTTTGATCCCGATCTGAGCGCCCATCTGCAAGGCGGCGCCACCACCACCTGCCACGCCTGGGCGATCACTCGGCGCGATGGCGTCGTGATGGGCTTCACCGATCATGACCGCGACCTTGTCTTTGACGGCATCATCTTTCGCGCCGACACGGGCCTGTCGGCCTCGGCCCTGCAACAGGGCACCGGCCTGTCGGTGGACAACAGCGAGGCCCTGGGCGCGCTGAGCGACGCGGGGCTGCGCGAGGACGAGATCGAGGCGGGGCGTTATGACGGGGCCGAGGTGCTGGCCTGGCTGGTCAACTGGGCCGCGCCCGAGGCGCGCCAGCTGGTCTTTCGCGGCACCATCGGCGAGATGACCCGCGCCGCCGGGGCCTTCCGTGCTGAGCTGCGTGGGCTGTCGGAGGCGCTGAACCAGCCGCACGGACGCCTTTATCGCAAGCCCTGCGGGGCGGTTCTGGGGGATGCGGCCTGTCGGGTCGATCTGGGCCTGCCGGGCTACCGGGTCGAAGTCGAGACGGCGGCGGTGGACGATCTGTCGACCCTGCGCTTTCCGCCGCTGGTGGGCTATGCCGAGGGCTGGTTCACCCATGGCCGGTTGCAGGTGCAGAGCGGCCCGGCGGCGGGGCTGATGGTGCCGATCAAGGGCGACCGGACGACAGAGGCGGGGCGCGAGATCGCCCTGTGGACGCCCCTGGCCACCCCGCCGGGCGTGGGCGCGCGCTATCTGCTGGAGGCGGGTTGTGACAAGCGGTTCGAGACCTGTGGGGCCAAGTTTGACAACATCCTGAACTATCAGGGCTTTCCCGACATCCCGGGGGATGACTGGCTGACCGTTGTGCCCGCGCGGAGCGGCGAGACGGCGGGCGGGTCGCGGCGATGAGCAGGGGCGAGATCATCGTGACGGCCGCGCGCGGCTGGATCGGCACACCCTACCGGCATCAGGCCTCGGTGCGGGGGGCGGGCTGCGATTGTCTTGGGCTGCTTCGCGGCGTTTGGCGCGAGGTGCTGGGCGCCGAACCCGAGGCCGTGCCCGCCTATACGCCCGACTGGTCCGAGCCGCAGCGCGAGGAACGCCTGTGGCGCGCCGCCGCCCGGCACCTGCGGCCCTGTCCCGGGGCGCCTGCGCCGGGCGATGTGCTGCTGTTTCGGATGCGTCGAGGCGCGGTGGCCAAGCATCTGGGCATCCTGTCGCAAAGCGGCGCGGCGCCCTGTTTCATCCATGCCTATTCCGGCCATGCGGTGGTCGAAAGCCCGCTGAGCGCCCCCTGGCATCGCCGCATCGTGGCGGTGTTCCGTTTTCCCGATCCGAACAGCTGAAGAGGTCCACTTATGGCAACCGTTCTTCTTTCCGCCGCCGGGGCGGCCATTGGCGGCACCATCGGCGGCTCGGTCCTCGGGCTTCCGATGGTGGCGGCCGGGCGGTTTGTGGGCGCCGTTCTGGGGCGGGCCATCGACCAGCGCCTGATGGGCGACGGTTCGATGGCCATCGAGACAGGCCGGGTCGAGCGGTTCCGCTTGACCGGTGCGGGCGAGGGCGACCCGGTGGCGCGTCTTTACGGGCGGATGCGGGTGGCGGGGCAGGTGATCTGGGCCTCGGAGTTTCGCGAGACCAAGACCACCTCGGGTGGCGGCGGCGGCAAGGGCGGGCGCCCGTCCTCGCCCAAGGTGACCGAATATTCCTATTCCGTCAGCCTGGCCATCGCCCTGTGCGAGGGCGAGATTTCCGGGCTGGGGCGGGTCTGGGCCGATGGCGCTGAGGTCGCGACGGCGGATCTGGACATGCGGGTCTATACCGGTAGCGCCGATCAGCTGCCGGATGCCAAGATCGAGGCGGTGGAGGGCGCGGGCACCGTGCCCGCCTATCGCGGCACGGCCTATGTGGTCTTCGAGGATCTGCCGCTGGAGCCATTCGGCAACCGGGTGCCGCAGTTCACCTTCGAGGTGATCCGCCCTGCGCCGCTGTCGCTGCCGGGGGCCGAGGAGGAGCCGGCCCATGCCATCCGCGCCGTGGCGCTGATGCCGGGCAGCGGGGAATATTCTCTGGCCACCACCCAGGTCAGCTATAACTACGG
Organism: Pseudooceanicola aquaeponti; assembly: GCF_050897975.1. Classification (NCBI taxonomy): domain Bacteria; kingdom Pseudomonadati; phylum Pseudomonadota; class Alphaproteobacteria; order Rhodobacterales; family Paracoccaceae; genus Pseudooceanicola; species Pseudooceanicola aquaeponti. The sequence goes on from NZ_JBPAXY010000003.1 coordinate 72,231, forward strand.
CGCCGGTCACGTGGGGCAGGCCAACCAGAACGCGGCCTCGGGTCAAAGCGACCTGACCACCGCGCTGGATCAGCTGGACGACAGCCTGACCGGTTGCGAGGCGGTGTCGCTGATCGTCAGCTGGTTCGGCGATGACCTGCGCTGTGGCGAATGCACCCTGCGGCCCAAGGTCGAACAGCGCGAGTTCGACGGCAAGGAGATGCCCTGGCGTGTGGCCGGTCTGAACCGGGGCACCGCCGAACTGGTGGTGCGCGACGCGGCGGACAAGCTGCTCTACGGCGGCACCCCTGCGGATGCGGCGGTGATCGAGGCGATCGAGGCGCTGAACGCGGCCGGTAAGGCGGTGATGTTCTACCCCTTCATCCTGATGGACCAGCTGGCGGGGAACACGCTGCCCGATCCCTACAGCGACGAGGAGGGGCAGGCGCATCTGCCCTGGCGCGGGCGCATCACCGCCTCCGAGGCACCGGGGCGGCCCGGCTCGCCCGATGGCACCGCCCTGGCCACCGAGGAGGTCGCGGCCTTCTTCGGCACCGCGTCGGCGGCGGATTTCACCGTTTGGGGCGGCCAGGTCAGCTATTCCGGCCCCGCCGAGTGGCGCTTTCGCCGGTTCATCCTGCATTGCGCCGCCCTGTGCGCGGCGGCGGGCGGGGTCGACAGTTTCTGCATCGGCTCGGAAATGGTCGGGCTGACGCAGCTGCGCGGACCCGCCAACAGCTTTCCCGCCGTGGCCGAGCTACGCGCCCTGGCGGGCGAGGTGCGCGCGCTGCTGGGACCGGGGGTGAAGATCGGTTATGCGGCGGATTGGAGCGAGTATTTCGGCTATCAGCCGCAGGATGGCAGCGGCGACCGGTTCTTTCACCTGGACCCGCTTTGGGCCGACCCGGAGATCGACTTTGTCGGCATCGACAACTATCTGCCCCTGTCGGACTGGCGCGAGGGCGAGGATCATCTGGACGCCGCCCAGCACGAGACGATCTATGACCCGGCCTATCTGGCGGGCAATATCGAGGGCGGCGAGCTGTACGATTGGTACTACCACTCGCCCGAGGCGCGGGCGGCGCAGATCCGCACGCCGATCAGTGATGGCGCCCATGGCGAGCCCTGGGTCTGGCGGGTCAAGGATCTGCGCAACTGGTGGCTGAATGACCACCACGAGCGGATCGGCGGCATCCGGCAAGAGGCGCCGACCGACTGGGTGCCGCAGTCGAAACCGATCTGGTTCACAGAGCTGGGCTGCGCCGCCGTGGACAAGGGCACCAACCAGCCGAACAAGTTCCTGGATCCGAAGAGCTCGGAATCCGCCGTGCCGTATTATTCCAACGGCGCGCGGGACGAGGTGATCCAGCAGCAGTATCTGAAGGTGATGCACGCCTATTGGCGCGATCCGGCGCATAACCCGATTTCGGTGGAATACGGCGCGCCGATGCTGGACATGTCGCGCGCCTTCGTCTGGGCCTGGGACGCGCGGCCCTATCCGGCCTTTCCCAACAATCGCGCGCTGTGGAGCGACGGCGGCAACCACGCGGCGGGGCATTGGATCACCGGGCGCGCCTCGGGCCGGTCGCTGGCTCTGGTGGTGGCCGAGATCTGCGCCGCCGCCGGGATGCTCCATTACGACGTCAGCGGCCTTTACGGCGTGGTCAGCGGCTATCTGGACGATGAGGTGCGCCCGCCGCGCGCCGCCCTGCAGCCGCTGATGCTGCGCTACGGTTTCGACGCGGTCGAGCGGGACGGGGTGATCCGCTTCGTCATGCGCGGCGGGCGGGCGGTGGCGCATCTGTCGCCCGAGACCCTAGCGGTCTCGCGCGAGCTGGAGGGCACGTTGGAACGCCAACGCGCCCCCGAGGCCGAGATGTCGGGCCGGGTCCGGCTGCGCTTTGTCGAGGCGGGGGCCAGTTTCGAGCCGGTGACCGAAGAGGCCATCCTGCCCGATGAGACAAGCCGCGCCGTGGCGGGCAGCGAGATCGCCCTGGCGATGCGCCGGGGCGAGGGGCGGCAGGTCGTCGAGCGCTGGTTGTCGGAGGCGCGGGTGGCGCGCGACACGCTGCGCTTCGCCCTGCCACCGTCGCGGCGGGCCATCGGGGCGGGGGATGTGGTCGAGGTGGCCGAAGTGACGGGGGATGCGCTCTACCGGATCGACCGGGCCGAACATGGGGTGTTGAGCCAGTTGGAGGCGGTGCGTATCGCCGCCGAGATCTACGAACCCGGCGCCCCGGTCGAGACGGTGCCGCGGGTGTCCAGCTACACGCCGCCCCTGCCGGTGCTGCCCCTGTGGCTGGATCTGCCGCTGATGCGCGGTGACGAGGTGCCCCATGCTCCGCATATCGCGGTGACGGCCGAGCCCTGGCCGGGGGCGGCAGCGCTTTATGCCTCGGCCTCGGATGCGGGCTATCAGCTGGATCGGGTGCTGGAGGCGCGGGCGACCATCGGGGTGACCACCACCGCACTGGCCCGTGGCCCGGCGGGGCGGGTGGACCGGGGGGCGCCCCTGGGGGTGCGGCTGACCTCTGGCACGCTGGCCTCGGTCGAGGACGCGGCGCTGTTGGCCGGGGCCAACCTGATGGCCATCGGCGACGGCCAGCCGGGGAACTGGGAGCTGTTCCAGTTCCGCGACGCGGTGCTGACCGGGGAACGCAGTTACCTGCTCAGCCACCGTTTGCGCGGGCAGCTGGGGTCCGAGGCGCTGATGCCCGAAAGCTGGCCCGAAGGGTCTTGGGTGGTGCTGCTGGACGGGGTGCCGGAACAGATCACCCTGGCGCCCAGCCAGCGCCGCCTGGCGCGCCACTACCGCACCGGCCCGGCGGCACGCGGGCCCGACGATCCGACCTATCTGCACGAGGTCTGGGCCTTCGACGGCACCGGGTTGAAACCCTATGCGCCCTGCCATCTGCGCGCCGTGCCGGGCGCGGGCGGCGACATCGCCTTTAGCTGGATCCGGCGGACCCGGATCGAGGGCGACAGCTGGGATTTGGCCGAGGTGCCCCTGGGCGAGGACAGCTTGGCGTTTCTGCTGCGTATCCGCCAGGGCGGATCGGTGATCCGCGAAGAGGTGGTCGAGGCCACGGGCTGGAGCTATAGCGCGGCAGACCGCGCCGCCGACGGCGTCAGCGGGCTGGCCGAGCTGGAGGTGGCGCAGGTCTCGGCCACCTTCGGCCCCGGGGCGGGGGCGCGGCTGGCCTTCCAGGCCTGAGCCGCGGCGCAGCCTCGGGAAGAACCCCGAAATCAAAGACCCTTAGCCGTGGCATTCCGGTTCGTGATCGCGGGTGTCACGGCTTTGCATTTTCCCCGGCGCGCCTATCTGCTATGATCAAGGCATATCCAGGGCCGTCCCCGGGCCCGCAACGGGAAAAGACCATGGCACATAGCAACCCCAAACTGGCGGAGCTCGACCCCGTCTGGGACCGTATCCTGCGCGAGGCCGACGCCGCCGTCGCAGCAGAGCCGCTTCTGGGCGGGCTGGTCCACTCTACCATCCTGCACCACCCCTCGATCGAACGGGCGCTGGCCTTCCGTATCTCGATGAAACTGGCCTCGGACGAGATGCCCGGCCAGCTTCTGCGCGAGATCTGCGACGAGGCGATTTCGTCGGATCCAGCCATCGCCCAGGCGGCGCGGGCGGATATCGTGGCGATCCATGACCGCGACGCCGCCTGCCATCGCTTCATCCAGCCGCTGCTGTACTTCAAGGGCTTCCAGGCGGTGCAGGCGCATCGCATTGGCCACTGGCTTTGGAACGAAGGGCGCAAGGATCTGGCCTATTTCTTCCAGATGCGCAATTCCGAGGTCTTCGGCATCGACATTCACCCCGCCGCGAAGATCGGCAAAGGGATCATGATCGACCATGCCCATTCCATCGTCGTGGGCGAAACCGCGGTGGTGGGCGATAATGTCTCGATGCTGCATTCGGTGACCCTGGGCGGCACCGGCAAGGAAGAGGAAGACCGCCATCCGAAGATCGGTGACGGCGTTCTGATCGGCGCGGGCGCCAAGGTGCTGGGCAATATCAAGGTGGGCCATTGCTCGCGTATTGCCGCCGGGTCGGTGGTGCTGCACGAGGTGCCGCCCTGCACGACCGTGGCGGGGGTTCCGGCCAAGATCGTGGGCAAGGCGGGCTGCGATCAGCCGGCCTTGCAGATGGACCAACTGCTGGGCAACTGAGGCCCGGCAGAGTGAACAAAGGAAGGGCGCCCGGGGAGCGCCCTTTTTCTTGGGGACAGGGCGGTGCCTAGCCGCGCGGGGGGCGGAAGGTCAGCACATGACCCTCGGGGTGGCCCTGGGCGGCGGTATAACTGACGCCGTCGGCCTTCAGCCCGGCGGGATCCAGAAGGGTGATCGTGCCGCCCCGGTTCGACAGGCTGACCCCGGTCATCGGCACGCGCAGCAGGGCGCGGGGGGCAGCCACAGCTCGGGGCCCAGGACCCGCGCCGCGCCCTCGGTGTTGACCAGCGCCCAGCCGGCCAGCGACAGCGGCTCGTCCGTGCGGTTCAGCAGGGTCACGCTTTCGGGCTGGTCCAGCCGTTCGGGGCGGGTGTCGGGGCCGCGCGGGTTGACCATGGCGGCCTGGATCGCCACCCGGCGGTCGGGCAGGGCCGGGGGCGCCTCGGGCAGCCAGCCTTCGCTGCCGGGTTCCTCGAGGGCCCGCGGCAGGCCCAGCATCTGGGCGAAGGTCTGGGCGCCGGGCAGGGGGTGGCCGGTGCGGTCGTGGGTATGCATGGCCTGGCTGACGAAGGCGAAGAACAGCCCGGAGTAGCGGTCCTCCTGCGGGTCATGCAGCAGCACGGCGCCGTCCTGCCAGGGGCCGTTGTCCTTGCGGAACCGCCCGTGGCTGCCCTGGTTCATGTGCAGATCGTGCAGCCCTTGCAGATCGTCATAGGGTTCGCCCAGCAGGTGCACCCGGACGCCCCGGTCGATGGCGCGGTGCAGCTCGGGCAGGACAAAGTCGATCAGGTCGTTGGGCTGCCGGCCCGGCAGGTCGTGGGGCAGCACCCGCCCGGCGCCGAAATCCAGGATGTTCGAGCGGATGTAATCCAGCGCCGCGCCGCCGGGGCGGCTGGTCAGGCGGCGAAAGCCGGGGGGCAGCTCGGCCAGGGCGTGGGTGATCGGGTGACGCAGGTCGGGCAGGTGCCAGTAGACCAGTTCCGACTGTGCGGTCAGCGACTTGACGTTGATCGCCGCCTGTTTGGCACCGGCAAAGCGGCCCGGGCTGCCATCGTCGAAATAGAGGTGGATATGCGGGCTTTCCGCATCCTGATCGGCGCGCTCGGCCTCGACATGCAGGGGCTGGCCGGTCCAGACGCCGTAATGGGTGATGGGCATGAAAGTCTCCGGCTGTCCCGCGCCGGGCGACACTAGGGCCTTGGGGCGGGAACCGGAAGGGGCGGGGGGCGTAAAGAGAGGAGGGGGCCGCTAAGATTGGGGGCGGACGCAAAGGGGCCGCCCGGCCTGCGTCGGGCGGCCCCTGGTTCGGGATCGCGGGGGGCGGGGCACGCCGCCCCGGCGCAGGTCAGTCCGACAGATCGTCCCAGGCGTCGATGGCATGGGCCGCGTACATATAGGCCGGGCCGCCCCCCATCAGGACGGCGACGCCCAGGGTATCCACCAGCTCTTCGCGGGTCGCGCCCGCCTTGATCGCCGAGACGATATGCGAGCCGATGCAGTCGTTGCAGCGCATGGCCACGGCAATGGCGATGGCCTGCAACTCCTTGTGCTTCACCGACAGGGCGCCCTCGTCCAGCACGGCATTGTGCAGCGCGCCAAAGCCTTTCTGGATCTCGGGCTTCACCTTCTTGATCTCACGCAGACCCTTGGTGGTCTCGCCGAGCATGTCTTTCCAGTCCATCGTCTTGTCCTTCACTTGATGACAGGCCGCCCGGGCGGGGCGGCGAAATCGGGGGGCGGGGGACGCCCGTCTGGAGCGGGCGCGCGCGTCCGGGATCAGCCGAGCGCGTCCCAGGCGTCAATCGCCTTGGCGCCGTACATATAGGCGGGGCCGCCGCCCATCATCACCGCCACGCCGATGGTGTCCACCAGCTCTTCGCGTGTCGCCCCGGCCTTCTGGGCCGCGCGGACGTGAAAGCCGATGCAATCGGTGCAGCGCTGCGAGATGCCGATGGCCAGGGCCTGCAATTCCTTTTCCTTGGTCGACAGCGCGCCCGGGGCCATGGTGGCGCGGTGCAGCGCGGTAAACCCTTCGCCGATCTGGGGCTTGACCTTGCGGATGCGGTTCAGCGCGTCCGAGGTGTCGTCGAGATAGTCTTTCCAGTCCATGACGGGTCCTTCGATGCGGTTCACTCCTCCCGCAGGGCCGGTGTAGACCCAAGGGCGCTCGTGGCTTTGTGACTAGGTCACCAAATCCGTGCGCGGACATGAAAAAACGCCTGCAAGGATCTCTCCTTGCAGGCGTTTTCCGGTTTCAAAGGGGGGAGCGGATCAGGCCAGCATCACCATGGGGTTTTCCAGGTTGTCGACGATATGCTTCAGCAGCTCGGCGCCAAGCGCCCCGTCGATGACCCGGTGATCGACCGACAGTGTGACGGACATGACCGTGGCCACCTCGATCTCGCCCGCGTCGTTCACCACCGGCTTCTTCACGCCCGCGCCGACGGCCAGGATGGCCCCGTGCGGCGGGTTGATGACGGCGTCGAAGTTGTCGATGCCGAACATGCCGAGGTTGGACACCGCGAAGCTGCCGCCCTGGTATTCATGGGGTGCCAGCTTGCGGTCGCGGGCGCGCCCGGCAAGATCCTTCATCTCGGCCGACAGCGCCGACAGCGACTTCATGTCCGCGTCCTTCAGGACGGGGGTGAAAAGCCCGCCTTCGATGGCCACGGCCACGGCCACGTCCGAGGGCTTCAGCTTCAGCACCCGGTCGCCCGCCCAGACGGCGTTGGCATCCGGCACCGCTTGCAGCGCCAGGGCACAGGCCTTGATGATGAAGTCGTTCACCGAAAGCTTCACGCCGCGGCCTTCCAGCTGCTTGTTCAGCTGGGACCGAAACGCCATCAGCGCGTCCAGCTTGATGTCGCGGCGCAGGTAGAAGTGCGGGATGGTCTGCTTGGCCTCGGTCAGGCGCGCGGCGATGGTCTTGCGCATCCCGTCCAGCTTGACCTCCTCAAACTCGCGGCCTTCGTACATCTTCAGCACGGCTTCGGTCGAGGGGCCGGTGCCGACGGCGGCAGTCGGGGCCGCGGCTGCGGCTTTCGGCGCGGCGGCCTCGGCCTCGGCCTCGGCCTTGGCGGCGGCGGGCTTGGCCTCTGCGGCCTCGACATCGGCCTTCACGATCCGGCCATGGGGGCCAGAGCCCTTCAGGCTGGCCAGGTCCAGACCCTTTTGCGCGGCGATGCGGCGCGCCAGGGGCGAGGCGAAGATGCGCGCCCCGTCGGCGCCCTTGGGCGCGGCGGGGGCAGGGGTGCCCGGCGCCTGGCCGGTGCCTGCGGTGGCGCCACCCTGGGTGCCGGCGGCGGGGGCCTCTTCGGTCGCTTTCGCGCCTGCATCGGCGGGCGCGGCCTTGGGGGCTGCGGCGTCGATGTCAGAGGCGCTCTCGCCTTCTTCCAGCAGGACGGCAATGGGGGTGTTCACCTTCACGCCTTCGCTGCCTTCAGGCACCAGGATCTTGCCGACGACGCCTTCGTCGACGGCTTCGAATTCCATCGTCGCCTTGTCGGTCTCGATCTCGGCCAGCAGGTCGCCCGAGCTGACCGTATCGCCTTCCTTCACCAGCCATTTGGCCAGCGTGCCTTCCTCCATGGTCGGAGAGAGGGCGGGCATCAGGATTTCCGTGGGCATTGCTCTCTCTCCTTAGCGGTAGGTGACTTTCTTCACCGCCGCGATGACCTCATCGGTGGTCACCAGCGCCAGTTTCTCGAGGTTGGCGGCATAGGGCATGGGCACGTCCTTGCCGGTGCAGTTCAGCACGGGCGCGTCCAGATAGTCGAAGGCGCGTTCCATGATCGTGGCCGACAGGTGGTTGCCGATCGAGCCGACGGGGAAGCCTTCCTCGACCGTGACGCAACGGTTGGTCTTCATCACCGAGGCGATGACCGTGTCATAGTCGATGGGCCGCAGGGTGCGCAGGTCGATGACCTCGGCGCTGATGCCCTCTTCGGCCAGCTTGTCGGCGGCCTCGAGCGCATATTGCATCCCGATCCCGAAGGAGACGATGGTCACGTCCGTGCCTTCACGCCAGATCCGGGCCTTGCCGAAGGGAATGGTGAAGTCCTCCAGCACCGGCACCTCGAAGGAGCGGCCATAGAGGATCTCGTTTTCCAGGAAGATCACCGGGTTGGGGTCGCGGATCGCGGTCTTCAGCAGGCCCTTCGCATCGGCGGCAGAGTAGGGCATCACCACCTTCAGGCCGGGGATATGCGCATACCACGAGGCGTAATCCTGGCTGTGCTGGGCGGCCACGCGGGCGGCCGCGCCGTTCGGGCCGCGGAAGACCATGGGCGCGCCCATCTGGCCACCGGACATGTACAGCGTCTTGGCGGCGGAGTTGATGATCTGATCCATCGCCTGCATGGCGAAGTTGAAGGTCATGAACTCGACGATGGGTTTCAGCCCGCCGAAGGCCGCACCGACCGCCAGACCGGCGAAACCATGCTCGGTGATCGGGGTGTCGACCACGCGCTTGGAGCCGAACTCGTCCAGCAGGCCCTGGGTCACCTTGTAGGCGCCCTGGTACTCGGCCACTTCCTCGCCCATGACATAGACCAGCTCGTCGGCGCGCATCTCTTCGGCCATGGCGTCGCGCAGGGCTTCGCGCACGGTCTGCTCGCGCATCTCGGTGCCTTCGGGCCAGTCGGGGCTGGCGTTGGATTTCACCTGAGCGGGGGCAGAGGCGGCGGGCGCCTCAGCGGCCGGGGCGGCCTCTTCGCCGCCCGCGTCGGCCTGGGCGGCCTCCGGCGCGGCGGAGACCTCGCCGATGTCGTCGGCCGATTCACCGTCTTCCAGCAGGACCGCGATCGGGGTGTTGACCTTCACGCCCTCGGTGCCTTCGGCGATCAGGATCTTGCCGATGGTGCCTTCGTCGACGGCTTCAAACTCCATCGTTGCCTTGTCGGTCTCGATCTCGGCCAGGATGTCACCGGAGGCGACGGTGTCGCCTTCCTTCACCAGCCATTTGGCCAGGGTGCCCTCTTCCATGGTGGGCGAGAGGGCGGGCATCAGAACTTCAGTAGGCATTTGCGATCCTCCCTCAGGCGTTGTGCTGCGGAATCTCGTCCGCATAGATGTCGGTCCACAGCTCTTCGAGCGCGGGTTCGGGGCTTTCCTTGGCGAAATCGGCCGACTTGTTGACGATATCCTTGATCGTCTTGTCGATCGTCTTCAGGTCGTCCTCGGTGGCGTGCTTGCCGTCGATCAGCATCTGGCGGATATGCTCGATCGGGTCGTGCTTCTCGCGCATGTTCTGCACTTCCTCGCGGGTCCGGTACTTGGCCGGATCCGACATCGAGTGGCCGCGATAGCGATAGGTCTTCACCTCAAGGATATAGGGGCCTTCGCCCGAGCGGCAGTGCGCCACGGCCTTCTCGCCCGCTTCCTTCACCGCCAGCACGTCCATCCCGTCGACCAACTGGCCGGGGATGCCGAAGGGCTCGCCGCGCTTGTAGATCTCCGCCGAAGAGGTCGAGCGTTTCTGCGCCGTGCCCATGGCGTATTGGTTGTTCTCGATCACGAAGATCACCGGCAGCTTCCAGATCGCCGCCATGTTGAAGCTTTCGTAGACCTGGCCCTGGTTCGCGGCGCCGTCACCGAAATAGGCGAAGGAAACGCGGTCGGTGCCCTTGTACTTGTCGGCGAAGGCCAGGCCGGTGCCGATCGGCACCTGGGCGCCGACGATGCCGTGACCGCCGTAGAAGTCCTTCTCTTTCGAGAACATGTGCATCGAGCCGCCCTTGCCCTTCGAGTAACCGCCTTCGCGGCCCGTCAGCTCGGCCATGACGCCGTCGGGGTCCATGCCGCAGGCCAGCATGTGGCCGTGGTCACGATAGGAGGTGACGCGCTTGTCGCCCTCTTCCGCCGCGGCCTCGAGGCCCACGACAACGGCTTCCTGACCGATGTAGAGGTGGCAGAACCCCCCGATCAGCCCCATGCCGTAAAGCTGGCCCGCCTTCTCTTCGAAGCGCCGGATCAGCAGCATGTCGTGATAGTATTTCTTCAGCTCATCCGCCGAAACATTCGGCTTGGCTGCGGATTTGCGGGTCGCCATGCGGTGTCCTCCCCGTGAGTCGAAATGCAAATCTAAGATAGTTTAACGCTAAACTATCTCCTACAGCATATCCGCCCGTGATGCGAGGGTCAAAATCGCCGCAATTGGCCGGGTTGCCGTCAGTGCAAGACTAGTGGGGTTTCGCCCCTTGTCCATGGGCCTTTCGACTCGGGCGCCGATCCGGCCATGCGGCGCCGCGCCGCTGTGCGCGTCGGGCCTCCGGGTGCGCCAGCTGCTCACACAGGGCCGCGCCGCCTCTTCTCGTTTGCCAGAAATATCCCGAGGGCTGAGCCGCGTCCCGGAAATCGCCCGGTGGACGATTTCAGCGCCGAAGGCGAAAGGGGGGCAGAGCCCCCTGGGTCAGCCGGTTGTAGCCGTCACGATCTGTGGGGAAGGGTGCGCCTCAGCGCAGGACGAACTCGTCCACGCGCACCAGGCCCAGAATGTCGCGGGCCTGCTGGTCGAGAAGATCGAGATCCAGGTAATCATCCGACAGCCGCGCGGTCTTGTTGCTCATCTCCGCGATGCGACTGTCGAGCCGCGCCAGCTCCGCGCTGAGATCTTCATTCGCCGCCACCACTTCTGCGCGTCGGAAAAGACCGTATTCCCCCTGCACGGCGGCAAAGGTGAAATACATCCCCAACATCAGGATGGCGGCGAAATAAAGAAACAGCCCGAACGCCGGGCGCGACTCGTTGCTCATGATTGCCTCAATAACCCGCCTCTGTCGGGCGGTGTAGGCGAATCATGCCACAGGTGATTCGCGATGTGAATCCCCAATCGTGACAAAGGCGCAAAAAGATTCGTGAGGGGACCCATGAAAAAGGGGCGCCCGCCGGACGCCCCTGAAATCCTTGTCGAAAGCCGGGTCGACCCCCGGGCCTCAGCCCGCGACCGAGGCGTCGTAGATCGAGATGATCGAGGTGGCCAGGGTCTGGTCGAATTCCTCGTCCGACTGGTCCGCCGACAGCCCTTCGGTCAGGGCGCGGCTGAACGAGGCGATCATGCCGGTCTGACGCGACAGCCGCTCGTTGGCCTCGTCGCGGGAATAGCCGCCCGACAGGGCCACCACGCGCATGACGGCGGGGTGATCGACCAGGGGTTTATACTGGTTGTCGACCTCCGGCAGGGTCAGCTTCAGCATCACCTGAACGCCGTCGGGCAGGGCGTCCAGCTGCGCCAGGATGGCGTCGCGCAGCAGATTCTCGGCCTCGGCCTTGTCGGGGATGGTGATGGTCACCTCGGGCTCGATGATCGGGATCAGCCCGCGCGACAGGATCTGCTGACCCACCTCGAACTGCTGGGCGACCACGGCGGCGATCCCCTCGGGCGTGGCGGCGCTGACCACCGAGCGCATCTTGGTGCCGAAGATCCCCTTGTCCACCGCGCGGGCGCAGAGCGCGTCCAGCTCGGGCATGGGTTTCATCAGCTGCACGCCGCCCTCTTCCTCGGCCAGGCCCTTGTCGACCTTCAGCAGGGGCACCACGCGGCATTGCTTCCACAGGTATTCGGCCACGGGGGTGCCGTCGATATCGCCGTCCATGGTGCGCTCGAACAGGATCGCCGCGATCACCTTGTCGCCGTTGAACGCGGGCGACTTGATGATCCGGGCGCGCATCTCATGCACCAGGGCGAACATCTCGGCGTCGTTGGAATAGGCATCCTCGCCCACACCGTAAAGCTTCAGCGCCTTGGGGGTCGAGCCGCCGCTTTGGTCAAGGGCGGCGATGAAGCCGTCGCCGGAACGCATCTGTTCCGCCATGGCGGGATCGGATTTGACCATCGGGGCCTGCATCGTGTCGGACATTTGTTTCGCCTGAAATTCTTGGGTTACACCAATCGGGGCCGCGGGCGCAGGCCCCCTCTGCTCCCTCTCTAGGCGAGCTGTGTAACGGTGGCAATTCAGGTTGCGCTAACGTGCCACCCCGGCCCCGACGGCAGGCGGATCGGCGCGGAAACGAGCAGCGAAACGCAACAGGCCGCCCCGGGGGACGGCCTGCATGGGGGTCGGATCGGGGCGGAACCCGGGGCCGGTTCAGCCGCCCAGGGCTGCCACGCCGGGCAGGGTCTTGCCCTCCATCCATTCCAGGAAGGCGCCGCCCGCGGTCGAGATGTAAGAGAAATCTGCCGCCGCGCCCGAGGCGTTCAGCGCCGCCACCGTGTCGCCGCCGCCCGCGACCGATTTCAGCGTGCCTGCGCGGGTCAGCTCGGCCGCCTTCAGGGCGGCGGCATCGGTGGCGGCGTTGAAGGGTTCGATCTCGAAGGCGCCCAGGGGGCCGTTCCAGATCAGCGTATGGGCGGTCTCGAAGGCCGCGCCGATGCGGGCCACGGCCTCGGGGCCTGCATCCAGGATCATCGCGTCGGCGGGGCATTGGGTGGCGGGTACGGTCTCGTTCTCGGCGCCTGCCTTGAATTCGCGCGCCACCACCACGTCCGAGGGCAGGATCACCTCGCAGCCCACGTCGAGGCCCTTCAGCATGATCTCTTTCGCGGTCTCGATCAGGTCGTGTTCGCACAGCGACTTGCCCACATCGACGCCCTGGGCAGCGAGGAAGGTATTGGCCATGCCGCCGCCGATCACCAGCCGGTCGACCTTTTCCACCAGGTTGCCCAGCAGATCCAGCTTGGTCGAGACCTTGGCGCCGCCGACCACCGCCACCACCGGGCGTTTCGGCTGACCCAGGGCGCTTTCCAGCGCCTCAAGCTCGGTCTGCATCAGACGGCCCGCGCAAGAGGGCAGCTCGCGCGCCAGGGCCTCGGTCGAGGCATGGGCCCGGTGCGCGGCGCTGAAGGCGTCGTTGCAATAGACGTCGCCCAGCGAGGCCAGTTCCTTGGCGAAGGCGGGATCGTTCTTTTCCTCGCCCGCATGGAAGCGGATGTTTTCCAGCAGCAGCACCTCGGCGCCGGCCTGTTCGGCGGTCTTGGCCTTGGCGGCGTCCAGGGTCTCGATGAAGACCACCTTGCGGCCCAGGGCCTTTTCCAGGGCGGGCAGGGTGACGCGCAGCGACATCTCGGGGACGACCTTGCCCTTGGGGCGGCCGAAGTGGGCGATCAGCAGGGGCTGGCCGCCCTTTTCCAGGATCGCCTGGACGGTGGGAACGATTCGCTCAATCCGGGTGGCATCGGTCACTTTTCCGTTTTCCACGGGCACGTTGATGTCGACGCGGGTCAGCACCCGCTTGCCGTCAAGGTCCATGTCATCAAGCGTTTTCCAGCCCATAGCGGTTCTCCCGGGGTCGATTTGCCTTTTGGTCGGGTCAAGTGATGGCGGCTTCGCGCCCCATGGTCAACCGGCCCGGCTTGGCAATTGGCCCGCATCTGCCTAATGCTGGCGCAAACACCGGAAGGAGAGGCACATGGCCGAGATCAAGGACCCCGAGAACACCATCCTGATGGAGCTGAAGGACGGCACCGTCACCATCGAACTGCTGCCCGACGTGGCCCCCGCCCATACCGAGCGGATGAAGGAGCTGGCCCGCTCCGGCGCCTATGACGGCGTCGTCTTCCACCGGGTGATCGACGGTTTCATGGCCCAGACCGGCGATGTGAAGAACGGCAACAAGAACGACGGTTTCGACCTGCGCATGGCCGGCACCGGCGGTTCCGACCTGCCGAACCTGCCGGCCGAGTTCTCGCGTCTGCCCCATGACCGCGGCACCCTGGGGGCGGCGCGCAGCCAGAACCCGAACTCTGCCAACTCGCAGTTCTTCATCAACTTCAAGGACAACCATTTCCTCAACGGCCAATACACCGTCTATGGCCGCGTCATCGAGGGGATGGAGCATGTGGACGCGATCACCAAGGGCGAGCCGCCGGCGGATCCCGACATGATGATCTCGGTCAAGGTGGCCGCCGATGCGTAAGCTGGCCCAATCTGCCGTGCTGTCCGCCGCGCTGGTGGCGCTGGCGGGGCCGGTGCTGGCCGCCGGTCTGGATATCGAGATCGCCGGTCAGGCCAATGGCCAGGTCCATGTCGAGCTGTTCGACGATCTGGCCCCCCAGCATGTGGAGCGGATCACCACCCTGGCTCGCGAAGGCGCCTATGACGGGGTCTATTTCCACCGGGTGATCGAGGGCTTCATGGCCCAGACCGGCGATGTGCAATACGCCCGCAACCCCGCCGATGGCGGCGACATGCGGCGCGCGGGCACCGGCGGCTCGGACTATCCCGATCTGCCGGCCGAGTTCTCGGAGACCCCCTTTACCCGGGGCATCGTGGGTATGGCGCGGTCGTCGGATCCCGACAGCGCCAACTCGCAGTTCTTCATCATGTTCACCGAGTACCCCTCGCTTGACGGCCAGTACACCGTCGTGGGCGAGGTCACCTCGGGGATGGAGGTCGTCGACCAGATCAAGCGCGGCGAAGGCCGCAGCGGTGTGGTCACCGGCGAGCCCGACCGCATGGTCAAGGTCACCGTCACCGAGTGACGCGGGGCCGCGCCCGCTGAGATATTGACCCGAGAGAGTTCGAGACGGCCCCGGTGGAAACGCCGGGGCCGTCTGCTTTGTCGGGTCCGGATTTGCGGGGGCAGGGGCGCCGGGCCAGGGCTTGCAGGGCCGGGGCGCGCAGGGGCTGGGCGGCGGCGCCGGGATATGCTCTATCTCGCGCGGTCCAATGATCGGAGCGCCCCATGATCGACCTGCTGGTCTTCGTCCCCGCCTGCTTTGCCCTGAACCTGGCCTTCGGCCCCAACAACCTTCTGGCGCTTGGCCACGGGGCGGAACGCGGTGTCGGCTTTGCGGTGACCGCCGGGCTGGCGCGTCTGGTGGTCTTTGCGCCGATGATCGCCGCCAGCGCCCTGGGGCTGGGGGTGCTGATGGCGACCTCGGCAACGCTTTTTGGCGCGGTGAAGGTCATCGGCGCGCTGTACCTGCTGTGGCTGGGGGTGAAGCTGTTGCGCAGCCGCCCCAAGGACGCGGCGGCCACGGTGCCGGTGCCGACCGGGCTGCGGACCGCCTGGCGGCGTGAAGGCCTGGCGGCGATCAGCAACCCCAAGGCGATCCTGATCTTCGCCGCCTTCTTCCCGCAGTTTGTCGATCCCGCCGCCTATTGGGCCAGCTATGCCACCCTGGGCGGGCTGTTCCTGGTGCTCGAGGCCGGGGCGATCACCGTCTACGCCCTGGCGGGGCGCTTTGCCGCGCGCTTCGCCGCCACACGGTTGCACTGGTTCCAGCGCGCCTCGGGGGCGGGGATGGTGCTGTTCGGCCTGCTGCTGTTGCTCAGCCCGCAGCCGGGGCGGGCCTGAACGCTTCGGGCTGCGCGCCCCGCGTCGGGCTGTGCCGGGTGCGCCCTCAGTCGGGCCGCGCCCCCTTCAGCAGCAGGGCATCCACCTCGGTTCCGGGCACGGATTTCTTCAGCTTCGAAAAACTGCCGTCTTCGAAGATCTCGGACATGGCGTCGATGATCACCCGGTGGGTGGCCCGCGCCAGGGCCGAGCCCAGCGAGATGCGGGCCACGCCGATGCGGGCGAAGTCCTCGGTGGCGTAGCTGGCCAGATGGCCCGCCGCCAGGGCGTTGACCGGCAGGTCGGTCGAGGCCACCAGCGCGGCCAGATCCTCGAAACTGGGCGGGCCGGGCACGTAAAGACAATCAGCCCCCGCCGCCTCGAAACCCGCGCAGCGGGCGCGCGCCTCGGCCATGTCGTAGGTGCCGTTCATCACCCCGTCGGCGCGGGCCACCAGCACGAAGTCGCGGGGCAGGGCGCGGGCCGCCGCCGCCGCGGCGCGGATGCGCTCTATCGCCAGATCCTGGTCGTAAGAGGTGGCGCCGCCCGGCGGGTTGTCCTCGATCGAGATCCCCGCCAGCCCGGCCTCTGCGGCCAGGCGCACGGTTTCGGCCAGGGTGTCGGGATCGTCGCCGAAGCCGTTCTCGAAATCGCCCGAGACCGGCAGCGGGGTTGCGGCCACCAGCGCCTCGGCATGGGCCAGGGCCTCGTCGCGGGTGATATTCCCGTCAGGGCGGCCCAGGGTAAAGCCGAAGGCGGCAGAGGAGGTGCCGATGGCCTGGGCGCCGAGTGCTGCCAGCATCCGGGCCGAGCCCGCATCCCAGGCATTGGCCAGCAGGAAGGGATCACCCTTGCGGTGCAGGGCGCGGAAGGCGGGGGCGGGATCGTGCATGGGGCTCTCCTGTCGGTGCTTGGCCGAAGCGTCGGGCAGAGCGGCGGGGGGCGCAAGGGTTTTCAGGCGCTGAAGGGGCTTGTGTCGAGCGGGGCCGACGGGTCAGGCTGCATCCATGACCGAACCGCCCCTTCCCCTCGCGTCCCGCGCGCCGCTGCCCGACCGTTTCGCGGTGCTGGCCGATATCCACGGCAACAGCGCCGCCCTGCGCGCCGTGCTGGCCGATCTGGAGGCTTTGGGCGATCAGGCCCCCGCGCCTGGGGCCGTGCTGGTGCTGGGCGATCACTTCTCGGGGCCGCTGGACGCGGGCGGCACGGCCGAACTGTTGCTGCCGCTTTCGGCCCAGGCCCTGCGCGGCAATCACGACCGCTATCTGCTGGAAACCCCGCCCGACCACCTGGGCCCCTCGGACTGGGTGGCCCGTGCGGAACTGCCCGCCGCCGCCTTCGACTGGCTGGCGGCGCAGCCCCGGGGTTTGGATTTCGGCGATGTGCAGGCCTGGCACGCCACGCCCCGGGCCGATGACCGCTATTGGACCCATCACGCCACGACGGAGGGCGGCGTGGCCCTGCGCCCGCCCGAGGAGATGGCGGCCCAGGCGGCGGGCACCACCGCCGCGCTGCTGCTCACCGCCCACACCCATCTGCCGGGCCTCTGGGCCCTGCCCACGGGGCAACTGCTGCTGAACCCCGGCTCGGTCGGCTGCCCGGCCTATCGCGATGAGGCCCCCATGCCCCATGTGGTCACGGCGGGCCATCCGCTGGCCAGCTATGCCCTGGTCACGCGGCGCGGCATGGGCTGGGCGGTGGCGCATCGCCATGTGCCCTATGACAGCGCCGAAATGGCCGCCCGCGCGCGGGACCATGGGCGCGAGGACTGGGCGCGGGCGGTGGAACTGGGGTCTCTTTGAGGGCTGCCGGGGAGGGGGGCTTTGCCCCCTGTTCCGCTCCCCCCAGAATATTTGTGGCCCAAAAATAGAAGGGGCGGGGGGCCTCGGCGGCGGGGGCGGTCTGCGATCCCGGGCGGGGCGGGGCATCAACGCCCTTGGCAGCGGCGGCCCGGCGGGCTATGGGAAGGGTATGAAGCATATGATCGCCCTCATTACCGGCTGCATCATTACCTGCTGAGAATTCTCTCGCGGGCCGCTTCCTCGTTTCCTCCTTAGAAATGACCTGATAAGCCGCCCGCGGGCAAACCCTGAACCGGGCCCGAGCCGCTGGCCCTGCCGAGGAGCGAGACATGGTCGAGATCAAGCTGCACAACGGTCGCACGCGTCGCAAGGAGCTGTTCGTTCCGATCGATGCCACGGATGTGCGGGTCTATGTCTGCGGACCCACGGTCTATGACCGGGCGCATCTGGGCAACGCGCGGCCCGTGGTGGTCTTCGACACGCTGTTCCGCCTGCTGCGCCATGTCTACGGGCCCGAGCAGGTGACCTATGTGCGCAACTTCACCGACGTGGATGACAAGATCAACGCCAAGGCCGAGGCCACAGGGCGCAAGATCCGCGATATCACCGATGAGACCATCGCCTGGTATCACGCCGACATGGCGGCGCTTGGCACCCTGCGCCCGACCCATGAGCCGCGCGCGACCGAATACATCGGCCAGATGATCGCCATGATCGAGATGCTGATCGCCAAGGGCCATGCCTATGCCGCCGAGGGCCACGTGCTGTTTTCGGTGGACAGCTACAAGGAATACGGCGCGCTGTCGGGCCGCTCGGTCGAGGACATGATCGCCGGCGCCCGGGTCGAGGTGGCCCCCTACAAGCGCGATCCGATGGATTTCGTGCTGTGGAAACCCTCGGACGAGGGCACCCCCGGTTGGGCCAGCCCCTGGGGGCGCGGGCGCCCGGGCTGGCACATCGAATGCTCGGCCATGAGTTACGAATTGCTGGGCGAGAGTTTCGACATTCACGGCGGGGGCATTGACCTGCAATTCCCGCACCATGAGAACGAGATCGCGCAAAGCTGCTGTGCCCATCCCAAGGGCGAATTCGCCCGTTACTGGCTGCATAACGAGATGTTGCAGGTCGAGGGCAAGAAGATGTCCAAGTCGCTGGGCAACTTCTTTACCGTGCGGGACCTGCTGGACCAGGGCGTGCCGGGCGAGGTGATCCGCATGGTGTTTCTGGGCACGCACTACGGCAAGCCGATGGACTGGACCGAGAAGAAGCGCGGCGAGGCGGAGGCCACATTGCGCAAGTGGCGCGGGCTGGTCACCGGGGTCGAGGCGGGCGAGGTCTCCGAGGCGGTGGTGGCCGCGTTGGCGGATGATCTGAACACCGCCGGGGCGCTGGCCGAGCTGCACAAGTTGGCGGAACAGATCAGGCGAGCGGATGGTGATCTTAGCGGCATTCCACCGGAATTCTTGGGTGGGGTGCGTGGTGCTGACTTAGGTACAATTCAATCTGGTCTGAAGCGCATGTTCTTGGCCTCGGCGCAGTTCCTGGGGCTGTTGACGGAAGAGCTGGGGGGCTGGGCCGAGGCACCGCAGGCGGATCTGTCGGCCTATGCCGAGGCGCTGGCGGCGACGCGCGAGGCGGCCATGGCCTCGAAGGATTTCAGCCAGGTCGACGCGATGAAACAAGCGCTGATTGCCGCCGGGGTCGAGGTGCGCATGTCCAAGGCCGGGGTGGAATTGCTGCCCGGTGCCGATTTCGACGCGGCCAAGCTGGAAGGCCTGCTGTGATGTCCCGCTTCACCACACAGGTCAGGTCCCGGCCGCGGGGGGGGGCGAAAGCCCCCGCCCGGGGGGGCGGACGGGGGCTGACCGGGCCGCTGTGCGACCCGGTCGGGGGCCCAGATTCCAACCTCGCCACCAAAAGACACCCGGGCCCCGCCCGCCATGAGGCCGGAGGAGGGCTTTGATGGAACGTCTCTATCTCTACGACACCACCCTGCGCGACGGGCAGCAGACGCAAGGCGTCCAGTTCTCGACCCCCGAAAAGATCCGCATCGCCAAGATGCTGGACGAGCTGGGGCTGGACTATATCGAGGGCGGCTGGCCCGGGGCCAACCCGACCGACAGCGCCTTTTTCGACGCCGCCCCCGACACCCGCGCCACCATGACCGCCTTCGGCATGACCAAGCGCGCGGGCGTCTCGGCGGAAAACGATGATGTGCTGGCCGCCGTGATGAACGCCCGCACGCCCGCCGTCTGCCTGGTGGGCAAGACCCATGATTTCCACGTCACCACGGCGCTTGGGATCACGCTGGAGGAGAACCTGGAGAACATCTCGCGCTCGGTCGCCCATATGGTGGCCGAGGGGCGCGAGGCGCTGTTCGATGCCGAGCATTTCTTCGACGGCTGGAAGGCCAATCGCGACTATGCGCTGGCCTGTGTTCATGCGGCGCTGGAGGCGGGCGCCCGTTGGGTGGTGCTGTGCGACACCAACGGCGGCACCCTGCCGGTCGAGATCGGCGATATCGTGCGCGATGTCATCGCCTCGGGCGCGGCGGGGGATCGGTTGGGCATCCACACCCACAACGACACCGCCAATGCGGTGGCGGGCAGCCTGGCCGCCGTCGATGCGGGGGTGCGCCAGATCCAGGGCACGCTGAACGGGCTGGGGGAACGCTGTGGCAATGCCAATCTGGTGACGTTGATCCCGACGCTGCTGCTGAAGGAACCCTATGCCTCGACCTACCAGACCGGGGTCAAGCGTGAGGCGCTGGTGAACCTCACGCCGATCTCGCGCCAGCTGGACGACATCCTGAACCGCGTGCCGGTGAAACAGGCGCCCTTCGTCGGCGCCTCGGCCTTTGCCCACAAGGCCGGGCTGCACGCCAGCGCGATCCTGAAAGATCCCTCGACCTATGAACATATCGACCCGGCGGTGGTGGGCAACGAACGCATCATCCCGATGTCCAACCAGGCGGGGCAGTCGAACCTGCGCCGCCGGCTGGAAGAGACGGGGATTTCGGTGGCCAAGGGCGACCCGGCCCTGGCCGAGATGCTGAGCGAGGTGAAGTTGCGCGAGGATCGCGGCTATACCTACGACAGCGCCCAGGCCAGTTTCGAACTGCTGGCGCGGCGGGTGCTGGGGCAGCTGCCCGCCTTCTTCGAGGTCGACCGCTACCGCGTCAGCATAGAACGCCGCCGCAATGCCCGCGGCGAGGTGGTGACCGTCTCGGAGGCGGTGGTGGCCACCATCGTGGACGGGCAGAAGATCCTGTCGGTGTCGGAAAGCCTGGACGAGGCGGGCAATGACCAGGGGCCGGTCAACGCGCTGTGGACGGCGCTGGCCAAGGATCTGGGCAAGTACCAGTGTCAGATCGACGACATGCGGCTGGTCGACTTCAAGGTGCGCATCACGCAAGGGGGCACCGAGGCCGTGACCCGCGTCATCATCGACAGCGAGGATGGCGAGGGCCGCCGCTGGTCCACCGTGGGCGTTTCGGCCAACATAGTGGACGCCAGTTTCGAGGCCCTGGTCGATGCCGTCACCTGGCGGCTGATGCAGGCGCCGCGCGCCCAGGCGCTGGCCGGGGAGTAAGGCCCCGCGCGGGGCGGGGGCTGGGCAGCGGCGCGCTGCTCTGATACCTCCCGCCGCAACGCGGCGCGCGCGCCCCGCGCACCGCCCGCCTGACCGGAGACCGCCCCGTGACCTCTTCCTCCCCCGCCGCCCCCTGGTCCGACGACCTGACCGCCTGTGCCGAACTGGTCGAGCGCGGCGACGCGCCCCGCTTTCGCGCCACCATGGCCGCGCCGGTGGCGGCGCGCCGGGCGCTGTTCCCGCTGTACGCCTTCAACATCGAGGTCAGCCGCGCCCCCTGGGTCACGCAAGAGCCGATGATCGCCGAGATGCGCCTGCAATGGTGGCGGGACGCGCTGGAAGAGATCGGCAAGGGCGAGGGCATCCGCCGCCACGAGGTGGTGACGCCGCTATCGCACAGCCTGACGGCCGAGGGCGCCCAGGCGCTGGACGCGCTGGTCGAGGCGCGCCGCTGGGACATCTGGAAGGAACCCTTCGAGGACGACGCCCATTTCCGCCGTTACCTGGATGCCACTTCGGCGGGGCTCTTGCGCGCAGGGGCAGGGATGCTGGGCGGCGCTTTGCCCGAGGCGGTGGCGGCGGATGCGGGCTTTGCCCTGGGGCTGGCGGCCTGGTTCCGCGCCGTGCCCGCGCTGGAGGAGGCAAAGCGCCTGCCGCTGCCCGATGGGCGCGAAAGCACGGTGCGGGATCTGGCGGACGAGGCCCTGACGCGGCTTGCCACGGCCCGTCGGGCGCGCGGCCAGGTCGATCGCCAGGGGACGCCGCTGCTGTACCTGGCGCCGGAGGCGGCGATGGTGCTGAAACTGGCCCGGGCCGAACCGGCCCGGGTAAAGCTGGGCGCGCTGGATCCGGCGCCGCTGGCGACCCGGCTGGGCCTTCTGCGCGCCAGTTTCGGGCGCTGGTAGGCGCGCGCCGGGGCGCAGAGACGGGTGCGCTGCTTCATCAAATCAGAGCGTTCGGGAGCGAGGCGGCGGGGTGAACCCCGCCCTACATCCCGCGTACCGCCTGTAGGGCGGGGGTTACCCCGCCGTACCGCGCCATTGCCCCCGGCGTGCTGCCGACAACCCGCCGCTGCCGTGCCAAATCCCCGGGGCCTGCCGCTGCACCTGCACCCCTTCCGCGCCTAGTCGCTGGTCTCGGACCGCACCCAGGCCTCGTAGTCCGCATTGGCCTGCACCTCCTGGCGCAGGATCGCGGGCAGTTCGTAGGGGTGCCACTCCAGGATTGCCGCCTCGACCCGGTCGCCCAGCTCGATCCGGGTCTTCACCCGCAGCGCATATTCCTCTTCGGCGCGCACGGCCCCGTCCCAGCGGTACAGGCTGACCACGGTGCGTGAGCGGTTGGCGCAGGCGATCAGCCGCGCCTCCAGCAGATGCGCCGCGATGCGGTCGGCGACACCGCGCGCGGGGCAGAGCGTTTCAATCTCCAGGATCATCTCGTCTTCCTCCTTGCGCGGGCCGCCTCCGGGCCTCAGGCCTCCGCTTCGTCCTTCGGTCGTAGCACCAGCCAGATCAGCGCGCCACCGGCCAGCACCAGAAGCGGCGCCATGGCCAGGTTGACCGCGTTCCACCCGGCCTCTGCCGAGGTGGCCGAACAGTTCATCAGCCCGCCCGAGGCGAAGGAGGCCGCCGTCACGCCGCCAAAGACGATCAGGTCGTTCAGACCCTGCATCCGGCCGCGCTCTTCCTTGGTGTGGCTTTGCGCCAGCATGGTCGTGGCGCCGATGAAGCCGAAGTTCCAGCCCACGCCCAGCAGGATCAGCGCCAGGAAGAAGTTCTCAAGATCCACCCCTTCCAGGGCCACGGCCCCGGCGGTGGCCAGGATGAACAGGCCCGCGCCCATCACCTTTTCCACCCCGAAACGGGCGATCACATGGCCGGTGAAGAAGCTGGGGACATACATGGCCAGCACATGGGCGGTGACCACATCGGCGGCGTTCGAGGTCTCGTATCCGCAGCCCACCACGGCCAGCGGGGTCGAGGTCATCACCAGGTTCATCAGCGCGTAAGAGACCATGGCGCAGATCACCGCCACCAGGATGCGCGGCGTGGTGATCAGCTCCCACCGGCTGCGACCCGGGGCGGGGGCGGCGGTGCCGGGCGCATGGGCCTCGGGGCGCGGGATGTCCAGAAAGCTGAACAGGACGGGACCCAGCAGGTTCAGGCCCATGACCAGCAGGTAGGTGCCCATGAAGGGCACGATCAGCGCGTCATTGGTCAGCTTGCCCAGTTGCGGCCCGATCAGCGCCGCCAGCAGGCCGCCCGCCATGACGTAGGAAATCGCTTTGGGCTGGAACTCGGGACTGGCGGTGTCGGAGGCGGCGAAGCGGAAGAAGCCTTGGGTCGACATGTAGGTGCCGGTCAGCAGCGAGCCCAGCAGGAAGATCATGAAGCTTTGCTGGAAGAGGCCAAAGGCCGCCACCATGGCGCCCGCGGCGCCAAAGACCGTGCCCACAGAGAACCCGAAGCGGCGGCCGCGTTTCTGCATCAGGGCCGACATCGGCGTGGCCGACAGCATCGAGCCCAGCACGATCATCGAGATCGGCATGGTCGCCAGGCAGGGGTTCGGCGCCAGGCTTTGCCCGGCCAGCCCCCCGATGGTGAAGATCATCGGCATCTGCGCACCCAGGATCGCCTGGGCCGCCACCAGCACCAGCACGTTACGGCGGGCGCGGGCATCGTTATCGGGGGTGCTCGTAATATCGGTCATGGGCGAAGCCGTAGCCCGGCTTTGCCCGTGCGGCAAGAGCCAGCATGACGCGGGCCATGCGGGATCGTTCGGTGCGTTGTGCGCGCGCCCCAGTGGGCGCCCTGGCCGCGCCGCCTTGCAGGGGCCTCAGAGGGGCAGGGCCAGGCTTCGCTCCAGACCCAGATCCAGGCCCGTGTCCTCCAGCGCGTGTTGGCCCATGGCCTGCCAGTCCAGTGCCTCGCGCAGGCGCACGTTGGGACCGATGCACAGGATCGCGGGTGGTTGCAGGTCCGAGGCCTCGATCTCGTCGGCCAGCTGTTCCAGCGTGGTTTCCAGCACCTGCTGATCCGGCGTGGTGGCATTGCAGACCACGGCGGCCGGTTCATCGCCCGGGCGGCCTGCGGCCATCAGCTCATTGGCGATGTGGCGGGCGTGTTTCATGCCCATGTAGATCACCAGGACCTGGCTGCCCTCGGCCAGGGCCCGCCAGTTCAGCGAGGCGGTGGCGCCGCCGGTGTGGTCATGGCCGGTGACGAAGGTGACCGACTGGTTGGTGTCGCGATGGGTGACGGGGATGCCGGCATAGGCCAGCCCGCCGATACCGGCGCTGATGCCCGGCACGATGCGGAAATTCACCCCATGGGCCAGCAGCGTCTGCGCCTCTTCCCCGCCACGGCCAAAGACGAAGGGATCGCCCCCCTTCAGCCGCAGCACCCGCTTGCCGGCCTTCGCCAGCTCGACCAGCCGCAGCGAGATGTCCTGCTGCTTGGCCGAGGGCTTGCCGCCGCGCTTGCCCGCATAGACCAACTCGGCCCCCATGGCCCAATCCAGGATCGCCGGGCTGACCAGGGCGTCATAGACCACCACATCGGCCTGACGCAGGGCGTTCAGCGCGTGCAGGGTCAGAAGCCCCGGATCACCGGGGCCCGCGCCGCAAAGCCAGACCCATCCGGGCTGCATCTGGGGCCAGTTCGAGGGGGGGAGCGCGATATCTTTCATGCCCCCAATATACGAAACCGGCCCCGGCCCGGCCTAGGGGGGCGCCGCAATAAGGATCCCGTCGCGCCCGGCGCACGGCCCCCCGAACCGCCGTTCCGCCCCGCGCCCGGCCCCCCAAACAACGTTCCACCCCACGGCCCCGCCCCGGGCCACCATCACCCGTCCCCGACGTGCTCCCGCACCTCCGCCTGCGCCGGATCGGCCCGCGCCGCCGCCCTCGCGCGCTTTCGTCCGGGGCCGATCTCCGGGCCACGCGCCCCGCCAGCCCCATGCAGGGCCGGGTTGCCACATACCGCGCCCCTCCAACGCCCCCGCCAAGGCAGGGGCGCTCCGTTCCGCCACCCTCCCGCGCCCGATCCGGAACGTATCACCCCGTCCGCCCCGCGCCCCCCGCCGGGTCGGATCGCCACGCCCCTCTCTTCTCGTTTGCCAGAAATATCCCGGGGGAGTCGCCCGCAGGGCGGCGGGGGCAGAGCCCCCTTTCCCTTTCATTTGCCGCCCTCCGGCGGCGTGGGCAGAGCCCCCTTTGTCCCTCCACTTGCCGCCCTCCGGCGGCGGGGGCAGCGCCCCCACATCGTCTTCCCTCCGGCGCAACGACCAACCCCTCTTCCCCCCGCGCCATCTCCGCCTATGATCCCCGGAACAAGGGGGGACCATGGCCGAGATCCTGGACAGCGAAGAGGTGCTGGCGCGCGGCGTGGCCTGGCTGGCGGCGCGGGATGCGGGGCTGGCGCGGGTGGTGCGGGCGGGGGGCTTGCCGCCCTTGCGGCGCCGGGCGCCGGGCTTTGCCACGTTGCTTCATGCCATCGCGGGCCAGCAGGTCTCGACCGCCTCGGCGGCGGCGATCTGGGGGCGGCTTGAAGCGGCCGGGCTGACCGCGCCCGCGCCGATTCTGGCCGCGGGAGAGGAGGGACTGCGCGCCTGCGGGCTGTCGCGGCCCAAGATCCGCTATGCCCTGGCGCTGGCCGAGGCGGGGCTGGACTTCGACGCCCTGGCGGATCTTGACGACGCGGCGCTGATCGCGCGGCTGATCGCCCTGCCGGGCATCGGCCGCTGGACCGCCGAGGTCTACGGCACCACCGCCCTGGGCCGCGCCGATCTGCTGCCCGCGGGCGATCTGGCCTTGCAGGAGGCCGCGCGCCTCCTCTACGGATTGTCCGAACGGCCGACCGAGGCCGCGCTGCGCGCCCGGGCCCTGGCCTGGTCGCCCTGGCGCGGCGTCGCGGCACGGCTGCTGTGGCGCCACTATGCGCAGGAAAAGAAACGGGAAGGGGTCATATGACACGGGTTCTGAATGCCGAGCGGCGCGCGCCGCTCTCGGGGGAAACGCGCTCTGCGGTGGTGTTCCTGCATGGCTATGGCGCCAATGGCGCCGATCTGCTGGGCCTGGCCGATCCGCTGTCGGAACATCTGCCCGACACGCTGTTCGTGGCCCCCGATGCGCCGGAAGAGATGGCGATGAACCCCGGCGGATTCCAGTGGTTCCCGATCCCCTGGATGGATGGTTCCTCCGAGGAAGAGGCGGAACGCTCGATGGTGGCCTCGGTCGAGGATCTGAACGCCTTTCTCGACGCGCTGATGGTGGATGAGGATCTGCTGCCCGAGCAGGTCTGCCTCTTCGGCTTCTCGCAAGGGACGATGATGGCCCTGCATGTGGCGCCCCGGCGCGAGGATCCGGTGGCGGGCGTCGTCGGCTTCTCGGGGCGGATCCTGAACCCGGAACTGCTGGCGGACGAGACGGTGTCGCGTATGCCGGTGCTGCTGGTGCATGGCGATCAGGACGACGTGGTGCCGCCGCAATCCCTGCCGCTGGCCGCCGAGGCCCTGCAAGAGGCCAAGTTCCGCGAGGTCTTCGCCCATATCATGGAAGGCACTGCCCATGGCATTGCCCCCGACGGCCTGTCGGTGGCTCTGGCCTTCATGCGGGACAAATGCGGCTTCTGATCGAAAGGGGCCGCGCGGCGGGCTGAGCCCCGCCGCCGCCGCCAAGGATGGATTGCATCCACCCTACGTGGAGGCGGGGGCGGGTCTGGGCGGATCCGCTCTGCTGTGCCCCGTAGGGTGGATGAAATCCACCATCCCGCCCCAACCCGACCCGTCACGCCTCGTCGAACCACAGACGCGGCTCGGCGAACTCCAGCGAATTGCCCGCCGGATCGCGGAAATAGATCGACCGGGCGCCGTTGGGCCAGTGGAAATCGGCCTCGATCGCCACGCCCGCCGCCTCCAGCCGGTCCTTCCAGGCGTGGATCTCGGCGGCAGAGGCGGCAAGGCACAGATGCCCCGCGCCGCGGCTGCCATGGGGCGGCACCGGCAGCTCGGGGTTGCTGCCGCCCGCCGCCGTGGCCAGCGGATCGAACAGCAACAGCACTGTATTCCCCAGGCGAAAGAACACATGCCGCCCCTCGACCCGGGCGATCTCGGGCAGGCCCAGAACCTGGGCATAGAAGGCGGCGGTGGTGGCGAGGTCCTCGGCATAGAGCGCGGTTTCCAGCAGGGCCTCGGGCGGGGCGGGGGGCAGGGGGGTGTCATCCAGCATGGGGCAAAGATAGCGCCGCGCGCGCCGCAGACCAGCGCCGGGCCCGCCACCCTGTGGATAACCGCCGGTGGTTGTCATTTCAGCGTTACGCAGCCCCGGTAGAGCAGAGGCAGGTCACTTGCATATCGTGGGGCTTGCCAGGTTCCGGACGCGATATATAGTTGATCCAAGGCTGGGGCGGGGTTCCCCGCTCTGGCGCTGACGGCAGCAGGCAGGGTGGGAGCACTTGTGCAGATGGACGGAGACTTCAGACGCGAATTCGTGAGAGAGCCAGCCTCTCTGAAACAGCATCCGGCGCTGGTGCTGAACGCGGATTACAGACCCCTGTCTTACTACCCGCTGTCCCTGTGGCCCTGGCAAGAGGCGGTGAAGGCGGCCTGGCTGAACAGGGTCGACATCGTCGCCGAATACGACTGCTGGGTGCGCAGCCCCAGCACCGAGATACGGATCCCCTCGGTCGTCGTCCTCAAAGATTACGTGAAACCTCAGAAGCGCGTGGCCTTCACGCGCTTCAATCTTTTTCTGCGGGATGAATTCTGCTGCCAGTATTGCGGCGCCCGGGGTGATCTGACCTTTGACCATGTGGTGCCGCGCGCCAGCGGGGGTATCACCAGCTGGGAAAACGTGGTGGCCGCCTGTGCGCCCTGCAACCTGCGCAAGGGGTCCAAGTCGCTGCGCCGCGCGGGCATGTCCCTGCGCAAGCCGCCACGCCCGCCCTCGGCGGAAGAGCTGCGCAACATGGGCCGTCGGTTCCCGCCGAACCACCTGCACGACAGCTGGCTGGATTTCCTCTACTGGGATGCCGAGCTGGAGGCCTGAGCGCCGCCCGCTTGGCCCTTGCCATCCGAACGCCCTCATGGCCCGTGCCGCGCCGCTGTCCCTCTCGGGGGCGGCGACGGTTCGGCAGGGCAGGGGGGCTCAGATCGGCGACATCCAGACAGCGAAAAGCCCCGGACGCCAGGCGCCGGGGCTTTTCGATGATCCTGCGGGCGCCTTGTGGCGCCGGACCTCAGGCCTCGGAGGCCGGGGCGGCGGGCTTGCGCGCGGGCGCGGCCTTGCTGCCCGAGGACAAAGGGTCGTCCTGACGCTGCACCGAGCCTTCGAAATGGGCGCCGCTTTCGATCGCGATGGTCTTGTGGATGATGTCGCCTTCGACACGGGCGGTCGAGGTCAGGCGCACCTTCAGGCCGCGCACGCGACCGATGATGCGGCCGTTGATCACCACGTCATCGGCGGTCACTTCGCCGCGGATGGTCGCGCTTTCGCCCACGGTCAGCAGATGCGCGCGGATGTCGCCTTCGACGGTGCCTTCGACCTGGATGTCGCCGGTGGTCTTCAGGTTGCCGGTGATGTGCAGATCCGAGGACAGCACCGATGCCGGCGGCTTGGCCTTGGGCGCAGAGGGTTTGAAGTCCGGGGCGGGCTTGGATTTCGGGGCCATGTCCGTCGGTGCCGCCGGGGCGCTGTTCTCTGCGGTCTTGGGACCGGGTTCGTTGATCTTGCTCTTAGAAAACATCTCTTGCAGCCTTGATATAGGTCATGGGGTTCACGGGTTTGCCACCCACTCGGATTTCATAGTGAAGGTGGGGTCCGGTCACTCGTCCGGATGCTCCCATATCACCGATACGTTCTCCGCGCGAGACTCTTTCGCCCACGCTTACGCCGATGCGCGACATATGGGCATAGCGGGTCTCGATTCCGAAGTCGTGCTTGATCTTCACCAGGCGGCCATAGCCGGTGGACCAGCCCGCATGGGTGACCACACCGTCGGCTGCGGCATAAAGGGGCGTGCCCACGGGGGCGGCCATGTCGGTGCCGTAGTGCTGGCGGATGCCGCCGGTCTTGGGGTCGCGGCGGGTGCCGAAGCCCGAGGAATAGCGGAAGCGGCCATGCACCGGCTGCGCGAAGGGGGCCTTCTCGGCGGCGATACGGTAGAGGTCCAGCTCTTCCAGCTTTTCCAGGATGGCATTGGCGCGCTCGGTATCGGGCGAAGAGATCTCGCCCATGGTCGAGAAGGAAATCGGCGTCAGCGGCCCGCCGCGCCCGGTATAGCCGCGGCGCACCTGCTCGATCAGGGTGTCGGTGTTCATGCCGGCGGCGCGGAACATCTTGTCCAGCGGCTCGACCGAGACGGTCATCGCCTCTTCCAGCTGGCGGAAGATGGCGTCGTTCTGGTCTTCCATCAGGGCGATGCGCTCGGCCATCTCGTCAGCCTGGGCCAGGGCGTCCTGGGCGCCGCGCTCGGTCGCGTCGCGTTCCTCGGCGGTTTCCGCCAGGGCGGTGGTCAGCACGTTCAGCGTATCTTCGGCATAGGCGGGCAGGGCCTCGCGCTCGCCATTCTCCGAGGGCGCTTGCAGCGCGACCAGTTCGGCGCGGACCTCGTCGCGTTCGTCCAGGGTCTTGCGCAGGGTCGACTGGATGACGTCGATGCCGGTTTCCAGCTCGCGGCGGCGCGCCTCGGATTGCAGCAGCTCGGTCTGCATGACCGAGATCCGTTCCAGCGCGGTGTTGAACCGGTCCTGGGCCGCCAGGGCCTCCTGCTCGCGCAGGTCGCGTTCGGCGGCCATCGCGTTCAGGCTTTCGCGGAAAGTCTGCTGGTCGCGCATCGCCTGTTCGCGGTAGTTGCCCGACCCGATGCTGTCCATCAGCAGGATCGCGGTGGCGATGATGGTCCACGACACGATCATCGTCCCGCCCGCGGCGGCGATAATCTGCGTGACCGGCCGCAGCCGGATAAATCTGGTATCCGCGTCAGAGCGGAGGAAAACACGGCGCTCCGGAAAATGCTTTTCCAGAAGTGCTCTGATGCGGATCTCTAGCCTGGTTCTCACGAGGTCCCGTATCCCTCTTTGTCCCATCCCGGACGCCCGTCGCGAGGTCCCCACCTCAGGCGCCTGAACTCAGTTACCCGCGCCTCTGGCTTCGGGCAAGGTGTTTGCTCACAGCCCGTGCGGAACCTGTATGTTTCCGCCGATCTTGGCGGGAAATCGCCGAAAAATGCTCATTTGAGGGGGTGAGGCAGGCAATCCCGCCTGTCCGCGCAGCCTTTTTGCCCCTCAAAGCGTGTCGGCCAGGGGCCAGTAGAAATCCGGCGGCAGGCCCGCCTCGGCGCGTTTTTCCTCGTTGAAGGGGGGCTTCAGGGCGCCGTGGAAATAGTGCCGCACCAGCGCGTGGAACTTCGGTTTCGGGTCCAGCCCGTCGCGGCCGCAGAGGAAGTTGAACCATTTCGAGCCATAGGCCACATGGCCCACTTCCTCGGCATAGATCACCTCCAGCGCGTCGATGACATTTTGCAGCCCGGCCTTGCGGAAGACCTCGATCATGTTCGGCGTCACATCCAGGCCGCGCGCCTCCAGCACCATGGGCACCACGGCCAGGCGTCCGTAGATGTCCTCCACCGTATCCTCGGCGGCGCGCCACATGCCCGCATGGGCGGGCAGGGCGCCGTAATAGCTGTCCAGGCTTTCCAGGCAGTCGCAGATCAGGTTGAAATGCTTCGATTCCTCATCGGCCGATTTCACCCAGTCATCGTAGAAGCCGATGGGAAAGGGCACATGGGTAAAGCGCGCCACCATGTCCCAATGCAGGTCGACGGCGTTCAGCTCGATATGGGCCACGGCGTGCAGGATGGCGATGCGCCCCTGGGGGCTGCCGGGGCGGCGGCGCGGCACCTCGCGCGGGTCCAGCAGCTCGGGCCTTTCGGGCCGTGCCGGGCGCAGCGGCGGCCTGGCCTGCCCGATGGGGATCTCTTCGCCCGCTTCGCGCGCGGCAAACCAGGTGGCGGCGTGGCGGTGCGACAGCGCGGTCTTTTCGCGCCCGTCGGCGGTGGTCAGCACCTCGACCGCCATTTCTGCGAGTGTCTTCATCTCACCTGTCTCCACTGGTTTGCCTCTCCAGGCGCGCGGCCCGCAGCCGGGCCCCGCGTCCTTGTTATTCGACGGCTGGAAATACTCCGGGGGTGCGGGGGCTGGCCCCCGCCAGAAGCCGTGTGCGGGGGCTGGCCCCCGCTGAAAGTCCTACGCGGGGGGGCAGTCTCGGCGCCTACAGTGCCTTGGCCGCCGCCAGCACCTCTTCGGCGTGGCCCGCCACCTTCACCTTGGGCCAGACCCGCACGATCTTGCCCGCACCGTCGATCAGCACCGTTGTGCGTTCGATGCCCATGAAGGTCTTGCCGTACATCTTCTTTTCCTTCCAGACGCCGTAGGCCTCGCAGACCTCGCCCTCGGCATCGGACAGAAGCTCGGTCGCCAGCTCATGCTTGGCCTGGAACTTCTCGTGCTTGGCCACCGTGTCCTTGCTGAGGCCCAGAACCTTGACGCCCGCGGCCGCGAACTGATCCGCCAGGGTGGTGAAATCCTTGTTCTCGGTGGTGCAGCCCGGCGTGTCGTCCTTGGGATAGAAGAACAGCACCACCGGCGCGGGGCGCAGCTCCGACAGGGTCACCTCGCCGCCCCCGGCGCGGGGCAGGGTGAAATCCGGCGCGTTCTTGCCGTCCAGTTCACTTGTCATCACATGGCCTTTCTTGTCCTGTGGTCCTGGCTTCCCTATTACCCGGCGCCAGAGCAGAATGGAACGCATCTGCCGGACGGCCCGCCGGGGCGGGATTGACTGGGTAGGGAACAGGGCGCCGGGCCGGGCGCAGGAGACGCGATGCACAAGCTGAAGCCGCAGCCGCAGGCTCTGGCGCCGAAACCCCGGCACCATCGCCTGTTGCGCCGAACGGCGCGCGTGGCGCTGCTGCTGATCCTGCTGGTTGGGCTGGCGGCAGGGCTGGGCGGCCTGCGCCTGCTGGTGCGCGGCGAGGCGCTGACCGCGCCACCCTGGCTGCGCGACCGGGTCGAGGCGCGGCTGGAGCATCAGGTGCCCGGGCTCGACGTGACCTTTTCCGGTCTGTCGGTGGTTTTCGAGGCGGCCTGGCATCCCCGCGTCCGGGTGCGCGAGCTGTCGATGATCCTGCCCGAGACCGGCTCGCGCGTGGTGCTGAACCAGGCCACCATGCGTCTGGCCCCGGCCGCGCTGCTGCGCGGACGGCTGCAACCCCAGGACATCACCGTCGAAGGCGCGCAGCTGCGCCTGCGCCGCCGCGCCGACGGGCGCTTCGATCTGACCTCGACCGATCAGGGCGCCCAAGCGCGGGATCGCGACATCGCCCTGGTCCTGGCCGAGCTGAAGGCCTCGCTGGCGACCCGCGACCTGGCCGGGCTGAGCCGGATCGAGGGGCTGGGCCTGACCCTGGTCTACGAGGACCTGCGCGCCGATCGTGCCTGGTCGGTGGATGGCGGGCGCATCGTGCTGGACCGCGACGGCGCCGATCTGGTGATCCGGGGTGACTTCTCGCTGCTTGGCGGGCGCAGCTATGCGACCCTGGTCGAGACCAGCTATACCACCCGGCTGGACCGCAATTCGGGCGAATTCCAGCTGTCGGTCGAGGATATGCCCGCCGAGGATCTGGCGACGCAAAGCCCGGCGCTGGCCTGGCTGGGGGTGCTGCGCGCGCCGCTGTCGGGGGCGCTGCGCCTGTCTCTGGAAGAGGACGGCGCGGTTGGCCCGCTTTACGCCACCTTGCAGATCGGGCGCGGCGTGGTGCAGCCCGCAGAAGGGGTGCGCCCGGTGCCCTTCGACACGGCGCGCAGCTATTTCTCTTTCGATCCGGCCACGCAGATGCTGCGCTTCAACGAGTTGTCGGTGCAAAGCCCTCTGGTTTCGCTGCTGGCCGAGGGCGCCTTCCGCCTGGGCAGCGCGCCGGATGGCGGGGTGCAGATGACCGGCCAGCTGAGCGCCAGCGAGATCGTCACCAACCCGGGCGACCTCTTTGCCTCGGCGCTGCGGCTGGAGCGGGCCGAGGCGGATCTGCGGCTGCGGTTCGACCCCTTCGAGGTGAGCCTGGGCGAGCTGGTGCTGCGCGAGGGCGGCCATGTGATGCGCGCCGACGGACATATGACCGCGGGCGCCGCGGGCTGGGGGCTGGGCCTTCAGGGCGCGCTGACCGCCTCGGCCCCGCCCGAGGATGCGGCGGGAGAGGGCGGGGGCTTTGCCGCCGCCGCCCTGTCGCCCGACGACGTGCTGGGCTTCTGGCCCCCCACGGCGGCCAGCAAGAGCCGCGACTGGGTGGCGCGCAACCTGCTGGAGGGGCGGCTGTCGAACCTGCAATTCGCCCTGCGCGCAGGCCAGGACGTGGCGCCGCAGATCCAGCTGGGCTTCGATTTCGACGACACCACGCTGACCTTCATGAAATCCATGCCGCCGCTGCAACAGGCGCGCGGCCATGCGGCCCTGTCCAACGGGCGTTTCGCCGTGCAGGCCGATGCGGGCCATGTGACCGGTCCGGGCGGCGGGCGGATCGACGGGACGGGCACCAGTTTCGTCGTGCCGGACGTGCGCCAGAAACCGGCCGATGCCGAGATTGCCCTGCGCCTGGCAGGCCCGGTGGAAGAGATCCTGGCCCTGCTGGACGCGCCGCCGCTGTCGCTTCTGTCGAAGGCCGGGCGCGCGCCGGATCTGGCGCGGGGCACCGCAGAGCTTGGCGCCAGCCTGCGCTTGCCGCTGATCAAGAACCTGCCGCTGGAGGCGATAGAGCTGCGCTATGCCGGGACGCTGAGCGATGTGGAAAGCGACACCATCGCGCCCAATCACCTGCTGCGCGCCCCCCGGCTGGAGGTGGCGGGCGATACCACCCAGATCCGCATCGCCGGGCAGGGCAGCTGGGACGGGGTGGCCTTTGATGGCAGCTGGCACGCCGACTTCGGCCCCGAGGCCGGGCCGTCGCGGGTCGCGGCGCAGCTGCGCCTGGATGCGGCGGCGGCCGAGGGGCTGGGCCTGGCCCTGCCGCCGGGGGCCCTGCGCGGCGCCACCCAGGCCGATCTGACGCTGGAGCTGCCCCGCGACGCGCCGATGCGCTTTGCGGTGGAAAGCGACCTGGCCGGGCTGGGCCTGTCGCTGCCCTCGCTGGGCTGGTCGCTGTCGCAGGCCGCCACCGGCCTGGCCCGGGCCGAGGGTCAGATGGGCCCGGCGGGGGTCACGGTCGACAGGCTGCGGCTGGAGGGGCCGGGGCTGACCCTGTCGGGCGCGCTCTCGGCCACCCCGGAGGGCCAGCTGGAGGCGCTGCGGCTGGAGCGGCTGGCGGTCGGGCGCTGGCTGGATGTGGGCGCGCGGCTGACCCCGCGCGGCGCAGGGCAGGCCCCGGCGCTGACCCTGACCGGCGGGCGGGTCGACCTGGCGCGGATGCCGGATCTGCCCCAGGGCGGCGGCGCCGCGCCGCTGGATGTGGCGCTGGACCGTTTGCAGATCACCGACACCCTGGCCGTGACCAACCTGCGCGGGTCCCTGTCCGCCGGGGGCACGGCGCGTGGCCAGGGCCGGTTCCGGGGCCGGATCAACGGCGGCGCCGAGGTCACCGCCACCCTGGACGCGGGCCGGATCCGCATCGAGGCCGCGGACGCCAGCGCAGCCCTGGCGGATGCGGGGTTCCTGAAGAAGGGCAATGGCGGGCAACTGGTGCTGGATCTGGTCCCGGCGGGCGGCAAGGGGGCCTATGACGGCCAGCTGCGCATCACCGACATTCGCATCCAGGAGGCCCCGGCGGTGGCCGAGCTGCTGAACGCCCTGTCCATCGTCGGCCTGCTGGAGCAGCTGTCGGGGCCGGGGATCCTGTTTGGCGATGTCGAGGTGGAATTCCAGCTGCGCCCCGGGCGCCTGACGGTGACCCGGGCCAGCGCGGTTGGCGCCTCGATGGGGGTGTCGCTGGACGGGGTCTATGACCTGGCCGCCGACCAGTTGCAGATGCAGGGGGTCGTCTCGCCCCTATACATGCTGAACGGCATCGGCGCGCTGCTGACCCGCAAGGGTGAGGGGTTGATCGGCTTCAACTTCGACCTCAGCGGCCCTGCCTCGGACCCGCGTGTGCGGGTGAACCCGCTGTCGATCTTCACCCCCGCCATGTTCCGCGAGATCTTCCGCCGCCCGCCCCCGGACCCGGCGGGCGAGTGACCCGCCCCGCACCGCCATTGCGCCCTGCGGACCCAGGGTGTAGCCGAGGCCGCGATCCGGGCTATGTCCCGGAGGCAAGAGCAGACACAGACCACGACAGGAGCGCCAGGTGCAGCTTTCCGATTTCGACTTCGACCTGCCCGAAGAGCTGATCGCGACGCGACCGGCGCGGCCGCGCTCTTCTGCCCGGCTGCTGGTGGCCGAGGGGGACCGGATCACCGATGCCATCGTGCGCGATCTGGGCGACTACCTGCGCCCCGGCGACCGGCTGGTGCTGAACGATACCAAGGTGATCCCGGCGCGGCTGACCGGCACCCGTGCGCGCAGCTCGGCCCAGGGCGAGACCGAGGCGAAGATCGAAGTCACCCTGCTGGAGCCGCGCGCGGAGGGGCACTGGGCGGCGCTGCTAAAGCCCTTGAAGAAGATCCGCGAGGGCGAGGTGATCCGCTTTACCCCGCGCCTTTCGGCCCGGCTGGAGGCCAAGGAGGCGGGGCAGGGGGTGCTGTCCTTCGAGGCCGAGGGCGATTTCGATGCCGCCCTGGCCGAGGCCGGGCAGATGCCGCTGCCGCCCTATATCGCAGCCCTGCGCGCCCCCGATGCCCAGGACAAGACCGATTACCAGACGGTCTGGGCCAGGAACACCGGCGCGGTGGCCGCCCCGACCGCCTCGCTGCATTTCGACGAAGACCTTCTGGCGCGCCTGGACGCCATGGGGGTGGCGCGGACCCATGTCACCCTGCATGTGGGCGCGGGCACCTTCCTGCCGGTGAAGGTCGACAACGTCGCCGAGCACAAGATGCACGCCGAATGGGGTCATGTCAGCGAGACGGCCGCGGCCGAGATCGCGGCCACCAAGGCGGCGGGCGGGCGCGTCATTCCGGTGGGCACCACGGCGCTGCGGCTGATCGAAAGCGCCGCGCGCGAAAGTGGCGCCATCGCCCCCTGGACCGGCGAGACGGATATCTTCATTTACCCCGGCTTCACCTTCGCCGTGGCAGATGCCCTTATGACCAACTTTCACCTGCCGAAATCGACCCTGATGATGCTGGTCTCGGCCCTGATGGGCACCGAGAGGGTGCGGGCGATCTACGACCATGCGATTGCCGAGCGATACCGCTTTTTCTCTTACGGCGATGCCTCGCTGTTGATCCCTGCGCCCTGACGTGAAATCCAAGGGGCATCCGGGCCGCACCGCGCCTGCCTCTGCCCCTGCTGGCTGCCCGAAGGGCGGCCCGACGACATAGGAACGATCACATGCTTCAGGTTCTCGGATCCGCCTGGGCCCTTCTGCTGGGCCTGACCCTTCTGATGCTGGGCAACGGCCTGCAAGGCACCCTGCTGGGTGTGCGGGGCGAGATCGAGGGGTTTTCCACCTTCGAGATGTCTGTGGTGATGTCGGCCTATTTCGCGGGCTTCCTGGGCGGGTCCCGCCTGGCGCCCGAAATGATCCGGCGGGTCGGCCATGTGCGGGTCTTCGCCGCGCTCGGCTCCTTCATCTCGGCGGTGCTGATCCTCTATCCGGCCTGGGCCAATCCCTGGGCCTGGACGGCGGAACGGATGATCATCGGCTTCTGTTTCTCGGGGGTCTATGTGACCGCGGAAAGCTGGCTGAACAACGCCGCCACCAATGAAAACCGCGGCAAGGCGCTGGCGCTTTACGCGCTGGTGCAGGTGATCGGCATCATGGCGGCCCAGGGGATCCTTCTGCTGGGCGACCCGGCGGGGTTCATCCTGTTCATCGTGCCCTCGATCCTGGTTTCGATCTCTTTCGCGCCGATCCTGCTGTCGGTCTCGCCGACGCCCGCCTTCGACAGTACCCGGCCGATGTCGCTGAAAGAGCTGTACCGCGCCTCGCCCCTGTCCATCGTGGGCGTCTTCCTGGTGGGCGGGGCCTTCTCGGCACAGTTCGGCATGGCCGCGGTCTTCGGCTCTCAGGCGGGGCTGACCCTGCCGCAGATCTCGCTGTTCATCACCATGTTCTACATTGGCGCCACCATCGCCATCTACCCGCTGGGCTGGATCTCGGACCGGATGGACCGCCGCTTGCTGATCGCGATCGAGGCCATCGTGGCCGGGATCGGCGGCATCATCGGCTTCGTCCTTGCCGACAGTTTCACCGCCCTGCTGGTGGCGGCCTTCATCATCGGGGCGATGACCAATCCGCTGTATTCGCTGCTGTTGGCCTATCTGAACGACATTCTGGACCACGACCAGATGGCGGCGGGCAGCGCGGGGATGCTGTTTGTCAACGGGCTGGGCGCCATCGGCGGCCCGCTGCTGACCGGTTGGGTGATGACCATGACCGGGCCGAAGGGTTTCTTCCTGTTCATCGCCGTGCTGCTGCTGGCCACCGCCGCCTATGCCTTCTACCGCATGACCCAGCGTCCCTCGGTGGCGGTGGACGACACGGCGGCCTATGCGCCGGTGCTGATGTCGGCCACGCCGGTGGCCGTCGAGGCGGCGCAGGAATGGGCATATGAGGTGGCCGAGGAAGCCGCCGAAGAGGCTGCGAGTGGCGAAAACGGCGCGTGAGCGCTCACATCCCGACCTGCCGGAAAATCTATCATTTCCTTATTGTGAAAACTTTGTAACGCTGGGGCAAATGGCGCAATCGCGAAAGAGGAGATAGCCATGATTGCCCCCGAAGACGTGTTGTCCTTCTGGCTGGATGAGGTCGGCCCCGAGGGCTGGTATCAGGCAGGCGAGGCCCTGGATTCAGAGATCCGCGCCCGGTTCGGTGCCGCCTGGGCCCATGCCTGCGAAGGGGGCTACGGGATGTGGCTGACCTATCCCAGCGGGGCGCTGGCCTATGTGATCCTGATGGACCAGTTCCCGCGCAACATGTTCCGCGGCGACGGGCGCGCCTTCGACAGCGACAAGGTGGCCCTGGCGGCGGCCAAGGTGGCGATTGATCATGGCTTTGACATGAAGATCGACGAACCGGCGCGACAGTTCTTCTACCTGCCGATGATGCATTCGGAAAACCTGTGCGATCAGGAACGCTGTGTGCGGCTGATGCTGGACCGGATGCCGGAGACCGGCGCGGCCAATCTGAAACACGCCAAGGCGCATCGCGAGGTGATCCGCACCTTCGGGCGTTTCCCCTATCGCAATGCGGCGCTGAAACGGCACAGCACGGCGTCCGAGGCGGCCTATCTCGACAAGGGCGGCTATGGCGAGACGGTACGTTCGGTCGAGGCCGCAGCGGGCTAGTCCCGGCTTTCGGGTCGAAGGAACCAAGGGGGCGCTGTCCGGGATCCGGGCGGCGCCCTTTTCCTTTGTGCGCCGACTCGGCGGCGGCTGGCCCGGGGGCAGGGCGCGACCTTCGGGCGGTTTGACAGGGGCGTGCGGGGCGCTAGGGTCAGGGACAGGGCGCGCCGGGTTTCCCCGGATGCATAGCGGCCTTTCGGCGCAATCGGCGTCGGGGGCTATGGCTGTGCTTGTCGCCTGCTGGTAGATAGTTTAACGTCAAACTATCTTGAAGCCTAAGGTTCAGCGGAGGGGCAGATGGCAGCCAAGTCTTTCGATTTCGTGGTGATCGGGGCCGGCCCGGGCGGCTATGTGGCCGCCATTCGGGCGGCGCAACTGGGCCTGAGCGTGGCCGTGGTCGAGCGCGAGCACCTGGGCGGTATCTGCCTGAACTGGGGTTGTATCCCCACCAAGGCGCTGCTGCGCAGCTCCGAGATCTTCCATTTCATGGAGCGCGCCAAGGACTACGGCCTCAGCGCCGAGAAGATCGGCTTTGACCTCGACGCGGTGGTCAACCGCTCGCGCGGGGTGGCCAAGCAGATGGAAGGCGGCGTGCGCGGCCTGCTGAAGAAAAACAAGGTCACCGTCATCATGGGCGAGGCCAAGCTGGCCGGTAAGGGCAAGGTCAGCGTGGCCACCAAGGACGGCACCGAAGAGCTGACCGGCAAGACCATTGTCCTGGCCACCGGCGCCCGGGCCCGCGAACTGCCCGGGCTGGAGGCCGATGGCGATCTGGTCTGGACCTATCGCCACGCGCTGAAACCTGTGCGGATGCCGAAAAAGCTTCTGGTCATCGGCTCGGGCGCGATCGGCATCGAATTTGCCAATTTCTACAACACCCTGGGCGCGGACACGACCGTGGTCGAGGTGATGGACCGGGTGCTGCCGGTGGAAGACGAGGAAATCTCGAAATTCGCCAAGAAGCAGTTCGAGAAACAGGGCATGAAGATCCGCGAAAAGACCATGGTCAAGAAGCTGGATCGGGCGAAGGGCAAGGTGACGGCGCATCTGGAACAGGGCGGCAAGGTCACCACGGAAGAGTTCGACACGGTGATTTCCGCCGTGGGCATCGTCGGCAACGTCGAGAACCTGGGCCTGGAAGAGCTGGGCGTGAAGATCGACCGGACCCATGTGGTGGTCGACAAATACTGCGCCACCGGGGTGGAGGGGCTTTATGCCATCGGCGACATCGCGGGCGCGCCCTGGCTGGCGCACAAGGCCAGCCACGAAGGCGTCATGGTGGCCGAGCTGGCCGCCGGCAAGAAACCCCACCCGGTGCGCCCCGAAAGCATCGCGGGCTGCACCTATTGCCATCCCCAGGTCGCCTCTGTCGGCCTGACCGAGGCCAAGGCCAAGGACGCGGGCTATGACGTCAAGGTCGGCCGCTTCCCCTTCATCGGTAACGGCAAGGCCGTCGCCCTGGGCGAACCCGAGGGGCTGGTGAAGACCGTCTTCGACGCCAAGACCGGCGAGTTGCTGGGCGCCCATATGGTTGGCGCCGAGGTGACCGAGCTGATCCAGGGCTATGTGGTCGGTCAGACGCTGGAGACCACCGAAGAGGATCTGATGAACACCGTCTTCCCGCACCCGACCCTGTCGGAAATGCTGCATGAATCGGTGCTTCAGGCCTATGGACGCGCGATCCACATCTGATCGCCAACCACCAGATTGCAAAAGGGGCGCCGGTTGATCCGGCGCCCCTTCGCCTGTCCGGGCCCTGGGATCAGTGGGCCAGCATCTCTTGGGCGATCTCGGCGCCGCTCAGATCGGCAGGGTAGTAGGTCGGCCAGTTGGTGACCTCTTCCAGCAGGGCCGCGCGGTCGTCGCCCCAGTAGAGGTGGTAGTGACCCGCGTCCGTCGGGGCCACCGCATGGTCGCTGAACTGCACATAGCCCGGTGCGGCGGCGTCGCCCTCGACCTTGCGGAAGATGTAGCGCACGCCGCGGTTGCCCTTGGCGTAGGTCAGCACCTCAAACCCGTCATCCGCATAGGTGCCGGTCACCGAGCCCTCGGGGCCGTGGAAGGTGAAGGTCGGGCCGTCGATCTGGATCCGGTCCACGTCGGTGGCATAGCCGATCTGGTAATAGGCGGTGTAGTCTTCCGCGCTTTTGTCGCCATGGGCGGCCTTGTCGGCCATCACCGGCGCCAGGGTGCCGTCCTGAAGCAGCGGATAGACCGATTGCCAGTCGCCCTGCCAGTCGGCCAGGCTGCGCGGCTGGATCTCTTCATCGGTGAAATAGCCGTTGTAGATGCGCTGCGCGTCCTCGTCGTGGGAGTGCGCGTGCTCATGGGTTTCCGCCTGATCATGGTCGTGATCGTGGTCGTGGGTTTCGGCCAGGGCGGGCAGGGCGGCGGTGGCGGTCAGGGCGCCAAGGGCCAACGCGGCCAGGGTGTGCGGGAACAGGGGACGGGACGACATGGGATCTCCTCTCGAATCACGTGATGATATAACATGACGTGACCTAGACGGAGCGCGACCGGGGGACAAGACGATTGTCGGGCGGACTGTCGGGCCGGCTTGTGGGGCCGCGCGTCGGCGCGGGCGTCGGCACGGGCGGACCGGGCGGCGGGTCAGCCCCGCTCGACCTGGCCCCCGGCGCGGGTCCAGTGGCCCAGCCCGCCGATATTGTGCACGTCGCTGTATCCCAGCCGTTCCAGCACCTGCTTGGCCGAGGCGGCGCGCCCGCCCGCGGCGCAATAGACGCAGATCGTCGCCTCGGGGCTGAGCAGCGGGTCGCACTCGGGATGGCGCGGATCGGCGCGGAAGGGCAGGGTGGTCAGCGGGATACAGATCGCCCCCGCCGCCTTGCCCGACCGGCGGATCTCGGCGGCGTCGCGCACGTCGAGCAACAGCACACGGTCGCGCTTCTCGACCGCCTCTTGCGCGCTCATCCCGCCGGATTGCGAGAGACGGGACAGGAATTTGAACATCGGGATGCCTTCGGAACTGCCTGCGATGGCCCCAAGATGGGGATGCGGCGCCGTATTGTGAATGGGCGCAGGTTAATGTTTCCCTAATGTTCTCACTTTCCCCTTGGACAGGCGTTCCGTCTCGCCTATCTCTACACCCAGTGGTTTCCCGGGGGCGAATATGGCCGAGCAGAAGTTTATCGAGGTCCGCGGCGCGCGCGAGCACAACCTGAAGGGCATCGACGTGGACATCCCCCGCGACCAGCTGGTGGTGATCACCGGGTTGTCCGGCTCGGGCAAGTCGTCGCTCGCCTTCGACACGATCTATGCGGAGGGGCAGCGGCGCTATGTCGAGAGCCTGTCGGCCTATGCGCGGCAGTTCCTGGACATGATGGAAAAGCCCGATGTGGATCATATCAGCGGCCTCAGCCCGGCGATTTCCATCGAGCAGAAGACCACCTCGAAGAACCCGCGCTCGACCGTTGGCACGGTGACCGAGATCTACGATTACCTGCGCCTGCTCTTCGCCCGCTCCGGCACCCCCTACAGCCCCGCCACCGGCCTGCCCATCGAGGCGCAGCAGGTGCAGGACATGGTCGACCGGGTCATGGGCATGGAAGAGGGTACGCGCGGCTATCTGCTGGCGCCGATCATCCGCGACCGCAAGGGCGAGTACCGCAAGGAATTCCTGGAGCTGCGCAAGCAGGGCTTCCAGAGGGTCAAGGTGGATGGCGAGTTTTACGAGCTGGACGAGCCGCCGACCCTGGACAAGAAGTACCGCCACGACATCGACGTGGTGGTCGACCGGATCGTCGTGCGCGAGGGCATGGAAACCCGGCTGGCCGACAGTTTCCGCACCGCCCTGGACCTGGCCGACGGCATCGCCGTGCTGGAGACCGCACCGAAGGAGGGCGAGGCTGAGCGGATCACCTTCTCCGAGAAATTCGCCTGTCCCGTCAGTGGCTTCTCGATCCCCGAGATCGAACCGCGCCTGTTTTCCTTCAACGCCCCCGATGGCGCCTGTCCCCATTGCGACGGGCTGGGGATGGAGCTGTTCTTTGACGAACGCCTGGTGGTGCCCGATGGCCAGCTGAAGGTGGCCGACGGCGCCATTGCCCCCTGGCGCAAGGGCAAGTCGCCCTATTTCCTGCAAACCATCGACGCCATCGCGAAGCACTATGAGTTCGACAAGAACGCCCGCTGGAAGGATCTGCCGAAGAAGGTGCAGGATGTCTTCCTCTACGGCTCGGGCAAGGAAGAGATCGCCTTCCGCTATGACGAGGGCGGCCGCGTCTACAACATCACCCGCGCCTTCGAGGGCGTCATTCCCAACATGGAACGGCGCTATCGCGAGACCGACAGCAACTGGGTCCGCGAGGAATTCGAGCGCTACCAGAACAACCGCCGCTGCGGCACCTGCAACGGTTACCGGCTGAAGCCCGAACCGCTGGCGGTGAAGATCGACGGCCATCACATCGGCAATGTGGTGGAGAAATCCATCCGCGAGGCGCTGGAGTGGATCGGCGCCGCTGGCGACACCCTGTCGAAACAGAAGGCCGAGATCGCCCGCCCGATCCTGAAAGAGATCCGCGAACGCCTGGGGTTCCTCAACAACGTCGGGCTGGAATACCTGACCTTGGCGCGCGCCTCGGGCACCCTGTCGGGCGGGGAAAGCCAGCGGATCCGCCTGGCGAGCCAGATCGGCTCGGGCCTGACCGGCGTGCTTTATGTGCTGGATGAACCCTCGATCGGCTTGCACCAGCGCGATAATGGGCGGCTGCTGTCCACGCTTAAGGGGCTGCGCGATCAGGGCAACTCGGTCCTGGTGGTGGAACACGACGAGGAGGCGATCCGC
The DNA here is from genome assembly GCF_050897975.1 of Pseudooceanicola aquaeponti. Taxonomy (NCBI): domain Bacteria; kingdom Pseudomonadati; phylum Pseudomonadota; class Alphaproteobacteria; order Rhodobacterales; family Paracoccaceae; genus Pseudooceanicola; species Pseudooceanicola aquaeponti. Next base: position 115,285 of record NZ_JBPAXY010000003.1, read on the forward strand.
GAGGCCGATTACGTCTTCGACATCGGCCCCGGGGCCGGGGTGCATGGCGGCCAGGTGATCGCCAAGGGCAAACCCGAAGAGATTGCCGCCGATCCGGCCAGCCTGACCGGGCAATACCTGTCGGGCAGCCGCGAGATTGCTGTTCCGGCCGTCCGGCGCGAGGGCAACGGCAAGAAAATCCAGGTGGTGAAGGCCAGCGGCAACAACCTGAAGGACGTGACCGTCGATTTCCCCCTGGGCAAGTTCGTCTGCGTCTCGGGCGTCTCGGGGGGCGGCAAGTCGACCCTGACCATCGAAACCCTGTTCAAGACCGCCTCGATGCGGCTGAACGGCGCCCGCCAGACGCCCGCCCCCTGCGAGACGATCAAGGGGCTGGAACATCTCGACAAGGTGATCGACATCGACCAGCGGCCCATCGGGCGCACGCCGCGGTCGAACCCGGCGACCTATACCGGCGCCTTCACTCCGATCCGCGACTGGTTCGCGGGGCTGCCCGAGTCGAAGGCGCGCGGCTACAAGCCCGGGCGCTTCAGCTTCAACATCAAGGGCGGGCGGTGTGAGGCCTGTCAGGGCGACGGGGTCATCAAGATCGAGATGCACTTCCTGCCCGACGTTTACGTCGAATGCGAAACCTGCAAGGGCCAGCGCTACAACCGCGAAACGCTGGAGATCAAGTTCAAGGGCAAGTCCATCGCCGACGTCCTCGACATGACCGTCGAGGATGCGCAGGAGTTCTTCCAGGCTGTACCCTCGATCCGCTCGAAGATGGACGCGCTGGTGCGCGTCGGTCTGGGCTATATCAAGGTGGGCCAGCAGGCGACGACCCTGTCGGGGGGCGAGGCGCAGCGGGTGAAGCTGTCGAAGGAGCTGAGCCGCCAGTCGACGGGCCGCACCCTCTATATCCTCGACGAGCCGACCACGGGTCTTCATTTCGAGGATGTGCGCAAGCTGCTGGAGGTGCTGCACGAGTTGGTCGAGCAGGGGAACACCGTTGTGGTGATCGAACATAACCTCGACGTCATCAAGACCGCCGACCATATCATCGACATCGGCCCCGAGGGCGGCGATGGCGGCGGCGAGGTGGTGGCCATCGGCACGCCGGAAGAGGTGGCCGAGGTGGGGCGCAGCCACACCGGGCACTACCTGAAGGACATGCTGAAGGGCGCGAAGGTGGCCGCCGAATAGGGAGCGACCGGACGCAGGGCAAAGGGGCCCGGGGGAAACCTCCGGCCCTTCGCGCCTCACGCCAGGTCGAAGGCCAGTGCCAGCCGCCGCTCCAGCCGGGCCCATTTGTCGCGCTGAAAGTCAGAGCGGGCATAGCGCGCCTGGTCGATGCTGATCCAGGTGATCAGCAGCCGGGCGCGCAGGCAGAAGTCCAGCAAGGGGCCGTCCACCTCCTGGCCGTAGCCCTCCAGGAAGGCCGCGCGCGAGCTGTGCAGGATGCCGCCGGGGCCAATCTGACTTTCCGGCCCGTCGCATTGCACATCGGTTTTCAGGAAATCGACCATGTCGTAGACCGCCAGCTTGCGCCGCTCTTCCGACAGGTCGAGGCCGCGCGCGCCTGCCGGGCCAATCAGCAGGTTGCCGGGGTGATAGTCGCCGTGGCACAGGCAGCGGCGCGAGACCCGGCCGCGCAGGGCGCCTGCCTGCTGGCGCAGGGCGCGCAGCATCGGGCGATAGGCCTTCGGGGCGGCCTGGGGGGTGGCCCCGGCCTGCACCGCGTCGAGCTTGGCAAAGATCCACTTCGGCCAGAAGGGCGACACATCCGCCGGGCCCTGCCCATGCAGCGCCGCCAGCCAGCGCCCGGCCAGACGGAAGACCGGCGCCGGGTCTTCGCCCGAGATCAGCCGGGACCAGGCGGTCTCTTCGTCGTTGTAATCGGTCACCATGAAGCCGCCGTCGGGCGACAGGTAGATCGGATGGACCACGCCCAGGTCGGGCTTATCCGCCAGGGCGGCCTCCAGCCGCCGCAGGGCCTGGAATTCCAGCGCCAGTCGTCCGTCCTGGGCGGCCTCGGCGTTCAGTTTCAGCACGAAGACCTGGCCCCCCAGCTCCATCTTCAGGACAAAGCGCGGCAGGGGCCCGCCCGAGGCATTGTCGATACGGAGGAAGGCGGGGCGGCGGCTGTCGGGGGGTGTCGGGAAGAGGGCGCGCCCCTCGTGGGCGGCCAGGAACTCTGCGGCGCAGGCCTCGGCCAGGTCGCGGTCGAAATCCAGGAATGTCAGCATTGTCGGTCCCTTGCCCCCGGGCAAAGCCTAGTGGGGGCAGGGGAGAGAGACAAGCGCGGGGGCCGTCTGGGGCTGGCTCAGCCCTGGTTGCGGCGCGAGAAGCGCGGCAGCATGGCCGAGAAGTCCTTGTCGCCGCCGCCCTCCTCTTCGACGAAGGTCGAGTAGAGGGCCTCGGCCGCAGCACCCATGGGGGTCTCGGCGCCGCTGCTTTGCGCGGCCAGCTGCGACAGGCGCAGGTCCTTCAGCATCAGCGCGGCGGCAAAGCCGGGCTGATAGTCGTTGTCGGCCGGCGATTTCGGCCCCACGCCCGGCGCCGGGCAATAGGCGTTCATCGACCAGCTGTAGCCCGACGAGGTCGAGACCACGTCGAACATCGCCTGCCGGTCCAGCCCCAGCTGATCGGCCAGGGCGAAGGCCTCGCAGGTGGCGATCATGGTGACGCCCAGGATCATGTTGTTGCAGATCTTGGCCGCCTGGCCATTGCCCGCGCCGCCGCAATGCACGGCCTTCTGGCCCATGATGTCGAACAGCGGCGAGACACGGGCAAAGGCCTCTTCCGAGCCGCCCGCCATGAAGGTCAGCGTGCCCGCATCGGCGCCGCCGGTGCCGCCCGAAACCGGCGCGTCGATTGCCAGAAGGCCGCGGGCGCTGGCGCTGTCGGCCACGGCGCGGGCGCTGTCGACATCCACGGTCGAGCAATCCAGGTGACAGGCGCCGGGCTGCATCACCGGCTGGATCTGTTCCGAGACCTGGCGCAGGATCTCGCCATTGGGCAGCATGGTGATCACCACCTCGGCCCCCCGGGCCGCATCGGCGGCGGTATTGGCCAGCGGCACCCCCGGCACTCGCACCGGGGCCATGTCATAGCCCGTCACCTCATGCCCGGCGCTGGCCAGGTTGCGGGCCATATGGGCACCCATGTTGCCCAGCCCGATGAAACCGATCTTCATCCTGTTCTCCTCCCTAATCGTCTTTCTGCCCGGCGCGCCTTACGGCCCGTCGAAGCGCAGTTCCTCTGCCAGCGGGGCCAGCATCGCCAGGGCCTCCTCGCGGGCGATGTCGAGCCCGTGGCGCCAGACCGGCTTGCGGTCACGGTCGATGATCTGGGCACGGACGCCCTCGATGAAATCCCCCTCGCTCATCGAGCGGAAGGTGAAGCGGTATTCCAGCGCCAGGGCGTCGCGGATGCCCGCGTCATCGTGCAGGCGGCGCAGCATCTCCAGCGTGGCGGCCATCGACAGCGGGCAGCCCGCGCGGATCGCCTTCAGCGCGCGATCGGCCAGGTCGTCCCCCTCTTCGGCGGCCAGTTCCTCGACGATCTCGGGCAGGTTGTCGCCCGCGAAGAGCGCATCCAGATAGGCCTGGTTCTCGGCCAGGCGCGAGGCGGGGGCGAAATGCCCGGCCTCTTCCAGCGCCTCGATGGTGCCGCTGGCGCAAAGCTGGGCCTTGGCCGCGTCCCATTCCTCTTCCGCCAGGAACAGATCGGCAAAGCCCGCGTGGATCGCATCGCCCGGACCCATGCGGGCGCCGGTCAGGCCCAGATAGGCCCCAAGCCGCCCCGGTGCGCGGGCCAGCAGAAGCGAGCCGCCCACGTCGGGCACAAGGCCGATGCCGCATTCGGGCATGGCGATCCGGGCGCTTTCGCCCACCACCCGGGTGGAGACGTGACAGCCGACGCCCACGCCACCGCCCATGACAAAGCCATGCAGGAAGCTGACGATGGGTTTGGGATATTCGGCCAGCAGGGCGTTCATCCGGTATTCGTCGCGCCAGAAGCGGCGGCCATAGTCGAAATCGCCCGCGCGGCCGGTCTCGTACATCTCGCGGATGTCGCCCCCGGCGCAGAAGGCCTTCTCGCCCTCGGCGTCGATCAGCACCAGGGCCACCTCGGGGTCGTCCCGCCAGGCCAGCAGCGCCTTTTCGATCTCCAGCGCCATCTCATGCGACAGCGCATTCAACGCCTTTTCCCGCGTCAGGGTGATACGCCCGGCGCGCCCGTCGCGCCGAATGGACAGATCGCTCATGAGGACAGAAGGCTCCTTGCCGTGATGAGGCGCATGATCTCGTTCGTGCCTTCGAGGATTTCGTGCACGCGCAGATCCCGCACCAGTTTCTCGATTCCGTAATCCGCAAGATAGCCGTAGCCGCCGTGCAGTTGCAGGCATTGATTGACGATCTTCGACCCGGCCTCGGTGACGAATTTCTTGGCCATGGCACAGTGCTTGGTGGCATCCGGCGCGCCCTGGTCCAGCTTCCACGCCGCCTGGCGCAGGAAGACGCGGGCGGCCTGCAACTCGATCTCCAGGTCGGCCAGGCGGAATTGCAGGGCCTGGAACTCGGTCAGGGATTTCCCGAAGGCGCGGCGCTCGTTCATATAGGCGATGGTGGCGTCCAGTGCGGCCTGGGCGGCGCCCAGCGAACAGGAGGCGATATTCAGCCGCCCGCCGTCGAGGCCCATCATCGCATAGGTAAAGCCGCGCCCCTCTTCGCCCAGCAGGTTGGCGGCGGGCACTGCGCAGCCGTCCATCTGCACCTGGCGGGTCGGCTGACTTTTCCAGCCCATCTTGCGCTCCAGCCCGCCGAAGCTGAGGCCGGGGGTGCCGTCGGCGATATAGAGGGTCGAGATGCCCTTGGGCCCTTCGCCGCCGGTGCGGGCCATGACCAGATAGCCGTCGGAATAGCCCCCGCCCGAGATAAAGGCCTTGGTGCCGGTCAGGGCATAGCCCGCCTCGGTCCGCTCGGCCCGGGTCTTCAGCGCCGCGGCGTCGGAGCCGCTGCCCGGTTCGGTCAGGCAATAGGACAGGACCCGGCGCATGGCGATGGCATCGCCCAGCACCTCGTCGCGCAGGGCGTCGCCCGCGAAGGCGTCGATCATCTTGGCGCACATGTTGTGGATCGACAGGAAGGCCGCCACCGAGGGGCAGGCCATGGACAGGGCCTCGAAGACCAGGGTGGCGTCCAGCCGGGTCAGACCCGCGCCGCCGCTTTCCTCGCGCACGTAAAGGCCGCCGAAGCCCAGCTCGCCCACTTCGGGCCAGAGGTCTTTCGGGATCTCGCCTGCCTCTTCCCAGGCGCCCGCATGGGGCGCGATCCTGTCCTGGCCAAAGCCATGGGCCATGTCGAAAATGGCCTGCTGTTCCTCGCTGAGTGCGAAATCCATCGGTTTCCTCCCTTTTGCCCGCTCTGCCCGGCGCGGCGCCTCTCCTCAGGCGCTTTGCTGGTGGATCAGGGCGTCTATCGTTCTTTGTCGCAGCCCCAGAATATCCAGGGCCTGTTCCTCGTCCGGCACGACCCGGTGGGTGATGCCGGGCACCTTGCTCCAGCTTTTCACCACATGGCCGGCCACCTTGCGCGCAATCGGCGTCGGCGCCACATGGACGAACAGCCGGTCGTGTTCCGAAGGCGCGAAGATCTCGGCCTTGCGCGCGTGCATCCGCAACAGATCCAGCACGTCCAGCTTCATCCCGGTCACGTCGCGCATGTCCAGCAGCTGGTTCAGATCCGGCCGCGCCTCGGGGTCGCGGGCGAAGTCGGTCAGCGCGCGCAGGCTGTCGCCGGGGCGTACAAGTCCCGCCAGGCGCACATAGGCCAGGCCGAAGGGCTTCAGGATCTGATAGCTACAGGACATCGGTGCGCCCCCCTGTCGGGTCACGGGGAATGGGTTCCCAATGTGTAGCAGCCCTGTGGCGTTCGTCCACGGGGGCGAATGGCACACGCGACGTCATGCATCCCTGGGGCCGGATCCCTCGCGGGGGTCGGCGCTCTCCTCCCTTTCTCTCCCTGTTCGGGCCTGGCGCCCGAATGCCGGGGCGGCCCTCTTTTCCCTCTTCCCGCCGACGCGGCGGCGGTGTAACGGGCAGCCAGCGCATCGCCGTCAGTCCCGTAGCTGCCGACCGGCGCTTCCCGAGCCCTCCTCATGACCCAGACAGCCCCTGATTGCCTGTCCTGCGGCGCCTGCTGTTTCGGCGCCCACGACCGCTATATCCGCCTCTTTCCCGAAGACCACGCCCGGGGCCTGCCCGATACGGCCTGGGTTCAGGACGGGGACGCCCGCTTCATGCGGATGTCCGACGGGCATTGCGCCCAGTTGACCCCCTTGCCCGGCGGTGGCCTGGCCTGCGCCGTCTATGACGCCCGGCCCACGGCCTGTCGCGCCTTCCGCGCGGGGTCTTTCGAATGTGGCCGCTCGCGCGCCCACCGGATGGTGCAGGCCGATGCGATCCGCCTGCCGCCCGTGTCCCTGCCCGAAACCCCGGACGAGGTGCCCGAGCCCGAGGTCATCGCCGCCCTGGGCCTGTCCCCGCTGCGCGGCCAGGCCTGAGGGCAGACGAAAAGGGGCGGCCCGAAAGCCGCCCCCGATGGATCAGTCCATGGCCTTGAAGTTGAACTCGCCACCTTCCTTGATGCCCGAGAACCAGCGCGCCGTGACGGTCTTGGTCTTGGTGTAGAAGCGCAGGGCGTCGGGGCCGTACTGGTTCAGGTCGCCGAAGGCCGATTTCTTCCAGCCGCCGAAGGTGAAGTAGGACAGCGGCACCGGGATCGGGAAGTTGATGCCGACCATGCCCACGTTCACCCGGTTGGCGAAGTCGCGCGCGGTGTCGCCATCGGCGGTGAAGATCGAGGTGCCGTTGCCGTACTGGTTGTCCATGGTCAGCTTCAGAGCCTCTTCGTAGGTCTCTGCGCGCACCTGGCTCAGCACCGGGCCAAAGATCTCTTCCTTGTAGATGTCCATGTCGGCGGTGACGTTGTCAAAGAGCGTCGGGCCCACGTAGAAGCCGTTCTCATAACCTTGCAGGGTCATGCCACGGCCGTCCTTCACCAGGGTTGCGCCCTGATCCACGCCCGAGGCGATCAGCCCCTCGATCCGCTCTTTCGCGGCGGCGGTGATGACGGGGCCGTAATCCACCTCATCCTCGGAGGTGTAGGGGCCGACCTTCAGTTTCTCGATGCGCGGGATCAGCTTTTCGATCAGCGTATCGGCGGTTTCCTTGCCCACGGGCACGGCCACCGAGATGGCCATGCAGCGTTCGCCGGCAGCGCCGAAACCGGCGCCCACCAGGGCGTCGGCGGCCTTGTCCATGTCCGCGTCGGGCATGATGATCATGTGGTTCTTGGCGCCGCCGAAGCACTGGGCGCGCTTGCCGTTGGTGGCGGCGCGGCCGTAGATGTACTGGGCGATCGGGGTCGAACCGACAAAGCCGACGGCCTGCACGGTCTCGTTATCCAGGATCGCGTCCACGACTTCCTTGTCACCGTTGACCACTTGCAGCACGCCATCGGGCAGGCCCGCTTCCTTGATCAGCTCGGCCAGGCGCAGCGAGGTCGAGGGGCAGCGTTCCGAGGGTTTCAGGATCATCGCGTTCCCGGCCACCAGGGCGGGGGCCATCTTCCACAGCGGGATCATGGCGGGGAAGTTGAACGGCGTGATACCGGCCACCACGCCCAGGGGCTGGCGCATCGAATAAAGGTCGATGCCCGGGCCGCCGTCGTTCATGTATTCGCCCTTCAGCATGTGCGGCGCGCCCATGCAGACCTCGACGACCTCAAGGCCACGCTGCACGTCGCCCCGGCCATCGGGCAGGGTCTTGCCGTGTTCGCGGCTGACCAGTTCGGCCAGCTCGTCCATGTGCTGGTTGATCAGGTCGCCGAACTTCATCATCACCCGGGCGCGACGCTGCGGGTTGGTGGCGGCCCATTTGACCTGCGCCTCGGCGGCGCGGGCCACGGCATCGTTCAGCTCTTCCACGGTGGCCAGCGGCACCTTGGCGATCACTTCGCCGGTGGCGGGGTTCATGACGTTGGTGAAACGGCCCGAGGTGCCCTTCACATGGGCGCCGTCGATGAAATGAGTCAGTTCCTGCATAGGATCCTCCTGAGAATTTGGGGGCAGGTTAGCCTTGCGTAAATGCCGGTTGAAGAGGAAAAACGGCAAAGAGGTTTTGCGAAAATGCCGGTACCGGCAAGGGGGCGCGATGAATTGGGATGATCTGCGGGTGTTTCTGGCGGTGGCCCGCCGCGAAAGCCTGTCGGCGGCGGCGCGGGGGCTGCGCATCGACCCGGCGACGGTCAGCCGCCGCATTGCCCGGCTGGAAGAGGAGACCGGCGCGGTGCTCTTTGCCAAGTCGCCCCAGGGCTACGCCCTGACCGAGGCGGGCGCGCGGCTGATGGCGCACGCGGTACAGGCCGAGGCGGCGCTGCTGGCGGGCCAGGCCGAGGTGGCCGGGCAGGGGGCGCAGGGCCTGTCGGGGCAGATCCGCATCGGCGCGCCGGACGGGGTGGCGAACTTTCTGCTGCCTGATGTCTGCGCCCGGATCCTCGACGAGAACCCCGAGCTGGAGATCCAGATCGTCGCCTTGCCGCGTCTGTTCAACCTTTCGCGGCGCGAGGCCGACATGGCCGTCACCGTCAGCGCGCCGACCGCCGGGCGGCTTCTGGTGCAGAAGGTCTCGGACTATCACCTGACCCTGGCTGCCACCCGCGCCTATCTGGACCGGCACCCGCCGATCCGTGCCCTGGACGATCTGCGCGGCCACCGCATGGTGGGCTATATCCCCGACATGATCTTCGACAAGGAGTTGGACTATCTCGAGGAGATCGGGGTCAGCCGGGTCAAGCTGGCCTCGAACTCGGTCTCGGTACAGTACCACTGGGTCGCCGGGGGCGCGGGGTTGGGCATCCTGCATGACTTCTCGCTGCCGCATCACCCCGACCTGGTCCGCGTCCTGCCAGAGCGGCGCCTGACGCGCAGTTTCTACCTGGTGCGCCACCAGGACGATGCGCGGCTGGAACGCCTGAACAGCTTTGCCGCCCTTCTGTCCGAGCGGCTACGGGCCGAGATTAACCGCAAGGAAGGGCTCTCTTGACAGGTTAGCGCAACCAGAGGACGCTTGAAGCCGAGGAGACCGGTTCAACCCAGGGAGGAGACCAGATGCTGGTTCAGCAGATTCTCAAGGCCAAGGACACTGAAGGCGTTTTCACCGTCAAACCGGAGGTCACGATCGGCGACGTGACGCAGATCCTGCGCGAGAAGCGGATCGGCGGCGTGGTGGTCAGCAGCGATGGCGAGGCCGCCGAGGGGATCCTGTCGGAACGCGACATCGTGCGGGCGCTGGCCAGCCGGGGCGAGGGGATTCTGGGCCTGACGGCGGCGGATCTGATGACCAAGCACCCGATCTGCTGCTCGCTCGAGATGAACTCGGACCAGGTGCTGACCAAGATGACCGAGGGCCGCTTCCGCCACATGCCGGTGGTTCAGGACGGGGTCCTGGTCGGCATCGTCACCATCGGCGACGTGGTCAAGGCGCGGCTGACCCAGCTTGCGGCCGAGAAGGACGCCTTGCAGGGCATGATCATGGGGCATTGACCCCGGGTCCTTCGCAGGTGCCGCATCGGTGCGGCATTTGCGGAAACCTCACAGAACACACGCTTCCGGCTTGCATTCCGGCGCGCAATATTGTTGCGTTCGCTGCACGTGCAAGCGGAGGAGAACCCTATGCGTATCGGCCTTTACCCCGGCACCTTTGACCCGGTCACGCTCGGCCATATCGACATCATCCGCCGGGCCACGGCGCTGGTCGACCGGCTGGTCATCGGCGTGGCGATCAACCGCGACAAGGGCCCGCTGTTCACCCTGGAGGAACGGGTCGAGATGATCGAGGCCGAGATCGGCCCGCTGGCCCGGGAAAGCGGTGTCGAGATCGTGGTGCACCCCTTCGAGAATCTGCTGATCCATTGCGCCCATGACGTGGGCGCCTCGCTGATCATCCGCGGCCTGCGCGCGGTCACTGATTTCGAATACGAATATCAGATGGTCGGCATGAACCGGGCGCTGGACGCCTCGGTCGAGACGGTCTTCCTGATGGCCGATGCCGGCCACCAGGCGATTGCGTCGAAGCTGGTGAAAGAGATCTGCCGACTGGAGGGCGACGTGTCGAAATTCGTCACCCCCAACGTCAACGATAAACTTCGGGCGAAGCTCTTTTGATCGTCAGGCTGCCGCGCATCTTCTCGGAGGCGTCGCGGATGAACTCCGCGCAGACCACCGGCTGGGTGAGCGGCAGCATATGCCCCCCCGGCACCAGCTTCAGACCCATCTGCGGGTGACGCCCGACCAGTTTCGCGCCGTGGATCTGCGGATCCAGGATGCGATCCTCGGTGCCGTAAAGCAGGCGCACGGGCACGGTCAGCCCGGCATACTTGCGTGACATCTCCTCCAGCCCGTCGCCGGACTGCATGTAGTCGCGGCTGCTATGGTAGAAATGGCTGGGTCGCAGGGTCAGCATGGCGCCGCCCTGGATCGGGGCGTTCGGCGGCATCTCCTCGGGGCCATAGACCTGGTCGATCACCGCACTGGCCTGGCGCAGGGCGGCGGGCGTCGCCACCGTCCAGGCGGCCAGCCAGCGCAGGAAGTCCGAGCGGATCTTCATCCCGTCGAACACCGGCGCCGGACGGCCCGCGCGCAGGGTCAGCGGCGCCAGCAGGGCCAGGCCGCGCAGCCGTTCGGCGTTTTGCACCGCCATGGCCAGGGCGATGGCACCGCCCAGGGAATGGCCCACCACCAGCGGCGCCTTGATGTCCAGCTTGTCCATGATCTCGAACATCAGCGCGGCGGTGTCGTCGGGCGCGCAGGGCTGTGTCAGGGGCCGTTCGGAATAGCCCATGCCGGGCCGGTCGATGGCAATCACCCGGTGGTCACGCGCCAGGTTGTCGATCAGCCCGCAGTCGAAATTGCCCATCTGGCCGCCCAGGCCGTGGATCAGCAGGATTTCGGGGCCCGCGCCCACGTCCAGGTAATGCAGCCGCCCGGTGGAAATGCGGGTGAAGCTGCCGCGCGGCGGCACCGCCTGTTCGGCGCGGCGTTTCCACAGGTATGTATTCAGCGCAAGGCCCGCGCCGCAAAGCAGAAGAAGGCTCACAAGCCCCAGAAACACGTACATTCTTCAGACCCAATTGGCGGCGGGGCCACCCATCCCCGACCGCGTTCAATGCCCTATCGCCAAAAGGCCAGCCATTCCACGAAATCCGCGAATTTGCGCATCAGGAACAGGGTATTTTCCCCCTCTCCGAAGCCGTTGTCCAGCACCAGAAGCGCCAGGATGACGACACCGATGATTATCGCGGTCCGGTTGGTCACGCAGGCTCCTCCGATGCGGCGACTGGGGTTCCCTATGCCCGAGGATGCCCTGTGTTTCAAGCGTTGCGGCCCGGCTCGGGGGGCGGGGTGATGCGAGGCCGCATCAGGGGGCGGTTCCTTGCCTGTGGCCGGGCTGGCGCGCGGTGCGGGACCGGGCCGAAAGGCCGGGCCGGGGCGAAACGAAAGGGGCCGGGCGGTGATCCCGCCCGGCCCCCGGTCTGTCCGTTCTGAAGGCCGGGCCTCAGAGGGTCTTGGCGATGGTGGCCGCCATGTCCGCCATGCGGTTGGAAAAGCCCCATTCGTTGTCGTACCAGGCCAGGACGCGGCACAGGGTTCCGTCCATCACCCGGGTCTGATCCAGCGCGATGGTCGAGGAATGGGCGTCGTGGTTCAGGTCGACCGAGACCAGCTTGCGGTCCGTCACCCCCAGGATGCCCTTCAGCGGGCCCGAGGCGGCGGCGGCGATGAAGGCCTCGTTCAACTCTTCGGCCGAGGTGGCGCGCTTTGCGGTGAAGGTCAGGTCGACGCAAGAGACGTTGGGGGTGGGGACGCGGATCGCCACGCCATCCAGCTTGCCCAGCAGGTCGGGCAGCACCAGACCCACGGCCTTGGCGGCGCCGGTCGAGGTGGGGATCATTGACATGGCGGCGGCGCGGGCGCGGTAAAGGTCGGAATGGCCCCGGTCCAGGGTCGGCTGATCTCCGGTGTAGCTGTGGACCGTGGTCATGAAGCCCTTCTCGATCCCCACCAGATCGTCCAGCACCTTGGCGGCGGGGGCCAGGCAGTTGGTGGTGCAGGAGGCGTTCGAGATCACCAGGTGTTCGGATTTCACGTCCTGATGGTTCACCCCCATGACGGCGGTGATATCCGCCCCCTTGCAGGGCGCCGAGGCCAGAACCCGTTTCGAGCCGTTCTCAAGATGCTTGGCCGAGCCTTCGCGGGTCTTGGTGAAGAGGCCGGTGCACTCCAGCGCGATATCCACGTCGCCCCAGGGCAGCTCTTCGGGGTTGCGCAGCGCGGTCACCTTGATCGGCCCCTGACCCACATCCATCCAGTCGGCGCCGGTGGCCACCTCGCCGCCAAAGCGGCCATGGACGCTGTCGTAGCGGAACAGATGGGCGTTGGTCTCGACATCGGTCAGATCGTTGACGGCCACGACTTGCAGATCTTCACGACCGCTTTCGGCGATGGCGCGCAGGACGAGGCGTCCGATCCGTCCGAAACCGTTGATGGCGACTGTGGTAACCATGGTCTGAGGTCCTTTGCTGGAAGGGGTGACATCGGGGTTCACGAGGGATGGCTCAGCGCGACACGCGAACGGTTAGCGCTAACTTCGCCCGCAAACTCTACCTCCGGGCGGCAAAGGTCAAGGGAAGGCATGGCACAATACGTAAAACCCGCCGGAATTCACCGGCGGGGTTCAGAGGCTGGGCTGGGGCGGCGCGACGGTGCGGCGCGCCCGGGATTTACTTTTGCAGGCGGCCCAGGGCGGCGGCCACATCGGCCATGCGCGCCGAGAAGCCCCATTCGTTGTCGTACCAGGCCAGGACGCGCACCAGACGCTTGCCGGTGACCTTGGTCTGATCGGGGGCAAAGATCGAGGACTGCTCGGTGTGGCAGAAGTCGATCGAGACCTTGGGTTCGGGATCGTAGCCCAGCACATGGCCCATGTGACCGGCGGCGGCTTCGCGCACCACCTCGTTCACATCCTCGACGGTGACGTCCTTCTTGGCGATGAAGGTCAGGTCGACGGCCGAAACGTTCGGGGTGGGCACGCGGATGGCCGAGCCGTCCAGTTTGCCCTTCAGCTCGGGCAGCACCTCACCCAGGGCCTTGGCGGCGCCGGTGGAGGTGGGAATCTGGCTCATGGCGGCGGCGCGGGCGCGGTACAGGTCACCATGGCGGCGGTCCAGGGTCGGCTGGTCGCCGGTGTAGCTGTGGATCGTGGTCATGATGCCCGAGTCGATGCCGATCGCATCGTTCAGCACCTTGGCCAGGGGCGCCAGGCAGTTGGTGGTGCAGGACCCGTTCGAGATCATGTTGTCGCCCGCCACCAGGTCGCGGTGGTTGACGCCAAAGACGATGGTCTTCTGCACGTTCTTGGCCGGGGCCGAGATCAGCACGGCCTTGGCGCCACGTTCCATATGGACCTTGGCCTTTTCGCCGTCGTTGAACTTGCCGGTGCATTCCAGCACCACGTCAACGCCTTCCCAGTCGAGTTCCGAGGGATCGTAGGTCGAGAAGACCTCCATCGGGCCGCGACCGATGTCCATCGTGTTGCCCGCGATCTTGACCTCATTGCCGAAGCGGCCATGGACGCTGTCGTATTTCAGCAGATGCGCATTGGTCTCGATGGGGCCGGTGGCGTTCATCTTGACGACTTGCACGTCATTGCGGGCGGCCTCGGCGATATAGGCGAGCGTGCAGCGCCCGATGCGACCGAAACCGTTGATGCCGAGAGTGACCGTCATGCCGATAGCTCCTGCTGAAAAACCTGCGCTGTCCATAGCCGAAGGGAGCCCCCAGGGGTAGGGAGAAAACTGTTTTTAGCCAGTATGTTAGCGAAAACATCCCGAGGGTCGGGGCTGGTTGCGCTAACCGTAATACGGGTTCGCGCTAACAGGTGCTGCGCTGCGGCGTCGCGGGGCGGGCGGGGGGAATCGCCTGTGGCTGGCCGGGCAGGGGGCGCTGCCCCCCGCGCGTGCCGCGCGTCCCCCGGAGTATTTTCGGCTGTCGGATGAGGGGGGGGGCGGCGCCCGGAGGGGCGGGCGGGCAAAGAAAAAGGCCGGGCGCCACGGGGGCGACCGGCCTTTGCAGATCAGGGATCTGGCGCTCAGAGCAGGGCTTTGACCTGGTCGGCCACGGCCTGGGCGGTGATGCCGAACTTTTCGTAAAGCTCTTCCGCAGGCGCCGAGGCGCCGAAACTGGACATGCCGACGAAACCGGCCTTGGCCTCGCGGCCACGCTCGCCCAGAAGCCACTTGTCCCAGCCCTGGCGCACACCGGCCTCGACCGCGACGCGGACCGGGCCCGCGGGCAGGACGCGGCGGCGCAGTTTCTCGTCCTGCTCTTCGAAGAGTTCCCAGCAGGGCATCGAGACGACGCGGGTGCCGATGCCTTCGGCCTCGAGCAGGGCCTTGGCCTCCATGGCGATGGCCACTTCGGACCCGGTGGCCATGACGATGGCCTGACGCTTGCCCTCGGCCTCGGCCAGGACATAGGCGCCCTGGGCGACCAGGTTCTTCGACTTGTGCTCGGTCCGCAGGGTGGGCAGGTTCTGGCGGGTCAGCGACAGCACCGAGGGGGTGCCCTTCTGGCTGAGCGCGATCTCCCAGGCTTCGGCGGTTTCCACCGCGTCGGCGGGGCGGAAGACCAGGGTGTTGGGGGTGGCGCGGCACATGGCCAGATGTTCCACAGGCTGGTGCGTGGGGCCATCTTCGCCCAGGCCGATGCTGTCATGGGTCATGACATAGACCGGGGCCACCTGCATCAGGGCCGACAGGCGCATCGCCGGGCGGGCGTAGTCGGTGAAGCAGAAGAAGGTGCCCGAGTAGGGTTTGATCCCGCCATGCAGGGCCATGCCGTTCATCGCGGCGGCCATGCCATGTTCGCGGATGCCCCAGTGCACGAAGCGGCCCTTGCGGTTGTCGGTGTCGAAGATGCCCAGGTCGCCGGTCTTGGTGTTGTTCGATCCGGTCAGGTCGGCCGAGCCGCCGATGGTTTCGGGCAGCACCGGGTTGATCACCTCGAGCGCCATTTCCGACGCCTTGCGGGTCGCGACCTTGGGCTGGGTTTCCGAGATCTGCTTTTTCAGCGCGCGCACCACCGCCGACAGCTTCTTGGGCATCTCGGCCTCGAAGCGGCGCTGGAATTCCTGCTGGCGGCGTTCGGTCTGGTTGCCCAGGCGGCCTTCCCAGGCGAACCGTTCCTCGGCGCCGCGGCGGCCGATCTCTTCCCAGGCGGATTTCACATCGGCCGGGATTTCGAAGGCGCCGTAGTTCCAGCCATAGGCGGCCTTGGCGGCCTCCAGCTGCTCGGCGTTGGTCAGCGCGCCGTGCCCCTTCGAGGTGTCCTGGGCGGCGTGACCCAGGGCGATATGGGTCTTGCAGGCGATCATCGAGGGCTTGCCCGCCTTCTTCGCCGCCTCAAGGGCCGCGTCGATCTCATCGGGGTTGTGGCCGTCGATTTCCTGCACATGCCAGCCATTGGCCTTGAAGCGCATGACCTGGTCGGTCTTCGAGGACAGTTCGACCGTGCCGTCGATGGTGATGTTGTTGTTGTCCCACAGCACGATCAGCTTCGACAGCTCGTGACGGCCCGCCAGCGAGATCGCCTCTTCCGACACGCCTTCCATCAGGCAGCCGTCGCCGGCGATGACATAGGTGTAGTGGTCGACCAGCTTCTTGCCGAACTGGGCGCGCAGCATTTCCTCGGCCATGGCAAAGCCCACGGACATGGCGATGCCCTGACCCAGCGGGCCGGTGGTGGTCTCGATCCCGTTGGCCAGGAAGTTCTCGGGGTGGCCTGCGGTGCGGGCGCCCCACTGGCGGAAGTTCTTAATCTCTTCGATCGGGAACTGCTCGTAGCCGGTCAGGTGCAGCAGGGAATAGAGCAGCATCGAGCCGTGGCCCGCCGACAGGATGAACCGGTCACGGTCGGCCCAGTTGGGCTGGGTGGCATCGAATTTCAGGTGCTTTTCGAACAGCACGGTGGCCACGTCGGCCATGCCCATGGGCATCCCGGAATGGCCGGAATTGGCGGCGGCGACGGCGTCGAGGGTCAGGGCCCGGATCGCGGTGGCCTTGGACCAATGGTCGGGGTGTGCGGTGCGCAGCGCGTCGATATCCACGTCGGGTTCCTCTCGCAGGTCAGGCATCTGATGTTAGCGCGCTCATAGCAGCCGCGGCGCGAAAGGCAAGCGTAGCAGGCCCATTCCGCCGCTTTTCGCAGCGTATTTGGGAAAGGCCCCGGGTTTCGTTACACTCGTGCGAACAACGGTCGGAGCTGTGATTCGCCTGTATTGCCAAGGCCCTGCGCCGAAGGGTTCATGCAAGGACCGCCCCCCGGGCCGCTGTTGCCGGGAAATGCGGTTTTTGGCTGGACCCGGGCGGTATGACGGGCGAAGGAGGGGGCATGACAGCGCGACAAACGACCAGAGGCGGGCAAACGGGCCGAAAGGCCCCCGAAACGGGCTGTGTGAGACGAGCTTATGAGTAACCTGGACAATTTGCAGGGCCGGATCCTGGCCGCGATGGAGCGGATCGGGGCCGGTGTCGAAGGGCTGGCGGCGCCCGCGCCGGTGGCCAGCTGGCCCGAGGGCGAAAGCCCCGAGGAGCTGCGCCAGCAGCTGGAGGATGAGCGCACCGTCACGGCCCAGCTGGACGAGCGGGTGAAGGCGCTGCATCTTCGCCTGGAAGAGATGGAGGCGGCCCTGGCCGAGGCGGCGCAGGCGCCCAGGGGCCCCGACCCCGAGGTGGCGGGCGCCCTGGCCCGTATGGACGAGGACATGGCGCGGCTGCGCGCCGCCAATGCGGCCCTGCGCGACAACAACCGCCTGCTGCGCGAGGCCCAGGGCAAGGCGTCCTATGAGCTGATGAACGCCGCCCTGGCCACCGAGCTGGAGGCGCTGCGCGCCGATCATGCCGCGGCCCAGGGCGAGGCGGCCACGATCCTGGCGGCGCTCACCACGCTGGTGGCCGAGGTGCCCGAGGCCGCAGGCGCTGGTGCAGAAGAAGGAGGGGTCTGATGCCCGAGGTGGAAATCTCTATCGGCGGTCGCCGCTTCGACGTGGCTTGCCAGGAAGGCGAAGAGCATTTTCTGGAAACCGCCGCCGGTCTTCTGGACCGCGAGGCGGTGACCCTGGTGCAGCAGACCGGGCGCATTCCCGAAAGCCGCATGTTGCTGATGGCCGGGCTGATGCTGGCCGACCGGACCGCCGGGATGGAAGACAAGGTGCAGGTGCTGCAAGAGCAGCTGGCGCAGATGCAGCAGGAGCTGGAGGCGCTGCGCACCGCGCCGCCGCCCGAGCCGCGGGTGATCGAGGTGCCGGTGGTGCCCGATGCGGTCACCGACACCCTGGCCGAACTGGCCGCCCGGGCCGAGGCCCTGGCCGACCGGGTCGAGGAAAAGGCCGCCGAGGCAGAGGGCTGAGCCCGGTCCGCTATCGGGCCGGTCCAGACAGACCCGAGAGATGAAAAACCGGAGCGGAAGGTCTCTTCCGCTCCGGTTTTGCTTTTCTGGTCCGAGGTCTGGGCCTCTGGAAACCCCTTGAAGATCAAGCGTTTGCGGCGCGGATCTTTTCGGCGGCGTCCTTGTCGTAGGTGACGCCGTTCTCGTCGAACAGGCCGTCCAGCTCGCCCGACAGGGTCATCTCGGTGATGATGTCGCAGCCGCCCACGAACTCGCCCTTGACGTAAAGCTGGGGGATGGTCGGCCAGTCGGAATACTCCTTGATGCCCTGGCGGATCTCGTCATCGGCCAGCACGTTCACGTCGGTGTAATCGACGCCCATGTAGTTCAGCACCCCCGCCACGCGGCTGGAGAAGCCGCACTGCGGCATGGTCTTGGTGCCTTTCATGTAAAGCACCACGTCATTGGCTTTGACGGTCTCGTCGATACGGGTCTTGGCGTCGGTCATGTCTTGCTCCTTCGGTAGGCGCGCCGTCCTTGCGCGCGCCGCACCCGCCAGTTGCGCGGGCCGTGTTTCACGAAAGCCGTAAGGGGCGGCGCGCCAGCCGGGCGCCGATCACGGCTGCATTTTCGGTCAGGGCGCCCGGGTGGTCAGCGCCAGGGCGTGCAGTTCGCCGCTGTCCAGCTTGGCCTTCACCGCCGCATTCACGGCGCGTTGCTGCTGTACGCGGTTCATGCCGCGAAAGCTTTCATCCTCGACCATGGCCGAGAAATGCTGCCCGTCATCGCCTTGCACGACGATCTTCGCGTCGGGAAAACTTTCACGGATAAGGGCTTCGATATCCGAGGCCTGAATCGCCATGTGTCGCTCCGTTGGGTCGTTCGGACAGAATGTATGCGAGGGGCGGCGGGCTCGCAAGGGGAGGGGCCGCGCAAGCGATGTGCACGCGGGGGCAGCTTAGGGCGCGGGCGCGAAGGCCTCCAGCCGGGCCAGCAGGGCGGCCTTGTCGCGGGCCAGATGGCGCAGCCGGGCGCGGCGCGAGAAGATCCGCAGGCGGATCAGCACCCGGTCGCCCAACCCCTCGATCAGCACCAGCCGTTCGGGCGGGCCCGACAGCACGATATTGCCCGGGTGCAGGTCCTGGGTGACCAGGCCGCTGGTGGCGATCTGCTCGAACAGCTCGTCGATCAACGCCAGCAACGTGCCGTCGACCCGGCCCGCGCGCGCCAGGTCCACCAAGGTGGGGGCCGGGGCGCCATCGGCGCCCGCGATCCGCTCGACCGCGAAGGCGGGGCCAAGATCGGTGCGCGCGAAGCCGAAGAGCAGCGGCAGGAAGCGCGGCACCTCGTTGTTGCGCGCCAGGGCCGCCAGGTATTCCTCGTATTCACGATACCAGTTCACCAGCCCGCGATAGCGCCAGACGGCAAAGCGTTTCAGCCCGGGTTTGGCGGCATTGCGGAAATGGCGGCTTTGGCGGCGCGGCACCTTCAGCAGCACGTCAGGGGCATCGGGGTGCTGGTAGACAAGGCTTTCCTTGCCCTTTGCCAGGGGGATCCGGTCGGAAAGCGGGATGAGGTCCGAGAGGGCGGCGGGCATGATCTGACCCCAGTTTGTGACGGTTTTGTCGCGCTTATATGACAGCTTTCGCGGAGGCACGACAGCGCTGCGCAAAACGTGATCGGCCGGGGAGAGGGCCCGGGGGGCGGGAATGCGCCAGAAAGGCGAAGGGCGGCGCCGGTCTGCCCGGCGCCGCCCCCTTGATCCCTGTCTGGCCGCCTGTGGCGACCGGGTGCCCTGGTCAGGCGAAATGCGCGCCGAAGGCGCCGCGATAGAGGGCCGACAGTTCCGCCAGCGGGGCAGAGACGCCGCCCAGGGTGACCATGTCGCCGCCGAACTTGCCCACGGTGGTGACGGTGACGCCCGCCTTGCCCGCGTTGACCATCAGCGCCTCGGCCTGGTCGAAGTTGCAGGCCACCAGGTAACGCGCCTGATCCTCGCCGAAAAGCTGGCCCTGATCGGTGTCGTCCAGGGTCACGCCGACGCCTGCGGCCTCGGCCATTTCGAAGGCCGCCAGGGCCAGGCCGCCGTCGCTGAGGTCGGTGCAGACCTTGATCCAGTCGGTGTTGTCGCGGATGAAGTCGCCGTTGCGCTTCTCGGCCTCCAGATCCACATGGGGCGCGTCGCCGTCGGTGCGGTTGAACACCTCGGCCAGCAGGGCCGACTGGCCCAGGTGGCCGGTGGTGTCGCCGATCAGCAGGGCCACATGGCCGTCGCGCGCCTGGCCGGTGATGGCCTGGCTTGCGTCCTTGATCAGACCCACGGCGCCGATGGTGGGGGTGGGCAGGATCGCCGAACCGTCGGTTTCGTTGTAAAGCGAGACGTTGCCCGAAACGATCGGCATATCCAGCGCCAGGCAGGCCTCGCCGATGCCCTGGATGGCGCCGACGAACTGGCCCATGATCTCGGGCTTCTCGGGGTTGCCGAAGTTCAGGTTGTCGGTCGAGGCCAGCGGCTTGGCGCCGGCGGCGGTCAGGTTGCGATAGGCCTCGGCCACGGCCTGGCGGCCCCCCTCGACCGGGTTCGCCTTGACGTAGCGCGGGGTCACGTCGCTGGTGAAGGCCAAGAGCTTGTCGGTGCCATGCACCCGCAGCAGGCCCGATCCGAAGCCGGGGCCGCGGGTGGTGTCGGCCATGACCATGCTGTCGTATTGCTCGTACACCCACTGGCGCGAGCAGTAGTTGGGCGAGGAGATCAGCGCCTTCAGCCCGTCGATGGCGTCGACGGCGGGGATATCCTCATCCGTCAGCGGCTCGGCGGCAGGGGTGGGCACATGGGGGCGGTCGTATTCCGGCGCCGAGGACGACAGTTTCGACAGCGGCACATCGGCCCAGATCTTGCCCTGATGATGGATCTCGAAACGGTCCTCGGCGATGGTCTCGCCGACGATGGCAAAGTCGAGATCCCATTTCTCGAAGACGGCGCGGGCCTCGGCTTCCAGCTCGGGGTTCAGCACCATGAGCATCCGCTCCTGGCTTTCCGACAGCATCATCTCGTAGGCGGTCATGTTCGGCTCGCGCTGCGGCACGTCGTCGAGGTTGAGCCGGATGCCCAGACCGCCCTTGTCGCCCATTTCCACCGCCGAACAGGTCAGACCCGCCGCGCCCATGTCCTGGATCGAGATCACGGCGCCGGTCTGCATCAGTTCCATGCAGGCTTCCATCAGGCGCTTTTCGGTGAAGGGGTCGCCGACCTGGACGGTGGGACGCTTCTCTTCGATGGTATCGTCGAACTCGGCCGAGGCCATGGTGGCGCCGCCGACGCCGTCCCGGCCGGTCTTGGCGCCGAGGTAAACCACCGGCATCCCGACACCGGAGGCGGCGGAGTAGAAGATCTTGTCGGCATCGGCCAGACCGGCGGCAAAGGCGTTGACCAGGCAGTTGCCGTTATAGGCGGGGTCAAAGCGGACCTCGCCGCCCACGGTCGGCACGCCGAAACAGTTACCGTAGCCGCCCACGCCTTCAACCACGCCATGCACCAGCTGGCGGGTCTTGGGGTGGTCCTTTTCCCCGAAGGACAGCGAGTTCATCGCCGCGATCGGCCGGGCGCCCATGGTGAAAACATCGCGCAGGATGCCGCCCACGCCGGTGGCCGCGCCCTGGTAGGGCTCGATGTAGGAGGGGTGGTTGTGGCTTTCCATCTTGAAGATGACCGCCTGGCCATCGCCGATGTCCACCACGCCCGCGTTCTCGCCGGGGCCGCAGATCACCTGGGGGCCCTCGGTGGGCAGGGTGCGCAGCCACTTCTTCGACGACTTGTAGGAGCAGTGTTCGTTCCACATGGCCGAGAAGATGCCCAGCTCGGTGAAGGTGGGGGCCCGGTTCAGGATCCGCAGGATCTCGGCGTATTCCTCGTCATTGATGCCGTGGCTTGCGATCAGGTCTTCGGTGATGTCCGGCTCTTGCATGGGATCCCCCTGGGTGACGTTGGGGGGGATTTACGCCAGAGCGCGGCTTTGGGGAAGGGGGGCAGGGCGATTTCCCATGGACTGTGGGGGATGGCGCGGCAACTGGGCGGCTCGGCGGGCGCTGCCCTCGTTGCCGGAGGCGACGGGCGGAAAGGGGAGGTGGGGGGCTCTGCCCCCGTCCGCCGGGGCGGACTCCCCCGGAGTATTTTCAGCCCGGTGATGATGCGGGACAAGACCCGGAATGGCTCCCTCCTTCTGCCATGAAGAGCGTGGCACGCTCCTGAACCGGAAGGAGGCCGCCCATCAGGGCAATGTTTCCCATCATCACCGGGCTGAAAATACTCCCGCCGGAGGCTCTCTCCAGAGAGAAAGCAGAAAAGGGGGGGGCGGGGGCAGGACGTTCGTTGCAGGCGCGGGCAAAAAAAAGGCCGGACACAAAGTCCGGCCAAGTCCAACAGGGAGGTATGAAGATGATGCGCCGCTAGGCGCGATCACCATCGAGTGCCCAGATATTGGTCGGAGTTGAAACGATCAAGCCCCAAAGTGCCCTGCTTTCTACATTGCTGCTATGCAAGCAATGCAGGGCCCTTTCGCCAGCGTTCACAGGCGACGGATCGCAGGGGAAAAGCGACGCCGCGCCGAGGTCTGGCCCGGGCGCGGCGGCGTCGTGGTTTGCCTGATCGGCGGGGTCAGTCAGAGTCGCGGTCGCGCAACTCGCGGATCGTGCGGCGGTGCGCCATGATCTCGTCCTGGACGAAATCGCGGAAGGCGGCGACGCGTTTCGAGTGGCGCAGCTCTTCGGGGAAGGCGAGGAAGACCGGCACTTCGCCCGACTCGATGTCGGGGAAGATCCGCTCCAGGGTCGGGAAATCCTCGACGATGTAATCGGGCAGCACGCCGATGCCGAGGTTGTGGATCACCGCCTGCAAGACGCCGAAGTAGTTATTCACCGTCAGGGTCGAGCGGACGTCGGAACTCATCAGCTGGTTGACCAGGGCGCCGCCCGCGGCCACCTGCGGCGCGGCGGGGGTCTGGCAGATCAGACGGTGGGTCGACAGATCCTCGATGGTTTCGGGCTTGCCGTAGCGGGCGATGTAATCGGCCGAGGCATAGCAGCGCATTCGGATCGACATCAGCTTCTTGCGGATCAGGTCGGCCTGGCTGGGTTCCTTCATCCGCACCGCCACGTCGGCCTCGCGCATGGGCAGGTCCAGCACCCGCTCTTCCAGCATCAGGTCGATCTTCAGATCGGGATACTGCTCGTACAGCTTGGGCAGGCGCGGCGCCAGCCACAGGGTGCCGAAGCCCACGGCGGTGGTCACCCGCAGTTCGCCGAACACCTCTTCCTCGCTGTCGCGGATCCGCGCGGTGGCGGTTTCCAGGCGCTTGGCCATGGCGCGGGTCGCGTCGAACAGCAACTCGCCCTGTTCGGTGAGAATCAGCCCCCGCGCGTGGCGGTGGAACAGGGTGGTGTTCAGGCTCTCTTCCAGGCCGCGGATTTGGCGGGAAACTGCCGACTGCGACAGGTGCAGCGCATCACCGGCATGGGTGAGGCTGCCCGCATCCGCGACCGCGTGAAAGATTCTTAGCTTGTCCCAATCCATGGTGAAACTGCCTGTCGTGACCCGTGCGGGTTTGAGAAACTAAATACCATCGTTTTCGTGGCGCTTGTCTTAACGTTAGCCCGAAACGAGGGATAGGAGAAAGTCGGGAATTCCGGGGATAGGTCATTCGTTCTGACCCGAACCTGCCGTATGGTGAGGCAGAGGAGGAGCAGCCATGACCCATCAGAGGATCTCGCTCGACGATCGCTTCGATATCACCAAAAGTCCGGTTCTGTTGAATGGCACACAGGCGCTGGTGCGCCTGATGCTGCATCAGGCGGCGCGTGATCGCGCCCAGGGGCTGAACACCGCCGGGTTCTGTACCGGCTATCGCGGCTCGCCCCTGGGGGCGGTCGACATGCAGATGCACCGCGCCGAGCGGTTGCTGAACGCCGCCTCGATTCGCTTTCAGGAGGGGCTGAACGAGGATCTGGCCGCCACCGCTCTGTGGGGCGCGCAACAGGCCGAGCTGCGCGGCGAGGGGAAATACGACGGCGTCTTCGGCCTGTGGTACGGCAAGGGCCCGGGCGTCGACCGTTCGGGCGATGCGATGAAACATGCCAACATGGCCGGCACCTCGCCCCATGGCGGAGTGCTGATGGCCATGGGCGACGACCACACCGGCGAAAGCTCGACCGTGCTGCACCAGTCCGAATGGGCGCTGGTCGATGCCTATATGCCCATCGTCAGCCCCGCCGGGGTGCAAGAGATCCTGGACCTGGGCGTCTACGGCTGGGCGCTGAGCCGCTATGCCGGGGTCTGGGTCGGGCTGAAGACGATGAAGGACACGGTCGAGGCGACCTCGGTCGTGGATGGCGATCCGCACCGAATGAAGCTGGTCTTGCCGCAGGATTTCGAGATGCCCGAGGGCGGGCTGAACATCCGCCTGGGCGACAGCCCGGTCGAGCAGGAAGCGCGGATGGTCGATTACAAGCGCTTCGCCGCCGAGGCCTTCGCCCGCGCCAACCGCATCGACAACCGCATGTGGGGCAAGCCGGGGGCCAGGATCGGCATCGTCTCGGCGGGCAAGAATTACCTCGACGTGGTTCATGCCCTGTCCCTGCTGGGCATCGACGAGGCGGAGGCCGAACGGCTGGGCGTGACCACATACAAAGTGGCCCAGGTCTGGCCGCTGGACATGGCGGGCTTCCGCGACTGGGCGGCGGGTCTGGACCTGATCGTGGTGGTCGAGGAAAAGCGCAAGCTGCTGGAAGTGCAGATCAAGGAGGCGATCTTTGACGACCGCCAGGGGCGCCGGGTCTATGGGGCACGCAAGGGCGGGCTTGGCTCGGACGAGCTGTTCCAGGTCAAGGGTGCCCTGGATCCCGTTGAGATCGCAGAGAAACTCGGCCAGATCCTGATCGAGGAGGGGCGCGACAGCGATCGCATTCGTGCCGGGCTGCAGGCCCTGGGCGAGGTGCGGCGCAACGACAATGTCACGGATATCGCGGCCCGGCTGCCCTATTTCTGCGCCGGTTGCCCGCACAACACCTCGACCAAGCTGCCCGAGGGCAGCCGCGCCTATGCCGGGATCGGCTGTCACTACATGGTGCAGTGGATGGACCGCGAAACCAGCGGCTTTACCCATATGGGGGCCGAGGGCGCGAACTGGATCGGCGAGGCGCCCTTCTCGACCCGGCCCCATGTGTTCCAGAACCTGGGCGATGGCACCTACAACCACTCGGGCATCCAGGCGATCCGCGCGGCCCAGGCGGCGGGGACCACCATCACCTACAAGATCCTGTTCAACGACGCCGTGGCCATGACCGGCGGCCAGAAGAACGAGGGCGGGCTGACCGCCTATCGCATCGCGGCAGAGCTGATGGCCATGGGCCTGTCTCATGTGGCGCTGGTCTACGACGAAAAGGAAAATGTCGATCTTTCGCAAGTGCCGCAAGGGATTGAGGTTGCCGAACGGGCCGATCTGCTACGTGTTGAAGAGAATATCGCAAAGGTCGAAGGGGTCTCGGCGATCCTTTACGTGCAGACCTGCGCGGCGGAAAAGCGGCGGCGGCGCAAGCGCGGCCAGTTCCCGGACCCCGACAAGCGGGTCTTCATCAACACCGATGTCTGCGAGGGCTGCGGCGATTGCGGGGTGCAGTCGAACTGCGTCGCCATCGTCCCCGAAGAGACCGAGCTGGGCCGCAAGCGGGCCATCGACCAGTCGGCCTGCAACAAGGACTTCAGCTGTCTGAAAGGGTTCTGCCCCAGCTTCGTGACCCTGGAAGGGGCCACGCCGAAGAAGGAAAGCGGGACCCATCTGGACCTGCCCGAGGATATGCCGCTGCCCACGCTGCCGCAGATCCAGGGCACCCATAATATCGTCATCACCGGGGTCGGTGGCACCGGGGTTGTGACCATCGGCGCCGTGCTGGCCCAGGCCGCGCAGATCGACGGCAAGGGGGCGGGAATGATGGAGATGGCGGGCCTGGCCCAAAAGGGCGGCGCCGTGCATATCCACCTGAGGATTGCCGAAAAGCCCGGCGATATCAGTGCAATACGCGTCGCAACGGGCGAGGCGGATGCGCTGATCGGCGGCGATCTGGTGGTCAGCGCCGGGTCGAAGACCCTGGGCCTGACCCGCACCGGGCGCACCGGGGCGGTGGTCAACAGCCATGACATCGTCACCGGTGACTTCACCCGAAACACGGAATTTTCCATTCCTTCTGATAGGTTGGAGCTGCAACTTCAGGCGCGACTTAAGGAAGGTCTGGTGCTGTTCGATGCCAGCGAACTGGCCCGGGCGACCATGGGGGATTCCATCTTCTCCAACATGATGGTGCTGGGCGCCGCCTGGCAACGCGGCCTGGTGCCGCTGAGCCAGGAGGCGATTGCCCAGGCGATCGCGCTGAACGGGGCGGCGGTCGAGCGCAATCTGCGCGCCTTCGAAATCGGTCGCTGGGCGGCGCTGAACCTGCGCGAGGCCGAGCGTTTGGCCGCGCCGCAGGTCGAAGAGGCCAAGCCGCGGACGCTGGAAGAGATCATCGCCTTCCGCGCCGACCATCTGCGCCAGTACCAGAACCGGCGGCTGGCGAAGAAATACCGCGCCTTCGTCGAGCGTTTCACCGATCCGGCGCTGCAAGAGGCGGTGGCCAAGGGCTATCACAAGCTGTTGGCCGTAAAGGACGAATACGAGGTTGCCCGGCTGCTTCTGGACACCCGCGCCAAGGCGGCGCAACAGTTCGACGGCGATTTCCGCATGACCTATCACTTGGCCCCGCCGATCTTCGAGAAGATGGGCAGCGATGGCCGCCCGGTGAAGCGCGCCTTCGGCGAGGGGATGCGGCGGTCCCTGTGGCTTCTGGCCCATCTGAAGGGTCTGCGCGGCACCGTTCTGGACCCGTTCCGCCGCCTGGAGGAACGCCGGATGGAGCGCGCGCTTCTGGCCCAGTACGAAGCGGATATGGGCCAGATCGCAAAGGGTTACGATCCGGAGTTGAAGGACGTTGCCGTGGCCCTGGCCGAGCTGCCCCTGTCGATACGGGGCTTCGGCCCGGTGAAGGCGGCCAACGAGGCGCGGGCGGCCAAGACCCGCGAAGGCCTCTTGGCGCAGTTGCGCGACGGCCCGCTGCGCGCCGCCGCCGAGTGAGAGGGGGCGCTTCGGCGCCCTCTTGCCGGTCCCTCTGCCGCCGATTTGGGGCTGCATCGGACCATGCTTAACTGAATGGCAAGAACGCTGCGCTTCGATGGCGTGGGCAGCACGGGCGCAGGCCCGCGCTGCCTGTGCAACATATCGCGTCGCAGGCCCGGCAAGAGACTGGATCGAATCCGACGCCCTCGCTAAGGAGGCGCAATCCTCGGGGACCGACACATGACCGCCAGCATTCTGCCTTCGCAGCACAATCCGTTGCCGCCGAGCCAGCGGCAGATCGCCCGGGACATTTCCTATGCCTCCAGCGCCGAGACGCGGTCGGGCCGGATGGTCATCCGGGTAATGGAAAACGCCCTGGGCCGTCCCTCGCTGATCCGCCGTGCCGAAGGCTATGACGAGGATGTCAGCGCCGGCCGCGACTTCTGGTCGGTGATCGTCGAGCGCTACGGGCTGGACCTTCAGATCGCCGGCGGCAGCCTTCAGAACCTGCCCCAGGACGGGCCCCTGGTGGTGGTCGCCAACCACCCCTACGGCATCCTGGACGGGCTGATGCTGGGCCATATCCTGCAAGAGCGGCGCGGCGATTTCCGCATCCTGGCCAATCGCGTCTTCCGTAAGGCCAGCGACCTGGACCGGGTGATCCTGCCGATCAGTTTCGACGAGACGCGCGAGGCGGTGCAGACCAATATCGAGACCCGGCGCGAGGCGCTGCGCTATCTGGGCGAGGGGGGCTGTATCGGCGTTTTCCCCGGTGGCACCGTCTCGACCGCGGCACGGCCCTTTTCGCATCCGATGGATCCCGGCTGGCGCGGCTTTACCGCGCGGATGATCGCAAAATCCGGCGCCACCGTGGTGCCGGTGTTCTTCGATGGCACCACCTCGCGGCTGTTCCAGCTGGCCAGCCATCTGCACCAGACCCTGCGCATGGGCCTGTTGCTGAAAGAGTTTCGCGCCCGGGTCGACGGCCCGGTGCGCGTGGTGATCGGTGCGCCGATCCCCGCCGAGGCCCTGCGCGCCCGCGCGGGCGATACCAAAGCAATGATGGATTTCCTGCGCAAAGCGACGTATGAGCTTTCCCCGAAGCCGTTGGATTCCTACGCTTACGGCTATGAGTTCGAGGCAAAGCACCGGGGCTGACCCCGGGCGCAGCAGGGGCGGGCCCGGAAGGGTCCGAAAGGCCATGGCGGTTGGTATTTTCGATTCGGGTCTGGGCGGGCTGACGGTGCTGGACGCCTGCGCCGCGCGTCTGCCCGACGTGCCCTTCGTCTATCTGGGCGACAACGCCCATGCGCCCTATGGCGTGCGCGATGCCGATGACATCTTCGAGCTGACCAAGACCGGTGTGCAGCGCCTGTTCGACGCGGGCTGCGACCTGGTGATCCTGGCCTGCAATACCGCCAGCGCCGCCGCCCTGCGCCGGATGCAGGAAAGCTGGGTGCCCGCCGACAAGCGGGTGCTGGGGGTCTTCGTGCCGCTGATCGAGGCGCTGACCGAACGGCAATGGGGCGACAATTCCCCGCCGCGCGAGGTTGCAGTGAAACATGTGGCCCTTTTCGCTACCCCCGCCACCGTCGCCAGCCGCGCCTTCCAGCGCGAACTGGCCTTCCGCGCCATCGGCGTGGATGTCGAGGCCCAGGCCTGCGGCGGCGTGGTCGATGCGATCGAAGAGGGCGACATGATCCTGGCCGAGGCGCTGGTGCGCAGCCATGTCGAGGCGCTGAAGCGCAAGATGCCGCACCCCGAGGCCGCGATCCTGGGCTGCACCCATTATCCGCTGATGGAAGAGGCCTTCCAGGCGGCCCTGGGCGCCGATGTGACGGTCTATTCCCAGGCCAATCTGGTGGCGGCCAGCCTGGCCGACTACCTGGGCCGGCACCCGGAAAAACGCGGCCCTGGCGAGGTGTCGATGTTCCTGACCACCGGCGATCCGGGGCGGGTGTCGGACCACGCGACGCAATTCCTGCGACGACGGATCGATTTTCACGCCGCCTGAGCTCGGGCGGCCCGGGGCGTGACCCCGCGACAATTTGATCTCGCTCATTCCCGCAATGGGCCATCTTCCCTAGATAGACAGACGGGCGGGCGCGCGACCCCGCCGAAAGGATGCACATGACCAAGAAAATCGCCATCATCGGGGCCTCGGGCTATACCGGGGCGGAACTGATCCGGCTGATTTCGACCCATCCGGGGATCGAGATCGCCGCCCTGGCCGCCAATTCCAAGGCGGGGCAGTCGATGGCCGCCGTCTTCCCCTTCCTGCGCCACCTGGACCTGCCGGACCTGGTGACCGTGGATCAGATCGACTTTTCCCAGATCGACCTGGCCTTCTGCGCCCTGCCGCACAAGACCAGCCAGGAGGTGATCCGCGATCTTCCCAAGACGCTGAAAATCGTCGATCTTTCCGCCGATTTCCGGCTGCGCGATCCGGCGGAATACAAGAAATGGTACGGAAATGACCATGCCGCGGTCGAGATGCAGGCGGAAGCGGTCTACGGGTTGACCGAGTTCTACCGCGATGAGATCGCCGCCGCGCGGCTGGTCGCGGGCACCGGCTGCAACGCCGCCACCGGCCAGTTCACCCTGCGGCCGCTGATCGCGGCGGGGGTCATCGGGCTGGACGATATCATCCTGGACATGAAATGCGCCGTCTCGGGCGCGGGCCGGTCGCTGAAGGAAAACCTGCTGCACGCCGAGCTGAGCGAGGGCTACAACGCCTATGCGGTCGGCGGCACGCACCGGCACCAGGGCGAGTTCGACCAGGAATTCAGCGCCATCGCGGGGCGCGAGGTGAGGATCCAGTTCACGCCCCATCTGGTGCCCGCCAACCGCGGCATCCTGTCCACCGGCTATGTCTCGGGCGATGCGGCAGAGGTGCACGCCACCCTGGCCGAGGCCTATTCCGGCGAGCCCTTCGTCGAGGTTCTGCCCTTCGGCGAGACCCCCTCGACCCATCATGTGCGCGGCTCGAACTATGTGCATATCGGGGTGACGGGCGACCGGATCCCGGGGCGGGCGATCGTGGTCACGGCGCTGGACAACCTGTGCAAGGGCTCTTCGGGGCAGGCGTTGCAGAACGCCAACCTGATGCTGGGTCTTGAGGAAACCATGGGGCTGACGGCGGCGCCCGTCTTCCCGTAATGTCTGAGGTTTGGGGGGTAAGTCCATGAAGGGGCTGAAGAAAAAGAGGCGCATTCAGATCATCGTCCTGGCCTTCGCCGCGCTGGCGCTGTCGGCTGGGCTGATCGGCTATGCCTTCCAGGACGGGATCAACTTCTTCCGCTCGCCCAGTCAGGTGGCCGAGGCGCCCCCCGGCCCGGAAGAGGTGTTCCGCCTCGGTGGGCTAGTCGAGGAAGGCACGCTGGAACGCGGCGAGGTGATCCGCTTTGTGGTGACCGATGGCGGCGCCTCGGTGCCGGTGAGTTTCGTCGGCATCTTGCCCGACCTCTTCGCCGAGAACCAGGGGATGATCGGCACCGGTCGCTATGTGAACGGTGTTTTCGAAGCTACTGAAATCCTTGCCAAACACGATGAAAACTACATGCCGAAAGAGGTCATTGACGCGCTGAAGGAACAGGGCGTCTACGAGGCCCCCGAAAGCTGACCCGTGCCCTTGGGCCGAGGTGAACCAGAGGCTGCGTTCGGTGCCCGAGCGCAGCCTTAATCTTTGCCCCGGCAGGCTTTCCCCTGAGCAGCAGCAACAGGAGGCAGGCCGATGGCACGGGATGTGCGGCAGATCGCCGAGGAAATCGTGGCCCGCGAGGGGGGCTATGTGAACGACCCTGATGACCCGGGCGGGGCGACCAATCACGGGGTCACGGTGCATACCATGCGCCGTCTGGGTCTGGATCTGGATGGCGACGGGCATGTCGATGCGGCGGACGTAAAGCGCCTCAGCCGGGCTCAGGCGCTGGATATCTTCCTGGAACACTACTTCCACGGGCCGCGCATCGCCGAGCTGCCGGAACTGCTGTGGCCGACGGTCTTCGACATGTATGTGAATTCCGGCAACAACGCTGTGAAAATTCTACAGCGCCTGCTCTGCGACATGGGCTGGACGGTGGGCGTTGACGGGGCCATCGGGCCGCAGACGATCCGCGCCACCACCGAGGCCTTCGCCGCCGCCGCAGATCACATGGTCGACGCCTACGGCATTGCCCGGCGCAACTATTACTTCCGCCTGGCCGACGGGCGGGTGCAAAGCCGCAAATACGTCCGCACCCGGGCGGGCGGCAAGGGCGGCTGGATCCGCCGCGCGGAAGAGTTCATCGCGCCGCGCTATCACCTGAGCGAGGCGGAATTTGCCGAGAGGGTCGCGGCATGGGGCTGATCACCGGACTGCTAGAGGCGATCTTTGGCGGCGGGCGCAACGTGATCCGCGAAACGGCGGAGGTCTTTCGTGCCAATGCCGAAGGGGTGGATCAGCGCGACCTGGCGGCCTTCGAGGCCGCGCTGGCCCAGCACGGGGCCGAGTTCCGTGACAACCGCTCGGGCTTTGATCGTTTCATTGACGGGCTGAACCGGCTGCCGCGCCCGGCCATGGCCCTGGGGGCGATCGGCCTTTTCGTCGCCGCGATGAGCGATCCGGTCTGGTTTTCCGAGCGGATGCAGGGCCTTGCCCTGGTGCCCGAGGCGCTGTGGTGGCTTCTGGGCGCGGTCGTCAGCTTCTATTTCGGGGCGCGCCATCAGGTGAAGGGGCAGGAGTTTCAGCGCGAGATCGCCCAGACCATGGCGCGCACCCCGCAGGTGGTGACCAACCTGCGCGCGCTGCGCACCTTGGAGGGCGAGGGGGCACCGCCCCCGGCGGCCCCGGCACCCGTCCGAGATCCCAATCCGGCGCTGGAGGCCTGGCGCCGCGCCGCCTGAGACCCCGATCCCAACTGACACACCCAGAGGCGCGGCAAATCTGTCGCGCCTCTTTTCATTCATTTGAATTGAGCCTGCCCGAACCCTTCCCCTATAACCGGGCCATGATTACTGAACTCGGTCATTTTTGCCTGATCCTGGCCTTCGCGGTCGCCCTGTTCCAAACTGTGGTGCCGCTGGTCGGCGCCTGGCGTCGCTGGCCCGGCTGGATGGCTGCCGCCGAACCGGCCGCGCTGGTCCAGGCGGGGTTGGTCGCACTGTCCTTTGCGGCGCTGACCTGGGCCTTTGTCACCTCGGACTTCTCGCTGCGGTTGGTCTGGGCCAACAGCCATTCCGCCAAGCCGATGTTGTACAAAATCACCGGTGTTTGGGGGAATCACGAGGGCTCGATGCTGCTTTGGGTGCTGATCGTGGCGCTGTTTGGCGCGGCGGCAGCGCTTTTCGGGGGCAATCTGCCGCCCAGCCTGCGGGCCCGCGTCCTGGGGGTACAGGGAATGATCGGTGTGGCCTTCCTGGCCTTCCTGCTGTTCACCTCGAACCCCTTCCTGCGCCTGGCCGTGCCGCCCTTCGACGGACAGGATCTGAACCCGTTGTTGCAGGATCCGGGCCTCGCCTTCCATCCGCCCTTCCTCTACCTCGGCTACGTGGGCCTTTCGATGTCCTTCAGCTTTGCCATCGCCGCGCTGCTGGAAGGTCGGGTGGACGCCGCCTGGGGTCGCTGGGTGCGGCCCTGGACCCTGGCCGCCTGGGTCTTCCTGACCGTGGGCATCGCCCTTGGATCCTGGTGGGCCTATTACGAGCTGGGCTGGGGCGGGTTCTGGTTCTGGGATCCGGTGGAAAACGCCTCGTTCATGCCCTGGCTGGTGGCCGCGGCCCTGCTGCATTCGGCCATCGTGGTGGAGAAACGCGAAAGCCTGAAGGCCTGGACCATCCTGCTGGCGATCATCGCCTTCGGCTTCTCGCTGGTCGGGGCCTTCATCACCCGTTCGGGCATCATCACCTCGGTTCATGCCTTCGCCACCGACCCCGAACGCGGCGTCTTCCTGCTGCTGATCACGCTCTACTTCATGGTCGGCGCCCTGTCGCTTTTTGCCCTGCGGGCCGAGGTCATGGCTTCGAAAGGGGTCTTTGCCCTGATCAGCCGGGAATCGGCGCTGGTTTTCAACAATATCCTGCTGGGGGTCGCGGCCTTCGTGGTGTTCGTCGGCACCATCTGGCCGTTGGTCTCTGAAATGGCCTTCGAGCGGAAGCTGTCGGTGGGCGCGCCCTTCTTCAACATGGCCTTCACCCCCTTCATGGTGGCCCTGGGCGCGATCCTGCCCCTGGGGGCCATGCTGCCGTGGAAACGGGCCAAGCTGGGCCGCGTGGCGCGCAAACTGGCCCCGGCGGCGGTGCTGGCCCTGGCGGTCGGCGCGCTGGTCTGGGCGATGCAGGCCGACCGTTCGGCCCTGGGTCCCGTGGGTCTGATGCTGGGCACCTGGCTTGTCGCGGGCAGCCTGGCGGATCTGTGGAGCCGCACCGGCAACAGCGGCGCCTCCCGCCTGCTGCGCCTTCCGCGCGCCGACTGGGGGCGCGTGGTGGCCCATGCGGGGCTGGGCGTGACCATGGCCGGGATCGCCGGCATGCTGGCCTGGCAAAGCGAGGATATCCGCGTGGTGCAGGTCGGCGATACGGTGGCCCTGTCGGGCTATGACATCACTCTGCGCGGGGTCGAGCAGGTGCAGGGGCCGAACTATATTTCGACCATGGCCGAGGTCACCCTGGCCAAGGACGGGCGCCAGATCGGCACGCTGCATCCCGAAAAACGGGTCTATCCGGTCGCCGGGATGCCCACCACCGAGGCGGCGCTGGATAATGGCTTTTTCCGCGATGTCTATATCGCCCTGGGCGATCCGCAGCCGGGCGGGGGTTGGGCCATGCGCAGCTATGTCAAACCCCTGGCCAACTGGATCTGGGGCGGCGCCATCCTGATGGCCCTGGGCGGCGCGCTGTCGCTCAGCGACCGGCGCTATCGCGTGGCCGCAGGGGCCGCGAAACAGACCCGCGTGCAGGGGGTGCCAGCGGAATGACAGCCTGGATCCTGCGCGCCCTGCGCCTTTTCCCCCGACCGGCCCTCTGGCTGCTGCTGCTGACCCTGGCGCTGCCCGCCCAGGCGGTGCAACCCGATGAGATCCTGGCCGATCCGGCCCTGGAAAGCCGCGCCCGCGAGATCTCGACCGGGCTGCGCTGTCTGGTCTGCCGGAACGAGAATATCGACGACAGCAACGCCGACCTGGCCCGTGACTTGCGCCTGCTGGTGCGCGAACGGCTGGTGGCGGGGGACAGCGACGAAGAGGTCGTGGATTTCATCGTCGCCCGCTACGGCGAATACGTGCTGCTGAAGCCGCGCGCGGGCGGGTCCAACATGGTTCTGTGGCTGGCCGGGCCGGTGATGCTGTTGCTGGGTCTGGGCCTTGGCCTGGGCTATATCCGCCGCCGGGGCCAGGCCCGGGCCGCGGGCGAGGCCGATAGCCTGTCGGACGCGGAACAGGCCCGGCTGCGGGAAATTCTGAAAGACTGACGTGATGTTCCCCTTTGACGGCGGGGCCGCCTTCGTCTTCTGTTGCGCCAACGGAAGACAGGAGGAGGCCCGCCCATGACCTATGAGACGATCACGCTGGAGATCGCAGACGATATCGCCGTGCTGCGGCTGAACCGTCCCGATGTGATGAACGCCCTGAACACGCGGATGCGGGCCGAGATCGCCGATGCGGCGCGCGCAGCAGGCAGCCAGGCGCGGGTGCTGGTGCTGACCGCCGCCGGGGACCGGGCCTTCTGCTCTGGCCAGGACCTCAGCGACCGGGCCTCGGCGGCGGTGCCCGACATGGAACGCACCCTGCGCGAGGAATATGTGCCGATGCTGAAGGCCATCGTCGATTGCCCGATCCCGACGATCAGCGCGGTCAACGGCGCGGCCGCCGGGGCAGGGGCCAACCTGGCCCTGGCCGCCGATGTGGTGATCGCCAAGGAAAGCGCCTATTTCCTTCAGGCCTTCACCCGCATCGGCCTGGTGCCCGACGCCGGCGGCACCTATTTCCTGCCGCGCACCATCGGCAGCCAGAAGGCTATGGGCGCCGCGCTTTTCGCCGAGAAGATTACCGCGCGCCAGGCCGACGACTGGGGCATGATCTGGGAAGCGGTGGCCGATGACGCCTTCGAGGCCACCTGGAAGGCCCGCGCCGCCCATCTGGCCAAGGGGCCGACCGCTAGCTACGCGGAGGTGAAACAGCTGATCCGTGGGTCCTGGGAAGAGCCGGGGCTGGATGGCCAGCTGGACGCCGAGGGCAAGGCCCAGGGTCGCTGCGGCCAAAGCCGCGATTTCCGCGAAGGCGTGGTGGCCTTCCTGGAGAAACGTCCGCCGCATTTCGAGGGCCGCTGAGCCTCATGGCGCGCACCGTCTGCGGGCTGGTGCTTTGGCCCGGACGGGGATAGCAGGGGGGCGCCAGCGGGCGCCCCTTTCGCGTGTCCGGGCAGGGGAGCAGGCAGGATGCAGACAGATTTGGCCCAGGGCGACGGGCGCGGGCGGCGCGCCGACTGGCCGCTGATCCGCTGGTATGGCGCCTCGGCCACCTTGCTGGTGCCCCAGGCCGCCGGGCCGGTGGCCTTCTCCCTGCTGGCCCTGGCGCTGACCGGGGATGAAAGCGGCGGCGCCGCCCTGATCCTGGCCATGACCCTGGCGCAGGTGGTGGGCGCCGTGCCCTTCACCCGGCTGGGCGCGCGGTTCCGCGCCGCGCCCTACATGCGCGCGCTGATCGGGCTGCGCACCCTGGCGCTGCTGGTGCTGTGCCTGGGCGCGGCCCTCGGCTGGCCCTTCTGGGCGCTGGCGGTCTGCGCGGGCCTGTCGGGCTCGGTCAGCGGCGCGGCCTACGGCATGTTGCGCGCCCTGCTGAACCAGTTGACCCCCGAAGACCGCTATCCCCGCGCCCTGGGCATCGCGGCCACCCTGAACGAGGTCTCTTTCGTGGCCTCGCCGGTGCTGGCGGCGGGGCTGGGCGGCATCTCTCCGCTCTTGGCGGTGGTGGCGCTTAGCCTGCTGGGCGGGCTGCCCGCGCTTCTGGTGCCCGATGTGGCGGCCGCCCCCGGCACCGGGCCTGCGGCGGACCGCCGGGGCATCCTGTCGCCCGCGGTGCTGTTGTGGCTGGCCTGTGCGGCGGCGGGGGGCGCGGCGGTGGCCACGCTGGAGATCGGGGCGGTGGCCCTGGCGCTGCACTTTGGCCATGCGCCGACAATGGCGATCCTGATCACCGTGCCGCTGTGCATTGCCTCGGTCTGTGGCGGGCTGTGGGTCAGCTGGCGCAACCGCATGGCCGGGCGCGCGGCGGTGGTGGCGCAGCTGTCGGTGATGGCGCTTGGCTGCCTGCTGGCCGCGACGGGGCTGTCGCTGGGCCTGACCATCGCGGGCGCGGTGATGGTGGGGGCAGTGCTGCCGCCCCTGGGCACCACCTACATGCTGCTGATGGACCGCCTGGTGCCTGTCCACAGACGGGCCGAGGCCTTTTCGGTGCTGCGCACGGCCAATCTGCTGGGGGTGATCCTGGCCAGTGGCGTCCTGGCGGTGGTCTCGCTGGGGGCGGCGCTGGTGGCGGTGACCCTGGCGATGGCGGCGGTCACCTTGGCGGTGGCGCTGAGCCCTCGGGCCATGGGCGAGGGGCAGGGCTAGGCCCTCCCGCGACCCCGTGGCCGCCAAGGAAAAAGGGCGACCCGAGGGCCGCCCTTTTCCGCTATCACTGTCCCGCCGATCAGCGGTTTTCGACATCCACGTAGTCGCGCATGGTCTCGCCGACATAGAGCTGACGCGGACGGCCGATGCGCATCCCCGGATCTTCGATCTGCTCTTTCCACTGCGAGATCCAGCCCACGGTCCGCGACAGGGCGAAGATCGGGGTGAACATCGAGGTCGGGAAGCCCATGGCCTCGAGGATGATGCCGGAATAGAAGTCCACGTTCGGGAACAGCTTCTTCTCGGCGAAGTAGGGATCGGCCAGGGCCTGCTTCTCCAGCTCCTTGGCGGTGGCCAGGATCGGGTTGTTTTCCACACCCAGCAGTTCCAGCACCTCGTCCGCGGATTCCTTCATCACCGTCGCGCGGGGATCGAAGTTCTTGTAGACGCGGTGGCCAAAGCCCATCAGGCGGAACGGGTCGTTCTTGTCCTTGGCGCGGGCGATGAACTCGGGGATCCGGTCCGGGGTGCCGATTTCCTTCAGCATCTCCAGGCAGGCCTGGTTGGCGCCACCGTGGGCGGGGCCCCAGAGGCAGGCGATGCCGGCGGCGATACAGGCAAACGGGTTGGCCCCCGAGGACGACGCCAGACGCACGGTCGAGGTCGAGGCGTTCTGCTCGTGGTCGGCGTGCAGGGTGAAGATACGGTCCATGGCGCGGGCCAGGATCGGGTTCACCTGATAGTCTTCGGCCGGAACGGCAAAGCACATGCGCAGGAAGTTGGACGCATAGTCCAGGTCGTTGCGCGGATACACGAAGGGCTGGCCGATCGTGTACTTGTAGGCCATGGCGGCGATGGTCGGCATCTTGGCGATCAGGCGGATCGAGGCGACCTCGCGCTGCCAGGGATCGTTGATGTCGGTGCTGTCATGGTAGAAGGCGGACATGGCGCCCACGACCCCGACCATGATGGCCATCGGGTGCGCGTCGCGGCGGAAGCCGGTGAAGAACCGGTGCATTTGCTCATGCACCATGGTGTGCTTGGTCACGCGGCTTTCGAAATCTTCCAGCTGGGCGGCATCGGGCAGCGCGCCGTAGAGCAGCAGGTAGCAGACTTCGAGGTAATGCGATTTCGATGCGAGCTGGTCGATCGGGTAGCCGCGGTGCAGCAGCACACCCTTTTCACCGTCGATATAGGTGATGGTCGAGTCGCAGGACGCGGTAGAGGTGAAGCTCGGGTCGTAGGTAAACATGCCGGTGGAGGCATAGAGTTTACGGATGTCGATGACATCGGGCCCGACGGAGGGCGAAAGCACGGGGAAGTCGTAGCTTTGGCCGTTGACGGACAAAGTCGCCGTCTTGGTAGGTTCAGACATTATATTATCCCTTCCTCTGTTCCCGCACCGGCCCGCTTGCAAGCCGCCCGGCGCCCCTTCTTTTCACGGTGCTTCTCAACGAAGGGTTAATCGGCACCTTTGCTGGCATCCTGAAGTCGCAGGAGGGTTTCCTCCTGGCCCAGAACCAGCATCATGTCATAGACGCTCGGGGTTGCGGTGCGCCCGGCCAGTGCTGCACGCAGGGGCGCGGCAAGCTGGCCGAATTTCATCTCACGATCCTCGGCGAATACGGTCAGTTTCCCCTCCAGATCCTGACGCGTCCAGCTAGCACTTTGCAAGTGCGGCGTCAATTCAGTCAGTATACCGATGGATACTGCGTCCAGATTCTTGGCCGCTTTCTCGTCCACGTCCAGCGGGCGTTCAGCCAGGCAGAACTGAGCCTTTTCAAGCAGTTCAGGGAAGGTCTTGGCCCGCTCCTTCAGGAAGGGCATGGCCTTTCCCAAAAGGTAAATTTTTTGTTCCGTCAGAGGATCAGCCCCGGTGGCCGCCAGGAAGCCCTGCAATTCTTGCAGCAGTGCAGCATCTTCGCTCACGGCGATGTGCTGACCACTGATATTGGCCAGTTTCTTGAAGTCGAACCGCGCCGGGGCCTTGTTCATCCCGTCGAAGCCGAACCACGCCATCGCCTGGGCATCGGTGAAGAATTCATCGTCGCCGTGGGACCAGCCGAGGCGCGCCAGATAGTTGCGCACACCCGCCGCCGGATAGCCCATGTCGCGGTATTCCTCGACCCCCAGGGCGCCGTGGCGCTTGGACAGTTTCTTGCCGTCGGGGCCGTGGATCAGGGGGATATGGGCATAGGTCGGCAGGGGCCAGCCCATGGCGGTGTAGATGCCCATCTGGCGGGCGGCGTTGTTCAGGTGATCATCGCCCCGGATCACCGTATTGACGCCCATGTCGTGGTCATCGACCACCACCGCCAGCATGTAGACCGGCGTGCCGTCCGAGCGCAGCAGCACCATGTCGTCCAGCTGGTCGTTGCGGATCGTCACCGGACCCTGCACCTGGTCGTCGATCACCGTCTGCCCGTCCAGCGGTGTCTTCAGGCGGATCACGTAAGGCGCGTCGGGGTGGGTCGCCGGGTCGGCATCGCGCCAGGGGCTCTGGAACAGGG
The DNA here is from genome assembly GCF_050897975.1 of Pseudooceanicola aquaeponti. NCBI lineage: Bacteria > Pseudomonadati > Pseudomonadota > Alphaproteobacteria > Rhodobacterales > Paracoccaceae > Pseudooceanicola > Pseudooceanicola aquaeponti. The sequence continues at coordinate 154,008 of NZ_JBPAXY010000003.1, forward strand.
TCGAGCGCTTCTCGGCCCGGGCCGCCTCGCGGAAGGCCTCGATCTCGTCCTGGGTCGAGAAGCACTTGTAGGCCTGGCCCTTCTCCAGCAGCTCCAGCGCCACTTCGCGGTGCCGGTCCGCGCGGTCGAACTGGCTGACGATCTCGCCGTCATGGTCCAGCCCCAGCCAGGCCAGCCCGTCGATGATCGCCTGGGTCGCCTCGGGGGTCGAACGGGCGCGGTCGGTGTCCTCGATCCGCAGCAGGAACTTGCCGCCCCGGCCGCGGGCATAAAGCCAGTTGAACAGCGCGGTGCGCGCGCCGCCGATATGCAAGAAGCCCGTGGGCGAGGGCGCGAAGCGGGTGACGATCTGCTCGGACAAGGCGACGATCCTAACGTTTGATTAACCATGCGCTGTGTAGCGTTCCGGGCATTGTCTATCGGCGGGCCGGAGGCGAGACAAGTGCGGCAGCTTGGCGACACCCTGTGCAAGGCAGCCCTGGCGCAGCGGGGGCATCTGTTTCACTGGGCGCCAGTGGCGCTGGCCTGCGGCATCGGCACCTATTTCGCCCTGCCGGTCGAGCCAGGCCCCGGCGCCCGCGCGGGCCTCTGGGGGCTGACGGCGGCCCTCTTCGCGCTTGGTCTTTGGGCCGGGGCACGGGGCCGGGCGCTGTTGCAGCCCGCAGCCCTTGGCCTGGCCCTTCTGGCGGGGGGCGTGGCCCTGGCCTCGGCCCGGGCCCATGCGGTGGCGGGGCCGGTGCTGGGCTGGCGCTATTACGGGCCGGTCGAAGGGCGGATCATCGGCATTGACCGCTCGGCCTCGGACGCGCCCCGGCTGACCCTGGACCGGGTGCGCCTGGACCGCATGGCGCCCGAAGACACCCCGGCCCGTGTTCGGATCTCTCTACATGGCCCCGAGGGCACCCTGCCGCGCCCCGGCGCCCGGGTCATGACCACGGCCTTTCTGTCGCCCCCGGGCGGGCCGGTGGAACCGGGCGGCTTCGACTTTCGCCGCCACGCCTGGTTCCAGCGTCTGGGCGGGCTGGGCTATACCCGCGTCGCCCTGCTGTCGGTGGCCCCGCCCGCGCCGGGCGAGGCACGGGTGTTTCGCGCCCGCATGGCGATTTCGGCGGCCTTTCGGGCGCGTCTGCCGGGCGAGACCGGCGCCTTTGCCGCCGCCATCACCGCGGGCGACCGCTCTGCCATGGGGCAGGAGGTGGTGCAGGACCTGCGGGTGTCGAACCTGGCCCATCTGCTGGCGATCTCGGGGCTGCATATGGGGCTGTTGTCGGGCTTCGTCTTTCTGGCGGTGCGGCGCGGGCTGGTGCTGTCGCGCCACGCCGCCCTTTATTGGCCGGTCCGGTCCATCGCGGCGGCGGCGGCGCTGGCGGTGGCCAGTGTCTATCTGGCGCTGTCGGGGGGCTCGATCGCCACGGAACGGGCCTTTGTCATGGTGGCGGTGGCACTGGTGGCGGCCATGGCCCTGCGCCGGGCGCTGACCCTGCGGGCGGTGGCCCTGGCGGCGCTGGTGGTGCTGGGGCTGCGCCCCGAGGCGCTTTTGTCGCCGGGGTTCCAGATGTCCTTTGCCGCCACACTGTCGCTGGTCTGGGTCTTTTCCCTGCTGAAGGGGCGCGACTGGCCCGGGCGCGGCTGGCGGGGGCGGGCCCTGACCCTGGTGCTGTCTTCGGCCGTCGCCGGGCTGGCCACGGCGCCGGTGGCGGCGGCGCAGTTCAACCAGGTGGCCCACTACGGGCTGATCGCCAACCTGCTGTCGGTGCCGGTGATGGGCACGCTGGTCATGCCCGCCGCCCTGATCGCGGTGCTCTTGATGCCCCTCGGGCTGGAGGGGCTGGCGATCCGTGCCATGGGGCTGGGGCTGGACTGGATCCTGGGCGTCGCCCAGGCCGTGGCCGGGCTGGAGGGCGCGCGCGGCACGGTGCCCACGCCACCCGCCGCCACCCTGCCGCTTCTGGCCCTTGGCGCGCTGGTGGTGATGCTGTGGGTCGGGCGCGGACGCTGGGCCGGGCTGCTGCCCATGGCCCTGGCCGCGCTGCTGTGGGCCCGGGTCGAGCGGCCCGCGCTGCTGATCGCCGAGACCGGCGGGCTGGTCGGGGTGATGACCGAGCGGGGCCGCGCCCTGTCGCGCGAGCGCGCCGAAAGCTTCGCCGCCCGGGTCTGGCTGGAAAACGACGGCGATCCGGCGGATCAGGCGCAGGCCGCGGCGCGCTGGCAGGCCCCGCCGGGGGTGCGCCACGCCACGGGAAAGCGCGCGGCGGCGGCCGAAGGCCCCTGCGCCCCGGGCGAGATCCTGGTGCTGAACGTGGCGGCGGTCGAGGCGCCGGGGGCCCGGGGCTGCGACATCTACGACCCGGCCCGCCTGCGCCGCACCGGCGCCGTGGCGGTGATCGGCCAGGGCGCGGCTCGCCGGTTGGTCACGGCGGAAGAGCGGAGCGGCCAGCGTCTGTGGAACACCCCGGATCTGCGCCGCGAGGCCGAGGCGCCGCAGGGCTGGGCCCTGCGCAGCCTGATGTGTGGCGGGGGGCGGACGGGCGCGCAAGGGCCGGGGCAAGGGCGTGTGAACTGAGACGGCAGAGGCTGCCGCGCGTCCCTCGATGAAGGACGCGTCGGATGACGCGCAGGCCGGGCGGCAGGACAGGGCAGAGGAGGTGGCACCGGGCAAGACGCCCCGGCGCCGGGGGGCTACGTGAGAGGCGCGCGCGGACCCGGGCGAAATAGCCCGGGTGAAACAGATGGTCTCGCCCCTGATCCAGTCTTCCCTAGTCCGAGGACTGTCACCGACGAGACCAGACGCAGCGCGATGCCACCCCCGAGGAGCGCGGGCCGCAGGCCCGAGCGAGGAGGGCCTCGGCGCCTTCAGTAGGTGCGGATCAGACCCACGAGACGGCCCTGAACGCGCACCTTGTTGGCGGGCAGGGTGCGGGTGGCATAGGCGGGGTTGGCGGCCACCAGATCGACCGAACCGGACTTGCGGTAGATCTTCTTCAGCGTCGCTTCCTGCTCTTCGACCAGGGCCACGACGATGTCGCCATCGTCGGCGGTGGCCCCTTCGCGGATGATCACCACGTCGCCGTTATTGATCCCGGCCTCGATCATCGAATCGCCGTTCACCTCCAGCGCGAAATGGCTGCCGCCGCGCGACAGCATCGCGTCGGGCACGGTGATATGCGACGCAACCTCGGAAATCGCCTCGATCGGGACACCGGCGGCGATGCGGCCCATCACCGGCAGCTCCATCGCATGGGGCATCTCGGGGGCAGGCGCAGCGGCCCGGGCGGCAGGCGCGGCTCCGGCACCACCTTCGATCACCTTGGGGCGGAAGCCACCACCGGTGGCGGCCTCTTTCGCGGCCAGGCTGTCGGGCAGCTTGACGATCTCGATCGCCCGGGCGCGATGCGCCAGGCGGCGGATGAACCCACGTTCCTCCAGTGCCGTGATCAGCCGGTGAATGCCGGATTTCGAGCGCAGATCCAGCGCCTCTTTCATCTCATCGAAAGACGGGGGCACGCCGTCCCGCTGTACCCGCTTGTGGATGAATTCCAACAGGTCGAGCTGTTTTCTGGTCAGCATAAGGGCGCTCCTGCACTACATCTAGGGTTTGTTCTACTGCTGTTCCCGTTTTGTGTCAACAGGGCGGCAAAAGCGGAACATGGACCCGGGGCAGGATTGCAGGGCGCCTAGATCGGCAGATAGGGCAGGATCTCGCCCGGTGTGGCGGCGGGGGCCCCGGGCGGGCGCAGGATCAGCGCATTGGCCTCCGACAGGATCGACAAGAGCGAGCTGTCCTGGCTGGAGAAGGCGGTCAGCCCCTCGGGCGCCAGGCGCGCGCGCAGGTAATGGGCGCGCGGGCCATTGGCGGGCAGCGCCGCCAGCAGCGGCGCATGGGCGCGCGGCGCGGGTGCGGGCGGCAGGCCCTGGAACGCGCGCAGCACCGGCACCACGAAGACATGGCCGCAGACCATGGCCGAGACCGGGTTGCCGGGCAGGCCGATCATCATCGCGCCCCCCAGATCCGCCCCCATGCGCCCCGCCATCAGCGGTTTGCCAGGGCGCATCGCGACCTTGTAGAAGCTTTGCTCCATCCCCAGATCGGCGGCCACGCGGCCCACCAGATCGTGATCGCCCACCGAGGCGCCGCCGATGGTCACCACCAGATCGGCGCCCTTGGCCAGACGGAAGGCGCTTTCCAAGGACGCCCGGTTGTCGCGGGCTATGGGCAGGATGCGGGTGCGGGCGCCATGGGCGCGAAACAGCGCCTCCAGCCCGAAGGTGTTTGAGGCCACGATCTGATCGGGCCCCGGATCCTCGCCGGGCAGCACCAGCTCGTCCCCGGTCGAGATCAGCGCCACCTCTGGGCGGCGCGAGACGGTGACGGCGGGCTGGTTCATCGCCGCCAGCAGGGCCACATCGGCGGGGCGCAGCAGGCGCGGCGCGGCGAAAGTGTCGCCCTGGCGGAAATCCACCCCGGCGGGGCGGATATGCGGGCCCGTGTCCAGGCTGTCGGTCAGGGTGATCAGATCGCCCGTGCGGGTCACATCCTCTTGCAGCACCACGCGGGTGGCGCCCTCGGGCACCGGGGCGCCGGTGAAGATGCGCACCGCCTGGCCGGGCTTCACCCGCCCCTCGAACCGCGCGCCGGCGGCGCTTTCGCCGATGACGCGGAACATGGCGTGGGGCTGGGCCTCGGCGGCGATCAGCGCATAGCCGTCCATGGCCGAGCCGGGAAAGGGGGGCTGATCGCGGAAGGCGCGGACATCGGCGCGCATGACGCGGCCCGAGGCCTGGCGCAGGGGCAGCTTTTCGGTTCCCAGCGGTTCGACCAGGGCGAACAGCGCCGCCAGCGCGTCTTCGACCGAGATCATTGGGCCGCCGCCTCGTAGCGGCCGGATTTGCCGCCGTCCTTCAGCAGCACCCGCAGCCCGCCAATCTCCATCCCGCGATCCACCGCCTTGACCATGTCATAGACCGTCAGCGCGGCGGTCGAGGCGGCGGTCAGCGCCTCCATCTCGACACCGGTCTGGCCCGAGGTCTTCACCGTGGCCTCGATCCGCAGGCCGGGCAGGCCCGCGTCGGGGGTGATCTCGACACTGGCCTTGGTGATCGGCAGCGGGTGGCACAGCGGGATCAGATCGGCGGTCTTCTTGGCCCCCATGATGCCCGCCAGCCGGGCAATGCCCGCCACGTCGCCTTTCTTGGTCTCGCCCGAGGTGATCAGGCGCAGCGTCTCGGGCTGCATCTTCACCCAGGCGGCGGCGGTGGCGATCCGCGCCGTCACCGCCTTGTCAGAGACATCGACCATATGGGCGTCGCCCTTGCCGTCGAAATGGGTCAGTGCCATCGGGCGGTTCCTTCCTTGGGGCCTTGGTCCTGCGTGGCTATGAGAGCGTGGGCGGGCGTCAGAGACCGCCGCCGGTCGGCTGGGCCAGCAGGGTGCGGGTGGCGGCGGCCACATCGTCCTGGCGCATCAGGCTTTCGCCGATCAGGAAGCAGCGGGCGCCGTAGCGGGCCAGGTCGGCCAGATCCTCGGGGCCGGTCAGCCCGCTTTCGGCCACCAGGATCCGGTCCTCGGGGGCCAGGCGCGACAGCTTGCGGGTGGTGTCCAGCGAGGTCTCGAAGGTCTTCAGGTTGCGGTTGTTGATCCCCAGAAGGCGGCTTTTCAGCGCGGCGGCACGGCTCAGCTCTTCCTCGTTATGCACTTCGATCAGGGCATCCATCCCCCAGTGCTGGGCGGCGTCCTCCAGCTCCAGCGCCTGGGCGTCGCTGACCGAGGCCATGATGATCAGGATGCAATCGGCTCCCAGGGCGCGGGCCTCGGCCACCTGGTAGGTGTCATACATGAAATCCTTGCGCAGCACCGGCAGGTCGCAGGCCTCGCGCGCCTGCACCAGGAACTCTTTGGCGCCCTGGAAGGAGGGCGTGTCGGTCAGCACCGACAGGCAGGCGGCGCCGCCCTCGGCATAGGCGGCGGCGATGGCGGCGGGGTCGAAATCCTCGCGGATCAGGCCCTTCGACGGCGAGGCCTTCTTGACCTCCGCGATCAACCCATAGCCCGAGCGTGACGCCTCATGCAGCGCATCGGCAAAGCCGCGCACGGCAGGGGCGTCCTTCGCCTCGGCCTCGACCTCGGCCAGGGGTTTGGCGGCCTTGTCGGCGGCGATTTCTTCCAGCTTGTAGGCCTTGATGCGGTCCAGAACGGTTTCGCTCATCTCTGGGCTCCCTCGGTCGCGGACCTGGCGCCGGTCCAATCAATTTCGCCTTCCCCTCTCGCTCTAAGCCAGTTGTTGACGCTTGAAAATGGGCGCGAGCCGAAAAATCCCCGGCGCGCCGACAGGGGCGAAGGGTGCGGGGACATCACGATCAAATGATCCTCCCCGGCGATATAACGCGCAAACCCCTGCGCGGGTTTCCCCCACAGCAGGAAGGCGCGGGGGCGGTCCGACAGGCGGGCCAGCACCTGGGCGGTCAGGGCGGACCAGCCCAGCTTGGCATGGCCCCCGGCAGCGCCCGCGGGCACCGTCAGCGCGGTGTTCAGCAGCAAGACCCCCTGGGCGGCCAGAAACCGCAGATCGGCATTGGCGGGGCAGCCGCCCAGATCGGTCTGCATTTCCTTGTAGATATTGCCCAGCGAGCGCGGCAGCGGGCGCACCTCCGGCTCTGCCGAGAAGGCCAGCCCGTGGGCATGGCCCGGGGTCGGATAGGGATCCTGGCCCAGGATGACCACCCGGGTGGCCTCGGGCGGGCAGGCGGCGAGGGCTGCGAAACGTTGCGGCGCGGGCGGCAGGATCTGGCGCGTGTCCGCAGCCAGGGCGGCGGCTATGCGCGGATAGTCCTCGGCAAAGAACCGCAGATCGGCCCAGGGACCGGGCGCGGCGGGCTGGCCCTGGGGCAGGGCGGGGGGATCGGTTGCGGCGTTGCTCATGCGGCCGAGGTCAGCCGGGCCAGGGCCTCGACCTTGGCCAGGGCCGCGCCGCTGTCGATGCTTTCGGCGGCGATGCCGGCGGCCTCTTTCAGATCCTTGGTGCGGCCCGAAACCACCAGGGCGGCGGCGGCATTCAGCAGCACCGCGTCGCGATAGGCCGATTGCGCACCGTTCAGCAGGGCGCGGAAGGCCGCGGCGTTATGAGTGGGGGTGCCGCCGATGATCTCTTCAAAGGGGTGGGTGGGCAGGCCCGCCTCTTCGGGGTGCAGTTCGAACTCGCGCACCGTGCCGTCTTCCTCCAGCCCCGCGACCCAGGAGATGCCGGAAATCGCCAGCTCGTCCGTGCCGTCCGAGCCATGCACCAGCCAGGCTTTCTTGGACCCGAGCGCGCCCAGGGTTTCGGCCATGGGGCGGATCACCTCGCGGGAAAAGGCGCCGGTCAGCTGGCGGGTGACGCCCGCCGGGTTGGTCAGCGGGCCCAGGATGTTGAAGATCGTGCGCGTGCCCAGCTCGACCCGCGCGGGCCCGACATGGGCCATGGCCGGGTGATGCATCGGCGCCATCATGAAGGCGATGCCGGTCTCGGCCAGCGCCTTTTCGACCACCTCGGGGCCGACCATCACCTTGACCCCCATTTCCGACAGCGCATCGGCGGCGCCGGATTTCGAGCTGAGGTTGCGGTTGCCATGCTTGGCCACCGGCACGCCCGCGCCCGCCACCACGAAGGCCGTCGCGGTCGAGATGTTCAGCGTACCCTTGCCGTCGCCGCCGGTGCCGACGATGTCCATCGCCCCCTCGGGCGCCGTCACCCGGTGACATTTCGAGCGCATCACGGCGGCGGCGGCGGTATATTCCTCGACCGTTTCGCCCCGGGTGCGCAGGGCCATCAGGAAGCCGCCGATCTGGGCCGGGGTCGCCTCGCCGTCGAACAGGATCTGGAAGGCCTGCCCGGCCTCCTCGCGCGACAGGGCGCGGTCGGCGGCGGCGGCGATGAGGGGCTTCAGGGCGTCGGACATTGGGGCTCTCCTCACCCCCTTTCCGAGGGCGCATATGGTGGTATAGTTTCGGCGCGCCCCAAGGGACGGGGCGTTGCATTGATCCCGCGCCAGCCGGGCAGCGTCAAGGCCCGTTCGGGCGGGCGCCGCCGCCAGAGGGGGCCAGAGGGGGATCGGCGCGCAAGACGGGGGGATCCCCGACCAAGGCCCGGGCGGAAGACCCGGAGAGAGCGAGAGAGACAACGTGGCACGCGGCACGATTTCAGGCTTCGTCTGGGGCACCCTGTTGTCCGGTATGGCATTGGCAACGGCGTCTCTGACCTCGCCGCCGCCGGGCTACCTGCCCGCCCCGGCGCGCAGCCAGCCGCCGCAGAGCGGCGCCGGGACGCCCGAGGCGACAGAGGCGGACCCCGCCGCAGAGGGCGCGACGGCCACTCCGCCCGCGCCGGAAGAGGGCGCCGAGGCAGCCCGCGAAGACAGCCCCGGTCAGGGCACGTCGGAAACCCCGCCCCAGGCTGGCGCCGCCGAGGTCGCGCCGGGGTCCGAGTTCAACCGCGACGCGGGCGATGCCCTGCCGGTCCTGCCCGAAGGCGACGCCACGGACCCGGGCAGCGCCGCGCCGCGCCCGCTGGTGACGGCCCCCGAGGCGAGCCCGCCCGCCGCGCAATCGGACAGCGCGCCCGCGCCCGACGTGGCCCAGGCGCTGGCGCAGCCGCAGGGCACCGAAGGCGGCGCCGAACCCGCGCCGCTGCTGGAAGGCGCCGCCGATCCCGCCCGCCCCGCAGGCGCCACGCCCGAGGTCAGCGCCCCTGCGCCCGGGGCGCAGCCCGAGCCCACGCCCGAGGGCGCAGAGACAGGCACCGAGGTCGGCAATGAGACAGGCACCGCTGCCGTGCCCCAGGATCCGACGCCGCCCGAGGGCCAGATCACCTTGCCCGCCGCAGGTTTCCCCCAAGCAGATCTGGACGCGATCACGGCCGGGCCGCCAAGCGCGGGGGCTGCGGCCCCTGCCGCCTTGCCCAGCCCCGCCGCCGAGCCGGTGGCGCCGCCGCGCCTGCCGCAGATCGGCGATGACGCGCCCGAGATCCAGACGCCCGCGCCCGAGGAAGAGGCCAGCGCCGCGCCGCGCCTGCCGGGACAGGGGGCCAGCGGGCCGCTGACCGAACGGGGCAATGCTGTCGCCACTGATACCGCCGCCGCAGCAGTACCTCTGCCGCCGATCGAGGCCTTCGCCGCCCCCTATGACGCCGCCGACCCGCGCCCGCGCATGGCCATCGTGCTGATCGACGAGGGCGACACCCGGGTCAGCATCAACTCGCTGCGCAGCTTCCCCTATCCGCTGAGCTTTGCCATCGACGCCAGCCGCCCCGACGCGGCCCTGGCGATGCAGGCCTACCGCGCCGCGGGCTTCGAGGTGCTGTTGCGCGCCGATCTGCCCGAGGGCGCCACCCCTGCGGATGTGGAAAACGCCGCCCAGACCTGGGGCGCCCAGGTGCCCGAGGCGGTGGCGGTGATGGAAGAGGGGCCGAGCCTGCTGCAACGGGGCAGCGCCACCTCCGAGCAGCTGGCCGAGGCGCTGGCCGCCAGCGGCCATGGTCTGCTGCTGTATCCCGAGGGGCTGGACACCGCGCGCAAGCTGGCGCTGCGCGAGGGGGTGCCCGCCGCGACGCTGTTCCGCGATTTCGACGCCCAGGGCGAGGATGACCGGGTGATCCGCCGCTTCCTGGACTATGCGGCGCTGAAGGCCGGGCAGGAAGGTGGCGTGGTGATGGTCGGGCGGCTGCGCCCCGAGACGGTCTCGGCGCTGCTGGTCTGGGGCCTGGCCGACCGGGCCGATCAGGTGCATCTGGTGCCGGTCTCGGCGGTGCTGACCGAAGGGCTGGCGCCCTGAGGCAGGCAGGCCAGCGGGGCAGAACGCACGAGCGGACATGAAAAAGGCGGGGGCTTGTGGCCCCCGCCTTTTGCGTTTCTGGATCATCTGCCCGGGGCGCGCTGCCCCGAGGTGTAGGGCCGCGCCTTAGCGGAACTGCGCGTGGATCGCGTTCAGCGCTTCCTGGTCGATGCGCACATCCTTGCTGGCGCGGACCTGGGTGGCATAGGCGTCATAGACCTCCTGCGCCAGGGCGCCGGAGACCTGGGCGGTGATCTGGTCGCGCAGCTGGCTGGCGCGGGGGTCGTCCTCGGCCGGGGGCGTGACGCTGTCGAGCCGGGCCAGGATCACCGCGCCGAAGCCCTGCGACAGGGTCATCTCGCCCGGGGCCAGATCGAAGACCTCGGCGTTGAAGCCCGCGGGCGTGCCCAGCACGGCGCCGTTGCGGGTGACGGCGGGTTCCTGGGCCAGCGACAGGCCCAGATCGGTGGTCACCTCTTCCAGGGTCTCGCCCGCCGCGACGCGGTCCATCATGGCCTGGGCCTTGGCGGTCAGGGCGGCGTCGGTCTGCGCCGCCTCCCAGTTGTCGGCCACGCGCTCGGCCACATCCTCGAAGGGCTCGGGGGCGGGGGGCACGATCTCGTCCAGGCGCATGGCGTAGATGCCGCCATCGTCCAGTTGCATCACCTCGGGGTAATCCTCGGCCGTCAGGGCAGAGGCCGCATCCTCGAAATCGGCATAGGCGGCGATCCCGTCGGACAGGCCCGCGTACCAGTCGATCTGGCCCAGCTCCATGTCGGTTTCGGCGGCCAGCTCTTCCAGGGTGGCGCCCCCGGCCAGAAGATCCTCGGCCGGTTCCGACTGGGCCTGCACGGCGCGGCGGGCGGCATCGGCGGCCAGCTCTTCGCGGATCATCAGCGCGGCGGTGCCATAGTCGACCGAGGTCGCAGCCAGCACCCCGTTCACCCGGTAAAGCGCGGGCCCCAGATCGCTGTCGGCCGGGCCCACGATGTCGCCGCTGGTGGCGGCAAAGACGGCCTCGGCGGCGGCGCCCAGATCCTCGCGCGAGACATCGCCCAGATCGACATCGTTCAGGGTCAGATCGCGCCCGGCCACCAGGGCCTCGAAATCGGTCTCGCCCGCGTCCAGCTGGTCGCGCGCGGCCTGGGCGGCCTCGGCATCGGCGAAGGGCAGGCGTTCGACCAGGCGGCGCTCGGGCTGTTCGAACTGGTCGATCCGCTCTTCATAGATCTGGCGGATGGCGCTGTCGTCCACCGGCATGGCATCGACCAGGCTGTCGGGAGAGAGCATGGCATAGGTGATGCGCTTTTTCTCGGCGGCGGTGTAGTCGGCGATGTTCTCGTCATAGAAGGCGCGCAGCTGCGCCTCCGTCGGGGCCGGGATCGGCGCATCCAGCGCATCGACGCCCAGGCGCACCAGGCTGATGGCGCGGGTCTCGGCCAGGAAACCCACCAGGGTATCAGCATAGATCGCGGGCATCTCGGTGGCGGACACCACGGCGGCCTGAAGGATCGAGCGCGAGGTTTCGGCGCGCAGGTCGGTTTCGAACTCTTCTTCGCTCAGGCCCGCATTTTGCAGCGCGAAGGTGTAGTTGTCGCGCGAGAAGCTGCCATCGGGGCCCTGGAAGGCCTGGATCTGCACGATCTGGTCGCGCAGCGTGCCGTCGCCCACCGACAGGCCCAGCTTGTCCGCCTCGGCGTCCAGGGCGCGGTTGGCCACCAGCCGCGACAGCACCGCCTCGGGCAGGCCGAAGGCCTGGGCCTGTTCGAAGGTCATCACCTGGCCAAGCTGCTGGCCGAGCTGGTTCATCTGACCCTGCAATTCACGCGAATAGCTGTCGATGCGCACCGGCTTGCCATCGACCGAGGCAACCCGGCTGACCGAGCCGGTAAAGCTGGTGGCGCCGAAGCCCCCGAGCCCGAGAATGAGCAGGGCCATCAGGATCCAGACCAGCCCGTTGGATTTCTTGCTCGCCATGCGGCAACCTCCGGTTTTTGCTGTGCGCGCAAGGGTTTGCGCGGACAAGCGGAAATGGGGCCCTGGGCGCGGGCCCAAAGCGTTGCGGCCTTGTTAAAGCCTTGCCTCGCAAGGGGCAAGCGCGGCCCTCAGGCGCTGGCGAAGGCGGTGACACGGTCCAGAAAGGCGGTGATCCCGGCGCGGTCCAGATTGGCCACGGCGACACGCATCTGGCGGGTGCCGCTGTCATCGCCCGGGGGGGTGAACATCGTGCCGGGCAGCATCAGGATACCGGCGTCACGCACCAGGCGCGGCGCCAGGCTGGCCGCGCTTTCGGCGAAGGGATGCGACAGATAGGCGAAATAGGCGCCCGCCGAATGCAGGGTCCAGCCGGCGGCGGCCAGCTGCTGCGTGCCCGCGAGCATGGCATCGCGCCGCGCCAGGATCTCGGCCCGTTCGCCCGCCAGCCAGGGGCCCAGGTTCTCCATCCCCCAAAGCGCCGCGATCTGGCCCAGTTGCGGCGCGCAGATGGCCACACAGTCCTGGAACTTCTCCATCTCTTCCAGAAGCTTGACCGAGGCGACGATGGCCCCGGTGCGATGCCCGGTCAGCCGGTAGGCCTTGGAGAAGGAGTAAAGCTGGATCAGCGTATTGTCCCAGTCGGGATCGGTGAACAGGTCGTGCGGCGCCGCGTCCGAGCTGTGGAAGTCGCGGTAGGTCTCATCCAGGATCAGCTTCACGCCCCGCGCGCGCGCCAGGTCACGGAAGGCGGCGATCAGCGCGGGCGGATATTCGGTGCCCGCCGGGTTGTTGGGGGTGACCAGCACGATGGCGCGGGTGCGGGCCGTTATCAGCGTGGCGGCGCGCGCAGGATCGGGCATCATGTCGGCCTCACAGGGCAGGGGCACGGCGCGTACCCCCTGCATGTCCAGCCACATCTTGTGGTTGAAGTACCAGGGCGTCGGCAGGATCACCTCGTCGCCCTCGCCGGTCAGCGCGGCGATGGTGGCGCAGAAGGCTTGGTTGCAGCCCGCCGTGATCGCCACCTGGGCCTCGGAAACCGTGCCGCCATAGGCCGCCGACCAGTCGGCGGCGATGCGGGCGCGCAGGCCCGGCAGGCCCAGCACGGGGCCGTAAAGGTGGGTTTCGGGGCGGTCCATCGCCTCTTTCATCGCCGCGATCAGCGGCGGCGGCGGCGGGGCCACGGGGGCGGCCTGCGAGACGTTGATCAGCGGGCGCTCGGCCGGAAAATCGACGCCGTCCAGCCAGCGCCGCGCCTCCATCACCGGGGGCAGAAAGGTGGCCTTGGTACGCGTGATGGATGACATTCCGACCCTCCGGGGTGCCGCGGTGTGCTGGGGGCCGCAGCGGCGGCAGCGCGGCGGCGGGTTGCCGGGAAGGCTAGCAGCGGCGCCGGGCAAGGAAAAGAGGCGGCGAAGACCCGCGCGCGCTGCGCAACGTTGTGCGCCGCAACCTTGCCGCGCTGCGGCAAAGCGCGGTAAGAGAGGGACAGACGCGACGGTGACGTAAGGGAAAAGACATGCTTGTGCCGTTTGGCCACGGCCTGTGGACCGATGAAGGGCCCGTTGCCCCGGCCCTGGCGGGCTTCGTCTATCCCACGCGGATGGCGGTGGCGCAGCTGGCCGATGGCGGCCTTTGGGTCTGGTCGCCGACCCCGCTCAGCGACAAGATGCGCCGCGATGTGGACCGGCTGGGCGAGGTGACCGCGCTGGTCTCGCCCAATCATCTGCATGAACGCTGGATGGCGGATTGGGCCCGGGCCTATCCGCAGGCCGGGATCTACATGGCGCCGGGCATCGCCAAACGCCGCCCCGACCTGCCGGAAAGCCAGGAGCTGGGCCCCGAGGCGCCGCCGCTTTGGGCCGGGCAGATCGACCAGGTGCCGGTGCCGGGCAATATCTATACCACCGAAGTTGTCTTCTATCACCGGCTCAGCCGCACGGTGCTGGTGGCCGATCTGATGCAGAACCTGCCGCGCGGCTGGTTCGGCGGCTGGCGCGAGCAGATCGCCCGGCTGGACGGGATCCTGGGCGAGGATCCCCGGGTGCCCTGGCGCTTCCGGCTGTCCTTCCTCGACCGCAAGGCGGCGCGGGCCGCCATTGGGCAGGTGCTGGACTGGCGCGCCGATCAGTTGCTGATGGCCCACGGGCCGCTGGTCAGCCAGGGCGCGCGCGGGCTGATCCATCGCTCTTTCAGCTGGCTGATGCGCTGACCGCTCAGGCGCCCGCCTCGGCGTCATAGCGCAGGCGCGCGGCGCGGATCGCGTCATGGGCGCCCGCCGCCCAGTCGATCAGCCCGGCCACCGGCACCAGCGCCGCTTCGCCCAGGGTCGTCAGGGCGTATTCCACCGAGGGCGGCTTGGTCGGGAAGACCTGGCGCGACACCAGCCCGTCCCGTTCCAGCATCCGCAGCGACTGGGTCAGCATCCGTTTCGAGATGTCGCCAACCGCCCGTTGCAGCGCCGAGAAGCGGTGCGGCTGTTGCGACAGGGCGACGAGGATCAGCAGGCTCCACTTATCGCCCATGCGGCCCAGCACGTCGCGCACCGGGCAGTTGGCCAGATCGGCGGCGGCGGTGTCGGGGCCGGTCAGGGCGGCGGCCTTTTCCGAGAAGCTTTGCAGGATCTGGCGCGCGGCGGCGTCCAGGATGACGGGGTTACCCGGATGTTCCCTTGTCATGAAATAGTGCCTCCTTCACGGGGCCGGTTGGTCGGTCTAGATAAGAGACCATACCCCGACAAGAGACCGTTGGAAAGGCCATCGGCAGGGGACAGGAGACAAGATCATGAACGGCAAGATTCTGGTAACGGGCGCCTCGGGACAACTGGGCGCATTGGTGGTGGACAGCCTGCTGGCCAAGGTGCCGGCTGATCAGGTGGTGGCCCTGGTGCGCCGCCCCGAGGCGGCGGCACCGCTGGAGGCGAAGGGCGTCGAGGTGCGTTTCGGCAGCTACGGCGACGCCCCGGCCCTGGCGGCGGCGATGCAGGGCATCGCGCGGGTGCTGCTGATCTCGGGCAGCGAAGTGGGCAACGACCGCGTCGGCCAGCACAAGAGCGTGATCGACGCGGCCAAAGACGCGGGCGTCGAGCTGGTGGCCTATACCTCGATCCTGCGCGCCGATGACAGCGGGCTGTGGCTGGCGGTGGATCACCGTGGCACCGAAAAGCTGCTCGGCGCCAGCGGTCTGCCCGTCGCCCTGCTGCGCAACGGCTGGTACAATGAGAACCTGACCGGCGCCCTGGGCCAGTCGATCGAGTCGGGCGCCATCATCGGGGCCAGCGGCAGCGGGCGCTACAGCCCGGCGTCGCGCGCCGATTACGCCGAGGCCGCCGCCGCCGTGCTGGTCTCGGATCAGCCCGCGGGCACCTATGAGCTGGCGGGCAGCGAGAGCTTCGACATGGCCGAATTCGCCGCCGAGGTGGCCCGCGTCTCTGGCAAGCCGGTGGCCTATGCCGACATGAGCGAGGCCGAGCTGAAAGAGATCTACCTGAGCGCGGGCCTGCCCGAGGTGGTGGCCCATATGCTGGCCGACAGTTCCGCCCATGCGGCGAACGGCGACCTGGAGGCCAGCGGCGCCACGCTGGAAGGGCTGATCGGGCGCAAGTCGACGCCCTGGCAAGACAGCGTCAAGGCGGCGCTGGCCTGAGACCGGGCGGGAGGGGGCTCTGCCCCCTCTTGAGCCCTCGCGGGCTCTTCCGTGGCTCCGCCCCCTTCGCCGCTGAAATCGTCCACTGGACGATTTCCGAGATGCGGCTCAGCCCCGGGATATTTTTGGCAAACGAGAAGAGGGGGCGGGGCGCGTTGATCCGAGCGCGCCGCGCGGGCGGGCCTGCGAGGCGAAATGCGAACGGGCGCCCGGTTGGGCGCCCGTTTGGCTATTGGAAAGGGGGCAGGTCAGTCCTTGCCGCGGTAGGGTTCAACGTATTGCAGCGCCATGTCCCAGGGGAAGAAGATCCAGGTATCCTGGCTGACCTCGGTGATGAAGGTCTGCACCTGCGGCCGGCCCTGGGGCTTGGCATAGACCGTGGCCACATGGGCCTTGGGGTAAAGGGCGCGGACCAGTTCCAGCGTCTTGCCGGTATCGACCAGGTCGTCGATGATCAGGATGCCGGTGCCGTCGCCCATCATCTCGGGGTCGGGGGATTTCAGCACCTCGGCGTCGCGGCGCTGATCGGCCTTGCCGCCGCCCGAGTGGTAGGATTTCACCGAGATCGTGTCGACGGTGCGGATGTCCAGCTCGCGCGCGACGATCATCGCGGGGGCCATGCCGCCGCGGGTGATGGCCACCACCGCCTTCCAGGCGCCGCCGTCCAGCGGGCCCTGATTGTCGAGCCGCCAGGCCAGGGCGCGGGAATCGCGATGGATCTGGTCCCAGGAAACGTGGAAACCCTTTTCATGCGGCAGGCGGTTGTCGACCATCGGTGATCCTTTTCGTCAGGGCGGCGCCCGGCGGTCCGGGGCGGCTGTGTCAGAAGGCGGCGACCTTGAGGCCCAGGGCGGCAAGTGCCGCGCCCAGCCCGCGGTCGATCGCGGATTTCAGACGTGTATAGCCTGCGCGCGCGCGATCAAGCGAGAAAATCCGTGCCACGGCGAGGTTCCACAGCACTTCGTTGGCAAAGACCACGGCCAGGATGGCGGCGAAAAGGCCCGGGCCCGCGTCGCGGGGCACGATGGTCACGAAGACCGCGCCAAAGAAGATCGCCGGTTTCGGATTGGCCAGCTGGGTGGTCAACCCGCGCAGGGCCAGTCGCGCCAGGGCGCGGGCCCCTGGGGCCTGCGGGGCAGTTGTGGCGCCACAGCCGGGCGTCAGCGCCAGCGGCTGATCGGCGCCGCGCCACATCTTCCAGGCCAGGTGCAGCAGATAGGCGGCGCCCGCGATCTTCAGCGCGATCAGCAGGCGGGGCGCCACCTCGAAGAGGGTCGCCAGGCCCAGCACGGCGGCGGCGGCCCAGGCCACGGCCCCCAGGCCCACGCCCAGGGCAAAGCCCGCGCCCCGGGCAAAGCCGCCGGTGATCGCCGTGCGCATGGTCATCAGCACCGCCGGGCCGGGCGAGATGGCGGCCACCAGATGCACGGCAAAGACGGTCAGCAGAACAGAGAGCATGGGCAGGCCTCAGGCAGATAGAGAGGGGCGGGCAGGGGCTGGGAAAACGCGAAACGGAGGAGCCGGGGCCCCTCCGTTTCCATCCGGGATCGGGCGGTCGGGCCGCGCGGATCAGGTCTTGTCGATGTCGGGGGCGTCGACGGCCTTCATGCCGACGATATGGTAGCCCGAGTCGACGTGCAGGTTTTCGCCCGTCACGCCCGAGGCCAGGTCGGACAGCAGGTAGAGGGCCGATTTGCCCACATCGTCGATGGTCACGTTGCGGCGCAGGGGCGAGTTCAGCTCGTTCCATTTCAGGATGTAGCGGAAATCGCCGATACCGCTGGCGGCCAGGGTCTTGATCGGGCCGGCAGAGATGGCGTTGACGCGGATGCCGTCCTTGCCCAGATCCTCGGCCAGGTACTTCACCGAGGCCTCCAGAGCGGCCTTGGCCACGCCCATGACGTTGTAATGCGGCATCACCTGTTCGGCGCCGTAATAGGTCATGGTCAGCATGGAACCACCGTTCGGCATCAGCTTTTCCGCACGCTGTGCGACGGCGGTGAAGCTGTAGACCGAGACATCCATGGTCATCTTGAAGTTTTCGCGGCTGGTGTCGACGTAGCGACCGCGCAGCTCGGATTTGTCCGAGAAGCCGATGGCGTGAACGATGAAGTCGATCTCGCCCAGATCCGCCTTCACCGCCTCGAAGGCGGCGTCGATGCTTTCCTCGGAAGAGACATCGCAATCGTAAAGATGGGTGCAGCCAAGCTGTTCGGTCAGCGGGATGACCCGCTTCTTGAATTGCTCACCCATATAGGTGAACGCCAGTTCGGCCCCGGCATCGGCAAGGGCCTTGGCGATGCCCCAGGCAATGGACTTGTCATTGGCCAGGCCCATGATCAGACCTTTTTTGCCCGCCATGAGAGTGTTCGGCATTGTCGCGCTCCGCCCTGTAACTTTCGGTCAAACTCCCTTAAGCGATAGGTCGGGGCGCTTCAAGCCTGCCCGCGCCGAAGGCGGCCGCCCGTGACCGCCTGTGCACAGAAGGAGCCAGCAATGTCGGATCGTGAGGGAATTTTTGCCGGTGAGGACCCGTTCGCCCTGGCGCGCACCTGGTTGGCCGAGGCCGAGGGGGCCGAGGTGAACGACCCCAATGCGATCGCCCTGTCCACCGTCGACGCCAACGGCCTGCCGAATGTGCGGATGGTTCTTCTGAAGGACATCCTGGACGACGGGTTTGTTTTTTATACGAATTACGAAAGTTGCAAGGCCAATGAACTTGACGTGGCAGGGAAAGCTGCGTTTGTCATGCATTGGAAGAGTTTGCGGCGGCAGATTCGTGTGCGCGGTCCGGTGACCCGTTTTGACGGGGCCGAGGCGGACGCCTATTACGAATCGCGCTCGTTGAAGTCCCGGCTGGGGGCCTGGGCGTCGCGCCAGTCGCGACCGCTGGCCTCGCGGGCGGCCCTGATGGCCGAGGTCGCCAAGGTGACCGCGCAGCATGGCCCCCGGCCCAAGCGTCCGCCGTTCTGGGGCGGGTACAAGGTGAGCCCGGTGGAGATCGAATTCTGGGCGGACGGTGCGTTCCGTCTGCACGACCGGTTCCGTTGGACCCGAGAGGCGCCGGGACGCGCCTGGACGGTGCAGCGGCTGAACCCCTGAGGGGCCCGAGCCACAGGCGACGGGTCCGAAAGGGTGTTTGAGGAGTTAAAGAATTGGCGGGAAGAGTCTTGCCGATGGTACGTGAATGTAGTTGTTAAGGAATATGTGGGTGCCGGAGCGGCTACTGTGGGGACAGGCTGCACCGGTAAGATGCGGGGAATGTTGTGAATCAGCTGGACGATAGCACCCGGAAGCTGGAGGGCCGTGTGAAATGGTTCGACCCGGCGCGGGGGTTTGGCTTCGTTGTCGCCGATGAAGGGGGGCCGGATATTCTGTTGCACGCCAATGTGTTGCGGAATTTCGGGCAAAGCTCGGTCGCCGATGGCGCTAAAGTGGAGATCCTGATCCAGAAGACCCTGAGGGGGGTCCAGGCCATCGAGGTGTTGCAGATCGCGCCACCTGATGGGGCGGGCGCCGCCGTGCTTGAGGATTTTCAGACGCTGGACCCGGAGGTGCTGCACGCCATTCCGATGGAGCCGGCACGGGTCAAGTGGTTCGACAAGATCAAGGGCTTCGGCTTTGCCAATGTCTTTGGCCGGACCGAGGATGTGTTCATCCATGTCGAGGTGCTGCGCGCCTCTGGCCTGGCCGATCTGGCCCCGGGCGAGGCGGTGGCGATGCGCGTCATCGATGGCAAGCGCGGCCGCATGGCCACCGAGATCTGCGCCTGGGAGGCCGCCAGTCGTTAGCTGACTTCGGGCGATGGCCTCCAGACGACCGATCAGACTGCGGAACAGCCCGCCCCCAGCCAGGCCCTTGCCCCTGACGCTCTCGCGCAGGCGTGACGCCGCTCTGCGGTCGGGCCTCTGGTCAGGGGGCGCCGTCCGTGGCAGGGTCCGCCCGACCCAGCGAGAGGAGCTTCGCAGTGCCCCGGATTTCAGCACGTCTTTCCGCCGCCCTCGCGGCCCTTCTGACCAGCGCCAACCTGGCCTCGGCCGCCTGCTATGCGGACCGGGCCGAGATCGTCAGCCCCGATGGGGCGGTGCAGGCCTTTCGCGTCGAGATCGCCGACGAGCCCGCCGAGCGCGCGCAGGGTCTGATGAATCGCGAAAGCATGGGGCTGGGCGCGGGGATGCTTTTCGTCTTCCAGGACGAGGGGCCCTTGGCGTTCTGGATGCGTAACACGCTGATTCCTCTGGATATCCTTTTCTTCGACGCCACCGGCACGCTGGTCACGATCCAGCAGGGCAAGCCGCTGGATGAAACCAGCCTGCCCGGCGGCATCAGCCAGTACGTGCTGGAGATCAACGGCGGTCTGGCGGCCCGCATGGGCATCGGCGAGGGCGCGGTGCTGCGCCATCCGGCGATTGATCAGAGCCTGGCCGCCGCGCCCTGCGAGTGAGGGCCGCGCGGCTTTCCTCGGACCCGCTGCCGGGGCAGGTGCAACTGCCCCTTTTCAACCCGGCCCCGAGCGGCTAGAGAGGCGCACGGTCCGGGGCGTAGCGCAGTCTGGTAGCGCACCTGTTTTGGGTACAGGGGGTCGTGAGTTCGAATCTCGCCGCCCCGACCACTTTCTCGATGACGCGCAAGGCGCCTCCGTCAAGACGGGCTGGCTTGTCGAAGCGGACGTCAGACCGGCCGTTTCCTGACGTCGCCACAGCTTCACCCCCTTCACGTTCGCTTCGCGCCGGTCGCGGGGGATCTGTGCTCAAGACCTGCCAATGCTGGCCACCATCGCGCAAATCGAACGCTGCGAAGCCGATGCTCTTGCCTCTGCCAAGGCTGCGGCGCGGGGGCATGAGCGTCAGCGCCTGGGGCAGCGCATCCCGGTCTTCTTTGCCCCGGTCCCTGGCCCTTCCCCCCCTTCTTTGGTGAAGCTTCGCCTTGCGTCGATGACGGCGTCTGTCGCGTGGGGCAGGCTCAAGATGATCCCGACGCCGCTCTATTGTTCGATTTTGTCGATTGTTTCGACAAAAATAATCGTCTTTTGTGTTAAGGTGCGACCGCCTAACGACGCCTCAGAACGATTTGCGAGGAACTTCAGTTGGCACATTTCCGTCCCCGGCGGGGCAAGGCCCGCAGCGTCTTGCGGCAATGGATGAACTCGGGGCCTGGCCGTGTCCTGCCGGGCCTTGTCCTTGCAGCTCTGATCGCGGGGCTGGCGTTCGGGCTGCGCCACATGCCTGCGATTGGCATGTTGAGCCCTCTCATCCTTGCCATCTTGATTGGCATGACGTTTCGCAACCTGATCGGTACCCCCGCCATCGCCGCAGCGGGCACCGCCTTCAGCGTCAAGCGGGTCTTGCGCGCGGGGATTATCCTGTTGGGGCTGCAACTGACCGTGCAGCAGGTTATCGCCGTGGGCGGTGTCGGCGTCGTGATCATCCTTGCCACCCTGCTGGCCACCTTTGCCTTTACCACCTGGCTTGGAGGGGTGCTTCGGGTGGACGCAGGCCTGACCCAGCTGATCGCGGCAGGCAGTTCGATCTGTGGCGCTTCGGCCGTGATTGCCGTCAACACCGTGACCCGTGCCCGGGATCAGGACGTCGCCTATGCGGTCGCCTGTGTCACGATCTTCGGTTCCCTGTCGATGGTTCTGATGCCGCTGATTGGTGGGCTGCTGGACATGGAGGCGCAGGCCTTCGGCCTGTGGACCGGCAGCTCGATCCATGAGGTCGCACAGGTCGTCGCCGCCGCTTATGCCCGCGGGCAGGACGCCGGAGAGTTCGGCACGATCGCGAAACTGACCCGTGTCATGATGCTGGCGCCGATGGTGCTGGGCCTTGGATTGCCTGTCTTTCGCAGGCTGCACCGCGACGGGGGGGACGTCGGTCGTGCGGTCCCGCCTGTGCCGTGGTTCGTACTGGGATTCGTTGCCATGGTCGGTCTGGCCAGCACGGGATGGGTGCCCGAGGCGATCGGTCGTGTCACCACCGGCATCACCCAATTCCTTCTGGCCACCGCCTTGGCCGCAATGGGTCTGGAAACGGATTTCCGAAAGCTGGTGGCCGAGGGCCTGCGTCCCGCGCTACTGGGCGCCGGGGCTTGGGTCTTCATCTCGCTTTTCAGTCTCGTCCTGATCCTGGGGCTCGCATGACGCTCGAACAACTCCGCATTTTCATCGCCGTCGCCGAGCGAGAGCATGTCACGCAAGCGGCGGCCCATCTCAATCTGACCCAAAGCGCGACCAGCGCCGCCATCGCCGCGCTGGAAGAGCGTCATGCCGTGCAGCTGTTCGATCGGATCGGGCGGCGCATCGTGCTGACCGACGCAGGCAGGCTGTTTCTGGGCGAGGCGCGCGCCGTCCTGGCCCGGGCCGAGCAGGCGACGCGACTGCTGGGCGATCTTGCCGGGATGAAACGCGGCACGCTGCGCCTCGCCGCCAGCCAGACGATCGCGAACTACTGGCTGCCGCCGCTCATGCAGAGGTTCCGCCGTGACCATCCGGGCGTCGTGCTGGAACTGGCCGTCGGCAACACCAGCGACGTGGCGCAGATGGTTCATGCCGCCACTGTCGATCTGGGGTTCGTCGAGGGAGAGATCAGCGACCCCGCGCTGGCCATCCAGAGCATGAGCGGGGACCGGCTGGCCTTGGTGGTGGCGCCCGGGCATGACTGGGCCGTCCAGCCGCCCACGGGCCCAGAGGATCTGAAGGCCGGGCCTTGGGTGATGCGCGAAGCGGGATCGGGCACCCGCGCGGTCTGTGAGGCCGCGCTGGCGGGACGCGGTCTGCGCATTGAGGATGTCGAGGTGGCCTTTGAACTGCCATCGAACGAGGCCGTGCGCGTCGCGGTCGAGGCCGGTGCAGGTGCCGCGATCATATCCACCCTGGTGGTGGCGCCGGCGATCACCGCAGGCCGGCTGGTCCCGGTCGCGTTCGAGCTGCCCCCGCGCCTGTTCCACATGCTGCGCCACAAAGAGCGGCACCTGTCATTGGCCGAGAAGACGTTTCTGGAGCTGATCTGAGGCGGCGCAGGCCATCTTGCGCCCCCTGGAACGCCATCCGAAGACGACCCTGGCGTCTGTCTTGCGCGGTCGCCCCTCTGGCCCCGACATGGGCGCGACCTTTCACGCCAACTCGCACGGGGCTGAAAATCACGGCAAAGCCCGCCTGGCCAAGAGTGATCTATCGCGGGGGCATGGCGCGACAGGCGAAGGCCAGGGCGTCCTGGGCCGGGGCAGACAGGGTTTCCCTGCGGGACGCCGCGGACACCTCAAGGGGGGCGGGGGGGCGTTCGACGGTGATCCGGGTCAGTTGGCCGCTTTCCAGCTCCTGCTGGACCGAATGTTCGGGCACCAGCGCCAGGCCCATGCCGTTCACGGCAAGGCGGATCATCATGAAAAGGCTGTCGGAGTGCGTGAACCGATGATGCCGGTCAGCGCCGAATGCCGGGGCGCGGGTGCTGTCGTGGATCGGGGAGTCCCAATTGTAGCCGATGATGGGCGAGCGGGAGAGGGCCTCGTCATCGAGCCTGTCGCCGTAGCGGGAGGGGGCACCGACCCAGATCATCGGGAACTGCCCCAGTGGGGTCAGCTTCAGCTCGGGATGCGCGGTCGCAGTCGAGAGGAAGCCAAGATCGAGCTGACCGCTTGCCAGATGCCTGAGCAAGGTCGCGCTCTGGTTCACTTCGATCTCCAGCCGCAGGGTGGGGTGCCGCGTTTCCATGTGGTCGACCAGAGCCATCAGCCAGGTGGCCGCCACCGGCCCGTTGGCGCCCAGTCGTAGCCGGGTCGCCCGGGACTGCGGGGCGTTCTGGAAGGACAGGTCGTCGGTCAGTCGCAGCACCTGACGGGCATAGTCCAGCAGCTCTGCGCCCTGGGGGGTCAGGCTGAGACCCGCATCGCGCAGCATCAACGGCACGCCCAGCTCTTCCTCCAGCCCGCGGATCCGGGCCGAGACGGTGGGCTGCGAGATGTTCAGCACCTCTGCCGCCTTGCGGAAGCTGCCGAGGCGATTGACCCAGTAGAAGGTGCGCAGGCTGTGGATCTGCATGAGGTCTCCGATGTGATCGAAAAACTCTATCGAGTGGATCAGCTATTTCAAGTGGACCCGGTCAGCGTCTCTATTGCGTGATAGGGAAAACGAGTTGGAGATCCCATGACCTATTCCCTTGCTCCCATGCCCGCCATGATCGCCGCCGACAGGCTTCGGCAACTGGCCCGGTTCGAGACCGTTCTGCTGGGGCATTTCCTCGACCGTGGGGTGATGGCGCCGCAGATCCGTCCCGTGGCGCCGGTGTCGCGGCTGGTGGGAACCGCGGTGACGCTTTGCCTGCCGGGGTTCGATTCCACGCTTCTGCATCATGCGGCGGGCCTGCTGCGGCCGGGGGACGTGCTGGTGATCGACCGGCGCGGCGACCGGCGCGCGGCCTGCCTGGGCGGTGGCGTGGCCCGGGCGATCCGCAATGCCGGGGCGGCCGGGGTGGTGATCGACGGCTGCCACACCGACACGCAGGAACTGGCAGAGCTTGGCCTGCCGGTCTTCAGTCGTGGCGCCGCGGCGCTGACCACGCGGTTGACCGGGCAGGGGGGCGCGCTGAACTGTCCCGTCTCGGTCGGCGGCGTGCCGGTCCTGGCAGGTGACGCGATCCTGGCCGATGATCTGGGCGTCGTCAGCCTGCATGTGGCAGAACTGGACGGCGTGCTGGCAAAGGCCGAGGCGCTTCAGGCGCTGACCGATCGCACCATCGCTGGCGTGGTCGAGGGCCGCCCCATCGGAGAGCTGTCCGGCGCCAGCGAGATGGTGACCGCCCGCGCCGAGGAAATTGCCTGATGGGCGCGGCGGGGGCGCAGGTCGATCGGGTCTTCGCGGCCCTTGGGGCGGGGGTGCGGGGGCTGGTCTACGACTATTCCCCGCAGCCCTTCAGCCCCGACCCGGCCCATTTCGTCCTGCCCGAGGTGATCGAGGCGCGCGGCAGCGCCGAGCAGCTGGTGGCGGATTGGTGTGGCCGGGCGCTTTACCGGGCGGATCCGGTGCAGGGGCGGGCGGCGCGGATGCTGCAACCCTTCGTCTGGAGCTATCACGCCGGAGAGCCGTCGCGCATCGCCGCCGATCTTGAGCGGCCCGAGGTTGGCGAGGTGCGGGACCGGCTGCTGTCCTGGGGGTTGGGGCGCGGCATGACGGTGCCTCTGCACCTGCCCGGGCGCGGCTTCGCCACGCTGACGGCCTTCGTCGAGACGGAGGTCGGCGAGGCGGCGCTGGCGCGCTTTGCCCTGATGGCCTTCGGGTTGCAGGACCGGATCGGCTCGATTTCGGGGCGGGGGCCGCTGTCTCCGCGCGAGGCGGAATGCCTGGGCCATACCGCCGAAGGGCTGTCGGCCAAGCAGATCGCCCATGTGCTGGGGCGGTCCGAAAGCATGGTGGTGAAGCACCTTCAGGCGGCAGCGGTCAAGCTGGGGGCGCGCAACCGCTCTCACGCGGTGGCGCTGGCCACCCGTCAGGGCTGGATCGCCTGAACCGCGCGGTTGGCCGCCTCGCGCAGCAGGCCCACGTCGGAGGTGGCAGAGACCAGGGCATGGCCGCGCGCGAAAAGGTCCTGTGCCGTTTCGCCGGGCAGGCAGGCGCCCCCCAGCATCTTGCCGCTGGCCCGGACCGCCGCCTCGGCCCGGCGCAGGGCGCCCGTCAGTTCGGGCGAGGTGAGGTCGCCGAAGGTGCCGTAGTCCGTCGTCAGGTCCAAGGGGCCGAGAAACAGCAGGTCGATGCCGGGCACGGCGGCGATCTCGGGGATGGCCTCCAGCCCGGCGCGGCTTTCGATCATCACCGCCACCAGCAGCCCGGCGTTTGCCCGCGCGGGGTGGCCCGTTTCGGCCCCGTAACCTGCGGCGCGCGACACGGTGAACTGCGCCCCGCGCCGGCCCAGGGGCGCATAGCGCGCCGCCTCTGCGATGGCGCGGGCCTGGGCCGCGCTGCGCACGTCGGCGACCATCACCCCGTCGAAGCCCGCATCCAGCAGCGGCTTGATCGCCCCGGGCGATCCGTCGCGGGCGCGGGCCAGGACGAAGGCGTCCGAGACAGAGCGGATGGCGCGCAACTCATGCAGGGCGCCAGAGAGGTCGGCCGCCGCATGTTCGCGGTCGACGATCAGCAGGGGCAGCCCGGCACCGGCCATCACCTCTGCCACGTCCGGCGCGCCGAGAAAGAGGAAGGCGCCTGCCAGGGGCGTGCCGCCCAGCAGGGTCAGGCGCAGGGATCTGTCGGAAGGGGGCATCCTATCGGCTCCGTTTTGGCGCAAGGCTAGCGGCGGCGCCGGGCCCTGGCAGCCTGCAAGATCTTGCAGCTTACGCGGTCGGGGCCGGTTGGCGCAGGATCGGGGGATGGAACGAAGGAGGGCAGGATGCCGCAGCAGATGATCAGCGAAGAGGGCTATTGCCCCTTCCGGGGGCACCGGACCTGGTATCGGGTGACGGGCGACCTGCGCGCCGGGCCGCCGCCGCTGATCGTGGCTCATGGCGGGCCGGGCTGTACCCACGACTATGTCGATGCCTACCGCGCCATTGCCGAAACGGGTCGGGCCGTGGTGCACTATGACCAACTTGGCAATGGCCGCTCCACCCATCTGCCCGAGGCGGGGGCGGAGTTCTGGACGGTGGAACTGTTCCTCGACGAACTCGATACGCTGCTGGATCACCTTGGTCTGCGCGACCGCTATTGTCTTCTGGGGCAAAGCTGGGGCGGGATGCTGGCGGCGGAACATGCCGTCCGTCGCCCCGCCGGGCTGAAGGGGCTGGTGATCGCCAATTCGCCCAGCTCCTTCCCGACCTGGGTCGAAGAGGCGCTGCGCCTTCGCCGGGAGCTGCCCGGCGGTGTCCATGAGGCGGCGCCATTTCTTCGCGGCGATCTCGCTGATCTGGGGGTGTGTCGCCAGCTGTTGAAGGATCGCGACACGTGCCGCCTCGGCATCCTCGCGTTCGCTGCGCAACCAGGCGTCGAACAAATCGCTGCCCGCCCCGTCGAGGCCGTCAAATAGCGTCTGATCGAACAACCGGGCCATCTCTTCAAGCTCGGGAACCGTCGCCTGATCGAGCGAGCGCATACGGTCGTGGATCGTCCAAAGATCGACGTCGACATCGGCCGTATCCAGTTCCACCCGTTCCCGGTCTGCAATGATCCGGAGGCGGTCGGGCCTGTCGACGATTGGGCGCAGCTTGGAAAGGGCCCAGCGAAGCGCCGCACGGGGATCGTCGGGCAGATCCCAGAACATTTCGCACAAACGCTCGCGCCGGTGCGGACGGGCCGTTGCGAAGAGGAAAGCCAGAAGCGCACGCGCCTTGCGTGATGCAGGCAGCAGCGCGTCCTGTCCCTCATCAGAAACGCGAAGCTCGCCGATCAAGGTCACTTGCATAAAGCGACTCCAAATAGATTCAAAAGTATAGGTTTTTGGGCACGTATCACCCAACGACTTCATCTCGCAATCGGCTTTGGCGGAAAGACGCCCGTGCGAAAACGACCGTTGGGCACCTGCCGCCCCGTTTCATCCGCCTGTCACGGCCCGCGCGTGGGGTTTGGAGCGGCGGGATCGGGCGTTTCGACGTCGTAACAACCCGCCCAGGCTGACGGACTGGGCCTCGGTCGCGTCTTTTCCCCTCTCTCTTGCCTCCCACACGCTTGCTGCGGCGGGCGGCAATGACGATCCCGTGATCCCGCTCAAAAAACACGGTGCTCCGGTGAACTACCACGCTGGTGACAACGCTTGAGCACACGTTGTGACCTTAGGTGCCGCCCATCTGGAACATGACGACATTGAAAGGAGTGCCCATGCGCTCGAACAACTTGCAGACCAGTGTATTGGAAACGGCAGCGAAATTTTCGGATCGGCAAAAACGCCAGGCAATGGGCGAGCAAAGGCAACGGGCCGCCTCGATCAGCGAACCCGACAATCCCGCAGAGATGGCTGACGAGCTGTCGCAAATCCTCGACACGGCGCTCTTCTTCCTCAACGGCGGGAAAGACGCGGGCCATCTGGTCGAATGCCTTGTTCTGCAATTGCATGACCTGCGAAGCGATTGCCCGGCTGACACCTGGGCCCGCCTGATCCCCATGGCGCAGGCCCACCCGATCCGTGAAAAGCTGATGGCCGATCCCTTCACCCGCCGGTCCTTCACCAAACCGCGCGGCTACTCGGGGGATGGGGTGCTTCTGGATCTGCTCTATCGTCACCCCGCCGCCCAGGCAGAGGTGCAGGGCAGCAGCGCGTTCGGCCAGGACATCTACGCCTATACCAGCGTGTCCTCCAGCGCGCTTGCGGTGCAGGAGCGGCGCGAAATCCTTGCGCAGTTCGTGGACCAGGCCGCCGACCGTCGCCCGGACGCCGATGTTCTGACCGTCGCGAGCGGTCATTTGCGCGAGGCCGAGCTGTCGATGGCGCTGGCGGACAAACGGCTGTCGCGCTGGATCGCGATGGACCAGGACGAGGCGAACCTTGCGGTCATCGCCCGGGATCTGGCCGGAACCGTGGTCGAGCCGATGTTCGGCAGCGTCAAAGGCCTGATGTCCCAGCAATACGACATCGGCGCCTTCGACCTGGTCTATTCCGCCGGCGTCTACGACTATCTGCCCTTCGACGTCGCCGCCGCGGTCACGCGCCGTCTGCTGTCGTCCGTGCGGCCCGGCGGAACGCTGCTGTTCGGCAACTTCAGCACCGAGGTCATCCCGGCGGGATACATGGAAACCTTCATGAACTGGTCCCTCCTGCTGCGAGACGAAGCGCAGATGCGCGAGATCGTCGACGCGGCGACCACCGGGCTCGAGGTCGAGACCGAACTGTTCTTCGGTGAGAACCGGCACATCATCTACGCCCGGATTTCCAAGGCAGGGTAAGCTGCGCCATTCAGGCAATCGGGTGAGAGGGCCGGTGCGCCCTTTCCCCAGGCCAACTCGCTGGGGATCGAAGTGTCGCCAGACCGAAAGAGGAACCTCGCCCTGTCAAAGGCGAGGGGGCAAACTGCTCTCAGGGGGCAATAGATGTTGACGACGATCTTTAGTGCAGCGGCCGTGGCGATACGGCTGGTCTCATTGTCTATTTCCAAGCGAAATGAGCGTGCATTGCGCAGCATCGGCGCAGTCGAGCACGGCGCCCGGACCTCCAGGGCGCTCGCCGCCGCCCATGTCCTCTATTACCTCGTCGCCATAGCGGAAAGCACCCTTCGACAGAGCGATCCCAGCTGGCTCACAGGCCTTGGGCTCGGCCTCTACGCCCTGTCGATCTGCGCTCTGTTCTGGGTCATTGCCACCCTCGGCCGCCTCTGGACGGTAAAGCTCTACATCGCCCCGGATCACCGTCTGGAAACGAACTGGGTCTTCCGCAGGATCAAACACCCGAACTACGTCCTGAATATCGTGCCGGAACTCGTCGGCTTCGCCATTGTCCTGCAAGCCTGGGCCACGCTCTTCTTCGGTCTGCCGCTTTACCTGGTGCTTCTGATTGCGCGTATTCGGCAGGAAAACCGGATCATGCGGGAGACCTTCCCGCAGTACTGAAGCCGCTCCGCAAGAAGCGCATGGATCCGGGCGTGACGGCCTGCGCCCGAGCGGCAGGCGGCAGGCCGGTTTGGCCCAAGCCTCGCTTTTGGAGGCTTGGGCCCAAGATCGGGCGCGCGGGCCCTAGATCAGCGCGCCGTTGCCCTGGAGGGTCTGGCGCACCGCCTCGGCGGTCACCGGGCTTTTGCCCGTCGCGTTCAGGGCTGCGGCAACGCCCGCGGCCTCGCCGGTGGCGAAGGCGGTCCCCATGACCCGGATCGAGCCATAGGCGTAGTCATCGGCGCCGATGACCCGCCCGGCGTACCAAAGGTTGTCCAGGTCGCGGGCGTGGATCGCGTCGTAGGGGACGTGGAAATAGCCCGCGCCGCCGACGTGTTCGTAGATCGGCTTGCCCGCTTCCGAGTGCAGCTCGATCGGCCAGGCGCCACGGGCGATGCCGTCCGCGCGCAGGCGCCCCTGCAACACGTCGTCATGGGTGATGTCGTAGCGCGCCGCAGGGTGGCGGGTTTCGCGCACCCCGATCTGCGGGCCGGTCTGGGCCAGCCAGGCGTTTTCGAACCCCGGCACCCGGGCGCGCAGGATCTCGACCAGGCCCAGGGACATCTCGCGCCCGGTCTGCTCGGCCCGGGTGAAGCTGTTCGAGGAAAGGTCGGGCATGTCGCGGTCGACCACCAGCCACCAGAAATCCGTGGTGCCCGGAACGCGGGTGAAAATGCCCGCGTCGGTGCGGTGGATCTTGTGCGGCGAGCTCTCGTTGAACTCGGCAATCGCGGCCTGCATCAGGGCGCGGTCGATCTTGGTGTCGGGGGCCAGGCCGCCGACACGGATCGGCATGGTATAGGCCTGGATGCGGCCCTGGCTGTCGCCGGTCCGCATGGGCACACCGGCCACCAACGCCAGGTTGGCGTCGCCGCTGGCATCGACGAAACTTTCGGAGATCAGGCGGAACCGCCCGTCCATGCCGGCCACGGTCACGCTTTCCAGTGCCCGCGCGGTGCGGCTGGCCGCCGCCACCCGCGAATGCAGGAAGACGTCGATCCCATGGGCCGCCAGGACCCGGTCCAGCGCCACCTTCAGGCGTTCGGGATCCAGCAGGACGATCCAGTTGTTGGTGGTCGGAGAGCGGTAGGGATCACAGGCCACGCCCATGCCGCGCATCTCTTCCAGCACCTGTTCCCCGGCGCCCGAGACCGCGCGCACCGGCTCGCCGCCCTGATGGTAGAAGCCGCAGTAGGCCAGCACCTGGGCGTTGGTCGCGGCCCCGCCGAGGAAGCCGTATTTCTCGACCAGCGCCACCCGGGCCCCGGCCTTGGCCGCGCCAAGGGCCGCGCCGATGCCGCCTGCGCCGCCCCCGGCGATGACAACGTCGTAATCGGTTTCGTGACGGGGCATCAGTTTCTCCATCCGAGGAAGTTGTTTTCGAGGCGCGAGATCAGCCAGTTCACCGTCAGCCCGAGCAGCGACAGGATCGCCACGCCGGCGATCAGCTGGTCGGTGGCCATCAGGTTGCCGGCCAGCAGCACATAGGCGCCGATGCCGTATTC
Organism: Pseudooceanicola aquaeponti; assembly: GCF_050897975.1. Classification (NCBI taxonomy): domain Bacteria; kingdom Pseudomonadati; phylum Pseudomonadota; class Alphaproteobacteria; order Rhodobacterales; family Paracoccaceae; genus Pseudooceanicola; species Pseudooceanicola aquaeponti. Next base: position 184,495 of record NZ_JBPAXY010000003.1, read on the forward strand.
CGCGCCGATCATTTCCGCTGCCACCAGCAGGATGATCGAGATCGAGGCCGCGATGCGGGTGCCCGACAGGATCCCGGGCAGGGCGGCGGGCAGGACGATCTTCCAGATGATCTGGGCCCGCGACAGACTAAAGCTCTGGCCCATGCGGATCAGCGTGCGGTCGACGTTGTCGATGGCGCTGTAGGTGGCGATGACCATCGGGAAGAAGCAGCCGAAGAGGATCGTGGCGACCTTCGAACCCTCGCCGATGCCGAACCAGATGATGAAAAGCGGCAGCAGGGCGATCTTGGGGATCGGGAAGATGGCCGAGACCAGCGGCGTGATCGCGGCGCGGGCCACCGAGGAGAGGCCCGCAGCGGTGCCGAAGATCAGCCCCAGGCTGACGCCGCAGGCAAAGCCGATCACCAGCCGTTGCAGCGAGGCCGAGAGGTGCCGCCAGAGGTTGCCGGAATTGGCCAGATCCATGAAGGCGCCAAAGGCCTCCGAGGGGGCGGGCAGCACCAGCGAGGAGATCACGCCCGAGCGCGAGCCCAGTTCCCACAGGGCGATCAGCACGACGAAGACGGCCAGACCCACCAGCTTGCGCGGTTTCGGGGCAAAGCCGCCGCCACGGAAGACGACCGGCTTGGCACTTTCGGCCTCTGGGCTTGCGGGCGCCGGGGCCTGGCCCGGCAGGGTGGAAATGTCACTCATGAAGGGTTCCTTTCACGAAAGGGCATGGCGGACGTCCTCGGCCCCGGATCGGTAGGGGGCGGGTCTGTCCGGCGGTGGTCCGGGGCGCGCGGCGGCGGCGGTGCGCCTGGCCCGGGGCCAAGTGTCGGTGTCGGTCGGTCGGCGCCGGGGCGATCAGCCCGCCGCCAGCTCCATGTCGGCGGTCTGCGCCTCGTCGCGCATCATCTCCCACAGCTGCTGTTGCAGCGCGGCGAGCTTGGGGTTGGACACGTCGCGCTCGGACAGGGGGATGTCGATGTCGACGATCTCGCGGATCAGGCCGGGGCGACGCGACAGCACCACCACCTTGTGCCCAAGGCGGACCGCCTCGTTCAGGTTGTGGGTGATGTAGCAGGAGGTGAAGGGCTCGCGCTGCCACAGGCCTACCAGGTCGTCCATCAGCAGCTCGCGCGTCTGGCTGTCCAGCGCCGACAGCGGCTCGTCCATCAGCAGCACGGCGGGGTTCACCGCCAGCGCCCGGGCAATGGCCACACGCTGTTTCATGCCGCCCGACAGCTGCTTGGGCACCGCCTTGCGGAAATCGCTCAGCCGGGTGCGCTCCAGCACGTCGGCGATGCGGCGTTCCTTTTCCTCGGCCGTCAGGCCGTGCGGTTCCAGCACCAGCGAGATGTTGCCCTCGACCGTGCGCCAGGGCAGCAGGGCGAAGTCCTGGAACACGTAGGTCAGTGGGTTGAGCGAGCCGCTTGGCGCCTCGCCCAGTTGCAGGATCTGTCCCTTGCTGGGTTTCTCCAGCCCGCCCAGCAGACGCAGGAGGGTGGACTTGCCACAGCCGGACGGGCCGATGACACAGACGATCTCGCCATGCGGAATGGTCAGGTTGAGATCCCGCAGCACCTCGAGATCATTGTAGGAATGCGAAAGGTTCTCGACGCGAAGGTCCATGTCATCAGCCTCGTTCAGAGATCAGTAGGTTTCGACGAAGCTGTCGTCGACCAGCTGGTCCACGGCCAGGTCGCTGTCGACCAGGTTCTGGTCCTTGAACCACTGCATTTGCGCGGCGACGTCGGTCATGTTCAGGGCCAGACCCTCGTTCAGGTTCATCGCGCCCTGCTGGATCGACGCCATCGCCTCTTCATAGGGTTTGTCCGGCGCCACGTATTTGGCGATCATCCGGGTCATCTCGTCCAGCTCGGCCGGGTCGGGGTTCTCGGCCAGCATGACGCGGTTGAAATCGGCGATGCCCTTGGCGTAGGCGCGGATGAACCGCTCGACCATGTCGCGGTTGTTCTCGATGTTGTCCACCGAGGTGAAGAGCGTCGAGATCTGGTATTCGGCATAGTCATAGAGCCAGCCCAGTTCCTTGGCGGCGCCCGCCTCGACCAGCGGCTTGGCGATATGCGGCACCATGATCATGGCGTCGACCTGGCCCGATTTCAGGGCCGCGACCATCGCGCCGACCTTTTGCAGGGGCACCAGGCGCACGTCGGAGATGTCGAAGCCCTCGGCGTCGGCGATCCGGCTGGTCATGTAGTGGAAGGTGGACCCGACCTGGGTCATTGCCATGGAATGGCCCTTGATCTCGGGCACCGTGTCCAGCCCGTCCGCATAGGCCTGGTTGGAGGCCATGACCATCATGCCGTCCACGCCCTTCTTCTCATGCAGGACGCCGCCGACGATGCGCACCGCGTCCTTCTCGGCCAGGTTCATCATGCCGCCGGTCACACCGGCCAGGCCAAAGTCCACGTCGCCGCTGGCGGTGGCCACGGCAATGGGCTGCGCCGCCTGGAAGAACTCGAAGGAGACGTTAAGGTTTTCCTCGTCGAAATAGCCTTTTTCGAAGGCCACGAAACCGGCCCCGTGGCTGGTGAAGCGCAGCGCGCCCAGCACGACGTCGTCTTTTTCCTGCGCGGTGGCAGCGGTCGCGGACAGCAGCGACAGGCCTGCAACGCCGGCCAGCCAGGCCCGGCGGGTCATGTTAGCGAAAGTCATGGAACTCCTCCCAGAGTTTATTTTCGATGCCAGGGCGATAGGACGCCCCGGCAGGGAGCACAACATTGGACCAGCCCCGCGGGAACGAAAAGCCCGGACTCAGTCGAAGCCCATAGCGTGAGGCTATGGTTTTGCATCGGATTGGCGTCACTCGGTCCAGCCGAAGAGACGCAGGACAAGCGGGATCTGGGCCAGGGCCATGGCGCTGCCGGGCTGGATCCGGGCGCCCATGGCCTCGGCCTGGCGCAGGAAGGGCGTCACCGGCGGCTTGGTCACCACGTCCCCCGCCGTGGCCTCGGGGCGCAGGCCGGTCAGCGGATGCACGGAGGAATGGCCGTCCAGCCCGATGGCCGTGGCGTTGATCACCAGGTCATGGGCCGCGACGCTGTCGGGCACGCAGACCGGCTGCACCGCCGGGCCAAGGGCCCGCGCCAGGGCCTCGGCCTTGGCGGTGTCGGGGTCCACAAGCTCCAGCCGGGCCACATCCGCGGCCACCAGCGCCGCGGCGATCGAGGCGCCAGCCCCGCCGCAGCCAAACAGCAGCGCCCGCTGTCCCGCCGGATCGGCCCCGGCCTCGCGCAGGGCGGCGACGAATCCGGCGCCGTCGGTATTGTCGCCGGTCAACCGGCCATCGGCGCCCCGGATCACCACGTTCGCCGCGCCGACCAGCCGGGCCGCCGGGGTCAGATCGTCGACCAGCGCCGCCATGGCCACCTTGTGCGGCGCGGTCACCACCGCGCCGTCGCAATTGGCGGTGCCGCGCAGAGCGGCGATGAAGCCCGCAAGGGCCTCGGGCGCCACGTCGACGGGGGCCATGATCGCGTCGGTGCCGCTGTCATGGGCCCATGCGTTGACGCCCGCAGGCATGGCCGTGTGGGCGATCGGATGACCGATCATATAGGCCAGGCGGGCGGCGGCGGTCGGGGAACTGGGCATGTCGGGGCACCTCGGAATTTACTTCGCCGCGCAGAACGTCCTAATGTGAGATCTCTGTCAAGACAGAGACTTTTCCACCATCCCCTCGCGCAGGCGACAGAAGACGGGGCAGAAATTGCTTTCATTCCGGCAACTTGAGGTCTTTCGCGCGGTCATGTTGACCGGATCCATCAGCGGTGCGGCGCATCAGCTGGGCATCGCCCAGCCCACGGTGACCAACACCATCCGCCGGTTGGAGGACGTGCTGGGCGTGCAGCTGTTCAACCGTTCCGGCGCCCGTCTGCGGCCCACGGCGCTGGCCCGCCAGATCTTCGACGTGGCGGCCCCCTCGATGACCGCCTTCGAGCAGATCACCGACCGGGTCAACGACATGGTGCGCGGCAAGGGCACCATGTTCCGCATGGGTGTTTCGCCCTCGGTCAGCCAGGCCCTGGCGCCGCGCAGCCTGTCGATCTTCCGCCGTCGCAGGCCAGAGGTGAAGCTGCGCATGGACACCCTGTCGATGAAGCAGAACCGCGATTACCTGTGGATGGCAGAGGGGACCTGCACGGTCACGATCTTCCCGCTGGAAGATCCCGGCATCAGCTCTTTCCGGATCTCCTCGGCGGGGATGGTCTGCGTGGTGCCGCAGGATCACCCGCTGGCGGCGAAAAGCGAGGTGACGGTGCATGACATCGCCGAGGAACCGCTGATCTTCTTCCATCCCAACACGCCCCATGGCGCCCTGGTGCGGCAGATCTTCCAGGAGGCGGGGATCGAGCCCAACATCTCGATCGAGACCCGCTTTGCCGAAACCGCGCCGCATCTGATGCGCGAGGGGTTCGGCATCGCCCTTCAGGACGAGCTGTCGGCCATGGGGGTCACCAACCCCGCCCTGAAGGTGCTGCCGCTGGCCGGGGCGCAGCGCCAGCCGATCTCTTTGCACTGCCGGTCGGACAATGCCGAAAACATCGAGGTGCAGGAGGCCCGGCGCTGCCTGTTGCAGGCCGCGACAGAGCTGGGTCTGCCGGATGAAACCTAGCGGACAGGTGGGCCTCATAGCCGGGCGCTATGGTTCGCCATAGTCTTAGCTCTGGACGACAGGGGGCGCCCGCGCGCAAGTTCCCCTCCGACGAACGAGGAGGTTTCCATTGCCAATCAATGACATGCAGCGCGCTGCCTGCAAACGCGCCAGCGCCGCCGGGCTGCCCTTTGCCGTGTGGCGCGATCCCTTCGGGTCCTCCTTCACGGTGCTGGTCTCGACCACGCAGCCGGACATCGGGCCGGTTTTCGGTGACCGCACAGCCCCCGGTTTCGTCATGGCGCCCTTCGATACCGAAGACGGCAGCCAGGCCTGGACCCTCTTGGCCGATGTGCTGATTTCAGAGGAGGGCGCGCGCTATCGCGACGGGCTGGCGCTGGTCGACCAGCCGGTAAGCGCGGCGCAGCGGCAGATCACGGATCCGGCGGCCGACATCCCGGCAAGCCTCAAGACGCCCGAGGGCGAAAGCCCCGAGCCGACCGATCGCGACGCCTACATGGGCCGCGTGCAGCGCGCCGTCTCCAGCATCCGCGCGGGCGATTGCGAAAAGATCGTGCTGTCGCGCATTGATCCGCGCGACCTGCCGCAGGATCGCGACCTGCTGGACCTGGCCGAGGGCCTGGCCGGGCTGCACCCCCATGCCTTCGTCTGCCTGGTCTCTTCGGGGCCGACGGGTACATGGCTGACCGCAACGCCCGAAATCCTGCTGGCCAACGACGATGACGGGCTGCGCACCATGGCCCTGGCGGGCACCCAATGGCCCGAGCCGGGCACCGATATTGCCAGCCTGACCTGGCCGCAGAAGATCGTCGATGAACAGGCCCTGGTGGCCGATTACATCCGCGAGGCCTTTGCCGCCGAAGGCTTCGACCAGGTCGAGGAAACAGCCCCCTACACGGTGCGCGCCGCCAACCTCTGCCACCTGCGTTCGGACTTCAGCGCCCCGGCGGGCCAGCAAGAGGCACTCGGGCGGCTGCTTGGCCGGTTGCATCCGACCTCGGCGGTCTGCGGGATGCCCAAGGCCGAGGCCCGGGCCTTCATCCGGGCCGAAGAGGGGCCGACGCGCCGGTTCTATACCGGCTACCTGGGCCCGCGCGGGTTGGACGGGGGCACCCGGCTTTACGTCAATCTGCGGTCGGCCAGCATCTCGGGCAACCAGATCTTCCTGCATGTGGGGGGCGGCATCGTCGAGGCCTCGGACCCCGCCACCGAATGGCAGGAGACGGTCGAGAAGGCCAAGACCATCGGCGCCATCCTGTAACCGCAGGCAGTCCGATCCGTCCCCGCGACGGATCGGGCCTCCGCCGCCCGGGCGCGCCCTGCGCTCAGCTGTCTTCCAGCTTCTGGCTCGACAGCGCCTTGCCCAGCCACAGCGCCATCAGAGCCGGGCGGCTACGCACCCCGTATTTGCGGAACACGCTTTTCACCTGGTCATGGATCGTATGCGGGCTTTTCGACAGCTCGAAGGCGATTTCCTGTTCGCTCAGCCCCTGCAACAGCCCGTGCAGCACCCGCCGTTCCCCCGGCGACAGCGGGGCCGAGGCGGCGCGGATGCCTTCGCCCAGAACCTGTTGCAGGTGGAACCACTTCATCCCCTTCAGCGCGGTGGCGAAGGTGGCGGCCTCGGCGGCACTGAAGAAGGGCTGGTCGAGCGCCCGGAAGGCGCCCACGTAGATCTCGAGGTCATGGCTGATCGGGATCGCCCCCCAGATCGAATCGCGATGCCCCCGGTCGAGGTAGTTCGCCTGATAATAGTCGGACTGCTGCCAGCCCTCGGGGGCGATGTCGCAGAGCCGGTGGACGCGGAAGGTGCCGGCCCCGGTCACCCGCCGGATGGTGACAGGATCGGGCTTGCCGTCATGCACTTGCTTGGCCTTGGCCTTCAGGAAGGCGCGGGTGTCGTTGTCGGCGTTCAGCCGTTCGACCAGGCGCGGGCGCCAGCCGTTCAGCGGGTCGCCCTCGGGCAGGGCGTCCATGCGCACGGCGGCGATCCAGGTCGCATTATGGGCGTGCATCAAGGCGGCGATGCCGCCCAGGAAGTGGTGCCGGGCCTCGGCGGTCTGGTGGGCGCTGAAATCGGCCAGTTCGTCCCGCAGGGTGGCCAGGGGATCGGCAGGCGGGGCGGCTTGGGTCTGCGTCGTCATCTCTTCTACTTAACCTAAAACCTGGCTGGGCGACACGGTTGATCTCGGTGCTCGGGCTGTCCGGCGGGATCGGTGGACCCCGCCGGGAAGGGCGCCGCCTGGGTGCCGGAAGGGGGCGGCGATCAGTGGATGCCGTTGGCGCGCTGCACCTCGCGGACATAGGCAATGATCGCCTGCACCTCTTCGGGGGTGACGTCCGGCTGGGCCGGCATGTCGCCGAAGGGCCAGTGATGCGCCCGCACCCCGCGGGCGGCGGCGATCACAAAGGCCATGTCGCCATGGTGCGAGGGTTCGTAGATCGGGTGGATCAGCGGCGGGCCATAGCCCATCTTGCCCGCGCCACCGGACCCGTGACAGTCGGCGCAGACCGCGTCGAAGGCGCGTTGGCCGCGTTCTGCGGTTGGTGACAGCCGGGCGGGCAGGGTGACCGCCACCAGGGCGGCGCCCTCGGGGGGCAGGGCGGCGGGCGGGGGCGTCTGGCTTTGCGCGGGCAGCGCAAGATAGGCCAGACCGCCCAGGGCGCAAAGGCCCAGGGAGACAGAGAGGATGCGTTTCATAAGGTCGTCCTGACGTTCGGAAAAGGGGCATCTGCCCCGGGGTGTCGGGCCGGGCGGCCCGGCGGCGCGCAACGTCAGGGGCGCGGCGGCGGCGGATCGGCCGCTTGCGGCATCCTCTCGGGGATCCGGCCGCCGTCGGGCCAGTGCAGGCTGGCGGGCCGCAGGTCCGACAGGGGGCCGGGGGGCTGCGGCGGCAGCACCAGGCCGAGGCAGAGCGAGGCATGATCGCAGACCGACCCGCCCGGCAGCTCCGGGCCATCGCCGCCGTGGCTATTCTCATGGGCGGCTCCTGCCTCTTCGGGGCAGCAAAACGCGTGATGCCCCGCAACCGCCATCCCCGCCGCATGAAGCGGCGCCAGACCGGCGGCCAGCCAGGCAAGGGCGCAGAGAAGGCAGATCAGGCGCAAAGAGGGATCCTTTCGCCGCGATCCTTCGGCCCTGGCGGGGCAGAGGTCAACCATCCTTTCGCAGATCCGCGCGGGGCGCCGTCGGCTCTCCAGGGCGGCGCTGGACATGGGACAGACAATGGGAAAGAACCGGGGCAGGCGCCCCGAAAGGGGGCGATGCTGAAGGACCCTCCTTTGCTGAAGACCCGTCATCTTGGCACCGCCAACGGGCTTTGCGTCGATCTGGCGCTGGCCCCGGGGGGCTGTCTGGCGCTGACCGGGCCGTCGGGGGTGGGCAAGACGCTGGTGCTGCGGGCCATTGCCGATCTGGACCCCGGCCCCGGCGAGGTCTGGCTGGACGGGCGCGCGCGGGTCGATCTGGCCGCCCCCGCCTGGCGCGCCCGGGTGCGCTATGTCGCCGCCGAGACCGCCTTTTGGCATCCCACCCTGGGCGATCACCTGGACGCCGAGGGCCGCGCCCGGGCCGCGCGCGTCGGGCTGGGTCCCGATCTGCTGGCCGCCCCGGTCGAGCGGCTGTCGACCGGCCAGCGCCAGCGCGGCGCGCTGATACGCGCCCTGTCGGGGGATCCGCGGGTGTTGCTGCTGGACGAGCCGACCTCGGCTCTGGATCCGCAGGCCACCGAGGCGGTCGAGGCGCTGCTGCGCGACTTCCTGGGCGCCGGGGGCGGGATCGTCCTGGTCACCCATGACGCGGCCCAGGTGGCGCGGCTGGCCAGCGACCGGCTGGCGCTGGTGCCCGGGCGTGGGGCGGGGTCGGGGCAGGGGGCGGCTGCGTCATGACCCCGGTGCTGGGCCCGCAAGAGGTGATGCTGGCGGCGCTGGTGCTGCTGGTGAACGGCGCCATCTCGATGGCGCTGTCGCTGGGTCTGGCGCGGACCCTGGCGATTGCCGCGCTGCGGATGGTGGCGCAGCTGATCCTGCTGGCGCTGGTGCTGCGCTGGCTCTTTGCCCTGTCCTCGCCCCTGGTGACCCTGGCGGCCATGGCGCTGATGGCCTGTTTCGCGGGCTACGAGGTGCTGTTGCGGCAAGAGCGCGCCCCGGGGCGCTGGTGGACCGGGGGCCTTGGCGCCTCGGTGATGCTGGCGGCGGGCGGGCTGGTGGTGCTGCCTGCCCTGGCGGGGATCCTGCGCGCCGAGCCCTGGCTGGCGCCCCGGGTGGCGCTTCCGATGTTCGGCATGGTGGCCGGGGGTGCCATGGTGGGCGTGGCGCTGACGCTGAACACGATGACGGCGCGGCTCTTTGCCGACCGGCGCATGGTCGAGGCGCGGCTGGCTCTGGGCCAGACCCGGTTCCAGGCGCTTGGGCCGGTGCTGCGCGACGCGGTGCGCGCCGGGATGCTGCCGACGATCAGCAATATGGCGGCCATCGGGCTGGTGACCATTCCGGGCATGATGACCGGCCAGATCCTGGCCGGGGCCGATCCGATCGAGGCGGCGAAGTTCCAGATGCTGATCATGTTCCTGATCGCGGGCACCAGCGGGCTGGCGGTGCTGGCGGCGGCCTTCGCCCTGGCCTTCCGTGCCACCGATGCCCGCCACCGGTTGCGGCTGGATCGCTTTCCCCCCGCGCCGCCGCCGCGTTATCGCTAATCAGACAGGGCGCGCAGTCCGGCCAGACGCCACTGGCGGCGCGATTTCAACGCCTCTTCGGCCATCAGATCGGCGCAGGAATCGTGGCTGTCGACGGTGACCTCGGTGCAGGTGACCTCGATCTGCCCCTGGGCGGTCTCCACCCGGAACCTGGCCTGACCCGCCGACAGGTGCAACTGATCCACCCGCTGCGCCGGGGCCGCCGTGTCGCCGGGCGCCGCGTGATGGCGCAGCGCGGCGATCTCGGCCACCTGGGCGGCGGGCGAGAGATGGGCGCTGCCACGCAGGCAGGGCAGGTAGGCGCGGCCCGCGCCCTCGGCCGCCAGCAGCGGCGCCGCATCGCGGGGCATGACCCGGCCATATTTGCGCATCGCCCCCACCACCAGCACATTGGGTGAGAAGCGGCAGCCGCCCAGATGGGTCGTCTCCCAGATCTCGACCGGCGCGCCGCTGGTCTGGGCGGCGGCCTCCAGCGCGCGGTAGGTGGCATGGCCGAACTTGGCGCAGCAGGCGTCATGCACCCCATGGGTGCAGCACAGGATCGGCGGGGCAGAGATCGGCGTGGCAGCCAGGGGGGCGGGGGCCTCGGCGGCAAGCGCGTCCAGCAGGGCGGGCAGGGTTTCGGGCGTGGTGGCGTAGTGCAACCCCTCGGGAAAGACCATCGCCTGGCCCTGGGGCGCCGGGCCGGTCTTGCGGTCGATCAGGTTCACCCGCCAGCCCGCCGCCCGCACCCGGGCGATGGCCTCCGACAGGGGCGGGGCCATGTCGCGCGCCTGGCTCATGGGGTGCATCCAGCGGCCCTTGGGCCAGAGGATCAGGATCATCCGCGCCGGATGCGCCCCGGTTCCGGCGGCCTCTTCCCGGGCCAGCTGGCTGAACTGCGAACAAAAGCTGCGGGGCGGCATGGGAGATCCTTGATCGGGCGGGGCATCGGCGGCGGGGCGGGTCGGGGGCCAAAAAATCCGCTTTGACAGGGGCGGTCAAGAAAGATAATTCTTTTTGTCAGGAATTAGCCAAGCCCCGGCCCTGCGCCCAGGGGCCTCGCCAGCCGACTGTCATTCACGCTTTCGCACCGGAGAGGTCCGCCCCATGCTGACGCGCCGCACCATCCTGCTGTCCACCCTCGCCGGGCTTGCCCTCGGCTCTGCCCAGGGCGCCCTGGCGGGCGAGATTACCCATGACCTTGGCGTGACCCAGGTGCCCGATGCGCCGCAGCGGGTGGTGGTGCTGGAATACAGCTTCATCGACGCGCTGGCCTCGGTCGGCATGGTGCCCGTGGGCATCGCCGACGACAACAAGGCCGAGCGGGTGATGGGCGTCTACGGCGAGGTTCTGGGCGAGGGCTGGACCTCGGTCGGCACCCGCAAGACCCCCAGCCTCGAGGTGATCGCCTCGCTTCAGCCCGACCTGATCATCGCCGACACCACTCGCCACAGCGCCGCCTACGGGACCCTGGGCCAGATCGCGCCCACCATCGTGCTGGACAGCCTGGGCGGCGACTATCACGCATCGGTCGCGCAGATGCAGCTTATCGGCGAGGCCATCGGCAAGCCCGAGGAGATGGCGGCGCGGATCGCCGCGCACAAGGCCACCATGGCCGATTACGCCGCCAAGATCGCCCCCCATGCGGCGGGCGTGGCGGCGCAGTTCGGGGTGGTGAATGCCACCGGCCTCTACCTGCATTCGCCGGTCTCCTACAACGGCTCGCTCTTGGAAATGCTGGGCTTCTCCTCGAAGATGACCCCGGGCGAGGGCGGCGTCTATGAGACCAACTACGTGGAAACCACCCTGGAACAGCTGTCCGAACTGGACCCCGACCTGCTGATCCTGGGCGAATATACCGATCCCTCGAAAACCGACGAATGGGCCGGGGAACCCCTGTGGCAGGCGCTGACGGCGGTGCAGAGCGATCAGGTGCATTACGTCACCGCCAACAACTGGTCGCGCCTGCGCGGCATGGTCGCGGCCGAGCTGACGGCGGCGGATATCCTTCAGATCGTGGGCGGGGATGACGACGGCGACAGCTGAGCCCTTGCGGCCGCGTGGCGGGGCCTTGCGCCCCGTCGCCCTGATTATCCTGATCCTGCTGGCGGGCGCCGCCGGGTCGCTGGCCACGGGCGGGCGGTCCGATGTCGGGCTGGCGACGCTGTGGCATCTGATCACCGGCAGCGGTGGCGAGGACCTGGCCCTGGCGACGATGCGCGACATCCGGCTGCCCCGGGCCGCCGTCGCGGCCCTTCTGGGCGCCAACCTGGCCCTGGCCGGGGTGCTGTTGCAGGCCATCACCCGCAATCCTCTGGCCTCTCCGGCGATCCTGGGCGTCAACCAGGGCGCGGCCCTTGGGCTGGTGGTGGCGCTGGCCTTTCCGGCGGCCACCGGGCTGGCGCTGGACGCGCTGGCCATCGGCGGCGCCCTGGGCGCCGGGCTGGCCACCTTTGCCATCGCGGGGGGCTTTTCCGGGCGGATCGACCCGGTGCGCATGGTGCTGGGCGGGGTCGCGGTCGGCGCTTTCGCCTATGCCACGGTGCGCTTTGCCTACACGCTGGAAGATGACCTGGCGCGCGACGTGCTGCGCTGGACGGTGGGCGACATCGGCGACATGCGCTGGTCCGACGCCCGCGCCCTGGCAGGGTGGAGCCTGGGCGGCGCCGCCCTGACGGGCCTGCTGTCGCACCGGCTGAACATGATGGCGCTTGGCGATGCCTCGGCCCGGGGGCTGGGGGCCGATCCGCGGCTGACCCTGGTCCTGGGGGCGCTGGCGGCAGCGGCGCTGACCGGGGCCAGCGTGGCGGTAGCCGGTCCCATCGCCTTTGTGGGCCTGGTGGTGCCGCATGTGGCGCGCGCCCTTTTCGGCGGCGATCACCGGGTGCTGGTGCCGGCCTCGGCCGCCCTGGGCGCGGCGCTGATGCTGGTGGCCGACGGGCTGTCGAAATGGCTGACCGCGCCCGCCGAAGTGCCCGTGGGCCTGGTGGCGGCGCTGATCGGCGCGCCCTATTTCCTCTATCTCACCATCACCTCGGAGGCGCTGGAATGAGCGCGGCCCGGATCGACCCCGAAATCGAGGTCCGCGTGCCGGGCGCGGCCCGGGCGCTGGTTGTCGCCGCGGGTCTGACCCTGTTGCTGATGCTGGCCGCCACCTGGTCGCTTTCGGCGGGGGCGGTGCGGGTGCCCTGGGCGGTGATCGGCAATACGCTCTTTGGTCTCGACGGGCCGCGCCAGGACTTCATCATCTGGAATTCGTGCCTGCCGCGCACCGTGCTGGCGCTGGTCACCGGCGGGGCACTGGCCCTGTCGGGGGCGATCGTTCAGGCCCTGTTGCGCAACGCCCTGGCTAGCCCGAAGGTGATCGGCATCAACTCTGGCGCGGCGCTGGCTGTGTGTCTGGGGGTGATCGCGGGGCTGTCGCCCGGCTGGTTGCCGCTGTTGGCCACGGGCGGGGGCTGTATCGCGGCGCTGATCGTCTGGCTGGCCTCGCTGCGCCGCCGGGCCAGCCCGGCGCGGCTGGCGCTGATCGGGATCGCCGTGGGCTTCCTGTGCGACAGCGCTGTCGACTACCTGCTGGTCACCGCGCCCGATTACCAGTTCTCGGCGCCGCTGGTCTGGATGACCGGATCCCTGTGGTCGCGGGGCTGGGCGGATGTGACGACGGTGGCGCCGGTGCTGCTGCCGCTGGCCCTGATCGCCCTGGCGCTCAGCTATCGGCTGGACCTGATCCGGCTGGGCGACCGCCATGCGCGCGGGCTGGGCGTCAACGTGGGCGTCGAGCGCGCGGTGCTGCTTCTGTTGGCCACGGCGCTGGCCGCCGTCTCGGTCGCCAGCGTCGGCGCGCTTGGCTTCGTCGGGCTCATGGCGCCGCATATCGCCCGCCAGCTGGTCGGCGGCGATCACCGCGGGTTGCTGCCGGTGGCGATGCTGACCGGCATGGTCCTTGTGGTGCTGGCCGATGCCGCCGGGCGCGCCCTGGCGCCGCCGATCGAGATCTCGGCCGGGATCCTGACGGCGCTCTTCGGCGCGCCCTTCTTCGTCTTCCTTCTGCTCAGCAAACGCGGGGCCGCCTCATGACCATCACCCTGGACCGCGTCAGCGCGGGCTACCGCGACTTTGCTCTGCGCGACATCAGCCTGGAGCTGCCGCAGGGCAAGCTGACGGCGCTGATCGGGCCGAACGGCTGTGGCAAGTCGACCCTGTTTTCCACCATGGCGGGGCTCTTGCCGTTGCGCCGGGGCCGGATCGAGATCGACGGCCATGACATCGCCCGCGCCCGGCCGCGGCAGATTGCCCGCCACGTCGCCCTGTTGCCGCAATCGCCGGTGGTGCCGCCCGCCATCCGGGTCGAGCAGCTGGTGCACTATGGCCGCGCGCCCTATCAGAACCTTCTGGGCCTCCGCCGCCCGGACGATCACGCGGCGGTGGCCAGCGCCCTGGCCCGCGCAGGCGTCGAGGCGCTGCGCCATCGCCCGCTTAGCGCCCTGTCGGGCGGCCAGCGGCAACGGGCCTTCATCGCCATGTGCCTGGCCCAGGACACGCCGGTGATGCTGTTCGACGAGCCGACCTCCTTCCTCGACATCCGCTATCAATACGACACGCTGGAGTTGCTGGCAGAGCTGGCCGCCGCCGGGCGCACCGTGGTGGTGGTGCGGCACGACATCGGCCAGGCGGCGCGCTACGCCGATCATCTGGTGGTGATGAAGGACGGCGCGGTGCAGGTCGCGGGCGCCCCGGACGAGGTGGTCACCCCCGCCATGTTGTCCCGGGTCTATGACATCCAGGCCGAGGTCTATGCCGATCCGGTTTCGGGCGCGCCCCAGGTTTCGCCGCGGGCGCAGGTCTAATCCGGCGCGGGGGGCCCCTAGCGGGGACTCAGGCCCGGGTGGACGCGATCCAGGACCCGGGCGAAACAATCGCGGATCAGGGTCTGCGACGGGGTCCCCTCCATCAGCGCCGGATAGGACAGGTAATAGCTGGTGCGCGCATCCAGCCCCTCGATCGGGCGCCAGGTCAGGGCGGGGTTCCGTTCGCAGGCCAGTGCCGCCATCAGGGCGCTGTTGAAGGACAGCGCGTTCAGCACCCCGGCCATTTCGATGGCGAAGCGGGCGAAGGGCGCCTGAAGGGCGACGGTGTAGTTGACCCGGTGACGGGCGAACAGCTCTCGGTAGTAGCGGTAATAGGGATCGCGGCGCGACGGCATGATGAAGGCATTGCCGCCCAGATCGGCCACCTCCAGCCGGGTCTTTTCCGCCAGCGGGTGGTCGGCGCGCATGATGCAGACCTGGGGCTGGTCGCTTTGGCGGATGTTGACGATGCCGGGATGTTCCAGCGGCCGGGTGTGAAAGGCAAAGTCGATCTGCCCCTCGGCCACCGCCTGGGTCATCTCGTCCACCGCGTGCGAGGCGACGGAACAGCTGAGCTCGGGTTCCGCCGCGCGCATCTCGGCGATGACCCGGGGCAGAACCTCGCTGATGAACGACAGGGTGGCCGAAATGCGCAGATGCGACAGCGGCCGGTCGGTCTTCAACGCCATGCGCATTTCCATGCGGTCGATCAGGCTGAGCAGATCCAGGGCGTCATCCAGCAGGGTTTCGGCCCGGCTGGTGGGATAGATGGCGCCATTGCGGCGCACGAAGAGGGGGGCGCCCAGGGCCTCTTCGAAATTCGCGATCAGCTGGCTGACGGCGGGTTGCGACATGCCCATCTGGCGCGCCGCCCCCGAGATCGAGCCGGTGTGCATGACGGCGGTGAAGGCCTCGATATATTTCAGGCGGCGGATGTTGCGGGTCTGCACGGGGGGACTTGCTGCGTTCGGGGCGAGTGCCGGGTCGGGTGGCGTGCCGGTTTGGGGGCCGCTCAGGCGGACCGCAGGCGCGGGATCGAGGCCAGCAGGTCGCGCGTATAGGGCTGCGCGGGGGAGACCAGAACCTCGTCCACCGGGCCCTCTTCGACCACCTGGCCCGCCCTCATGACCAGCACACGGTCGCACATCTGACGGACGACCGCCAGATCGTGACTGACAAAGACCATGGTCAGGCCCAGGGCCTGGCGCAGGTCCTTCAGCAGGTTCAGCACCTCGGCCTGCACGGTGACATCCAGCGCCGAGGTCGGCTCGTCGCAGAAGATCAGCCGGGGCCGCATGGCCAGGGCGCGGGCAATGCCGATGCGCTGACGTTCGCCGCCCGAGAAGGCATGGGGCATCTTGTCGGCGGCGGCGCGGGGCAGGTGGACCACCTCCATCAGGTCGCCCGCCAGCTGTCGCGCCTCGGCCCGGCCCAGATCGCCGCGCGCGGTCAGCGCATAGGTGATGTTGCGCCCCGCCGACATGCGCGGGTTGAGCGAGGAATAGGGATCCTGGAAGATGCATTGCAACGCCCCGGTCAGGGCCCGGGTGCCCGCGCGGCCGCGATAGCTGGCGATGTCGCGCCCGGCAAAGCGGATCTCGGCGCCCGCGTCGGGCTGTTGCAGGCGCAGGATGCAGCGCCCGATAGTCGATTTGCCAGAGCCACTTTCGCCGACGATGCCCAGGGCCTCGCCCGGGCGGACCTCGAAGCCCACGTCGCGCAGGGCTTGAAAGGGTGCCGCGCCGGGGGTGGCGCGGTCGGGGGCATAGGTCTTCGACAGGCCTGCCACCGACAGAAGCGGCCCCGCCTTGTCGCCGCCCGGGGTCTCGGCGATGCCGGCCTTCAGATAGGCAAGGCCCCGCGCGCGGCCCTCGGTCTCCTGCTGCTGTTCCAGCACGTCGAAGCGTTCGATCCGGCGGTCCATCGGCGGGATCGAGGCGATCAGCTGTTGCGTGTAGGGCTGCGTCGGCGCGGTCAGCATCTGCCGTGTCTCGCCTTCCTCGACCAGCTGGCCATGGCGCAGCACCTGCACCCGGTCGCACATCTGGGCGACCACGCCCATGTCATGGGTGATCAACAGGATGGCGATCCCCTCGCGCCGGGCCAGCCGTTCCAGTGTGCCCAGCACCGCCTTCTGCACCGTCACGTCCAGCGCCGTGGTCGGCTCATCGGCGATCAGCAGGTCGGGCCGGGCACAGATGGCGATGGCAAAGACGATGCGCTGGCACAGCCCGCCCGACAGCTGGTGCGGGTATTTCGACAACCGGCTTTCGGGCTGCGGCACCTCGGCCTGGGTCAGCAGCTCGATGGCATAGGCGCGGGCGGCGGCGCCGCGCTTGTCGGTATGGGCGCGGATCGATTCCAGCAGCTGCTCGCCGATGGTCAGCACCGGGTCCAGCGCGGTCATCGGGTTCTGGTAGATATAGCCGATGCGCCGCCCGCGCAGCGCCTCTTGCGCCCGGGCGCCCTGGCGGCGGATGTCGCGGCCGTCCAGCAGGATCCGGCCCGAGGTGATGCGGGCGTTCTCTTCCAGAAGTCCGAGGATAGCTTTGCCCACGGTGGATTTGCCCGCCCCGCTTTGGCCCACGACGCCCAGCACCTCGCCCCGCGCCAGGGTCAGGGAATGGGCGTTCAGGGCGGTAAAGGCCGCGCCCTCGGCCAGGCGGTAGCGGATCGTCAGGTTCTCGATCTCCAGCAGCGCGCTCATCGGGTCATTCCTTGCCTTGCAGATAGGGGTTGGCCTGTTCGCGGATCCGGTCCGAGACGACGTTGATGCACAGAACGATGGCCAGCAGGGCCAGGCCCGGCACGATCGAGATCCACCATTTGCCCGACAGCAGGTAGTCGTTGCCGTTGGAGATCAGCAGCCCCAGCGAGGGCTGGGTGATCGGCACGCCGACGCCCAGGAAGGACAGGGTGGATTCCGCGATCACCGCGCCGGAAAAGGCCATGGGCAGCAGCACCAGCACCGGCGCGATGGAATTGGGCAGCAGGAAGTGCAGCAGCAGGCGCCATTCGGCCACCCCGCCCAGGCGGGCGGCGGCGATGTAGTCGCGCTTCATTTCAGACTGGCCCACGGCGCGCACCAGCCGCGCCGCCTGGGCCCAGATGCCGATGGACAGGGCCAGGATCACCTTGTCGATCCCCGCGCCGAAGATCGCCAGCAGCATGATGGCCAGCAGGACGCCGGGAAAGCTGACCGTCAGGTCCACCGCCCGCATGATCACGCTATCGACCCAGCCCCCCTTCAGCGCCGACAAGAGCCCCAGCAGGACCCCCGCCGTGGTGCCGATCAGCACCGAGATCACCGCCACCAGCAGCGAGGTGCGGCTGCCGTAGAGAACCGCCGACAGGATGTCGCGGCCCAGCGAGTCGGTACCCAGCCGGGCGACCGAGCCGTCCATCATTTCGGCCCCCGGCGGCAGCAGGCCGTTCATGATGTCCAGCTGCATCTGGTCGTAGGGATCCTGGGGCGCGATCCAGGGCGCCAGCAGGGCCAGGGCCAGGATCACCAGCAGCCCGGCCAGCCCGGCTTGAGCCAGGGGATGGCGACCAAAGGTCTTGCGGGCGCGGCCGAGGATCGGGGACGGGGTGTCGGACATCGGGGCCTCAGGCATGACGGATGCGCGGGTCAAGCAGCGCGTAAAGGATGTCGACCGCCAGGTTGATCATCACGAACATCAGCGTGATCAGGATCATGTAGGCCACGACCACGGGCCGGTCGGCATTGTAGATGGAATCGAGCAGCAGCTTGCCGATGCCCGGCCAGGAGAAGATCGTTTCGGTCACCGTCGAGAAGGCGATCAGCGTGCCGAACTCCAGCCCGGTGATGGTGACGATGGGGATCAGGATATTGCGCATCAGGTGGCGCCCGATCAGGCGGCGGCGCGGGATGCCCTTGGCCCGGGCGTAGATCATGAAATCCTGGTGCATCACCTCTTGCGTGCCGGATCGCGTCAGGCGGGTCTGCATACAGATGATGGCGATGGACAGGTTCAGCGCCGGCAGGAACAGATGGCTCAACCCGTCGCGGGTGAACAGGGACCAGTCGATGCCCAGCAGGGTCACCGTGTCGCCGCGCCCCGAGGCGGGCAGCCAGCGCAGCCAGACGGCAAAGATCAGGATGAACAGCAGCGCCTGCCAGAAGTTCGGAATGGAATAGCCCACCGTGGTGCCCAGGCTGATCGCCTTGGTGGCCGGGCTGCGGTGGCGCAGGCCCGAGTAGATGCCAAGCGGCACGCCGATCACCAGACCCAGGGTCATGGCCAGCATCACCACCTCGACGGTGGCGGGCAGCCGTTCAAGGATCAGTTCCAGCACTGGGCGGTTATAGACGAAGGACTGGCCGAAATCCCCCTGGGCGACATTGCCCAAGAAGGACAGGTATTGCAGCGGCAGCGGGCGGTCGAGGCCAAGCGCCGCCGCCAGGGCCTCGCGGTCGGACTGGTTGAAATCGTCCGAGGCCAGAACCTCGACCGGGTCACCCACGACATACATGCCGAAGAAGACGAGGACGGACATGATCAGCAGCAGCACAAGGCTCTGTCCGATCCGCCGGGCGATGTAGGTCAGCATTCAGATCCGGGCTCCGTGGGGATCGCCCCCGCCACGCGGCGCGCGCGGGCGGGGGCGGGTCGTGGGTTTACTTCGAATGGACCATGCTGGCCAGGGTGCGCCCGGCGGTGCCGTTGGTCACCTCAAGATCGGCGCGATGCGCCCAGGTCTCGTGGTTGTAGTAGAGCGGGATGCCCGGCAGCTGATCCATGGCCACCTGCATGGCCTCGGCCAGCAGCGCATCGGCGGCGGCGGCGTCGGTCTCGACCGCCCAGGCGCGGATCGGTTCCTCGAAGGTCGGATCGTCATAGGACGAGAAGTTGGCCGAGCCGAGGCCCAGATCCGCATCGCGCTGCGCGAAGGCGCCCGAGATCAGCTGGCCCGGCCCCTGCGGGTGGCCCCAGCCATACATGAAGGCGCCGAGCTGGTGATCGGCGCGTTCGCTGCGGAACCCGGCCCAGGGCTGGGTGTTCAGGGTCACGTCAAGGCCAAGGCGGGTCCAGTACTGGGTGATTGCTTGGGCCACGGTGGTGCCGTTGGCGTAGCGCGCATTGGGGGCCGACAGCTGGATCGCGAAGCCGTCCGCATAGCCCGCCTCGGCCAGCAGCGCCTTGGCGGCGTCCAGGTCATAGGCCAGATCGGGCATGTCCGGCGCGGCGCCGGCCAGATAGCTGGGGGCGAACTGGTTGGCGGCGGTGGCATTTCCCTGGAACAGGCGGTCCACGATGGCGCCCCGGTCGATGGCCATCGACAGGGCGCGGCGCACGCGCACGTCCGACAGCGGGGCCGAGCCGTCGGCGGCGGTCACCCCCACGGCGCCCTCGGGGTTGGTGTCCAGCACCAAGAAGATGGTTTGCAGACCGGGCGTCGAGGTCACGGCATAATCCGCGTCGGCGGCGATCACCGCCTGATCCTCGGCCGAGGGCTTGTCGATCACGTCGTAATCCCCGGCCAGCAGGCCCGCGGTGCGCGCGCCCGCATTGGGGACCGAGCGCACTTCGACCCGGTCCCATTCGGGGGCCGCGCCCCAGTAGGTCGGATTGGCGACCAGATCGGCATCACCGCTGGGCTGGAAGCTTTCGTAGACATAGGGGCCGGTGCCGATGGCGGCCTCGCCCTGCTCGAACTCGGCCTGGGTCGGGTACTGGTCGGCAATGCTGCAGTCGCCGTCGCGCGTATAGGCGATCGGATCGGTCACGCCATAGGTTTCCGCCGACAGGATCTTCAGGAACTTCAGCTTCTGGATCAGGATCGGGTAGGGCGCGGTGGTGGTGAAGCGCACGGTCAGGTCATCCACCGGCTCGACATTGGTGATCGGCCCCAGCGAAGAGGTCAGCACGTTCGGGCGGCCATCGACGCGGTACATCATCCGGCAGGTGCTGAAGACCACGTCGCGCGCGGTGAAGGCCGCGCCGTTGGAGAAGGTCACGCCCTCGCGCAGCTTCATCACGAAGGTGGTGGGGCTTTCCCACTCCCATTCGGTGGCCAGCATCGGCTGGGTGTCCAGGTCGACCAGCATCTCGAAGACATGTTCGGCCAGGCTGGCGGTCTGGGTGTCGCTGAAGGGGAAGGGATCGGCGCTGACCGGGGCGGTGGCATAGCCCAGGCGCAGGGTTTCGGCCGCGGCGGGGGCGGCGGCCAGGGCGGTGGTCAGCAAAAGGGGGGCGATATGGCGTGTCTTCATCGGGGGTCTCTGTGTTGGATATCAGGTGGAAGGAAGGGTCCGGGCGCCAAGGTCAATGCCTTCTCGTCGGGCAACGGCGTCCATCAGGCTCTTGAGGGCCTCTGTGCAGTGCATCTGCATCTTGGCGAAGCGGTCGGACCGCTCTCGCGTCGTTTCGTTCATGTAGAGATCGCGGCGCAGCTCGACCTGGACGGCGTGCTGATTCAGCTCGGGCCAGCCGTAGCGCAGGGTGATCTCGCCGCCGGCAAAGCGCCGGTTGGCGCCCACGTCATAGCCCTGGGCGCGGAAGCTTTGGGCCAGGGCCTCGGCTATCTCGGGGGCGCAGGACTGGCCATGGCGGGTGCCGATGTCCACCTGGGGCCGCTCGGCGCCGCCCCGGGCGGCGCTGTCGCGGCGCATCATCGAATGGCAATCCAGCAGATAGACCGCGCCGAAGGTCAGCCGGGTCTGTTCGATCAGCCGGGTCAGCGCCTGGTGATAGGGTACGAAATAGCGCGCGATGCGCCGCTTGGCCTCGGTCTGGCTCAGCTTGCGGTCATAGATCGGCACGTCATTGGCCTGGGCCCAGAACAGGGTCGAGCCCGAGGCCTCGGCGGTGGGTTGCAGCCGCCCGTACCAGCTGTCGGGATCCTCCAGCATGGCGGCGCTGATGTCGTGCTGGTGGCGGTTCACGTCCACATAGGTGCGCGGAAAGTTGGCCTTTACCGTGGCCAGGCCCAGGGCGCTGGCGGCCCCGAACAGCTCGTCGACATATTTGTCGTTGGGATAGTCGATCTGATCGCGGGTCAGCTCGGCGCGATAGCCGAAATCGGCGGGATAGGTCTCGCCACTGTGGGGGAAGGACACGATCAGCGGCAGGCGCGGCGCAGCCGGAGAGGTGACCGTGACCGGCAGCCAGGGGGCCTCTGCGACGGGGTGGGGATCGGCTTGCACGGGGTCTCTCCTTCGGTCTTGCGCCGCCCGGACGCACCGGAGGGCATGACCCCGGTCTAGGGGGCGGCGCGAGGGGCGAAAACCTTATTGAGAAACAGGGTAGATCCATAAGTTTTCTCAATAGGATTGCCCTTGGTGTCGCGCTGCCCGATCACCGGCGGGCAGGACGGGGCGCGGTATCGGCCTTGCCTGCGGGCTGGAGGGCCCCGCCGTCGCTGCGATGGCCGGGTCGGACCAGTCGGCAATGTATTCAGTTTTGCGATACCATCCGGGGCCGGACCCCGGGCAGGAAAGGCAGGCAAGAGCATGGCACAGCGCGCGCAGATCGCGGTTTCGGTCGGGGCGTCCACGCCGGTCACCCCCTATGTCGAGGCGCTGGAACTCGCGGGCTTTGCCCCGGTGCCCATGGTGCCGGGGCAGGGGCCGTCGGTCCTGGCCCCCGAGATCGCGGGGGTGGTCTTTGCGGGCGGCGCGGCGGTGCATCCGGCGCGCTTCGGCCAGGATCTGGACCCGGCGATCAAGAAGGCGGTGGACGAGCCGCGCGACGCCGCCGAATGGGCCCTGGCCGACCAGGCGCTGGCGCGGGGCCTGCCGATCCTGGGGATCTGCCGGGGGATGCAGTTCCTCAACGTCTATTTCGGCGGCAGCCTGAGCCAGAACCTGGCCGCCGGTCCCTGGCAGGACGCGCATCGCCCCGATCTGCCGCGCGACGCCATCGCCCATCAGGTGCAGGCCCGCGCCGGGCGCCTGGCCGAGATCTTTGGCCCCGCACCCTTCGGCGTGAACAGCATTCACCGCCAGGGCGTGGCGCGTCTGGCCGGGAATTTCCGGGCGACCGTGACCACTGGCGACGGGTTGGTCGAGGGGGTCGAGGATGCGGCGCGCCACATCCTGGCGGTGCAATGGCACCCCGAAGAGATGGCCCGTGCCCACCCCGCGCAGCTGCGCCTGATCCAGGCCGCCCTGACCCCGGGCCAGACCCCGGCGGGCGCCCCTGCGGCCAACTGACCCGCGCGCCCATGTCCTCCTCCGCCGGGGGCCGATTTCTGCGACGGAAAATCCGGGGGTGTACGTATCACCCCCGGAGACGCGCAGCCACGGCATGGAGGATGAAATGCCTGCACCGACACGACGACCGGGATTGATGGACGATCCTACCCGCTACGGCCTGGTCAGCCGGTTGTTCCACTGGGCCATGGCGGCGCTGCTGCTCTATCAGATCATCGGCATGATGGCCTCGAACGCCCTGGGGCGCAGCTCGGCGGTGGCGGCCTTTGTCGGGCCGACGCACCAGCCCTTGGGGGTGCTCCTGATGGTGCTGGTGGTGCTGCGCCTGATCTGGGCGGTGCTGAACGCCGCCCGCCGTCCGGCGCAGGAGCGCGGCCCCCTGGGCCTTTTGGCCAAGGCGGGCCACGGCCTTCTGTACCTGCTGATGCTGCTGGTGCCCGCGGTGGCGCTCTTGCGGGCCTGGGGTGGCACCCGGGGGCTGGAGGTTTTCGGCGTCCAGGTCTTCGCCCCGCGCGAGGTGGCGATCGACTGGGCCACGGCCCCTGCGGCCGCCCATGGGCCGCTGGCCCTGCTGATGCTGCTGCTGATCCTGGGCCATGCGGGCGCCGCGATCTGGCACAAGCGGGTCAAGCGCGATGACGTCATGGCACGGATGATCGGCTGATCCGCATTGAGCGATTCTCCGCCTCGCGTCCCCGGGGGCGCGGGGCCGCATATTCGCAAGGGCGCCTTTCGCCATATGTGGTGGTTCTTATGGCATAGACCCTGTGCATATGGTGGTCACCCCGCCTCGGGCCGGGGCGGGGTGACCTCTGGGTGACACCTGCGCGACCTCAGGCTGTGGGTGAGGGGATCGGCCAATCCCCCTGTGCCGAAAGGCTTTTCCCGGCTGGCCCCGAGATGCGGGAATCGGCCCGTCCGGCGGCAAGCGCGTCAAGATCAAATTCACGTAAAAACCGCGTTGAAAAATGCCCGACTTTACCACAGACTGTTCCGGCAGGCTGGGGATCCACTAGATATTGTGACCTCGCGGGCAAAGTTGAAAGGTCAGTCAGGGCGCGTGTTTGGTGCCCGGGTCCGCCCCTTGGGCGGTCATCACCCTTGCTTTGCCTGCCCTCCCCCCGGCGTCGCGTGGGGGCGTGGCCTTAGGCAGGTGGCAGCGGTCCCGATTGTGTCAGGTACATAGCTTTTGGGGCGCTAGACGAATGAAGATCGAACGCAAGTTTACGCAGGCCGGGCAGGACGCCTACCAGGGCATCTCCTTCATCACCACCACGAGCGAGATCCGCAATCCGGACGGCACCGTGGTCTTCCACCTCGATCAGCTGGAAGTGCCAGAAAGCTGGAGCCAGGTGGCCAGCGACGTCATCGCGCAAAAGTATTTCCGCAAGGCCGGGGTGCCCTCGAAGCTGAAGCGCGTCCGCGAAAAGGATGTGCCCGAGTTCCTCTGGCGCTCGGTCCCGGACGAGGGCGCCGAGCTGGGGGGCGAGACCTCCTCCAAGCAGGTTTTCGACCGGCTGGCGGGCGCCTGGGCCTATTGGGGCTGGAAGGGCGGCTATTTCACGACCCAAGAAGACGCCCGCGCCTATTACGACGAGATGCGCCACATGCTGGCCACGCAGCGCGCCGCGCCGAACAGCCCGCAGTGGTTCAACACCGGGTTGCACTGGGCCTATGGCATCGACGGGCCGGGGCAGGGTCACTACTACGTCGATTACAAGACCGGCAAGTTGACCAAGTCCAAGTCGGCCTATGAACACCCCCAGCCCCACGCCTGTTTCATCCAGTCCGTCGCCGACGATCTGGTGGGCGAGGGTGGCATCATGGACCTGTGGGTGCGAGAGGCGCGGCTGTTCAAATACGGCTCGGGCACCGGCACCAACTTCAGCTCGCTGCGCGCGGCGGGCGAGCGGTTGTCGGGCGGCGGCAAATCCTCGGGCCTGATGGGTTTCCTCAAGATCGGCGACCGCGCGGCAGGCGCCATCAAGTCGGGCGGCACCACCCGGCGCGCCGCCAAGATGGTGATCGTCGATGCCGACCACCCGGATATTGAGGAATACATCAACTGGAAGGTCAAGGAAGAGCAGAAGGTTGCCTCGATCGTCGCCGGTTCGAAGATGCACGAAGAGAAGCTGAACGGCATCTTCGCCGCCATCCGCAGCTTCGACGGGGCCGATGGCGATCAGTATGAACCGGCCGAGAACCCGGCGCTGAAATCCGCCATCCGCGACGCCAAGAAATGCGCCATCCCCGAGACCTATATCAAGCGCGTGCTGGACTATGCCCGCCAGGGCTATGAGAGCATCGAGTTTCCCACCTATGACACCGATTGGGACAGCGAGGCCTACGCCAGCGTCGCGGGGCAGAACTCGAACAACTCGGTCCGGGTCACCGATGCCTTCCTGAAGGCGGTGCAGGAGGATGACGACTGGGCGCTGATCAACCGCACCGACGGGTCCGTGGCCAAGACCATCAAGGCCCGCGACCTGTGGGAAGACATCGGGCACGCCGCCTGGGCCTGTGCCGATCCCGGCATCCAGTTCCACGACACCGTCAACGCCTGGCACACCTGCCCCGAAGACGGGGCGATCCGCGGCTCGAACCCCTGTTCCGAGTACATGTTCCTCGACGACACCGCCTGTAACCTGGCGTCGATGAACCTGCTGACCTTCCTCAAGGACGGCGCCTTTCAGACCGAGGATTACATCCACGCCACGCGCCTGTGGACCCTGACCCTGGAAATCTCTGTCACCATGGCGCAGTTCCCCTCGAAGGAAATCGCGCAGCTTTCCTACGATTTCCGCACCCTGGGTCTGGGCTATGCCAATATCGGCGGCCTGCTGATGAACATGGGGCTGGGCTATGACAGCGACGAGGGCCGCGCCATGGGTGCCGCGCTGACCGCCATCATGACCGGCGTCGCCTATGCCACCTCGGCCGAGATCGCCGGAGAGCTGGGCGCCTTCGCCGGCTACGACCGCAACGCGCAGCACATGCTGCGGGTCATGCGCAACCACCGCAACGCCGCCTATGGCGCCACCGAAGGCTACGAGGGTCTGGCGGTGAAGCCGGTGCCGCTGGACCTGGCGAACTGCCCCGAGCCCGAGCTGGTGAAGGTCGCCATGGCCAGCTGGGACGAGGCGGTGCGCCTGGGCGAAAAGCACGGCTACCGCAACGCCCAGACCAGCGTGATTGCCCCCACGGGCACCATCGGCCTGGTGATGGACTGTGACACCACCGGGATTGAGCCCGACTTCGCCCTGGTGAAGTTCAAGAAGCTGGCGGGCGGCGGCTACTTCAAGATCATCAACCGTTCTGTTCCCGCCGCGCTGACCAAGCTGGGCTATGGTCCGGCGCAGGTGGAGGAGATCGTCTCCTACGCCGTGGGCCATGCCTCTTTGGGCAACTGCCCGGGCATCAACACCACCTCGCTGGTGGGTCACGGCTTCGGCCCCGAAGAGCTGAAAAAGATCGACGGCGCGCTGAAATCGGCCTTCGACATCCGCTTCGTCTTCAACCAGTGGACCTTGGGGGAAGAGTTCTGCACCCAGACCCTGGGCATTCCGGCGGCCAAGCTGACCGATCCCAGCTTCGACATGCTGCGCCACCTGGGCTTTACCCGGGCCGAGATCGAGGCGGCCAACGACCACGTCTGCGGCACCATGACCCTGGAGGGCGCCCCGCATCTGAAGGTCGAACATTACCACATCTTCGACTGCGCCAACCCCTGCGGCAAGAAGGGCAAACGCTTCCTCTCGGTCGACAGCCACATCAAGATGATGGCGGCGGCGCAAAGCTTCATCTCGGGGGCGATCTCGAAGACGATCAACATGCCCAACGATGCCACGATCGAGGACTGCAAGGCGGCCTATGAGCTGTCGCATTCCCTGGGCGTGAAGGCCAATGCGCTTTATCGCGACGGGTCGAAGCTGTCACAGCCCCTGGCCGCCGCCCTGGTCGAGGATGACGACGAGGCCGCCGAGGTGCTGGAAAGCGGCACGCCGCAGGAAAAGGCCGCCGTTCTGGCCGAGAAGGTGATCGAAAAGATCGTCGTGCGAGAAGTGGCGCGCGGTCGCGAGAAGATGCCGATGCGCCGCAAGGGCTATACCCAGAAGGCGAGCGTGGGCGGGCACAAGGTTTACCTGCGGACCGGCGAGTATGAGGACGGCTCGCTGGGCGAGATCTTCATCGACATGCACAAGGAAGGCGCCGGTTTCCGCGCGATGATGAACAACTTCGCCATCGCCGTCTCGGTGGGCCTGCAATACGGCGTGCCGCTGGAGGAATTCGTCGATGCCTTCACCTTCACCAAGTTTGAACCGGCAGGGATGGTGCAGGGCAACGAGACGATCAAGAACGCCACCTCGATCCTCGACTACATCTTCCGCGAACTGGCCGTCTCCTATCTCGACCGGACCGACCTGGCCCATGTGAAACCCCAGGGCGCCAGCTTCGACGATCTGGACAAGCGCGAGGAGCAGGTCGAGGCCAATGTCAGCGAAGTAAGCGAAACCGCGGCCAGCAAGTCGTTGGAAGTGCTGAAACATATCTCTTCGACCGGCTATCTGCGCAAGCGGGTGCCGCAGGAATTGCTGGTGATGAACGGCGGCTTCGGCGAGGGCGCGCGCATGGCCCCGACCGGCGCCGTCGCGACCCAGGTCACCAGCGTTTCGGCCACCGCGATCAGCGCCTCGACCACCACGATGGACGCCCGCGCCAAGGCCAAGATGCAGGGCTACGAAGGCGAGGCCTGCGGCGAATGCGGCAACTACACCCTGGTG
The DNA here is from genome assembly GCF_050897975.1 of Pseudooceanicola aquaeponti. Classification (NCBI taxonomy): domain Bacteria; kingdom Pseudomonadati; phylum Pseudomonadota; class Alphaproteobacteria; order Rhodobacterales; family Paracoccaceae; genus Pseudooceanicola; species Pseudooceanicola aquaeponti. Next base: position 211,602 of record NZ_JBPAXY010000003.1, read on the forward strand.
CGCAACGGCACCTGCATGAAGTGCAACACCTGCGGCGGCACCTCTGGCTGTAGCTGAGCCAATGCGAACTTGAGCGAGACAGGGGGCGGCGCGGCGTCGCCCCCGGACCACACGGCACGCTGACCGGGACAGGCAAGTCATAATCGAGCAGGCGAATAAGAGAGCCCGGTCAGATCACCCTTGGGGAGGCGCAAGCCTCCCCTTTTTCTTTTGCAGGGTGGCAAAGCCGAGGCGGGGGGATCGCGATTGCGTGAGCGGGCGTGGCAGGGGCTTGTCGGGCTCTATGGGATCTCTAACTCATGTTTCGGCAACTGCCCGAGTGCTTCGGCGCTCAGTCCCGTTCATGCCGAGATCCGTTCTTCTGTTAGCCAGTACCGCATGGGCGGGGCATCCGGGCGCTGCCCGGCGCCCCTGCTGCTCAGCCGCGCCGCCAGGCCCAGAGCCAGACACCGACCAGGACCAGCGACAGGATCGCGTTCCAGCTGGCCATGGACAGCGACAGGAACTCGAAGGCCACCTCGTCGCAGCGGATCAGCGGGGCATTCATGATCTGATCGAACATCTGGTCGGGGGTCAGCGCGCCCGCGCTGCCCGAGGTGCAGGTGGTCGGCCCCTCGAAGATGTCACGCTCGACCCCGGTGTGGTAGATCCCCACCACGGCGGTGGCCACGGCGGCCAGGGCGCCCAGCAGGGCCAGAGCGCGCTGGCCGGTGGCCACGGCGGCCAGCGCGATCAGCACCGCGATGGCATGGGGCCAGCGCTGCACCAGGCACAGGTGGCAGGGCGCCAGCCCGCCGATAAATTGCGAGCCCCAGGCCCCAAGCAGCAGGGCGGCGGATCCGGCCCCGGCAAGGGCGCTTTTCATCTTGAATGTCATAGGTACTTCACCAGCAGGAAACCGCCGATCAGGATGACGAAAAACGCGGTGAAGACAAGGCCGAGGCGGCGTTCGATGAAGTCACGAACGGGTGACCCGAATTTCCACAATAGACCCGCCACGATGAAAAAGCGCAGGCCGCGCGCCACGATCGAGGTCACCACGAATGTGGTCAGCGGCATTCCCGTCCAGCCCGACATGATGGTGATCACCTTGTAGGGGAAGGGGGTGACGCCCGCCCCCAGCACGGCCCAGAAGCCCGCGCCGTTGAAGGTGGCGTTGAACTCCTCCATGGCGTCGGCCTTGCCCATGCTTTCCAGGATCGGCTGGCCGATGCTGTCGAAGGCGAAAGCGCCGATGGCATAGCCCAGCATCCCCCCCGCGACCGAGGCCGCCATGGCCACGGCGGCGACGATGAAGGCGCGCGAGGGGCGGGCCAGGATCATCGGGATCATCAGCAGGTCCGGCGGGATCGGAAAGACCGAGCTTTCGGCGAAAGAGACAAGGGCCAGGACCCAAAGCGCCTGCGGGTGATCCGCCATGCGGATGGTCCAGTCGTAAAGCCGTCTGATCACGGGGCTGATGTCCTTCTCGGGCAGGGCCGGGGCCGGGGCCGGGGGCGTGGGCGCGGCGCCCGCTTCGCCGGTCAAAGACCATGGGCGGCGGGGTGGGGTCAAGCGCTGCGCCGCAGCACAGGCGGAGAACGCGCATCCGCTGCCCGTCCGACGGGCAGGCCCGCGCGCCCGCGCTGCACGGCGGGGCGGGCAGGCACCCGAGTCGCCCGGGCGGCCCCGGCCGCGCGGGTGTCGGATTGCGGGCTTTATCGCTGTGGTTGCATGTCCCGGGGCAGGGCGGGACACCGGGCGAGGGGGACCTATCCGAAGGGATAGGGGGCTATCCAGAAGGGCGCGGATTTGTCCGGTTGTGTGCCTGCATACAGGCGTTCGGCCCTGTAAAAGATTGGTAACAGGGCGGTACCCGAGAGAGAGCCGGGTCGCCGCCGCCCCCCTGATCACGCAAAGGACCCCACCCATGCGCAAGACCCTGTCCACCCGTCGCCCCGCTTCGCTGCAATCGCTGACTGACGCGGTGGATGCCGCGATGGCACAACTGGCCGGTGCCGAGGCCGGATGTGCCGAAGCGGTCCTGCGCGACAGCGGCGTCGTGGCGGCCCGTACCGCCCTGCGGCGGCGCGGCGGTGTGGCGGTGCTTGCGGATGCGGATGCCGTCTCGGGTGGGGTGCTTTGCGCCGCCTGAGACGGTCCGACCGGCGCGGCCCGAACGCGCCGGTCTGTGTGGCCAGCTGAAAGGTTGGCCTTCGTCAGGGGACGGGGAAAGGGGTGCCATGCGGCACCCCTTTCTTGTTGCGGGTTTCTTGTTGCGGGGTGCGACGGGTCGAGGGGCGGCGCGCTACAGCAGGCTGACCTGCACCGATTGCCCCAGCATCCGGGCCGGGGCCTGGCTGTCCATGAAGGCCACGTCATAGGCGTCGCGCCCGACGGCGATCACTGCCATGTCGGCGGGTAGGCACATGCCGGTGGCATCGACCAGATGCCAGGCGCCGTCCAGCCAGACCTCGGCCACCGCATGGAAATCCTGCGGGGTGACAAAGGGGCTGTAGACCGCGACCATGCGCGCCGGGATCCCGGCGGCCCGCACCATGGTACACATCATATGGGCATAGTCGCGACAGACCCCCTGACGGCTGGCGAAAGTCTCCAGCACATGGGTGTCGCTGTCGGAACTGCCGGGCACATAGGACAGCTCGTCCTGGATCCACTGACGGATCGCCGCCACCTTGGTGCCGCCCGCCAGATGGCCCCACTGGTTGCCGACGAAGGCGCCGAACTTGTCCGACTGGCAATAGCGCGAGGGGCGCAGATAGGGGGCGACGGGGCCGGGGATCTGGTGCAGGGGCGCCGCCGCCATCCCCTCCAGCGCCAGGTTGGGGCGGGTGACGTCCAGCGTGGCGCGATAGCGCAGCATCATCTCGCCCGCGGGCACCTGGGCCCAGATCCGCTGCCCCAGCCCGTCATCGCCGGCAATCCGGCTCAGCTCGGCGCGGTCGATCTGCATCTCTTCGCTTTCGACATATTGGCCCGGGCAATAGGCGGCCTCGACCGCCAGGAAGACGGTGTTGGCCTGGTCGAACTGATAGTGCAGGTCGAGGTCGATCTGAAAACGCATCTGCTGTCCCATGGCTGCGAAGGGCGGGGCGCCTGCGCGCGCGTCGCCCGGTCGGTCCTTTCCGACCTAGCATGGATGCCTCGTGTTTCAACGGTTTGACGGCCCACAGGGGGCGGGGCGGTGAATTTGCAAACCAAAGCGATCACGCGCTTTGCAAACTGTGGGGCCCGGGCCCCTGCGCGGGCCTAGTGGACGATCCACTGGCGGTTGCGGCGCGACGGCGCCAGGCGGTGCACCAGCGGCACCGAGGCGGCGGCCACCCCCATGGCGCCCGGGCCGCAGGCCTGGGCCACGCGCAGCTCGGGCTTGGTCAGCGGGCGGCGCCCGGGGTGATCCAGCAGATCCAGCCGCACCTGCCGCGCCAGCCCTTCCAGGATCGGGCGCGGGAACAGACCGCCGAGGATGATCACCGCCGGGTTCAGCAGATGCACCACCGTCGACAGGGGCAGCGACAGCGTCGCGCCCCGGCTTTCGATCCAGCGCGTGAGGGCCGGGGTGGGCGCCCGGCCCAGCTCTTGCAACAGATCGTCGCTCAGCCCTTCCGGGGCCAGACCCAGATAGGCGGTCAGATCGGGCAACGAGGGGCGCGGCCCCGCGTCGGGCATCATGGCGCCGATATTCGAGGCCTCGCCGAAGCTGCCGCGATAAAGGCGCAGCTGGTCGATCAGGCTGCCGCCGATGCCATAGTCGAGGTAGAGCATGTAGACGATCCGCTCTTCCTCGCCCGGTTGCAGCGCCTCGTGATAGGCCGAGGCCCTGGATTCCAGCCACAGCGGGGCGTCGAACTGTCGGGTCAGCCGGTCGCAGAAGGCGGCATGGTCGATGGCGCGTTGCGAGGGGGTCACCTCGACCACCGCGCCCGACAGATCCTGAAGCGCGGGCAGCCAGACCCCGATGCCCGCGGCGCTGCGGGTCAGGGCGCGCATCTCGTCCAGGGCGGCGCAGGTGGCGGCCAGGGCGGCGTCGGTCTCGGTGGCCGGGACCGGCAGCCAGCGCCGGGCCAGGGCGGCGCCGGTCAGATCCTGGGCGGCGACGGTGATCCCCCGGGTCGAGAGGCTGACGCCGAAACCCGCCACCTGACCCGCCCGCAGGCGCAGGTGGCGCGCGGGCTGGCCCCGGCCGCGCGGCGTGCGGGCGCGTTCCTCTTCCACCAGCCCGGCCTCCAGAAAGGTGGCCACGGCCTTGGTCAACAGGGCGGGCGACAGGCCCAGCTCGGCCGCGATCTCGGCCCGGCTGGCCCCGGGGCGGCGGCGCAACAGCGACAGGATGGCCCGTTCCGACGCGGTCAGATCGGCCAGCGCGGCCATCGAGCCGGGGTCACAAATCTTTCGTGTTGATGTCACTGACCGGTTACCCGTCAATTTTATTTACGCCGTGAACTTAATTGGAATCGCCCCGTCTGGGAAGCCGGTTCCGGGACAGGAAAGCGGAGAAAATGGCGTCACTGGCAGCCAAGGGGATCAGCAAGGTCTTCGAAGACGGGTTTCGGGCCCTCAGCGACATTGACCTGGTGGTCGAGCCCGGCGAATTCGTCACCCTTCTGGGGCCCTCGGGCTGTGGCAAGACCACGCTGCTGAAGACCCTGGCGGGCTTTTACGACGCGACCACCGGCACGATCGAGATCGGCGGCGCCGATGTGACCGCCGCCCCCCCCGAAAAGCGCGACACCGCCATGTGCTTTCAGTCCTACGCGCTGTTTCCGCACCTCAGCGTGGCCGAGAACATCGACTTCGGCCCCCGCCAGGCCGGCGTGCCCAAGGCCGAGCGCCGCGCGCGCCTGGAAGGCCTCTTGCGCCAGGTCGACCTGGAGGCGCACCGCGACAAGCTGCCCAATCGGCTGTCGGGTGGCCAGCAGCAGCGTGTCGCCCTGGCCCGGGCGCTGGCCATGCGCCCGGCGGTGGTGCTGTTCGACGAGCCGCTGTCGAACCTCGACGCCAAGCTGCGCGACCAGGTCCGGCGCGAGATCCGCGCACTGCAAAAGGAGATCGGCTTTACCGCCATCTACGTGACCCATGACCAGTCCGAGGCCCTGGCCATGTCGGACCGGGTGGTGGTGATGCAGGGCGGCCGGGTCGATCAGATCGGCAGCCCGGAAGAGATCTACGCCCGCCCCGAAACCGCCTTCGTCGCCGACTTCATCGGCGCCGCCAATCTGGTGCCCTTCGAGGATCTGGGCCAGGGCCGGGTGCGCACCCCCCTGGGCGTGTTGCAGGCCGAGGTGCCACCCGCGCCCGAGGCCAGTTTCATCTGCTGGCGCCCCGAGGATGTGGAGCTGATCAGCGGACCCACTGAGGCCGAGAACCTGATCCGCGGCGTGGTACGCGACCGCGCCTATCAGGGCGCCCATACCGAGCTGCACGTGGCCGCCGCCGATGAGGCCCATCTGGGCCTGCAACGGCTGCATGTGGCGGGGGCTGCACCCGCCGAGGGGGCCGAGGTCACCTTCCGCCTGCCGCCCGAGCGGATCCGCTTTGTGCGTGGGGCGCTGGCATGACCTGGCGCCGCAATCTGACCCTGCTGGCGCTCTTGACGCCGGGGCTGGGGCTGATCCTGATCATGATCGGCTCGGTCTTCTACATCGCCGTGGCGCAAAGCTTTGGCTACTACAACCTGTCGGGCGAAAGCGGCTTCTCGCTGGAGCACTGGCGCGACGTGCTGGGCTCGAAACAGTTTGGCCGCTCGCTGGGTTATTCGGCCTATATCGCCATCACCAGCGCGCTTGGCTCCATCGTGCTGGCCTATCCGCTGGCCATCTGGCTGCGCAAACCCTTCCGGGGCTCGCTGGTGGTGGGCTCGGTGCTGAAGGCGCCGCTTTTCGTGCCGGGGCTGGTGGCGGCCTTCCTCTTTCTGAACGTGATCGCCTATCACGGGGTGCTGAACCAGTTCCTGATGTGGACCGGCCTGACCGAGGCGCCGATCCGGTTCCAGAACGACCGGGACGGCTATGGCGTCATCTTCCTGCAACTGTGGAAGAACATGCCGATGGCGCTTTTGCTGCTCAGCGGGGCGGTGCAGGGGATCTCGGACGAGGTGATCGACGCCGCCCGGGATCTGGGCGCCGGGCCGCTGGCGCGCTTTCGCAAGGTGATTGCGCCGCTGACCGTGCAGGCCATGCAGGCGGCGCTGATCATCATCTTCATCGGCGCGGCCGGCGACTTTGCCTTCCAGGTCACCGCGGGGCCGACGAACGTCCAGTCCATGGCGCAATACATGGTCTTCCTGAAAACAAGCTTCGGACGCTGGAACCAGGCGGCCGTGGTCGGGGTCTCTCTGATGGGCCTGGCACTGGTGGGTGCCCTGGGTCTGGCCGGACTGGCCCGTCTGAGCCTGAAGGGTCTGAAATGGTAAGCCTGTCCGATACCCCCTCCGATACCCCCTCTGGCGCCCGCCCGGCGCGCGGCCCGCGCCCCCGGCTGCGCCGGATGCTGAGTATTTCCAATATCCTGATCGGTCTGCTGCTGCTGGTCTGCGTGATCTGGCTGGTGGTGCCCTTCGGCATGGCCATACTGTGGTCGCTGCTGGACCCGTCGGTGCGCTGGGAATATCCCGACGTGCTGCCGCCCGCGCTGTCCTTCGCGCGCTGGATCGAGGTCTGGAACACAACCTCGCTGCCCATGGCGCTGCGCAATTCCTATATCCTGGCGCCCACGGTGGCGGTGACCACGCTGATCCTGGCCTCGCCCACGGCCTATGCCTTTGCCCGCTACGATTTTCCCGGCAAGGGCGCGCTTCAGGTGCTGACCCTGCTGCCGCTGGTGATCCCGGGCTTCGTGCTGGCGATTTTCTTTTCGGCGCTGATCTTCTCGCTGGGGATCTACTCGCGCTTTCTGTCCATCCTGCTGGCCCATTCGGTGCTGTTCCTGCCCTACGCGATCCGGCTGATGACGGTCTCTTTCGCCAATGTGCGGATGGACCTGGTGGATGCGGCGCGTGATCTGGGCGCCAGCCCCTGGGCGCGGGTCCGGGTGGCCTATCTGCCCGCCCTGGCGCCGGGGATCCTGGCCTCGCTGATCATCGTCTTCATCCAGTCGATCGAGGAATTCGCCGTCGCCTTCATCGTCGGCGCGCCCAACTTCGTGACCATTCCGTCGATCCTTTATTCCTACCTTGGATACAATTTCGTCCGCCCGAACGCCGCTGTCGTCAGCCTGGTTCTGGTGATCCCGAATGTCCTTTTGATGCTCGGGCTCGAGCGGCTGCTGAAATCGGCCAATCCCGCCCAGTCGGGCGTCAAGGGATGACCCCCGCCACCGTCACTTCTCACTGCACAAACCGTCTGAAAGGACACCCCGTGATGCTTCGCAAACTTCTGATCGCCGCCACCGCCATTGGCCTGGCCTCGGGCGCACAGGCCCAGGACGACCTGATGTCCAAATCCTGGGACGAGATCGTCGCCCAGGCCAAGGAAGAAGGCTCGGTCAACTGGTTCGTCTGGTACTTCCAGCCGCGCTACCGTGAACTGGCCGAGGCCTTTACCGCCGAATACGGGATCGACGTGATGATCCCCGAGGGCACCCACGAGGGCAACATCGACAAGGTTCTGGCCGAAACGGGCCGCGAAACCGGCGATGTCGACCTGCTGGCCATGGGCGCCGACCGGATCGAGCTGTTCAACCTCGACACCCTGGCCGGCCCGCTGGCCGAGGTGCTGCCGAACGCCGCCACCATGACCACCGAAGTGGGCGGGTTCGACGGTCTGGGCTATGCCTGGGCCTATTGGGGCAACCAGACCGGCATCGCCTACGACCCCGAAGCCATCGACGAAGCCGACCTGCCGCAGTCCGTCGAAGACTTCGCCGCCTATTGGGACGCCAACCCGGGCCGCTTCGGCTTCAACTACGAAAACGGCGGCTCGGGCCCCTCGTTCTTCACCCATGTCGCCCGCAACCTGACCGACGCCGACTTCACCAGCGGTGACGTGACCGAGGCCAAGATGGACGCCCTGCAACCGGCCTGGGATTTCTTCCTGGAGCATACCGACGGCTACGTCATCACCGCCTCGAACACCGACAGCCTGATCCGTCTGTCGAACCGCGAATTCGCCCTGGTGCCGGCCTGGGAAGATCACCTCTTCAAGCTGCAAGGCGAGAAGGAAGTGTCGGACCGCATCAAGTTCTACATCCCCGAGTTCGGCATGACCGGTGGCGGCAACGTCAACGTCATCCCTGCCAACGCGCCGCATCCCGCCGCCGCCCTGGTCTTCATGAACTGGGTGTCGAGCCCGGAAACCCAGACCAAGTTCAACGAGGTCTTCGGGGCCGCGCCGATGAACTCGGCCGCCGATGACAGCCACGCGCTGATCCCCAACGACATGCGCGCCCGCGCCGTCAGCTCGCCCGCCAACCCGTTCAACACCGAACTGCGTCAGGCCTTCATCGAGCACGTCGCGCTGGAGCGCTAAGACCCCCGACGCCGCCCGCGCCGTAGCGCGTGGGCGGCGTTCCCTTTTCAGGATCCCCGATCGTGCAGCTTGTCACCTATAACATCCAATACGGTCTGGGCGCCGATGACCGCTATGACCTGGGCCGCATCGCCGCCGAGGTCGCGGGCGCCGATGTGATCGCCCTGCAAGAGGTTGACCGCTTCTGGCGCCGCTCTGGCATGGTGGACGGCCCCGAGGTGCTGGCCCGGGCGCTGCCGCGCCACCACTGGGTCTATGGGGCCAACCTCGATATGGATGCGAGTTTCGAGGACGGCGCCCGCGTCATCTCTCGCCGCAAGCAGTTTGGCACGATGATCCTGTCGCGTTGGCCGATCCTGTCTAGCCGCAACCACCTGTTGCCGAAATGGGGCGACCGGCGGCACCACTCGATCCAGCAGGGGATGCTGGAGGCGGTGATTGCCACGCCCCTTGGCCCCATCCGGTTCTATTCCGCCCACCTTAGCCACCTGGGTATGGCGACGCGTCTGCCGCAGGTCGAGGCAATCCGCGCCATCCTGGCCCGGGCGCCCGCCGAGGGCGGCGCCTGGTGCGGGGGTCATCCCGATCCCGCCAGCGGCTGGATCGAGGAGGCCGAGCCGCCGATGCCTGGCGCCGCCATCCTGATGGGCGATCTGAATTTTACCCATGACAGCGCCGAATATGCCGCCCTGGTCGGCCCCGTGGTGCCGCGTCATGGCCGCCTTTGCCCGCGCGACGGGCTGGTCGATGCCTGGGTCGCCGCCGGTCAGCCCGAGGCGGCGGGTGCCACCTCGCCAAAGGGCGGCACTCGCATCGACCATTGCCTGCTGACCCCGGATCTGGCGCCGCAGGTGCGCACCGCCCGGATCGACAGTGCCGCCACCGGCTCGGACCACTGGCCCCTCTGGGTCACCCTGGGCTGATCCGCCGCCCGTTTCCCTTCTCTCCATCGAAAGCTAAGTCCCGTGAAAACCTATCGTGATTTCGTCTCCGACCTGCCGCTGCGCCCGGCCATCATCGCCCACCGGGGCGCCTGGCACCTGGCGCCGGAAAACAGCGTCGCCTCGATCCTGCGCGCCGCCGAGGCGGGCTATGAGGTGGTCGAGATCGACGTGCAATGCAGCGCCGATGGCGTGCTGTTCCTGATGCATGACGAGACCCTGACGCGGATGACCGGCCTGGCGGTCGAGGCGCAGTCGCTGACCTGGGCCGAGCTGAGCGCCCTGGCGCTGCGGGCGGGCGACGGGCGGGGCGATGCGGCACCGACCGAGCACCGCATCCCGACCCTGCAAGAGGCGCTGGAGGCCGCCCACGGGCGCATCTATCTGGACGTGGACGTGAAATCCCCCGCCCAGAACATGGAGGCCGCAGGCGCCGCCATCGCTGCCGCCGGGATGCAGGACTACGTCGATATCAAGATCCCTGTGCACAGCGACGCCGACGCCGAACGCCTGGCGGCGCTGGAGGCGCAGTACGGTGTGATGGTCATGCCGATGACCCGTTTCACCGCCGACATCGTGGCCGAACGCATCGCCCGGCTGGCCCGCACCGGCGCCCGCGTCGTAGAGACCGAGTTCGACGACCTGGCCACCATCGCCGACAACCGCGCGGCCTTTGCCGAGGCCGGTCTGACCCTGTGGGTCAACACGCTGACGCCCGTCGCCCAATGCGGGCTGACCGACGCGGCGGCGCTGGAAGATCCCGATGCGATCTGGGGCGCGCTGATGGCGGCGGGGGTTACCGTCTTCCAGACCGACGAGCCCGAGGCCCTGGCCGCCTGGCGCGCCGCGCGCGGCTGACCCGGCCCTGGCCCTTCCCGACCGCCGCCCCGCCGGTTGACGGCGGGGCAGGGGGCGGCGACAGGCCCGTCCGCTTTGCTCTGGTCAATCCGCCGCCGCTCTGCTTAGACATGGCGCGAAGACGGTCCCTATGCATAGGGATCGCCCGGCCCCCGCAAGGGCGCGCCGCGAGACGGAAGGAAAGACGATGAAAGACTGGAAAGCCGCGGCTGCGGCGCTTTACGACGGCGGGTTCCGCCCGATGATCATCGACGGCCAGTGGGTCGCGGCGCAGACGGGCGAGACCTTCGATGCCCGCAACCCCGCCGATGGGACGCTTCTGGCCACCGTGCCGAAGGGCAGCAAGGCCGACATCGACGCCGCCGTCGCCGCCGCCCGCCGCGCCTTCGAGGGCCCCTGGGCCAAATGGACCCCGTTCGAGCGTCAGAACCTGCTGCTGAAGATCGCCGAGCGTTTCGAGGCCGAGTGGGAAAGCCTCTGCCTGTCGGACACGCTGGACATGGGGATGCCGCTGCAACGGACCCTGGGCAACAGCCGCCGGGTGCTGGGGATGCTGCGCTTCTACGCGGGGCAGGCGGTGTCGATCCACGGCCAGACCATCCCCAATTCCTTCCCGGGCGAGATCTATTCCCAGACCGTGCGCGAACCTGTGGGTGTCGTGGGCGCGATCATCCCGTGGAACGCCCCGATCGCGGGCTCGATCTGGAAGATTGCCCCGGCCATCGCCACGGGCTGTACCGTTGTGCTGAAACCCTCGGAAGAGGCCTCGCTGACCGTGCTGATGATCGCTCGGATCATGCAGGAGTGCGGCTTGCCCGATGGGGTGCTGAACATCGTCACGGGCTATGGCTCGGACGCGGGCGCGGCCCTGGCCGAACACCCGGGCGTCGACAAGATCGTCTTCACCGGCTCGACGGCCACCGGCCAGGCGATTGCACGCGCGGCCACCGGCAACCTGAAGCATGTCTCGCTGGAACTGGGCGGCAAGTCGCCCGTCATCGTCTGCCGCGACGCGGATATCGAGAAGGCCGTGCCGGTCGCCGCCATGGCCGTCTTTGCCAACTCGGGCCAGATCTGCATCGCCGGTTCGCGGCTTTTCGTGGCGCGTGAGATCCACGACGAGTTCACCCGCCGCGTCGCCGAATACGCCGCCAACCTGCGCATCGGCCACGGCATCGAAGAGGGGACCGAGATCGGCCCGATCATCTCGGCCCGCCAGGCGGAACGGATCTCGGGCTTCCTCTCTGTCGGTCCCGATGAAGGCGCCCAGGTGATGACCGGCGGCGCCCGGGTCGAGGGCGAGAAGTTCGCGGGCGGTCACTTCTTCCACCCGACCGTCTTTGGCGGCGTCACCGACGAGATGACCATCGCGCGCGAGGAAATCTTCGGCCCCGTCATCTCGGCGATGCCCTTCGACACGCTGGACGAGGTGGTCGAACGTGCCAACGCCACGCCTTACGGCCTGGCCGCCGGGGTCTTCTCGACCCACCTTGGCACCGCGCACAAGCTCGCGCATCGCCTGAAGGCGGGCTCGGTCTGGGTGAACATGTACCACGCCATCGACCCCGCCGTGCCCTTCGGCGGCATGAAGATGTCGGGCTATGGCCGCGAGGGCGGCAGCCAGCACGTCGAGGAATACCTGGACACCAAGGCGATCTGGATCAACGCGGACTGATCGCCGCCCGGGCGCCCCGCGCCCGGAAACCAGGTCGGGGCAGGGCGGGTGCCCTGCCGTCCAAGCATCGACGGGACGCGCGCCAAGGGCTGTGCGTCCCGCCCGCGCCGGGCCTCAAGGTCCCGCGCCCGAACGAGGAGAAATCACATGCATGTCGGTATCATCGGCGTCGGCCTCATGGGCCATGGCATCGCCCGCAACGTCCTGGGGCGCGGCGGCTTTCAACTGAGCTTCCTGGACCATCCCGGCAACCAGCCGGTGGATGAGATCACCGGCCTGGGCGCCACCCCCTGCGCCACCCCCGCCGAGGTGGCGGCGGTGTCGGATGTGGTGATCCTCTGCGTCACCGGCTCGCCCCAGGTCGAGGCCATCGTCACCGGCGAGACCGGCCTGGCCTCGGCGCTGAAACCCGGCGCGGTGGTGGTCGACTGCTCGACCGCGCTGCCCGAGTCGACGCAGCGCATGGGCGAGATCGTGGCCGCCGCCGGGGGCCATTACCTGGACGCGCCTATGACCCGCACCGCCGTCCATGCCCATGCGGGCACCCTCAACCTGCTGGTCGGCGGCGAGGCCGAGGTGCTGGAACAGGTCCGTCCGGTGCTGGTCTCCTTCACCGAGGCGGTGGATCATGTGGGCCCCCTGGGCCACGGCCACCGGATGAAGCTGCTGCACAACTACGTCTCGGTCGGTTTCATGACCCTGCTGGCCGAGGCCGCGGCCCAGGCGGCGGATGCGGGGGTCGACCCGCAGGCCTTCGTCGATGTGCTGGCCAATGGCGGCGGCGCCTCGGCGGCGCTGGACCGGCTGGCACCCTATATCACCGAAGGCAACCGCGACGCGCTGCCTTTCGCGGTGGCCAACGCGCAGAAGGACATCGACTATTACCGCGCCATGTCCGAGGCCGCAGGCGCCCAGCAGACCATCGCCGATGGTATCTCTTCGGCACTTTCCGCAACGGTCGAGGCCGGTCACGCGCAAGCCTATGTCCCGGAGCTGGTAAAATTCTTTCGAAAGTTGCCGAAAAGCTAAGCCACGGGGTTTTCCCTGCCGTCCGTTGTGGTACGTATCCTGTCGGATCTGCGGCGCTTTTTCAGGCGCCGCAGGGCTGAGTTCTAAGGGAGGATACCCAATGACCATCGTGACCCGCGCGCTGCTTGCCTCCAGCGCCCTTGTTGCCTTCGCCCTGCCGGCGGCGGCTCAGACCGAGGTGAAGATCGGCTACGCCCTGGCGGAAGACAGCCACTATGGCGTTGCCGCCAAGACCTTCGAAGAGGTGGTGCTGGCCGAGACCGGCGACCAGTTCAGCTTTACCCATTTCCCGTCCTCGGGTCTGGGTGGCGAGCGTGAGGTGATCGAGGGCCTGCAACTGGGCACCATCGAGGCGACCATCGTTTCCTCGGGCACCCTGGCCAACTTCGTGCCCGACACCGGCGTCTTCGACATTCCGTTCCTGTTCAACGGCTTCGACCACGCGCGCAGCGTGCTGGACGGCCCGATCGGTCAGGAAATCCTGGCCGAGTTCGACAACGTCGGCCTGCACGGTCTGGCCTGGGGCGAGCAGGGCTTCCGCCACATCACCAACAACCGCAACCCGATCCACACCCCCGAAGACGTGGCCGGGCTGAAGATCCGCACCATGGAAAACCCGGTGCACCTGGCGGCCTTCAACGCCATGGGCGCGGCGCCCACCCCGATGGCCTGGCCCGAGGTGATCTCCTCGCTGCAACAGGGCGTGATCGACGGTCAGGAAAACCCGCTGTCGGTGATCGTCTCGGTGAAGCTGAACGAAGTGCAGAAGTACCTGACCCTGTCGGGTCACGTCTATTCGCCCGCCATGCTGCTGGTGTCCAAACCCTTCTGGGAAGGTCTGGACGATGACCAGAAGGCCGCCTTCGAGAAGGCCGCCACCGAGGCCGCAGCGGCCATGCGCGGCTTCGTCGATGACGTGGAAACCACCGGCGTTGCCACGCTGAAAGAGCGCGGCATGGAAGTCAACGAACTGTCGGCCGAAGAGAAGGCCGCGTTCCAGGCTTCGATCAAGAGCGCCTACGAAGGCTATTACGAGACCTACGGCCAGGACCTGGTCGATTCGATCGTGAACTTCGAATAACCCTGATCGCCGGCGCCTTTCGGGGCGCCGGCACATCTGCCCGAGGCCCCCCTGTGAAGAAGCTGGAACATCTATTCGTCGCGCTGAACGGCTGGGCGCTGATCCTGATGCTAAGCGCGATGACGCTGATCGTCGGCGGCAATATCTCGCTGCGCTACCTGACGGGGCATTCGCTGCCCTGGGCGGACGAGGCGGCGCGGTATCTGATGATCTGGATGACCTTCAGTGGCGCCGGGCTGGTGCTGCGCACCGGCGGCCATGTGGCGATCACCAACCTCCAGGACGCCTTGCCCCAGATGGGCCAGAAGATCCTGCGCGCCCTGCTGGTGCTGGGCCTGCTGATCTTCTTCGGCTTCATGGTCTGGGTGGGGCTGCAATATGCCCAGCGGATGCAATACCAGGTGACCCCCGCCCTGCGGCTGCCGTTCAAGTACATCTATGCGGCCATGCCCGTGGGCTTTGGCCTGATGATCCTGCATCTGCTGCTGATCGCCCATCCCTTCATCACCGCGGGCGCCTACAAGCATCTCGAAGACAACGAGGCCGCCGATGCCTCCCTGCCCGGGGGCGCCAATGGCTGAGATCCTCTTTCCCGCGCTGTTCATCCTGCTGGCGCTTGGCCTGCCGGTGGCCTTCGCGATGTCCATCGCCGTTTTCGTCGCCCTCAGCTTCGGATCGACCTATCCCAACCTGGTGGTTGTGAAAGAGATGTTCTCGGGGCTGGACAGTTTCCCGCTGCTGGCCGTGCCCTTCTTCATCCTGGCGGCCGAGATCATGACCGGCGGCGCCGTGACCATGGCGCTGCTGCGCCTGGCGCAATCTCTGGTCGGCCACCTGAAGGGCGGTCTGGGCCATGCCAATGTGGTCAGCTCGGCCATGTTCGCGGGCATCTCGGGCTCGGCGCTCGCCGATGCGGCGGGGCCCGGCTCGATGATGATCCGCATGATGGAAAAGGGCGGCTATGACCGCAGCTATGCGGGCGCGCTGACCATCGCCAGTTCCGTGGTGGGGCCGATCATCCCGCCCTCGATCACCATGATCATCTACGCCATGCAGGATCAGAACGTCTCGGTCGGTTCGCTGTTCATGGCGGGCGTCCTGCCGGGGGTGCTGATCACCCTGATGGTGCTGCTGGCCAATGGCTATGTCAGCCACAAGCGCGGCTACATGAGCGGCGCGGCCATGCCGCCGCTGTCGGAAATCTTCCGCATCTTCGTCTATGCCATCCCGGCGCTGCTGCTGATCGTGCTGATCGTCGGCGGCATCCGCTTTGGCGTCTTCACCCCCACCGAGGCCTCGGTGATCGCGGTCTTCTACGCGCTGATCGTGGGCATGTTCGTCTACCGCTCGCTGAAGCTGCGGGATCTGCCGCAGATCGTGCTGCGCGCGGCGCTGACCGCCACCGCCGTGCTGCTGATCCTGGGCGCGGCGCGCGCCTTCGCCTGGATCCTGATCATCGAGGGCATTCCGCAGTTCCTGGCCGAGACGATCATCAGCTGGGACCTGTCGCCCATCGTCTTCCTGCTGGCCGTCAACCTGCTGCTGCTGGTCTTCGGCCTGTTCATGGATCCGCTGCCCGGCGTGATGATCCTGGT
Organism: Pseudooceanicola aquaeponti; assembly: GCF_050897975.1. Classification (NCBI taxonomy): domain Bacteria; kingdom Pseudomonadati; phylum Pseudomonadota; class Alphaproteobacteria; order Rhodobacterales; family Paracoccaceae; genus Pseudooceanicola; species Pseudooceanicola aquaeponti. Next base: position 227,246 of record NZ_JBPAXY010000003.1, read on the forward strand.
GCCGATCCTGGCCCCGATTGCGCTGGCCCTTGGGATCGACGCCGATCACTTCGCGATCATCGTGATCGTCAACCTGACCCTGGGTCTGACCACGCCGCCCGTGGGCAGCCTGATCTTCGTGGTCTCCTCGACGGTCAAGCTGAAGCCCTCGGCGCTGATCCGCGAAATGCCGCCCTTCTTCGTGGCGCTTTTCGGGGCGCTGCTGCTGATTACCTTCGTGCCGATCCTGTCCACCTGGCTGCCGACCCTCAGCGGGTTCTGATCCGGCGGGGGTCCGGGCCGGGGCGCATCGCATCGCGCCCCGCTGTCGGGCACCAGGCCGCCGAAAATCGCCGGATCGGACCCTTTTCCCGCAGCGTCGCGGCAGAAAAGGCGGTTTTTCCGCGCTTTCCCCATATACTTGTGCCGCGCCTGGCCTTATAGGGCGGAGCTTCAGCCCCAACAGGCCTTCTTTTTCGCGACGCCCGGCGGCGTCGCTCTGCCCATGGACCTCTCCTCATGATCTCTTCCCTGTCCGAAGCGCTGACCGAGCGCGGATACGACCAGCTGACCCCCGTGCAGGAGGCCGTCAGCGCGCCCGAGCTGGCGGGGTCGGACCTGCTCGTCTCGGCCCAGACCGGCTCGGGCAAGACCGTGGGCTTCGGCCTGGCCATCGCACCGACCCTGTTGGACGAGGCCGAACGTTTCGGCCCGCCCGCGCTGCCGCTGGCGCTGATCGTCGCGCCGACCCGTGAACTGGCCTTCCAGGTGCGATCGGAACTGCAATGGCTTTACGCCAAGACCGGCGCCGTTGTGGCCTCTTGCGTGGGCGGGATGGACATGCGCCAGGAACGGCGCAACCTCGAACGCGGCGCCCATATCGTCGTCGGCACCCCGGGTCGTCTGCGCGACCATATCGAGCGCCAGTCGCTGGATCTGTCGGACATGCGCGCCGTGGTCCTGGACGAGGCCGACGAGATGCTTGACCTGGGCTTCCGTGACGACCTGGAATTCATCCTGGGCGAGGCCCCCGAGACCCGCCGCACGCTGCTCTTCTCGGCCACCGTGCCGCCGATGATCGTCAAGCTGGCCGAGCAGTTCCAGACCGACGCGCAGCGGATCAGCACCCTGACCGGTGCCACCCAGCACGCCGATATCGCCTATGAGGCGGTGCGCGTGGCCCAGAACGATGGCGAGGCCGCCATCTTCAACCTGCTGCGCTACCACCACGACAAGGGCGCCATCGTCTTTGCCAACACGCGCGCCGCGGTGAACCACCTGACCGCGCGTCTGTCGAACCGTGGCCTGGCCACCGTCAGCCTGTCGGGCGAGCTGAGCCAGAGCGAGCGGACCCATGCCCTGCAAGCCATGCGCGACGGCCGGGCGCGCGTTTGCGTGGCCACCGATGTGGCGGCGCGCGGGATCGACCTGCCGAACCTGCAACTGGTGATCCACGCCGATCTGCCGACCAATACCGAAAGCCTGCTGCACCGCTCGGGCCGGACGGGCCGCGCGGGCCGCAAGGGGATCTCGGCGCTGATCGTGCCGCCCAAGGCCACCAAGAAGGCCGAACGCCTTCTGAAATGGGCCAAGATCACCGCCGAATGGACCGAGGCGCCTTCCGCCGAGGACATCCAGGCCGCCGATGAAACCCGCCTGCTGGAAGATCCCGCCTGGGCCGAAGAGGTAACCGAGGATCAGGCCGCCTTTGCCGCGCGCCTGCTGGAACGCCACGGGGCCGAGGCCATCGCCGCCGGCTATCTGCGCCTTTACCAGTCGCGCCACGCCGCCCCGGAAGAGCTGCGCGCCCCCGATGCCAAGCCCGAGAAGCGGCCCACGCAGGACTTCGGTCCCAGCCGCTGGTTCGCCCTGTCGGTCGGTCAGGCCGACCGCGCCGAGGCGCGTTGGCTGCTGCCGCTGCTGTGCCGCGCGGGTGGTCTGGACAAGGCGCAGATCGGCGCCATCCGGGTGCAGGACAGCGAAACCTTCGTGGAACTGGCCGAACCGGCGGTCGAGGGCTTCCTGGCGAGCCTCGGCGAGGGGAATGTTCTGGAAGAGGGCGTCAGCGCCCGGGCGGTCGAGGGTGTGCCCGAGTTCGCCCCGCGCCAACGGTCGACCGGGCCGCGCCCGGGCGGCGGCGGCAAGTTCGGTGACAAGCCCCGTTTCGACAAGCCGCGCGGCGACGGGCCCCGGGGGGATAAACCCCGTGGCGACAAACCGCGTTTCGACAAGCCCAAGGGGGACCGCTTCGGCGATAAGCCCCGCTTCGACAAACCGCGCGGCCCGCGTCCCGACCGGGGCGAGCGCGACGGCGCGCCGCGCAAGCCGCGCTTTGACCGGGAAGAGCGCGACGAGGCGCCGCGCCCGAACCGCTTTGCCAACCCGTCGGAACGGGCAGGCCCGCCGCGGGACCGCAAGCCGCGCCACAAGGACGGCGCCAAGTCCGACGCCCTGCGTGAACGCACCGAAGGCGCCGTGTTCGGCAAGCCCCGGGCGGGCGGCAAGCCGGGCGCGAAATTCGGCGGCAAACCGGCGGGCAAGCCCGGCGGGGCCAAGTTCGGCGGCAAGCCCGGTGGTAAACCCGCTGGCAAGCCGGGTCCGAAATCGGAAGGCCGGGTCTGGGGCAAGCCCGCAGGCGGCAAGCCGGGCGGCAAACCGGCGGGCGGCAAGCCCAAGGGCAAGGGCTTTACCGGTGCCAATGACGCGCCGCGCCGCAAGGGCTGAGGCCCCGGGCGACAGCTGATCCTCTGACGTTGAAACGGCGCGGCGCCTCAGGGCCCGCGCCGTTTTCTTTTTGCCCGCTGACTGGGGACGGGGCAGGGGGCGGCCAAAGCAAGAGGGCCAAAGAAAAAGGGCCGGTGAGATCACCGGCCCTTTTCGATTGTCCGTTGTGGCTCCGCTTAGCGGTGGCGAGTGAACAGACGCAGCACCACCACGAAGAACAGCGGCACCAGCAGCACGCCCAGGATGGTCGAGGACAGCGTCCCGCCCAGCACGCCCGAGCCGATGGCGTTGCGCCCGCCCGAGCCCGCGCCGGTGGACAGCACCAGCGGCAGCACCCCCAGCGAGAAGGCCATCGAGGTCATGATGATCGGGCGGAAGCGCTGTTTGGCCGCCTCGGTCGTCGCCTGAAGCAGGCCTTCGCCCATCTCCAGCCGTTCCCGGGCAAACTCCACGATCAGGATCGCGTTCTTGCCGGTCAGACCGATCACGGTCAGCAGGCCCACCTGGAAGAAGACGCCGTTCTCGAAGCCGCCAAGCCAGGCGCCGATCAGCGCGCCCAGAACCCCGATGGGCATCGCCAGCATCACCGCGAAGGGGATTGTCCAGCTTTCATAGAGCGCCGCCAGCGACAGGAAGACGGCGGCCAGGGACAGCGCGTAAAGCAGCGGCGCCTGGTTGCCCGATTCCCGTTCCTCCAGCGACAGGCCGGTCCAGGCGATGTCGAAGCCCTCGGGAAGCTGGCCCACCAGACGTTCGACCTCGGCCATGGCTTCGCCGGTGGTCACGCCCTCGGCCGGGTTGCCCTGGATCTGCATCGCGGGCACGCCGTTGTAGCGATAGACACCCTGGGCGCCCTGCTGCCAGGAGCCTTCGGCGAAGTTGGCGAAGGGCACCAGCCCGCCAGAGGCATTGCGCACCCGCCACTTGTCGATGTCCGAAGGCGTCGAGCGACTGTCGGCATTGCCCTGCACATAGACCCGCTTGATCCGGCCCTGGTCAATGAAGTCGTTCACGTAGCTTCCCGCCCAGGCGATGTTCAGCAGGGTCGAGACATCCGAGGCAGAGACGCCCATGGCCCCGGCCTTGCGCCAGTCGATATCCAGGTTGAACTGGGCCGCATCCTCCAGCCCGTTGGGCCGGACGCCGGTCAGCAGCGGGCTTTGCGCCGCCATGCCCAGCAGTTGGTTCCGGGCCGCGACCAGCTCGTCATGGGTCTGACCGCCGCGCGCCTGCAGGTACATGTCAAAGCCCGAGGCGTTGCCCAGTTCGGTCACCGCCGGGGGCACGATGGGAAAGACCATCGCATCCTGGATCTGGCTGAGCGCGCCATAGGCACGGCCTGCCACGGCCTGGATCGACAGGGCGGGGTTTTCCCGCTCGTCCCAGTCCTTCATCCGCACGAAGGCCAGGCCCATGTTCTGCCCCTGACCGGCAAAGCCGAAGCCCGCCACGCCGAAGACCGCCTCGACCGCCTCGCTTTCGTTTTCCAGGAAGTGCTGCTCGACCTGGTCGATCACCGCTTCGGTGCGTTCCAGCGTGGCGCCCGTGGGGGCCTGGATCATCACGAACATGATCCCCTGGTCCTCGTCGGGCAGGAATCCTGTGGGGGTGCGCAGGAACATCATTACCATGGCCACGACCAGCACCCCATAGACCAGCACCATGCGCACCGGGCGTTTGACGATGCCGCCGACCATGCTGCCATAGCCGCGCATCGTGGCGTTGAAGCCGCGGTTGAACAGGCCGAAGAAGCCGCGCTTGGGCCCATGGCTTTGCTTCAGGATGGTGGCGCAAAGCGCGGGCGTCAGGGTCAGCGCCACGATCACCGACAGGGCCATGGCCGAGACGATGGTGATCGCGAACTGCTGGTAGATCACCCCGGTCGAGCCGCCGAAGAAGGCCATCGGCACAAACACCGCCGACAGCACCATGGCGATCCCGATCAGAGCGCCGGTGATCTGGCCCATCGACTTGCGGGTCGCCTCCAGCGGGCCCAGCTTGTCCTGTTCCATCACCCGTTCGACGTTCTCCACCACCACGATGGCGTCATCCACCAGCAGGCCGATGGCCAGCACCATGGCCAGCATGGTTAGCGTGTTGATGGTAAAGCCCATGGCGGCCATCACCCCGAAAGTGCCCAGAAGCACGACCGGCACGGCCAGGGTGGGGATCAGCGTGGCGCGGAAGTTTTGCAGGAAGAGGTACATCACCAGGAACACCAGCACGATGGCCTCGACCAGCGTGTGCATCACCGATTCAATCGAGATCTCGACAAAGGGCGTGGTGTCATAGGGGATGACATAGTCGATACCCTCGGGGAAGAACTGCGCATAGTCCTCCATCTGCTCGTAGACCCGTTCCGACACGTCCAGCGCGTTGGCGCCAGAGGCCAGGCTGATGGCCATGCCGGTGGCGGGCTGGCCGTTGTAGGTGGCCGAGAAGTCATAGCCCTGGGCGCCGATTTCCACCTCTGCCACGTCGCCCAGCAGGACCAGCCCGCCGTTCTCCTCGGCACGCAGAACGATCTGGCGGAAGTCTTCGGGGGTTTGCAGCAGCGATTGCGCGGTGATCGTGGCGTTCAGCATCTGCCCGTCCGAGGTCGGGCGGGTGCCGAAGGCCCCGGCGGAGATCTGCGAGTTCTCCTGGCTGACCGCGCCCACCACGTCCGAGGGCGTCAGCCCGTAGGAAGTCAGCTTGGCCGGGTCCAGCCAGATCCGCATGGCATATTGCGAGCCGAAGACCTGGACAGAGCCCACGCCCTCGATCCGCGACATCTCGTCCACGAGGTTGGTTTGCAGATAGTCGGCCAGGTCGGTCTCGTCATAGCTGCCATCGGGCGAGATCAGCGAGATCACCATCAGGAAGCCGGCGGCGGATTTCTGCACCGTGACCCCCTGACGCTGCACCGATTCCGGCAGCAGGGGCGTGGCCTGGCTCAGCTTGTTCTGCACCTGCACCTGGGCGATGTCCGGGTCGGTGCCGGTCTCGAAGGTCAGGGTGATCGAGGCCGTGCCCGCCGAGGAGGAGTTCGACGACATGTAGCGCATCCCGTCGAGGCCGGTCATCTGCTGTTCGATGACCTGGGTGACAGTATTGGCCACCGTCTGCGCCGAGGCGCCGGGATAGATCGCCCGGACCGCGATCGAGGGCGGCGCGATCTGCGGGTATTGCGCGATCGGCAGGGTCAGGATCGACAGGACGCCGACCCCCATGATGATGATCGAGATGACCCATGCGAAGATGGGCCGGTCAATGAAGAAACGTGCCATGGGTTCCGCTTACTCCGATGCGCTGTCGCCGTCGGCGGCGCGTTCCTGGGGGGCGACCGTGGCGCCCGGGCTGGCACTTTGCAGACCGGCGACGATGACGCGGTCGCCATCCGACAGGCCCTCGGTCACGACCCAGTCGGCGCCGCGATCCTGAAGCACGGTCAGGCTGCGCTGTTCGACGCTGTTCTCGGCGGTGACGACCAGGGTCTGGGGATTGCCGCGCCGGTCACGGGTGACGGCCTCTTGCGGAACCAGGAAGACATTGTCGACCGGGGCGGTCGGCATTTCGACCTGCACATACATCCCCGGCAGCAACAGCATGTCATCATTGGGAAATTCGATGCGCAGCACGACGACGCCGGTCTGTTCGTCCACATGGGGTTCGGCGGCGGTCAGCAGGCCGGTATGGGGGAACTGCGAGCCATCGGCCAGGGTCAGCGCGACCTCGGCATCGGTGCCTTCGCCGATGTCGCCCGCGCCGCGGCGCCAGGCCAGCAGCTCGGCCGCCGACTGGGTCACGTCCACATGCACGGTGTCCAGCTTGCGGATGGTGGTCAGCGCGGTCGCCTGGCTGGCGGTGACCAGGGCGCCTTGCGAGACCTCCGACAGGCCCACCAGGCCCGACAGCCGGGCGCGGATCTCGGTGTGGTCCAGCTCGATCTGGGCGGTGCGCAGCGCCGCTTCGGCCATCTTCACCTGGGCCTGGGCGATGTCGCGCGCCGAGGTGGCGTCATCCATGGCCTGCTGGCTGTTGATGCCACGGTCGGCCAGTTCCTGCACCCGGGCAAAGTCGCGCTCGGCGGCGCGCAGCTGCGCCTGGGCCGAGGTCAGCGAGGCCTCGGCCTGGGCCAGGGCGGCCTCGTAGGTGGTGGGATCGATGCGGTAGAGGACCTGGCCCTCTTCCACCATGCTGCCTTCCTTGAACAGGCGCTCGGTGATGATGCCGTTGACCTGCGGGCGCACCTCGGCCTCGGCCACGGCACGGACCCGCCCGGGCAGGGTCGAGGTCAGCGTCAGCGACTGCGGATGCAGCGTCTCGACGGTGACGGCGGCGGGCGGACGGCCCCCGGCCTGTTGCGCCTGGGCGGTCGCGCCCGCCATGGCAAGAGGCGCGGCAAGGGTCACAGCGGTGATCGCTGCGCGGAATGTCGCTTTGCTGAACTGGGCCATTTGCGGCTCCTTTTCGATATGCCGGGAAAAGCGCTTGGCGCGCGCCGGTCCTTCTCATACAAGACTCCGCAGTCTCATAAATACTGAACGGGCCGGTTCACAAGTGCTTTTCCTCTGTAGGAGGGCACAGAGGGCTGTGCGGGAGGGAAGTGTGGCAAAAACCGATCACAATACCGAGGAGACGCCCGGGCAAGAGGCCGCGCGACCGCGCAAGGGGCGCCCGGTGGTTATCGAGGCCGAAACCCGTCGCGCGCTTATTCTTCAGGCGTTGGAGGCGCATTTCCACGAGGTCGGTCTGAAGGGCATGACCATGGCCGCCATCGCCCGGCGGGCGGGCATGTCGAAACAGACGCTTTACAGCCTGTTCCAGGATCGAGACGCCCTGTTCGAGGCCTATCTGGACCATCGTTTCTGCTATCTGGCGCAGGCGGAACCGGCGCCCGAGGCCGATCTGGCCTTTCCCGAACGGGTGCGGCGCCTGTTTCATTTCGACCAGCCGTCCGAGGCCTGGGACCTGCCGCTGGCGCTGTTCCGGCTGGCGGTGGTCGAGGCCCCGAAACACCCCCGCCTGGCGCGCCGCTGCCTGGAGGAGGGGCCGCGCAGCAAGCAGGCGCTGTTGCTGGCCGAGCTGGAGCGGGCCCGCGATCGGGGCGAGTTGCAAGTCAGTGACCCGCAGGCGGCGGCGGGGCTGCTGATGGACATGCTGCACCTGTCGATCCTGGATGCGCTGGTCGATCCCGGTTTCGTGCCCGACCCCGAGGCCTGGCGGCGGCGCTTCGACCTGGGCCTGTCGGTCTTCCTGCGCGGCATCAGCTAGGCGCTAGGCCCCCGCGCCGCAAAAAGGGCGGGCCGCGCTGCGGTCCCGCCCTTCGTCGTTTCAGGTTCGGCGCCCCGGGGGCGCGTCTCCTCAGTCGCTGATCGCGCCTTCCTCGTCGCGACGCTCGTGCATCTTCTGTTTGACCTTGCGGCCGAAGAACAGCGGCAGGATGAAGCCGATGATGGCGACGGCCCAGAGGGCCAGCGACAGCGGGCTGTCGAACAGCGTGCCCCAGTTGCCGTTGTCGATGGTCACCGCGCGGCGCAGGTTGTTCTCCATCGAGTTGCCCAGAAGCGTGCCAAGGATGATCGGTACCAGCGGCACGTCCAACTTGCGCAGCACCCAGCCCATGACGCCGAAGCCGATCATCACCAGCAGGTCGAAGGTCGAGCCCGAGATGCCGTAGATCCCGACAAAGCTGACCATGGCCACGATGGGCATCAGCACCCGCGAGGGCACCATCAGGATGCGGGTGAAGAGGCCCACCATCGGGATGTTCATCGCCAGCAGCATGAAGTTGGCGATGAACAGCGCCGCGATCAGCCCCCAGACCACATCGGGGTTCTGGCTGAAGAGAAGCGGCCCGGGGGTGATGTTCAGCGACAGCAGCACCGCCAGCAGCACCGCCGTGGTGCCCGACCCCGGCACGCCAAGCGCCAGCATCGGCACCAGGGCGCCCCCGGCAGCGGCGTTGTTGCCCGCCTCGGGGGCCGCGACGCCGCGCGGATCGCCGGTGCCGAAGGTCTTCTCCTTGTCGACCAGCCGCTTTTCCATCGAATAGCTGATGAAGCTGCCCAGCGAGGCCCCGGCGCCCGGCAGGACGCCCGCGATGAAGCCCAGAACCGAGGTACGCAGCATGGTGGGCGTGCAGGCCTTCAGCATCGACAGGGGCGGGTACAGCTTGCCGATCTTCAGCTTCGATCCGTCGGCGTTGCCGCCGTGGCGGTTCTCCAGGAAGATGAAGACCTCGGACAGGGCAAACAGGCCGACGATGGCCACCAGGAAGTCGAGGCCGTCGTAGAGGTGCACCTCACCGAAGGTGAAGCGCGGCACGCCGGTCTGGGTGTCCACGCCGATGGTGGCCAGGCCCAGGCCCAGGGCGGCGGCAAAGGCCGATTTCGCCTGGTTGGTCGAGCTGACGCCGCCCAGGGTCATGAAGGCCAGGGCGAAAAGGGCGAAATATTCCGCCGGTCCGAAGAGCAGCGCGATCTTCACCAGCTGCGGCGCCAGCAGGATCAGCCCCCAGGTGGCCAGGAAGGCGCCGACGAAAGAGGCCACGCCCGAGAGCGACAGCGCCTCGCCCGCAAGACCCTTCTTGGCCATCGGGTGGCCGTCCAGACAGGTCATCATCGCCGGTTCATCGCCCGGAATGTTCAGCAGGATCGACGAGATCCGCCCGCCGTACATGGCGCCGTAATAGACCGAGGTCAGCAGGATCAGCGAGGGCGTGGCGCCCAGGCCCAGGGTGAAGGCCAGCGGGATCAGGATGGCAACGCCGTTCGACGGCCCGAGGCCCGGCAGCGCGCCCATGATCGTGCCCAGGAAGCAGCCCAGCAGGGCCAACCCGAGGTTCTGCCAGGTCAGGGCGATGGCGAAACCGTCGCCGAGGGATGCAAGAAGGTCCATTGCGTGCTCCTCAGAAACCCAGCGGGCCGCGCGCCAGCGACAGGCCCAGGACCAGGTGGAAGATGACATAGATGCCCGCCGAGGTGCCGATGCCCGTCAGCACCGAGCCAAGCAGGCCCGAGCCCAGGCGCCAGGCCAGGTAGGTGGCGGCAAAGGCGGTGGCGATGACGAAGCCCAGAACCGGCAGCATCTCGGCATAGAGGATCAGCACCACCACGGCGGCGCCGACCTCGACCAGGCGGCCCAGGGCGGGCCACTGCGGTTCCGGGTCGGGCCTGAGCGCGATGACCGCGCTCGACAGGCCCAGAACGGCGGCGATGATCAGGGGAAAGGCCTTGGGGCCGACGGCGTCCGACAGGAAACTTTCCTCGATCGCCAGGGCCGACAGGGCGAAGGCAATAGCGATGAGGATACCGACGACACCGAAGATGCGATCGCTCATGGCGGATCTCCTATGCGTGTGTCTGGAAAGGGGATGAGGGAAAGGAGGGTGGGCGCCGCGTGGGGACGCAGCGCCCAGGGGTCCGGCCCCGGGGGAGTGGAGGGGAGGGGCCGGAGAGGAGGCGGTTAGCGGATGATCCCGATCTCGCGCGAGATGTCCTGGATCTGCGCCACCGACTGTTCCACGAAGGCCTGGAAATCGGCCCCTTGCAGGTCCAGCGGCGCCAGGCCGTTGGCGGCCATGGTCTCTTTCCACTGCTCCGACGCGTAGAGATCGGCGATCTTCGACACCCAGGCGTCATAGGCCGCGTCGCTCATGCCGCCGGGGGCGTAGAAGCCGCGCCAGTTGGCGCCGATGGCGTCCACACCCTGTTCGCGGGCGGTCGGCATCTGGGCGAATTCGCCGTCCAGCCGTTCCGGCGCCAGCACGGCGATCACCTTGATGTCGCCGCTGTCGACAAAGCCCTTGGCCTCGGAAATGTCGCCGGTGAAGGCCTGGACCGAGCCGGCCAGCAGCTGGGTCACCGCCTCGCCGCCGCCGTCGAAGGCGATGTATTTCACCTGGCGCACGTCCTCGATGCCGTAGGCATCGGCGGCGATCAGCACCTTCAGGTGGTCCCAGCCGCCCACGGCAGAGCCGCCCGCGACCGAGGTCGAGGTGGGGTCGTTCTTGATCGCGTCCAGCAGCTGCGGCAGCGTGTCGATTTCGCTGTCCGCGGCCACGGCGATCACGCCGTAGTCGGCGCCGATCGAGGCCAGCCAGCGGACCTCGTCCATGGTGTTGCCCGGATAGGCGCCCTGGGCCAGGCGGGTGGCGGTGGCCGAAGAGGCGGCAACGATCAGGTCGTTGTCATCGCCACGCTTGTTGACGACCTCGGCAAAGGCCACGCCACCGCCGCCACCGGCCAGGTTCACCACCTGCATGGTCTTGTCGATCAGGCCCAGATCCTGCATCGACTTGCCCACCTGGCGGCAGGTGAAATCCCAGCCGCCGCCGGGGTTGGCCGGGGCGATGCATTCGGGGTTTTCCTGGGCCTGGGCGGCAAGGGCGCTCAGCGACAGGGCGATGGCGGCCATGGCGCCACAGGGTGCGAAAAATTTCATTCTGGTCTCCTCAGATCATGACGGCACTCTCCCCGTGCCGCCATCCGTCCCGCCAGGGCGGGGCGCGGTGGCCTCTTTCCTGCGGGTCGGGAATGTGTAACGGATTGACCTGTCATGAACCTGTCACCCAGTGACAGGGGTTGGACCGTCCGGCCCTCAGCGCGCCGGGGTGGGGGAAAGGTGTGCCATGCGTGTGTTGATGGTCGAGGATGCCGAGGATCTGGCCGAGGGGGTCGTGGCCCATCTGGCGCGCTCTGGCGTGGTCTGCGATCTGGCCGCCAGCCTGGACGAGGCCGAGGATTTCCGCGCCGTGCAGCGCTATGATGCGGTGATCCTGGACATCAACCTGCCCGATGGCTCGGGGCTGGCGCTGCTGCGGCAGATGCGCGGGGCGGCGGATCGCACCCCGGTCTTGATGCTGACCGCGCTGACCTCGGTCGACGACCGGGTGGCGGCGCTGGACCAGGGCGCGGACGACTATCTGGGCAAACCCTTTGATCAACGCGAGCTGGAGGCGCGGCTGCGCGCCCTGGTGCGGCGCGAGGCCGACAGCAAGCAGGACCGGATCGTGCTGGGACAGCTCAGCTATGCGCCCAAGGACCGCAGCGCCACCCTGGAGGGCCGACAGATGGCCCTGACCCGGCGCGAGGCGGCGCTGCTGGACATGCTGATCCGTCACCAGGGGCAGTTCCTGTCGAAGACCCGGCTGTATGACAGCCTTTATGGCTTCGACGACCAGGACGTGGGCGTGAATGCGATCGAGCTTTACATCGCGCGGCTGCGCAAGAAATTCGCCGGCAGCGGGGTGGTCATCGCCACCCGGCGCGGCGTCGGCTACCGGATCGGTCTGGATGACTAGGCGCTGGCGCCCCCACGAGCCCGGCAGCCTGGCGGCGCGGGTGCTGGGCGCGGTGCTGGCGCTGCTTCTGCTGGGGGGCGTTCTGGTGGCCGGGTCGATCTGGTGGAACGGCCAGCAGGCGGCGCGCCAGTCCTATGACCGTATCCTGCTGGGAGCCGCCCGCGACATCGCCGAGGCGATCCGGGTGCAGCAGGGCGCGCCTTTCGTCGATCTGCCGGTTTCGGCCTTTCAGCTGCTGGCCCAGGCGCCCGAGGACCGGATCTACTACGCCGTGCACGGGCCGGGCGGGGCGCTGATCACCGGGCTGGACCCGCGCCAGCCGGTGGCGCTGCCCGAGGCGGAGCAGCCCGGCTACAGCTTCTTCGAGGCCGAGCTTCAGGGCGAGCCCGCGCGCTTTGTCCGCCTGACGCGGCGCTTTGTCGAACGCGACTTTTCCGGCCCGGTCGAGGTGGTGGTGGGCCAGACCCTGCGCGCCCGCCGGGCGATGACCGCCGAACTGATGCTGGATGCGCTGCTGCCCATGGCGCTGGCGGGCCTGCTGTTGATCGCCATCGCCGCGCTGGTGCTACGCCGCGCCCTGCGCCCGCTCGAGGCGCTGTCGGCGGATCTGGCGGGGCGCGACCCCCATGACCTGACCCCCATGCCGGTGGCGGCCCTGCCGGGCGAGCTGCGGCTGATGGTGGGGGCGATGAACCGTTTCATGGCGCGGCTGGACGGGCAGGTGACGGCGATGCGCAATCTGATTGCCGACAGCGCGCACCAGCTGCGCACCCCCGTGGCGGCGATCCGGGTGCAGGCCGAAAGCGCCCGCGCCGCTGCCCCGGGGGCCGAGCGCGACCGTGCCCTGGACCGGCTCTTGGCGCGCACCCGGTCCCTGGGCCGCCTGCTGGATCAGCTGCTCAGCCGGGCGCTGGTGGTGCATCGCACCGACAGCCAGGCCCGGGTGCCGGTCGATCTGCGCGAAGTGGCGCTGGAGATCTTCGAGGAAGATGACCCCGCCGCCCTCGCGCCCGACAGCCAGACCCGCGCCGCCGATCTGCGGCTGGAGATCGGCCCCGACCCGGTGATCGTGCGCGCCGATGCCTTCTCGCTGGGCGAGGCGGCGCGCAATATCCTGGTCAACGCCCTGACCCATGGCCGGGCGCCGGTGGTGATGGGGGTTTCGGGCGGGCAGGGGCGGGCGCGCCTGTGGGTGGCGGACGCAGGCCCCGGGCCCGCGCCCGAGGTGGCCGCCAAGCTGGGCGCGCGGTTCAACCGCTCGACCGGCAGCGGCGAACGCAGCACCGGCATCGGCTTTTCCATCGTCACCGAGGTCGCGCAGGCCTTCGGCGGGCGGGTCGAGATGGACCAGGGCCCCGAGGGCTTTCGCGTCACCCTGGATCTGCCCGCCGCCGAGATCGCGCCGGAGGAGACAGCATGACCCGCCGCCCGACCGTCCGGGATCTGATCTGTTTGACTCTTCTGACCATCCTGACCTGTCTGACCTTCCGGCCCGGTCCGGTTGCCGCGCAAGAGGCCGTGGCGCGTTATGGCTCGGGGCCTGCGCCCTTCCTGCTGCGCTCGACCACCGACATCAGCATTCTGGGCCCGGTGATCGAGCGTTTCGCCGCAGCGGAACCGGGGCTGACCATCACCTTTGAGCAGTGGGGCTCCAACGCGCTTTACGACCGCGCCCGGGCCGATTGTCAGGGTGAGGGAGGGGTGGCCGATGCGGTCTTCTCGTCGGCGGTGCAGCAGATGGTCTGGCTGGTCAACGCCGCTTGCGCCGCTCCCTATCGCAGCCCGGCCACCGTGGCGCTGCCCGAGACCCGGCGCTGGCGGGATGAGCTGTGGGGGATCACCACCGAACCTGCCGTCATCGTCTACAACACCCGCCTGCTGGCGGGCGACGAGGTGCCGCGCAGCCGCTTTGCCCTGCTCGACGCGCTGCGCGCCCAGCCCGACCGCTACCGGGGGCGCATCGCCACCTATGACATCGGCGCCTCTGGACTGGGGTTCCTCTTTGCCTATGCCGACAGCCTGGAGGCCACGACCTTTGGCTCGATGATGGAGGCCTTCGCCCGGGTCGGCGCCGTTGCCACCTGTTGCTCGGCCGAGATCATCGGCGGCGTGGCCGAGGGGCGCTATCTGATCGCCTATAACGTGCTGGGATCTTACGTGGCCCATGCGGCGGCGGGCGAGGAGGTGGGCACGATCCTGCCCGAGGATTACACCCTGGTCCTGTCGCGCGGCTACATGATCCCCCGGGGGGCGGCCCAGGCCGAGGCGGCGGGGCGGCTGCTGGAGTTCCTGTTGACCCCAGAGGCGCAGGGGATGCTGGCCGCCGCCGGGCTGGTGGCCGATATGGCCGCCCCCGAGACCGGGCTGGCCCCTTCGGCGCGGCGCACCATTCCACTGGGCCCCACGCTGCTGGTGGCGCTGGATGGCAACCGGCGCACCCAACTTCTGAACCTCTGGGGCGAGGCCTTTCAGCGCGCGCAAGCGCCCTGAGCGGCGCGCCCCTAGCCCCGGGGCGGCAGCTGCGCCTCGGGCAGGCGGGCCTTGCGGGTGAACTGCGCCAGCAGGGTGAAGAAATTCGTCACCTGCGGCTTGCGGTTGTCGAGGCGCGCCTGGACGGTCAGCGAAGTGCCGGGATTGTTGCCCTCGTAATCGCGGTAGGTGACGCCCGACCGGGCCGAGAAGGACACGCTGCGCGGCACCATGGCCACGCCCACCCCAACGGCCACAAGTGAGATCGCGGTCTGGTAATCCTGGGCAAAGACCTGTTCGACGGGGGTGAACCCCTCATCGGCGCAGGTTTGCAGGATGTGATCGGCGAAAGAGGGACGCGGGCGGCGCGGATACAGAACGAAGGGCTCTGCCGCCACATCGGTCAGTCGCAGCTTGCCAGTGCGCCGCGCCGGTTCGGACCCGTCGGGCAGGGCCAGGATCAACGGCTCGTGGATCAACAGGGCCGAGCGGAACTCGTCCCCCTTCAGCCGGGGCCGGGCCACGGCAATGTCGATGTCGCGCTGGATCAGCGCCCGTTCCAGCTCGGCATTGTTCATCGACGACAGGGCCAGGTCGACCTGCGGATAATGCGAGCGGTAGGATTTGATGAAGGTGGGCAGCGGCCCGTGGGTGGCCGAGCCCACGAAGGCGATTCGCAAGCGGCCAGAGCGGCCCTGACCCACCTGCCGGGTCTCGCGATAGGCGCTGTCGAGGTCGGCCAGGATGTCGCGGGCGCGATCGAGCAGAACCGCGCCCGCATCGGTCAGGCGCACCTGGTTGCGCGCCCGGTCGAAGAGCTGCACGCCTAGCTCGGCCTCCAGCGCGGCGATCTGGCGCGACAGCGGCGGCTGCGCCATCTCCAGGCGCGCGGCGGCGCGGCCGAAGTGCAATTCTTCGGCCACGGCGATGAAGTATTTAAGGCGTCTGAAGTCCAAGGGCAGCTGCTTTCGCCGCCTTAGCCCATCTTCGCCAGGGCCTCGACGAAATGCGGACGGAAGGTGGCCGGGTTTTCACTCATCGGAAAATGCCCGATCTCTTCCATCACGGCAAGCGTGGCGCCGGGGATCTCGGCGGCGGTGCGCCGGGCATCCTCGGGGGTGCAGGTCATGTCGTAGGTGCCGACCATGATGTGCACGGGCGTCCTGGCGGTGTCGATGCCGCCCAGCTTGCCCACCAGGCTGTCGTCGCGGGTGTAGAAGTTCAGATCGCCCCGGAAGACACCCGGGCCCGATTGCATGAACATCCACTGGGTGGCCCAGCGATCCGCCGCAGGCCCCTGGGGCGCGATATTAGCGCTGACCAGGGCCGCGCCCATCTCGCCGCCGTGGGCGTCGGGGCGGTGGAACCAGTCGATGTCGTACCAGGCGGGCTGGAAGTCGCTGGCCTCGATGGCGATGAAGCCCTTGAAGGGCTCGGGGTTGTGCAGCGCCAGTTGCAGTGCGATCCGCCCGCCCATGGAACAGCCCGCGTAGATCGGGTTTTCCAGTTCCAGCGCCTCTACCAGCTTCAGCACGGTTTCCACGTAGACCTCGGTGGTCAGCAGATATTCCTCTTCCTGGAACCCTTCGGGCGGCAGGGATTTACCGTGCCAGGGCAGGTCGGGGGCGATGAAGCGATAGTTCGCGGTCAGTTCCGCATCGTTCATGATGTGGCGCCACTGGCGGTTATCGGCGCCTGCGGTGTGGAAACAGATCACCGGCTGACCCTGACCGGCTTCCTCGATGTAGATACGCACGGGGCGGCCTGCCACCTCGATGGTCAGGTAACGGCCGGTGATCGGTTCAAAGGCAACGCTCATGCGGAAACCTCCTGGCTGCGGCCCTGGGCCATGAATTCCTTGAAGAACCGCAGGTTCTTCACCAGGGCGAGGATGTCGCCGTCGATGCGGCCACGCCCGGTTTTGACGAAGCCGAAGATGTCGTGGAAACAAGGTTCCGGCACCGGCTCCCAGAACTTCGCCAGGGCCTCGCCGTCGACGCGCAGGGCAAAGCGCCAGGGGGTCTGACGGCTGGGGCCTTCGGTGACGCGTTCAAGCTGGCCACGGTGGAAGGTCAGGTAATATTCGTTGCCGTCGACTTCGATCAGGACGGTCTCGGAGAAGAGCGCGCCCAGGCGCAGCAGATGCGGTTTCGCGGCCAGCATCTGCCCCATCTCGGTGAAACGGGCAGCAAGGTTGGTGGTCATCGGATGTCCCTTCAGTCTTTGCGGGCGTAACGCTCGATGCGCTCGGGGTCGGGGGTGATGCCCAGGCCGGGGCCTTCGGGCAAATGCACGCGGAAGTCTTCGTAGCGCAGGCCGTCGGTCACCAGATCCTCGATCAGGATCTTGGGGCCGAAATGCTCGGTCCCCCAGTGCAGCTTGGGCAGGGTGGCGAAGACATGCAGGTGCGCCGCCGCCCCGATCGAGCTTTCCAGCAGGCAACCGCCATAGAGTTGCACGCCCGCCGCATCGGCGATGCCTGCGACCTGTTTCAGGGCGTGGACGCCGCCATGTTTGCACAGTTTCAGCGACAGCACGGAACCGGCGGCGCTGGTGCAGCCGTCGAAGGCCTCGGCGGGGGTGAAGACGCCCTCATCCATCATCAGAGGGATGGGCGAGCGGGCGGCGGCGCGCGCCATGCCGGCCATCTGGTCGGCGGGCAGGGGCTGTTCCACCAGGCTGACGCCCAGATCCACCAGGCGCGGCAGGTAGCGGATGAAATCGCCCTCGGACCAGCCCTGGTTCACGTCGGCGATGATGTCGGTGCCTGCGGGCAGCGCCTTTTGCAGCGCCGCCAGGCGGTTCAGGTCGGTCGCCGGATCGGCAAAGCCCAGCTTGATCTTGAAGCGGTTGAACCAGCCCTTCTCGATCATGCCCTTGGCCTCTTCGACCTCTTGACCCGCGTCGCCCGATGCCAGGGCCCAGATGGCCGAGAAAGAGGTGGCGCGCGCCCCGCCCAGCAGGACATGGGCGGGCAGGCCAAGGGTCTTGGCCGTCGCATCCAGCAGCGCCATGTCGAGCGCGGATTTGGCGGCATAGTTGCGCTTGCAGGCCCGGGCCATCAGCGTGGCGGCCTGTTCCAGGTTGCAGGCAGGCTGACCCAGCAGGGCGGGGGCAAGATAGGCGTCGATATTGGCCTTCATCGCCTCGGTGCTTTCCTCGGCCCAGCGGGGGCCGCCCAGGGTCGAGCCTTCGCCATGGCCGGTCACGCCGTTTTCCAGCTCGACCTCGACGAAGATATAGCCCTGATGGGCGACCGAGGTATTGGACAGCTTGTGCTTGCGCCGCGTCGGCGCCTCGATGATCCGGGTGCTGATCCGGCGGATCGCGGTGGCCTGCATCAGGTCGCCGGTGGCGGCGGCGGGATCGGGGGCGGCGATGCGGGGGCTGTTCATGGCGGCTCCGGGCTCGAAAAATCGGGGAAATCAGAAAAAGACGCCGCGCCGAAGGGGGCGCGGCGACAGGACGGGCAGGCGAAGGGGAACCGCCTGCCCGAAGGGGATCACTCGGCGGCGACGCTGTCGACCAGCGCGTTCGAGCGGATCTTGAAGTCGAAGGTCATCACCAGGTCGGTGTCGGCGCCCTCGGGGGCCTTCTCCAGCTTGCCGATCAGGTCTTCTTTCACGGCGAAGACGCTGTCGTTGTCCAGATACTCGGTCTCGCTGTCGTAGATCTGCGAGATCAGACCCTTGTAGCCGTCCTTGGAGATCATGAAGTGGATGTGGCCGGGGCGCCAGGGGTGGTGACCCATGTACTTCAGCAGTTCGCCCGCGGCGCCATCATAGGGGATGGGGTAGGGCACGGGACGGATGGCGACGAACTCGTACTGGCCGTTCTCGTCGGTCTCGAAGCGGCCGCGCAGGTTGTAGTCGGGCTGATCCGGGTCCTGCTGTTCGTAGAGGCCGTTCGGCGCATCTTCCCAGACATCCATGGTCACGCCCGGAACCGGGTTGCCCTCGGTGTCGTAGATGGTGCCGGACACGCGCACGGTTTCCTGGCCTTCGAAGTCCTTCTGGATGATCGAGGCGCCCTTGGGCAGCACGGGCGGGTTTTCACGGTAGAACGGACCCAGCACGGTCGAGATGGTCTCGTCGTGGGTGGGTTTCTTGTCCAGCATGTCCGCCAGAACCTCGACGCCCAGGATGTCGGAGATCAGGATGAACTCGTTACGGGCATCGCTGGAGATCTCGCCGGCGCGGCGCATCCATTCCATGGCGCCCAGCCACTCGTCGTAGCTCAGGTTCACTTCTTTCATGAAGGCGTGCATATGCTTCAGCGCGGCCTGCATGATCTCGCGGTTGCGCGCGGGAATGTCGCCATCCATGGATTTGATGACGGCGTCGGTAATGTTGTCGAGTGTGATGTTACGCATCAGGTTCCTCCCTACGTGGTCGCAGCAGAACCTGGGGCCCGAAAGATGCAAACACAATGACCGGGGAGGAATGCGTTGATACCTTTCGGGTATCAATTGCCTTTCCGGCGCACCTTTTTGAAATGGGAATCTTCACCTTTCCCGAGGCTTGCCCGGCGGGTCGGGGGGCATTGGGTCCGGTTGCGACCCGGGCGAGTTGACAAAAGCGTCAGAAACCCCCATCTGGGGCGGAACGGTCGCGCAGCTGCGTGAGCCTGCCGCGCCCCGAACGGGGGGCGCATCGGCCGTCTCTCCCCCGGTTCCCCATCACGCAGGGTTCTCGACGCGGGCCACGGGGCGCGAAAGGCGCCAGCGACCGGATCCGCATCACCCTCTTTGCCTCGTCCGCTTCGGGCGGGGTGCCACTGTTTCCGCGCGGGACCGCCCGCCGCGGGTGAAAGGATCATACGTGACCCAATTCGAAGATCTCGGCCTGGCGCCGGGACTGACCGCACGTCTGGCCGAGGCCGGACTGACCGACCCGACCCCCATTCAGGAAAAAGCCATTCCGCTGGCCCTTCAGGGCCGCGACGTGCTGGGCCTGGCCCAGACCGGCACCGGCAAGACCCTGGCCTTCGGTCTGCCGCTGATGCACCGGCTGCTGGAACAGCCGGGCAAACCGCTGCCGCGCGCCGTGAAGGCGCTGGTGCTGGCGCCGACGCGCGAGCTGGTGAACCAGATCGCCGACAACCTGAAGATCTATGCCGAGGGCAGCCGCCTGAAGGTGCGCACCGTCGTTGGCGGCCAGTCGATCAACCGCCAGATCAACATGCTGGAACGCGGCTGTGACATCCTGGTGGCCACGCCGGGCCGCCTGATCGACCTGATGGACCGCCGCGCGGTGGACCTGTCCCATGCCTCTTACCTGGTGCTGGACGAGGCCGACCAGATGCTCGACATGGGCTTTATCCACGCGCTGCGCCGCATCGCGCCGCATCTGGGCACACCGCGCCAGACCATGCTGTTCTCGGCCACCATGCCCAAGCAGATGGAAGAGCTGTCGCGCGCCTATCTGGACAACCCCGAGCGGGTGCAGGTGACACCCCCGGGCAAGGCCGCCGACAAGATCGAGCAATCGGTGCACTTCCTGCAAAAGGCCGACAAGCCGGGCAAGCTGCGCGAGATCCTGGATCGTGATCCCGGCGCGCTGACGCTGGTCTTCGGGCGCACCAAGCACGGGTCGGAAAAGCTGATGAAGGGGCTTGTGGCCGATGGCTATAACGCCGCCTCGATCCACGGCAACAAAAGCCAGGGCCAGCGCGACCGCGCCATCAAGGCCTTCCGCGACGGCACGATCAACATCCTGGTGGCCACCGATGTGGCCGCGCGTGGCATCGACATTCCCGGCGTCGCCCATGTGATCAACTACGACCTGCCGGAAGTGCCCGACAACTATGTCCACCGCATCGGCCGCACCGCGCGCGCCGGTCGCGAGGGCGAGGCCCACGCGTTCTGCGCCCCGGACGAGGCGGATCTGCTGCGCCAGATCCAGAAGCTGATGAAGATCGACATCCCCGTGGCCAGCGGCGAGGTGCACCCCGGTGTCCTGCCGGGCTCGCCCCGGGTGGCGCCGCCGAAACCGGGCGGCAAGTCCGGTGGCGGGCGGAGCCGGGGCGGGCGCCCCGGTCAGAAACCGCGCGGCGCTGCGGCGGGCGGCGGCAATGGCGGCGGCGGTGCCGGTGCCAAGCCCGGCGGGGCCAAGCGGCGTCGGCCGCGTCGGCGCGCCGGGGGCGGTGGCGCCCAGGCCTGACGGGCGCTTTGCCCGCTTGACCTTCGGGTCGGATCCATTGAACACAAAGGCGGCGGCCCCCGGGGCTGCCGCCTTTTTCATGCCCGCAGGAGAGCACCGCCCATGTCCCGCACCGATCAGACCGCGCCCGGCCCCCTGGGGGTCTTCGAACGCTACCTTTCGGTCTGGGTGGCCCTGGCCATGGTGGCGGGGATCGCCATCGGCACCCTGGCGCCGGGGCTGGTGCAGCTGGTGGCGCGGGCCGAGGTCGCCTCGATCAACCTTGTGGTGGCGGTGCTGATCTGGGCCATGGTCTATCCGATGATGGTCAACGTCGACTTCGGCGCCGTGGCGGGCGTGGCGCGCCAGCCGCGCGGGCTGCTGGTGACCCTGGCGGTGAACTGGCTGATCAAGCCCTTCACCATGGCGGCCCTGGCGGTGCTCTTCTTCGAGCATGTCTTCGCCCCCTGGATCGCGCCCGAGGATGCGGCGCAATATATCGCCGGGCTGATCCTGCTGGGGGCGGCGCCCTGTACGGCCATGGTCTTTGTCTGGTCGCAGCTGACCAAGGGCGATGCCACCTATACGCTGGTGCAGGTCTCGGTCAACGACCTGATCATGGTGGTGGTCTTTGCCCCCATCGTGGCCTTCCTGCTGGGGGTGACCGAGATCACCGTGCCCTGGCAGACCCTGTTGCTGGCGACCCTGCTTTACGTGGTGCTGCCGCTGCTGGCGGGGCTGGCCACCCGGCGGATGCTGGGCAGCAAAGCGGCGGTCGAGGCCTTTTCGGCGCGGGTCAAACCCTGGTCGATCCTGGGGCTGATCGCGACGGTGGTGATCCTCTTTGGCCTTCAGGGCAGCGTGATCCTTGCGCGGCCCCTGGTGATCGTGCTGATCGCCGTGCCGATCCTGATCCAAAGCTACGGCATCTTCGCCCTGGCCTATGGGGCGGCCTTCCTGCTGAAGGTGCCGCACCGGGTGGCGGCGCCCTGCGCGATGATCGGCACCTCGAACTTCTTCGAACTGGCGGTGGCGGTGGCCATCTCTCTCTTCGGGCTGAATTCCGGCGCGGCCCTGGCCACGGTGGTGGGGGTGCTGGTCGAAGTGCCGGTGATGCTGTCGCTGGTGGCCTTCGCCAACCGTACCCGGGCGCGGTTCCCGCAGGGCTAGGCGCCCCCGAACGCGGTCCGGCCCGGGCCAAGAGAGGCCCCGACCGGGCGGGCGTCAGCCCTGCGTGGGGCCGTCGATCAGCAGGTCGATCACCCGCCGCGGCAGGGCCATGTCGGCCAGCGCCCGGCGGCAGTTCTGCTGGAAGGTCTCAGGGTCGGTGCGGTAGGCGTCCAGCTCCAGGAAATCCTCGGTCCGCCGCAGACACAGGTGGAAGGTCCGCCCGCGGAACCCCGCCTCGATCCGGCGCGGCTCTTGCCCCTGGTCCGAGGCGATCTGCACCAGGGTTTCCAGAAACAGCGGCGGCACCAGCTCTTTCGCACGCCCCGGCACCTCGGAATAGACGCGGAAGGGCGCGGCCTCGCCCAGGCCATAGTCCACCGGGCGCAGCCCGTGGGCCGACAGGAAGACGTCGCGCACCTTGCCCAGGATGCCGCGCGGCCCGGCCTCGAAGACGGTCCAGGGCATGTCCACCGGCGTCTCGACCTCCAGCACCAGCCCCTTGAAGACCCGCTCCCAGCTTTCGCCCTTGTTGTCGTCGTCGGTGCTGGCCTTGCGCTTGCGCAGGGTGACCTCGGCCAGGCGATAGCCCACATCGCGCCAGCGCCCGGCCATGCCGTCCTCGATGGCGATATCGGTGAACTGCGGCAGGATCTGCAACCGGTGCAGCGCGGGCAGGTCCAGATAGTCGCGCGGCGGGCGGGCGACGAAATCACTGACCCCCAGATGCCCGGCCAGGATCGGCGCGATCTGGTCCTTCATCTGGCGATTGAACCGTGCCCGGGTCTGCTGGACGATCACCCCCGCGATGATGCCGAAGGCCACCAGGATGAAGGCAGGCACGATCCAGCGGGGCGTATCCGCCTCGAAGGGATGGAAGGCCCCGACCAGCAGCGCCGCCAGCGCGCCCAGCCCCAGCACCACCCGCGCCTGGAACCGGGCCCGGCGCTGCTTATGCTCGGCCAGGTCGCGGCTGCTGCGATAGAGCGGCAGGACCTCGCTGCCGTAGAGACGGGCAAATCCGGCCTCATGGGCGGCGGTTTCCCTGAATTGCGATGCGTCCATGACGCGCCTCCCCCGGTTGGTGTGCCGGCGACCGCCTAGACAGGTGACGGGCGCCTGTCCTTCGCTATAGTCCGTGAAGACCCGTTGAGGAAAGGGTGGAGGACCCCCCATGGCCGATCCCCTGGCCCCCCTGATGGCGGCCATCGCCGCGGGCGACAAGGCCGCCCTGTCGCAGCTCTATCAGCAGATGGAGCGGCCCCTTTACCGCTTCATCCTGTCGCGATTGAACGATCCGCACGAGTCCGCCGACCTACTTCATGACGTGTTCATGGAGGTCTGGCGCAGCGCCGGACGGTTCGAAGGGAGATCCAAGGTGCAGACATGGATATTCGGTATCGCCTGGCGCAAGGTCATCGACCTGCGCCGCAAGGGGGCGCGGGTGGATCTGCCTGGTGAAACCCCCGAGATGGAGGATGACGGCCCCGATGGCGAGGCCGCGACCCTGGCCGCGCAGGAGGCGGCGCATCTGCGCCATTGCCTGGACGAGCTGAAGGCGGATCACCGCATGGCGGTCTCGCTCGCCTTCTACGAGGACATGGGCTATGCCCAGATCGCCGAGGTGGCGGGGGTGCCCGAGGGGACGATCAAGACCCGGATCTTCCACGCCAAGAAACTGCTTCTGCGCTGCCTGTCGGGCCGCGTCAGCCGCGGAGGGACGCCCGCATGACCCGCGACCGAGACGAGATCGAAGCCCTGCTGCCCTTCTATGCCAACGGCACCGCCAGCGCCGAGGAACGGGCCGCCGTCGAGGCCGCCCTGGCCGAGGATCCCCGGCTGGAGATCGAGCTGGCGGCGCTGTTGGCGATCCGCGAGGGGATGCAGGCCGAAGAGGTGCAAAGCCCCGGCGCCTTCGGCCTGGCCCGGCTGATGCGCGATGTGGAGGACACGGCCCAGCTTGCACCTGCCGCCAATAGCGCCACCGCACCCCGCCCGCGCCTGTGGCAGGCCGTGGCAGCGGTGGCGGTGGTGGCGCTTCTGGGGCAAAGCCTGTGGCTGGGCACACGCGGCGGCGAGGCGGGCTATGGCCTGGCGGGCGGCGGCGAGGGCGGCTTTGTCGTGGCCTTCGATCCCGACGCGCCCGAGGGCGAGATCCGCACCCTGCTGCTGAGCCTCGGGATCGAGATCGCGGGCGGCCCGTCGGCGCTTGGCCTTTACCGGCTGATCCCGCCCGCCTCGGAGAATCCCGAGGCGCTGCTGGCGCTGTTGCGCAGCTCTGATCTGGTGGAGGATGTCGATTATGCCAAGTGATCCGCTCCGCCGGTCGTCGTTGCTTGCAGGGCTGCGCCTTGCCCTTTGCCTGCTGACCCTGGCTCTGACGCTGCCTGGCGGCGCGGCCCTGGCGCAGACCCCGGGGGGCGATCCAACCGGCGGCGGTGCGGGTAACAGCTCTGGCGTCTCGGGTGGTGGCGGCGGCGGACGGGGCGATGCCACGGACGGGCTGCGCGGCGGCGGGGGCGGCAGCGGCGAATTCCGCCGTTTCGGCAACCGTGACGAGGTGCTGGCCATCGGTCCGCCCGCCGAGGCGCCGCAGGTGGTCGCGGCCTTGCAGCAATCGGGGGCGACCCTGGTGCGGCTGCGCAATTACCCGGCCCTTGGCCTGGTGGCGCAGATGTTCGTCCTGCCGCGCGGCCTGAGCCTGGCCGAGGCGCGCGCCCGTGTCCTGGCGGTGGCGCCCGCGACGCGGTTCGACTGGCACCAGCTTTATGGGTTCGCGGGCGGCACTCCGCGCCTTTACGCGGCATCGCTGGTCGGCGCCGGGGCGACGGGCTGCGCGGTGCCGGGCGGGCCCGCGATCGGCATGATCGACGGGCCGGTGGCGACGGGCCATCCGGCGCTGGCGGGGGCCTCGGTGCGGGTCGAAAGCCTGTTGGACGCGGATGAGCGTCCCGCTGGCGCCGATCACGGCACGGCGGTGGCGGCGCTGATGGTGGGGCAGGATGCCTCTGGCGCGCTGCGCGGGCTGGCCGCCGGGGCGCGGCTGCACGCGGTGACCATCTTCACCGGGCGCGGCGGCGCCGAACGGGCCGATGTAGAGAGGGTGGCGGCGGCCATCGACCGGCTTCTGGCCCTCAGGGTGCGGGTGATCAACCTGTCGCTGGCGGGCCCGCCCAACCAGGCGCTGGCGCTGGTGCTGTCGCGCGCCGCCTCTCAGGGGGCGATCCTGATCGCGGCGGCGGGCAATGACGGCGGGCGCACCGGCTGGCCCGCCGCCGCGCCGGATGTGATCGCGGTGACGGCGGTGGATGCCGCCCGCAGGCCCTGGGCCCGGGCCAACCACGGCCCCGAGATCGAGCTGGCCGCGCCGGGCGTCGACATCTGGGCGGCGCGCGGGCAGGGGGGCGGCGCCTATCTCAGCGGCACCTCTTACGCGGCGCCCATCGTCACCGCCCTGGCGGTGCATCTGGGCGCCGGGCGGGGCCTGTCCCTGGCAGAGCTGCGCGCGCGACTGCGCGCCACGGCCCAGGATCTGCCGCCCGCCGGGCGCGACACCGGCACCGGCTGGGGGCTGGTGCAGATGACGGGCTGCAATTAAGGCCAGTTTTCAGAGGTTTGTGAGATTTTCAATTTTTTTTCGCGCGGATCTTTGAACCGCGCGATCCCCGGCTCCGACCTATGTTCGTAACCCGATGACGGGGAACGCAACATCTTCAGGAGCCTTTTCCAATGACTTTCTTCAGCAAGATTACCTTCGCCGGTTTCGCCGCCCTCGCCACCCTCGGCAGCGCCGGGGCCAGCCAGGCCGCCAGCTTCCCCAACTGGGGCGCCTGCCAGGCCTATGTCGCCGCCGCCTGCCAGCAGAACGCGACCGACCCCGGCAGCTGCATGGCGGCGGGCACCCAGGCCTGCAACAGCCTGCACCCGGTCCGCTCGGCCCAAAGCGAGGCCTTCCGCCGCATCGTCCTTCAGCGTGCCGGTGACAGCCAGTACCGGTTCCGCATCGAGTGGATGACCAGCTATCGCACCGGTGGTCCGGGGGGCAGCGACGACAGCGGCGGCACGGGTGGCGGCACCGGCGGGGGCTGGGGCGGCAAAGATGGTGGCAATGGCGGCGGCGGTGCCGGTGGCTTTGCCGGTGGCGGCGGCGACCTGGCCCCGCCGAACAACGGCGGCGGCGGTGGCGGCGGTGGCTTTTCGGGCGGCAGCGGCGATCTGGCCTGGTAGGCCTGCGTCAGACGCGGCGCCAGGACGACAGAGCGGGGCGGTTCCTTCCGGGGCCGCCCCTTGCCATTTCGGCGACACCAGGGCGCGCGGCCCCGGCAAAGATTGAACCCGCCGCGCGGCCCAATCGACCAACCCCTAGAACGACCGATCACACCGCAGACATCCCGGGCGCGACCGCCGGTCCGCTGCCCCGCAACCAGGAGAGACCCCATGTTCGCCACCCCCCGTGCCGCCATCCTTCCCGCCCTGCCGCTGATCCTGGGGCTGCTGCCCCAGGGCGCCCTTGCCAGCCCGGGCAATCTGCCCGGCTGGGTGGCCTGTCAGGCCGCCATGCAACTGGTCTGCCAACAGGATCCGACCCATGCCGACAGCTGCCTGGCCACGGGCCTCAGCACCTGCAATCTGCTGCTGGAAGAGGCGCCCGCGCCCGGTCCCGCCGCCACGCCCACGCCGCTGCCCCTGCCGACACCGCCCAGCGGTCCGGGCGGATTGCTGGCCGCCACGCCGGGACCGGGGCCGAAGCCCCTGCCGTCCCCTCTGCCAAAGCCCCTGGGCGTGCCGGGACTGAAGCCGCTGCCGGTGCCGCCCGGGTCGCCGGTCGGC
Source organism: Pseudooceanicola aquaeponti (assembly GCF_050897975.1). Classification (NCBI taxonomy): domain Bacteria; kingdom Pseudomonadati; phylum Pseudomonadota; class Alphaproteobacteria; order Rhodobacterales; family Paracoccaceae; genus Pseudooceanicola; species Pseudooceanicola aquaeponti. The sequence goes on from NZ_JBPAXY010000003.1 coordinate 253,841, forward strand.
CCTCTGGTGCTGAAGCCCTGAGCCCGGATCGAAGGCCGAAACGCCAACGGGCGGCCCTGGGGCCGCCCGTTGTCATTTTTGCAAAGGGGCCAGGCTCAGGCCTCGACCTCGACCTCGCCGATGGGATGCGAACAGCAGGCCAGGATGTAGCCCTCTTCGATATCGTCGTCGGTGATCCCGCCATTGTGGACCATATGCACCTCGCCCTTGGTCTTGCGCACCTTGCAGGTGCCGCAGACGCCGAAGGTACAGCCCGAGGGGATGTTCAGACCCGCGCCGCGGGCGGCGGCCAGGATCGTGTCGGTCTCGGCACAGGTGGCGGTGACATCGGAATTGGCGAAGCGGACCTGCGCCTTGGTGTCCTCGTCGGGGATCACGTCGTCTTCGGCGTAATCCTCGGCCTGGGCGGGCGTCGGCGCCTGGAAGCTTTCCTGGTGATACTTCTCCATGTCGTAGCCCAGGCCCTGAAGGGCCTCGCGGACCGCCTGCATGAAGGGCTCGGGGCCACAGCAGAACACCTCACGCTCCAGATAGTCGGGCGCGATCAGGCCCAGCATCAGCTGGTTGAAGAAACCCTCGTAGCCGATCCAGGGCCGGAAACGGTCGCTTTCCTCGACGACCCACTTCAGCTTTAGCTGATCGGTGCGCGAGGCCATGTGTTCCAGCGTCTCGCGGAAGATGATTTCCGAGGGGCGCTTGGCACAGTTGACGAAGACGATGTCGCAGGGCCGCCCGGTGTCGTAGAACCAGGTGGTCATGGATTTCATCGGCATAATGCCAGAACCCGCCGAGATGAACAGGTACTTCTCGGCCCGGTGATGGTGGCTGGTGAAGGTGCCGCCCGGCGCCGTCGACTTCAGCTTCATCCCCGGTTTCAGGTTGTCCAGCATCCAGCGGGTGCCGATGGATCCTTCCTGCGCCTTCACCGTCACCGTCAGGCACAGCGGCCGCGAGGGCGTGGAGGAGATCGTGTAGGTCCGATAGAGCGGCCCCCCCGGCACCGGCAGTTCGAGGGTCACGAACTGGCCGGGCAGGTAGGAAAAGATCGACCGGTCTTCGGCGGCAAAGCTGAAGGTGACGACATTGGGCGCCTCGGGCAGCACCGCGACGCATTCCAGCATCGCGGAGCCGTCCCAGGTGTTGATCGGCTGGGCGAGGGTACGGTTGGGAACGTTCATTCCGCCGCCAGCCTTACCGGATCAATGCGGTTGCCCAGGGTGGTGCAGTACCAGTTGACGAATTGCAGCACGCCATCCTCGTGGGTGGCCGAATAGGGGCCGGGGACATAGGCGGGCGAATTGATGCCCTGCTGGTTGTCCTCGACGACCTGGCGGTCCTCGTCGTTGGTGTGTTCCCAGACGGTCTTCAGGTTCTCCAGGTCGTAATCCACGCCCTCGACCGCGTCCTTGTTGACCAGCCAGGTGGTCTGCACCTCGGTTTCGGTCGGGCTGATCGGGGTCACGCGGAAGGTGATCGAGTGATCCGACAGGAAGTGGTTCCAGGTGGTGGGATAGTGGAACTTCAGCAGCGTCCCGGCATCCAGGAAGGGCACACGACCGAGGCGCTTTTGCACTGCGATCTTGCCGTTCATGGTGTAGCTTTCGGCACCATCCAAGAGCGGCATCCGGGCGATGCGGTACTGGCCGTCCTCGGCCATCTGGAAGCGCGAGGGGGCACCGGCGCCTTCCAGGCGCTGGAAATGCGCCTCGACCTTGGGCGGGAAGGTGCCGTCCTGGCTGACGCCGGTGATCGTCGGATCCTCGGGGTAGGTGCGGCAGAGCGAGGGGTGGTTGCCCGCGCAGTGATAGCACTCGCGGTTGTTTTCCCACACCAGCTTCCAGTTGCCGTTCTCGACGATGGTCGACTGGAAGGCGACCTTGGCATTGGCCAGGTCGTGGACGTCCAGATAGGGGGTGACGGTGGCGGCGAAGGCGTCGAAATCGGGCGCCTCGTCGGCCAGGCAGATATAGACCAGACCCGAGACGACACGGCAGTTCACCGGCTTCAGCCCATGGGCGGCGGCGTCGAAATCGGGGCCCATGTCGCGGGCCCACAGCAGGCGCCCGTCCAGCTCGTAGGTCCACTGGTGGTAGGGGCAGACCAGCTTGGCCACATTGCCCGAGGCGCCCTTGCAGATGACCGACCCGCGGTGGCGGCAGGTGTTGTGGAAGGCGCGGATCTCGCCGTCCTGTCCCTTCACGATGATCACCCGGTAGGGGCCGACCTTGTGGGTGACATAGCTGCCGCCCTTGGGCAGGGCCGCGACGGGGGTCGCGAACAGCCAGTCGCGATACCAGATCGTTTCCATGTCCAGATCGAAGATCTGCGGATCGGTATAGAACGCCTGCTCGAGGGAATGACCGGGCGTGCGCCGGCTGAGCATGTCACGTGCCTTGGCCTGAACGTCCATGGCGAGCCTCCTTGACCGGGACGCACCCGGGGTAACTGGGACTGGACAACGGGGCACGGCACGAGATCCCACGAGGACGCAAGGGATCCGATGCCGCCACCACCGCCGCCCGCGGTTTGGCGTGATGCGGGGCTGGTTTCCGGGCTTGATCCACCGGGGCTGAATTGCCCCGACCTTCCACCGCCTTCCCGGACCCGTCCTGTCCGGTGGCCGCTGGCAAAAGGCCCTGCGGATCTTACCGTTGCGGGGGCAGCGCCGGTCTTGCACCGGCTTCCCAATTCTCGTCCCCCCGGAAGGCGACGCACCCAACATCTTCTTTCGGAAAATAGACCGGGCGCGACACCGCGATCATGCATTTGCGACATGGTGTGCGCCGGAAGAGACCTCGGGAAAATCCACGGGCCCTTGCCCCGTCGAAATGCGCCATCGACCCGGCAGGATGCGACGCGAAAGGACGCCCTGGCGCGGGATCGGGGGGCTGGGCGGCCCGGTCGAACGTGCCGCGCCGCAGAATCGGCGCGCGGACGGGGCAGGCGGGGCTGGAACATGAACGCCGCTCATATTCTCCATGCCTTATATGAAGTGGATGATCTGTTTGGCCGCGCGTAAGGAGGGGGCTCCGGGCAGGCCCTGTCGGCTGTGCCCTTTCTTTATGCAGGGTCCAGGTTTCATGTCCGCCGCTTCGCTTCGCCACTCGCCCGTTTTCGACCAGATCCGCGCCGCCGCGCGCGAGCGTATCCTGATCCTGGACGGGGCCATGGGCACGGCCATTCAGGATCTGGGCCTGGCCGAGGCGGATTTCCACGGCCATGGGGCGGGCTGCGGCTGTGGCTGTGCCCTGCCGCCGGGGGCGGAGAACGACCGCCCGCAGAAGGGCAATAACGACCTGCTGAACCTGACCCGCCCCGAGGTCATCGAAGAGATCCACCTGAATTACGCCCGCGCCGGGGCCGATATCGTCGAGACCAACACCTTTTCCTCGACCACCATTGCCCAGGCCGATTACGGCATGGAAGAACAGGTGCGGGCGCTGAACGTCGTGGGCGCGCGTCTGGCGCGCCAGGCGATGGACCGGGCCGAGGCCGAGGACGGGCGCCGCCGCTTTGTCGCGGGCGCGCTTGGCCCGACCAACCGCACCGCCTCGATCAGCCCGGACGTGAACGACCCGGGCTACCGCGCCGTCACCTTCGACGACCTGCGCCGCGCCTATGCGGAACAGGCCGAGGCCCTGCTGGAAGGGGGCGCCGACCTGCTGCTGATCGAAACCATTTTCGACACGCTGAACGCCAAGGCCGCGATCTTTGCCTGTGAAGAGGTCTTTGCCGCCCGGGGCGAACGGGTGCCGGTGATGCTCTCTGGCACGATCACCGACCTGTCGGGGCGGACCCTGTCGGGGCAGACGCCCACGGCCTTCTGGCATTCGGTGCGCCATGCAGAGCCGCTGAGCGTCGGGTTGAACTGTGCCCTTGGTGCCGATGCCATGCGCCCCCATATCGCCGAGCTGTCGGGCGTGGCCGATACGCTGATCTGCGCCTATCCCAACGCGGGCCTGCCCAACGAGATGGGCGCCTATGACCAGACGCCGGAAGAGATGGCGGCGCTGATCGGCGGCTTTGCCCGCGACGGGCTGGTCAATATCGTCGGCGGCTGCTGCGGCTCGACCTATGACCATATCCGCGCGGTGGCCACGGCGGTGCAGGACTGCGCCCCGCGCCAGATCCCGGCGCATCGGCCCCTGATGCAGCTTTCGGGGCTGGAGCCCTTCACGCTGAGCAAGGACATCCCCTTCGTCAACGTGGGCGAGCGGACGAATGTCACGGGCTCGGCCCGCTTCCGCAAGCTGATCACCAACCGCGACTATGCCGCAGCGCTGGAGGTGGCCCGCCAGCAGGTCGAGAACGGCGCCCAGATCATCGACATCAACATGGATGAGGGGCTGATTGACTCGAAACAGGCGATGATCGAGTTCCTGAACCTGATCGCGGCAGAGCCCGACATTGCCCGGGTGCCGATCATGATCGACAGCTCCAAATGGGAGGTGATCGAGGCCGGTCTGCAATGCGTGCAGGGGAAATCGGTGGTCAACTCGATCTCGCTGAAAGAGGGCGAAGAGGCCTTTCTGCATCACGCGCGCCTGTGCCGCGCTTATGGCGCCGCCGTGGTCGTCATGGCCTTTGACGAAAGCGGGCAGGCCGACACCGAGGCGCGCAAGGTGGCGATCTGTCAGCGCGCCTACCGCATCCTGACCGAAGAGGTGGGCTTTCCGCCCGAGGACATCATCTTCGACCCCAACGTCTTTGCCGTGGCCACCGGCATTGAAGAGCATGACAACTACGGGCTGGACTTCATCAAGGCGACGAAACGCATCACAGAGACCTGCCCGCATGTCCACATCTCGGGCGGGGTGTCGAACCTGTCGTTCAGCTTCCGTGGCAATGAGCCGGTGCGCGAGGCGATGCACGCGGTCTTCCTGTATCACGGCATCCAGAACGGCATGGACATGGGCATCGTCAACGCGGGCCAGCTGGCGGTCTACGACCAGATCGACGCCCGCCTGCGCGAGGCCTGCGAGGATGTGGTGCTGAACCGCACGCCCGCCAATGGCAACTCCGCCACCGAGAACCTGCTGGAAATCGCGGAAGAGTATCGCGGCCAGGGCGGCGCCAAGGGCCGCGAAAAGGACATGTCCTGGCGCGAGCTGCCGGTCGAGAAGCGGCTGGAACACGCGCTGGTCAACGGCATTACCGAGTTCATCGAGGCCGACACCGAAGAGGCGCGCCAGGGGGCCGAGCGTCCGTTGCACGTCATCGAAGGGCCGCTGATGGCCGGGATGAACGTTGTGGGCGACCTCTTTGGCGCGGGCAAGATGTTCCTGCCGCAGGTGGTGAAATCGGCGCGCGTCATGAAACAGGCCGTGGCCGTTCTGCTGCCCTACATGGAAGAAGAGAAACGCCTGACCGGCGGCGATCAGCGCCAGGCGGCGGGCAAGGTGCTGATGGCCACGGTGAAGGGCGATGTGCATGACATCGGCAAGAACATCGTCGGCGTCGTCCTGGCCTGCAACAACTACGAGATCATCGACCTGGGCGTCATGGTGCCCGCAGAAAAGATCCTTCAGGTGGCCCGCGACGAAGAGGTCGACGTGATCGGACTGTCGGGGCTGATCACCCCCTCGCTGGACGAGATGGTGCATGTGGCGTCTGAGATGGAGCGGCAGGGCTTCGACATCCCGCTGCTGATCGGTGGGGCCACCACCTCGCGCGTGCATACCGCCGTCAAGATCCACCCGCGTTACGACGAGGGGCAGGCGATCTATGTCACCGATGCCAGCCGCGCGGTCGGGGTGGTGTCCTCGCTGCTGTCGAAACAGGTGAAGGCCGAATATGTGGCCAATATCGCCGCCGAATATGCCGATGTGGCCGAGAAACACGCCCGCGCCGAGGCGGCCAAGACGCGCCTGCCGCTGACGGCGGCACGGGCCAATGCCTTGAAGATCGACTTCGACGGCTACGCCCCCGCCAAACCGGCCTTCTTCGGCACCAAGGTCTATGACGACTGGGATCTGGCCGAGCTGGCCCGCTATATCGACTGGACCCCTTTCTTCCAGACCTGGGAGCTGAAGGGCGTCTATCCGAAGATCCTGGAGGACCCGAAGCAGGGTGAGGCGGCGCGCGCGCTGTTCGAGGATGCCCAGGCGATGCTGGCACGGATCATCGACGAGAAGTGGTTCACGCCCCGCGCCGTGGTGGGATTCTGGCCCGCGAACGGGCAGGGCGACGACATCACTGTCTGGGAAGACGAGGGGCGGGCCGAGGAAAAGGCCACCTTCTACACCCTGCGCCAGCAGACCAGCAAACGCGGTGATCGGCCCAATGTGGCCCTGTCGGATTTCGTCGCGCCGCAAGGGGTCAGCGACTACATCGGCGGTTTCGTCGTCACGGCGGGGGTCGAAGAGATCGCCATTGCCGAGGCCTTCGAGGGCAAGAACGACGATTACAGTTCGATCTTGGTCAAGGCCCTGGCCGACCGCATGGCAGAGGCCTTTGCCGAGCGGATGCACGAGGTGGTGCGCACCAAGCTGTGGCCCTATGGCGCGGACGAGCAGTTCACGCCGCAAGAGCTGATCGGTGAACCCTACGCGGGCATCCGCCCGGCGCCCGGCTATCCGGCCCAGCCCGACCATACCGAGAAGACGACCCTCTTCGATCTGCTGGATGCCACCGAGGCCACCGGCGTGGCGCTGACGGAAAGCTATGCCATGTGGCCGGGGTCCTCGGTCGCGGGCCTCTATATCGGCCATCCCGACAGCTATTACTTCGGCGTCGCCAAGGTCGAGCGCGACCAGGTCGAGGATTACGCCGCCCGCAAGGGGATGACCGTGGCCGAGGCCGAGCGCTGGCTGGCGCCGATCCTGAACTACGTGCCGGGGCAGGGGGCTGCGGCCATCGCGGCCGAGTGATCCGGGGCCCGGGATGTCCGGGCGACAGCGCAGGATAAAAGACCCCGGGGCCACTTGGCGCCGGGGTCTTGCCGCTGTCCGAAGGGTGGGGTGCATGTATCCATAACGCCATGAAAATATGACTGAAAACGGCGTTTTCACGGGGTGAGGCCTTTCATCCCCCGGGGATTTCTGGGACAATGTATGCATCCAAGACGATTTGCTGCGGCCCCCGGGGCCGCCCCTTCAGGTTAGGACACCGGATGAAAGACGAGACCCCCAAAAGCGCGCTGAAACCGCCGTTCCGCGCCGATCATGTCGGCAGCCTGCTGCGCCCGACCGCCATTGCCGAGGCCCGCAAGGCCGGTGTCACCGGCGAGGCCCTGCGCGAGATCGAAGACCGCGAGATCCCGGCGCTGATCAAGATGCAGGAAGAGGTCGGCCTGAAGGTCGTGACCGACGGCGAGGCGCGCCGCGCCTTCTGGCACTTCGACTACATGGGGATGCTGGACGGGCTGGACCTGGTGCAGCGCGACCCCGAGGCGGGTATCGCCTTTCACGGGGTGAAGACCCCGCCCACCGTGTCGACCATCACCGGCCCGCTGGATTTCCCCGCCGATCACCCGATGCTGGCGCATTTCAAGTTCGTGGCCGAGCACACCGGCGTCTGCCCGAAGATCTCGATCCCCGGCCCCTCGGCGGCGCATTTCCGCACCGCCCCCGAGGATATCTTTGTCGACGAGTACAAGGACCCCGAGGCCTTCACCGCCGCGCTGGCCGCCTGCTGGAAAAAGGCCGTGGGCGCCTTCTACGACGTCGGCTGCCGCTATCTGCAACTGGATGACATCTTCTTTGCCTACCTGGGCGATCCCAAGCACCGCGCCCTGTGGGAAAGCCGGGGCCAGGATCCCGACTGGCTGATCAACCGCTATGCCTGGATGCTGAACGAGGCGATCAAGGATCGCCCCGCCGACATGACCATCGGGATGCATATGTGCCGCGGCAACTTCCGCTCGACCCATGCCGCCGAAGGCAGCTACGAGGCCGCGGCGGATGCGATCTTCAACCAGGCCGATGTCGATATCTACTTCATGGAATACGACACCGACCGCGCCGGAGGGCTTGAGCCGCTGCGCCTGCTGCCCAAGGGCAACAAGCGCATCATGGCCGGGTTCATCACCACCAAGACCCCCGAGCTGGAGCCGATGGACCAGCTGAAGAAGCAGTTCGAAGAGGCGTCGAAATACGTCGACATGGATCAGCTGGGCATCGCGCCGCAATGCGGTTTCTCCTCGACCGAAGAGGGCAACGCGGTCACCTTCGACGATCAGCGCCGCAAGCTGGAGCTGGTGGTGAAGGTGGCCGAAGAGCTGTGGGACGACGCTTGAGGCGCGATCCCCGAGAGCCGAGCCCGGCGGCTGCGGGCCTGGCCCGCGCCTGCTGACGCGGCGCATGGCTAAGACCCCATCGGAACCCGGTCCGGCCTTGCCGGGCCGGGTTCTTGCGTCTTGGCCGGTCTGTTTCGCGGGGACAGAAGGGGATTTACAGGTCAGGATAGGGTGTGTATGTTATATCGTACACGCTTTGGGTGTCGGCAACATTCGGCACAGTTCGGTTCCGCGACCGGACTGTCATCTGACGTTTACAATTCTGACATTCCCGTGACGTATCCCGCGCCTAGTGCGGTCCGCATAGTGACCCACTGGAGCGACCCTCATGAAAAACCTCTTCTCCGCATCGCTGCTGGCCCTGGCCGCCGCTGGCGCCGCCAACGCCCAGGATCTGCCGCAGGCCTCGAGCCAGTGGTTCGTCGACGGCCAGACCGCCATCGAGGCCGCCCTGGCCAAGCAGGTCAACACCGGCCGCGCCCTGAACGTGATCCTCTTCGTGGCCGACGGCAACGGCGTTGCCTCGAACTACATGTCGCGCATGTGGGCCGGTCAGCAGGCCGGTGGCCTGGGCGACGACTACACCCAGCCGCATGAAACCTTCCCCGAACTGGCGCTGGTGAAAACCTACAACATCAACGCCCAGACCCCGGACAGCGCCCCGACCGCAGGCGCGATGAACACCGGCGTCAAGCAGCGTTTCAACGTGATCAACGTGGGCGAAGACGCCATCAACGGCGATTGCAGCACCGAAGCCGCCAACGAACTGACCCTGTTCTCGGAACTGATGACCGAAGCCGGGAAATCGGTCGGCGCCGTCACCTCGGCCCGCCTGACCCACGCAACGCCCGCCGCCGTCTACGCCAAGACCGTTGATCGCAACTGGGAATTCTCGGTCCCCGAGGACTGCACCGACAGCCGTGACATCGCCACCCAGTTGGTCGATGCCATGGAAGCAGGCACCCTGGACGTGGCCCTGGGCGGCGGCGCCCGCGCCTTCACTCCCAAGAACGTCGGCACCCCCAACGGTGGCTCGGGCCGTCGCGAAGACGGTGTGAACCTGGTCGAGCGCGCCGAAGGTCTGGGCGTGTCGGTTGCCGGCAACCTGGCCGAGCTGACCGCCATCTCGGAAGGCCCGATCCTGGGTCTGTTCGGTGACAGCCACGCCTCTTACGAGGCCGACCGTCCCGAGAGCGAACCCTCGCTGGCCGACATGACCGCCAAGGCGATCGAGATCCTCAGCCAGAACGAGAACGGCTTCTACCTCGAGATCGAATCCGGCCGGGTCGACCACGCCAACCACGCCACCAACGCCAAGCGCGCAATGATCGACGGCAAGGCCTTCGCCGATGCCATCGCCCTGGCCGACGAGATGACCGATGATGCCGACACGCTGATCATCGTCACCGCCGACCATGAGCACGCCATCGCCATGAACGGCTACTGCGGCCGCGGCACCCCGATCGACGGTCTGTGCTTCGACATCGCCAAGGAAGGCATCGAGCATTCCGGCGATCTGGTCCTGGCCTCGGACGGCAAGCCCTACACCGTGGTCGGCTACCTGAACGGCGCCTCCTCGGTCATGGTCGAGCAGGAAGACGGCACCTATGCCGCCCCCGAAGGCCGCCCCGAGATCACCCAGGAAGAGGCCCAGGATCTGGACTACAACCAGCAGGTCCTGATCCCCAAATCCTCGGAAAGCCACTCGGGCGTGGATGTGGCCCTCTACGCCAAGGGCCCCTGGGCGCATCTGTTCGATGGCACCATCGAGCAGAACTACATCTTCCACGTCATGAACTACGCCGTGAACGCCGAGTAATCGGCCCCCGCACGCGACACTCAGGCGGAGGGCCCCCCGGGGCCCTCCGTTTCCGTTCAGCCCGAGAGAGTTCACATGCCCCTTACCCGCCGCCGTCTGCTGACCGCCGCCCTGGCCACCCCCTTTCTGGCGCCCGCGCTGCGCGCCGCCGATGCGCCGCTGAAGCTGCGCGATCTTTACGTGAAGGGCGGCGATTTTTCCGAGCTCGCCCATGAACTGGAAGGGCAACGGATCACGCTGGAGGGGTTCATGGCGCCGCCGCTGAAGGCCGAGGCGTCCTTCTTCGTGCTGACCAAGATGCCCATGGCCACCTGTCCCTTCTGCGAGCCGGGGATCGAATGGCCTGACAATATCCTGCCCGTCTACACCCGCCGCAGGGTCGAGGTGATCCCCTTCAACGTGCCGATGCTGGCGCGCGGGCGGCTGGAGATGGGGGAGTTCACCGATCCCGAAACCGGCTTCTGGTCGATCATCCGCCTGGGCGATGCCACCTATGAGCGGCAGTAACCCATGACCCTTTCGCTGACGATCCGCGACCTGGCGGTGCCCGGCGCCGACGGTCCGCTGTTGCATCTGCCCGCGCTGCATCTGCCCGCCGGGTCCCTGGTAGGGGTGCGCGGCCCCTCGGGGGCGGGCAAGACCACCTTCCTGCACGCCATCGCCGGGCTGCGCGAGGCGGCCAGCGGCACCGTCTGCTGGGGGCAAACCGATCTTCTGGCCCTGGGGGGCGAGGCGCGCACCGGCTTTCGCTCCCGGCACATCGGCATGATCTTTCAGGACTTTTTGCTGTTCGATGAGCTGGGCGCGCTGCCCAATGCCAGCCTGACCGCCATGTTCCGGCCCCGCAGCGAGCGCCGCGCGCTGGCCGCGCGCGCCCAGGCGCTGCTGGACGGGCTGGGCCTGCCGCGCACCGACCGCCCGGTCGCCAGTTTCTCGGGCGGCGAGCGTCAGCGGGTCGGCATCGCGCGGGCGCTCGCCGCCGACGCACCCGTGCTGCTGGCGGATGAGCCGACGGCCAGCCTGCACCGTGCCGCCGCCGATGCGCTGATTGGGGATCTGGTGGCCCTGACCCGCGAGGCCGGGCGCACGATGATTGCCGTCAGCCATGACGAGGCGCTCTTGGCGCGCATGGACCGGGTGCTGACCATCGAGGGTGGCAGCCTTTCCGCCGATAGCGGCGCGGCTGCGGAGGTGGGCGCATGATCCGGGATCTTTGGGACAGCCTGCCGCTCTGGTCGCAGGATCTGATGACGCTGCTGGCCTGCCTGCTGCCGCTGTTGGCGGTGGCCCTCTGGCTGTTGCGCGGCTTTGCCCCCTGGCCGCTGGTGCGCGCGCTTCTGGTGCGGTTCCGCTGGACCAACCTGCTGTTCATCGCGCTGATCGCGGTTTCGGTAGGGATGGGGATCGGCTTGATCGCCCAGGAACGGGGGCTGCGCCAGGGCTCGGCCCGGGCGGCGGACAAGTTCGACCTGATCGTCGCCGCCCCCGGGTCGGAAATGACGGTGCTGCTGGCCTCGGTCTTTCTGCAACCCTCGGACGTGGCCCTGCTGGACGGGGCGGCCTTCGACCGGATCGCGCGGACCGAAAGCGTCGAGATCGCCGCGCCCCTCGCCTATGGCGACAGCTATCAGGGCGCGCCGGTGGTGGGCACGATCGCCGATTTCGTCACCTATCTGGCCGAGGACCGGATCGAGGGGCGCCTGTGGCGGGCCCATGGCGAGGCGGTGGTGGGCGCGCGCGCGCCGCTTGGCGTTGGCGACAGCTTTACCCCCGCCCATGGCCATGGCGCCGGGGCCGAGGAGGGCGCCCATGACCACAGCACCTTCACCGTGGTGGGCCGCATGGCCCCGACCGGCACCCCCTGGGACCGCGCCATCCTTGTCCCGGTCGAGGCGGTCTGGGAGGTGCATGGCCTGTCCAATGGCCATGCCCCCGAGGGCGCGGCCGCGCATGATCACGACGCCCATGACGGCCACGACGACCACGGGGCCGAGCCCCTGGGGCCGCCCTTCGATCCGGATTATTTCCCCGGCACCCCGGCGGTGGTGGTCAAGGCCCGCGCCCTTTGGGCCAACTACGCCCTGCGCGACGCCTTCACCGAAACCGGCCGCTCGATGGCCTTCTTCCCCGGAACCGTGTTGACCCAGCTTTACGCGGTGATGGGGGACGTGCGGCAGGCCATGTCGCTTCTGTTGGTGGTGACCCAGGTGCTGGTGGCAGCCTCGGTGCTGACCGGGTTGATCATCCTTGGCCGGCTCTTCCGCCGCCAGATCGCCATGCTGCGCGCCCTGGGCGCGCCGCGCCGCTTCGTCATGGCCGTGGTCTGGAGCCAGGCCAGCGCGCTGTTGATCGCCGGAACCCTGCTGGGGCTGCTGGTCGGGCTGGGGGCCACGGCGCTGCTGTCGCAGATCCTGTCGGCGCGCACCGATATGCTGATCCGCGCCAGCCTGGGCTGGGACGAGTTGCGCCTGGCCGCGATGTTCCTCTCGGCCACCTCGGTCCTGTCGCTTTTGCCCGCGCTGTCGGTGCTGCGCGCGCCGATCTCTGAAGGTTTGCGCAGCTAAGCGCCCTCAGGGGGTGACGCGTGGCGGGGCCAGGGCGGCCAGCCGCCGCCGCGCCTGCTGCACGGTCAGGAAGGGGCGCGCGGGCTCGGGCGCTGCGCCCATCACCCGGCGCACTGCCGCGCGGTCCTCGGGGCCGAGGGTCTTCATCGCCTCGGGGCCGGGCCAGAAGCTTTCGCAGGGCAGGCCTTCGGCCAGGATCACCGCGTGGCGCGCCAGCACCAGGTGTACATAGTCCAGCCGGGCCAGATCGGGCAGGGGGGCGATGCGGGGCAGATCGGTCAGCGCTTTGGCGGCGACCAGTGCCCCCAGCTCTGGCACCAGCACCCGGTGCTGCGGCGACAGCACCAGCCGCGCGCCGGGGCGACCGGGCCCGAGCGCGTCCTTTTGCAGGCGGATCGGCGCATCGGTGCCCCCGGGCTGGCGCGTGACGCTTTGGCACAGCACCAGGGCCACCGGCGCGGTGCCCCCCTCGGCCAGGGTCACCGCAGCGCCCGGATGCAGCGTTTCGACCGCCACCGGCCCGCCCGGCGTTGCAATCCGCGTGCCTGCGGTGAAACAGGTCGCCGCCGCGCTGTCGGAATAGAGGTAGAAGCCGTGCAACCCGTCGGCCCGGCCGACCACAGTCAGAGGTTCGCCGAAGGTGGGCATGTCGCCAACCACGGTGAAGCCGTAGATGGTGAAGGCATCCCCCGCGACAGAGACCAGCTGGAGCGTGTAGACCTTGCCGGTGCTGTCGCGCACGAAGACCTCATACTCGGCCTCCAGCAGCATCCCGGCGGGGGCAAACTTGCCATGCACGGTCTGATCATAGGCGACCTGCTGGGTAAGGTCGTCATCGTCGAAGAACGCGTCGTTGTCGCTGACCGTGACCACATCGCTGCGGGCGCTGGAGTTGATGGTGATCGTGTCGTAGCCCAGCCAAAATTGCTCGCCGGTCGCGCTGTTGAAGCCCGAGGGGTTCGAGGTGCTGAGATCGGCGATCTCGAAGATGTTGAGGTCGTAAAGCGCCATGGCCTGCCCGCTGCTGTCCGGGCACAGCATGGCGCGTCACGCCTTTCAGCGCGGTTAAGACCGGGCCAGCCGTCGCGCCCGCAGCCTGCGCCAGGACATCGAGACATGGGCGCGGTGGATCAGCGCCGCCGCCTCCAGGTCGCCGGTCTCCAGCGCTTGCAGGATGTCCTCGACCTCGCGGGCAAAGATGGCGATTTCCTCGCCCAGGTCCAGATCCGAGGCATAGAGGGAATGCACCCAAAGCCGCGCGGTCTGCGAATAAAGGTGGGTGGCGAAATCCATCAGCGGGCGATTGGCCGACAGTTCCGCCTGGGCCTGGATGAAGTCGTAGATCAGTCGGGCCAGGGGGCGCGGGCTGTCGGGGTCGGGGCGCAGGGCGCGGCCTCGTTCCGCCAAGCGGCGAAAGCGCGACAGGGTTTCGGGGCTGGGTGCCACCGGGTCCAGCTTGGCCGCCAGCTGCGCCAGTTCCAGCCGCAGGCGATAGGTCTGGTCCAGCTCTTCATCGGCCAGTTCGGTGACGAAGGTGCCGACCCCGTGGCGCGAGGCGACCAGGCCCGCGCCCTCCAGCTTGGCCAGCACCTTGCGCAGCGGCGTGCGCGAAATGCCGAATTCCTCGGCCAGCTCGGTTTCCGACAGGCGCTGCCCGGGCAAATAGTCCAGCAGGCAGATCCGCTCGCGTAGCTCTGCCTCCAGCGCATCGGCGCGGTCGAGGGCGGACAGCTGGCTGATGTCATCCATGATGCACCGCCAGCTTGCCGATCAGATCCAGGCATTGGGCCATCTGCGCCACCTCGATGTACTCGTCGGGCTTATGCGCCTGTTCGATGGACCCGGGGCCGCAGATGATCGCCTGCATGCCAAGCTGCTGGAACAGCCCGGCTTCGGTGTTGAAGGGCACGACAGAGGCGCCATTGGCGCCGGTCAGATGCTGGACCATGTCGCGGATCTCATTCTCGGGCATGGGCAGCAACCCGCAGACCTCGCCCACCACCTCGGTCACCACATCGGCCTGGGGGGCGATGCGGCGCATCTCGGGCAGGATCTCGGCGGCGATGAACTGGGCCACGGCGTCCTTCACGAAGGCCTGGTCGGCATCGTTGATGGGTCGCATTTCCCAGTCCAGCATGGCCGCCGCCGGGATCACGTTATGGGTGGTGCCGCCGTGCAGGGCGCCGATGTTGATCGTCGTATAGGGCGGGGTGAAGGGCGAGCCCTCGGGGGCGCGGGCCTTCAGCTCGGCGCGCAGCTGCATCAGCTTGCCGATGTAGCGGGTGGCATATTCCACCGCGTTCACCCCGGCCTCGGGGGTGGAGCCATGGCCGCCAGTGCCGGTGAAGCGCACGGTATATTCGCAGCAGCCCTTGTGCCCATCGACCACCTGCATCAGCGTCGGCTCGCCGATCAGCGCAAGCGCCGGGCGCACCGGGCGGTTCGCCAGCTCTGCCACCAGGGCCCGCCCGCCAAGGCAGCCGACCTCTTCGTCATGGGTGAAGGCGAAATGGAAGGGCCGCTCGCCCACGGTTTCGGCCAGGCGCGGGGCCATGGCCAGCACGCAGGCGATGAAGCCCTTCATGTCGCAGCTGCCGCGCCCGTAAAGGCGCCCGTCTTCCTCGTGCATGGCGAAGGGATCGCGCGACCAGTCCTGACCCTGCACCGGCACCACGTCGGAATGGCCGGAAAAGACCAGCCCGCCGTCGCGATCCTCGGGGCCCAGCGTGGCCCAGAGGTTGGCCTTCTGGCCGGTTTCATCGCGTAGGATCTCGACCCGCGCACCCGCGCGGCCCAGCACCTCGGCCATATAGGCGATGGCATCGAGGTTGCTGTCGGACGAGATGGTGGGAAAGCCGATCAGCTCTGCCAGCATCTGCTTTGCGGTGGCAAGGTCGGTCATCAGTCCTTCACGAAGAGCTTGCGTTCGATGTTGCACAGGGTCTCGGCGGGGCCGTCCTCGGTGATCAGGATGGTCTCGGTGGTCTCAAGCCCCCAGTCGTCCATCCAGAGGCCTGGCATGAAATGGAAGGTCATGCCGGGTTCCAGCACGGTTTCATCGAAGGCGCGGATCGAGACGGTGTGTTCGCCCCAGTCCGGCGGATAGCTAAGGCCCACGGCATAGCCCGCGCGGTTCGGGCGCTCAATCCCCACCTTCAGCAGGGCGGTATCCAGGGCGCGGGCGATGTCGCAGGCACGGTTGCCGGCGCGGGCCACTTCGATGCCGTTGTTCAGCCCCTCGGTCAGCGCCTCGGAGGCGTCGATCATGAATTTCGGCGGCTTGCCCAGGAAAACGGTGCGCGACAGCGGCGCGTGGTAGCGGCGGTAGCAGCCCGACTGCTCGATAAAGGTCGCCTCGCCCTTCTTCAGGGCCTCGCCGTTCCAGGTCAGATGCGGCGCACTTGCATCCTCGCCCGAGGGCAGCAGCGGCACGATGGCCGGGTAATCGCCCCAGCTGTCTTCCTCGCCCTGCACGGCGGTCTTGTACAGCTCGCCCACCAGGTCGTGCTTGCGCATCCCCGGTTCGGCCAGTTCCACCGCGCGGCTGATTACCAGTTCCGAGATCCGCGCGGCGCGGCGCATGAAGGCCAGTTCCTCGTCCGACTTGATCAGGCGTTTCCAGTTCACCAGGGTCGAGGCATCCAGGATCGTCGCCTCGGGCAGCCCGTCCAGCAGCACCGCATGGGCCTTGGCGGTGTAGAAATAGGTCTCCATCTCGACCCCGATCCGCGCGTCGCCCAGGCCCATGATCCGCAGGTGGCTGGCCAGGTCTTCCATCGGGTGGACGTCCTGGGATTGGATGTAGCGGTCGGCGTAATGCAGGATGTGGTCATGCTCCATCCAGACGGTGCGCTTGGCGCCGTTGGCATCTTGCAGGCGGCCCCACCAATAGGGGTCCCCCTCCATCGTCAGGATCACGCCCTGGTGCACGTAGAAGGACCAGCCGTCATAGCCGGTCAGGTAGTTCTGGTTGGACGGGTTGGTGATGAACAGAACGTCGATCCCCGCCTCGGCCATGGCCTGTCGGGTGATGCGGATGCGCCGTTGGTATTCGGCGGCAGAGAAGGGGGCCTTGCTGGCAGACATCAGGGGTCATCCTATTTGTACACATCATGGGCAAGCATGATCCGCACCCTGTGGCCTTTCCTGCGGTTCGCTGCGAATTTCGCCGCGATTGCAGGTTCCCTGTTTGCGACTCGGATCATGTTGTGCACAACAGAAGCCGGAACCCCAGCCGAGTCGTCAATCCAGAATCAGGAGCCGAGATATGAAAAGCGTCACCGCCGCCGATCGCAGCGCCTGCCTGTTGGGCGAAATGCGCGATCTGCCGCGCGCCGGGGCGGGGGTCAGGGTGCAGCGCCGGTCAGGGGAGGTCCCTGGGCGTTGTCGCGCCCGGGGCATCACGACCTGAGCCGGGCGCCGCAGGGCGCCGCGAAGAGACCCGAGAATACCAAAGAATTTCAGCGGATTGGATGCCGCTATTGATCCGATACAGGAGCCTGACATGCTGACCAACGACCAGCTCGACAAGTGGGACCGCGAGTCCTTCTTCCACCCCTCCACCCACCTGGCGCAGCACGCGCGCGGCGAAAGCCCGAACCGCATCATCAAGACCGCCGAGGGGGTCCACATCCAGGACCGTGACGGCAACCGCCTGCTGGATGCCTTCGCGGGGCTTTACTGCGTCAACGTGGGCTACGGCCGCCAGGAAATCGCCGAGGCCATCGCCGAGCAGGCGCGCGAGCTGGCCTATTACCACGCCTATGTGGGTCACGGCACCGAGGCCTCGGTCACCCTGGCGCATATGGTGATGGAACGTGCGCCCGAGCATATGAGCAAGGTCTACTTCGGCCTGTCGGGATCGGACGCGAACGAGACCAACATCAAGCTGATCTGGTATTACAACAACATCCGCGGCCTGCCCGAGAAGAAGAAGATCATCAGCCGCTGGCGGGGCTACCACGGGTCGGGCGTGATGACCGGCTCGCTGACCGGGCTGGAGACCTTCCACAACAAGTTCGACCTGCCGCGGGCGCCCATCCTGCACACCACCGCGCCCTATTACTTCCGTCGCGACGATCTGGACATGTCCGAGGCGGATTTCACTGCCCATTGCGTGGCCGAGCTGGAGGCGCTGATCGAGCGCGAGGGCGCCGACACCATCGCCGCCTTCATCGGCGAGCCGGTGCTGGGCACCGGCGGTATCGTGCCGCCGCCCGCAGGCTACTGGGACGCCATCCAGGCGGTGCTGGCCAAGCATGACATCCTGCTGGTCGCCGATGAGGTCGTTACCGGCTTTGGCC
The DNA here is from genome assembly GCF_050897975.1 of Pseudooceanicola aquaeponti. Lineage (NCBI taxonomy): Bacteria > Pseudomonadati > Pseudomonadota > Alphaproteobacteria > Rhodobacterales > Paracoccaceae > Pseudooceanicola > Pseudooceanicola aquaeponti. Next base: position 271,763 of record NZ_JBPAXY010000003.1, read on the forward strand.
GTCTGGGCACCATGATGGGCTCGGATCACTACGGGCTGAAGCCTGATCTGATCACCATCGCCAAGGGCCTGACCAGCGCCTATGCGCCGCTGTCGGGCTCCATCGTCGGTGACAAGATGTGGAAGGTGCTGGAGCAGGGCACGGATGAGAACGGGCCCATCGGTCACGGCTGGACCTATTCCGCCCACCCGATCGGCGCCGCCGCCGGTGTTGCCAACCTGCGCCTGATCGACGAGCTGGGCCTGGTGCAGAACGCGGGCGAGACCGGGGCCTATTTCCTGGGCGCCATGCGCGACGCGCTGTCCGGGCACGCCCATGTGGGCGATGTGCGCGGCGAAGGGATGCTTTGCGCCGTCGAGTTCGTGGAAGAGAAGGCGGGCCGCAAGTTCTATGACGCTTCGAAGAAGGTCGGCCCCGCCGTGGCGGCCGAGCTGGCCTCGATGGGGGTCATCGGCCGTGCCATGCCCCAGGGCGACATCCTGGGCTTTGCCCCGCCGCTGTGCCTGACCCGCGAGGAGGCCGACACCATCGTCGCCACCACTGCCAAGGCGGTGAAGAACGTGCTGGGCTGATCCCCGGGCGGACCATCCGAAATCACGCAGGGGGCGGTGCCGGGCATCGCCCCCTTTTTGCTGCGCGCGACGCGGGGCCGGTCTGGAGCGGGGGCGGGCAGGGGCCGGACATGAAAAAACCGCCCCAAGGGCGGTTTTTCCGAATTGCGGGCCCCGCCCGAGGGTCTTGGTACGGGACAGGCAGGGCGGGGCGATACGGGGGCTTAGGCGCCCCAGTGGCGCAGGGCGCCGCAATCCATGTGAACGAAATTCGAGCCAGAGTAGCGACCGACGCCCCCGGCGCGGCAGCTTTCGGCGGCCGAGGCCATCTGATTGACCGAGCGGGTGGCCAGGCGCAGGTCGGCGGCCTTGGCCTCCATGTGCAGCGAGTTCCGCGCCACGCCGCGCGATTTCGAGCGCAGCATCGCGTTGGTGTGGGGCGTGCGGTAGCCCGACAGCAGCAGGTAGGGCTCGTCACAGTCCATCAGCGAATGCGAGGCGGCCATGATGTCGATGGTGCGCAGATCGACGGTCTTGGTCTGATCGTCGCGCCAGTCGCGGAAGAAGTGGGTGATCTGGTCGAGGCTGTCGCGAAGATATTCGCCCTCGATCCAGTAGATCATGTCCAGATGTTCGCCCGTCCGGGCCGAGTACATCTTGATCCGCCGGATATCCCCGGCATTTCGAAGGAAACCAGCAGCCTTGGAAAAAGTGGGTGCTGCGGTGATCGCGGTTGCCGCGAAGGCCCCGAGAAGGGCGCGTCGCGAAATGCTCGCATTGCCTTTGGTCATGTAGCGCTGTCCCGTCGCTTCGTTTCTTCCGCCTTGTTTGGCGGTATCTGCCATCGTCCCCAGATGCGCGGCTTTTATGACACGGTTCCCATTTTTCTGGAACCCAAACGGTTCCATCACCATGGCGGATCGGCGGAATTTGGCGCAAATATGCGCGTCCCGGGTCAGGTTTTCCGCCATGGCAAGGGCAAACCGTTTCCTCTATGCCGCGTCTTGCGGGGAATTGCCCCCCTGACCGATTTGTGAGTAGACAGCGGCAAGTGCTTTTCAGAGCTTATAATTCAGTCACGTTTCGCCTGGTCCGGAGGGTTTATTTCATGATGTCTCGGCAATCCGCTGCCCGTTGCCTGCGCCGCGCCTCTGCGCTGGCGCTGATCCTGGGGGCGGTGTCCCTGACCACCCCCGTCCGCTCGGCCCAGGCCATGGAAGGCTTCGCGCTGACCGGGTTCAAGACCGCCGTGGCCGAAGGGGCCGCGCGCGACCGCGACCTGGCCGCCTACTACCGCGCCCGTGATTTCGCCCCCATCTGGACCGGGGCAGGCCCCGAGTTCACCGCCCGCCGCGCCGCCCTGCTGGAAGCGATCCGCATGATGCCGCTGCACGGGCTGCCCGCCGATAAGGTGGATGCCGACGACCTGCTTGCCCGCATGGGCGCGGCGGTCAGCGACCGTGACCGGGGTCTCTTGGATGTCGAGCTGAGCCGGATCTGGCTGGATATCGCGGGGGATCTGCAAACCGGGATCCTGACGCCCTCGGAGGTCGACAGCGAGATCGTGCGCGAAGTGCCGCTGCGCGACGCCGCCCAGTACCTGGACGGCATCACCGGCACCGCGCCGCAAAGCTTCGTCGCCGCCCTGCCGCCACAGCGTGCCGAATACCGGCGCCTGCTGCGCGCCCGCCTGCGGATGCAGGCCGAGATGGCCGCGGGCGGCTATGGCCCCGTGGTGCAGGCCAGCAAGCTGGAGCCGGGCGATCAGGGCCGTGCGGTCATCGCCCTGCGCGACCGGCTGGTGCGCATGGGCTATCTCGCCCCGCGCGCCTCGGCCCGCTATGACAGCGCGCTGGAGGCCGCCGTGCAGCAGTTCCAGCGCGACGCGGGCATCGAGCCCGACGGCGTCGTGGGCCCCGCGACCCTGTCTGCGATCAACACCAGCCAGGAAGAGCGGCTGCGCGCCATCACCGTGGCGATGGAACGCGAACGCTGGATCAACCGCCCCCTGGGCGAGCGTCACGTCTGGGTGAACCTGCCCGACATGCACGCCAAGCTGATCGACCATGGCGAGGTCGTCTTCAGTACCCGTTCGGTGATCGGCAAGGCGATGGATGGCCGCCGCAGCCCCGAGTTCAGCGATGTCATGGAACACATGATCATCAACCCGACCTGGAACGTGCCGCGCTCGATCGCCGTCAACGAATACCTGCCGCAGCTGAAGGCCAACCCCTATGCCGCCGGTCACCTGAACCTGATCGACGCGCGCGGCCGCACCGTGCCCCGCGACGCGGTGGATTTCACCCAGTTTACCCGCGCCAACTTCCCCTTCGACATCAAGCAGCCGCCGTCGCGGTCGAACGCGCTTGGCCTGGTGAAGTTCATGTTCCCGAACGCCAACAACATCTACCTGCATGACACGCCGTCCAAGAGCCTGTTTGCCCGTTCGGTGCGCGCCTTCAGCCACGGCTGCATCCGCCTGCAAGACCCCTTCGATTTCGCCTATACCCTGCTGTCCTACCAGGAAGCGGACCCGCAGGGCGTGTTCCAGTCGAAGCTGTCCACCGGGCGGGAAACCCAGGTGGATCTGCGCGAACCGCTTCAGGTGCACCTGGTCTATCGCACCGCCTTCACCGACACCCGCGGCCATGTGCATTACCGCAACGACGTCTACGGTCGTGACGCCAAGGTCTGGTCGGCGCTGGCGGCCCAGGGGGTGGTGCTGGATCAGGGGAACAGCTAAACCGGCCCGCAAAGCGGGAAGGACCCCTGATGGCATATCGCATGGAAGAGATCGCCCGTGCCCTGGGTGGCACGGTGCTGGGTGACGCAACGGTCGAGATCGACAGCGTGGCGGAACCGGCCGAGGCCGGACCGCGTGATCTCGCCATCGCCATGAAGCCCGAGTTTGCCGAAGGCCTGCCCAAGGGCCGTGCCCGCGCCGCCCTGCTGTGGGAAGGCGCTGACTGGCAGGCCTTCGATCTGGAGGCCGCCGTGCTGGTGGCCCGGCCCCGCATGGGGCTGGCCGCCGTGACCCGGATACTGGATCCCGGTGCGGGCTATGCCCCCGGCATCCATCCCCTGGCTCATATCGAAGAGGGCGCCGAGCTGGGCGAGGGCGTCAGCATCGGCCCCTTCAGCGTGATCGCGCGCGGCGCCAGGATCGGCGCGGGCGCGGTCATCGGCCCGCAGGTCCATGTAGGCTGGAATGCCCAGATCGGCCCCGGTGCCCTGCTGCACGCGGGCGTCAAGATCGGCCCCCGAGCACGCATCGGTGCGCGGTTCACCGCCCATCAGGGCGCGGTGATTGGCGGCGACGGCTTCAGCTTTGTCACCCCCGAGGCCGGTGCCGTGGAAAAGGCGCGCGCCACCCTGGGCGGCGAAAGCCAGGCCAAGGCCCAGGCCTGGGAGCGGATCCACAGCCTTGGTGCGGTCGAGATCGGTGATGACGTCGAGATCGGCTGCAACGCCTGTATCGACGCGGGCACGGTGCGCGCCACGCGCGTCGGCAACGGCTGCAAGATCGACAACCTGTGCCAGATCGGCCACAACGTCACCGTCGGCCGCGATTGCCTGATGGCCTCGGGCGTGGCGGTGGCGGGCTCGACCCGGATCGGCAACAACGTGGTGCTGGGCGGACGGGTCGGCGTCTCGGACAATATCTTCATCGGTGACGGGGTCGTCGCGGGCGGCGCCAGCATCATCCTGACCAACGTGCCCGCCGGGCGAGTGGTGATGGGCTATCCGGCGGTGAAAATGGACACCCATGTCGAGACTTACAAGGCGCTGCGCCGCCTGCCACGGCTGTTGAAACAGGTGTCCGAGTTGCAGAAAGCGGTTTTCAAGCCGGGTCAGAACGACTAGATCAGCGGCAAGCGATCCAGAGGGGGGGCGGTCCATGGCGGATATCAAGCAGAAGGTCATCGAGATCATCGCGGAGCAGGCCGTGCTGGAGCCCTCCGACGTGAAGATGGAAAACACGCTGGAGGATCTGGGGATCGACTCCCTGGGCCTGGTGGAAAGCATCTTCGCTATCGAGGAAGCCTTCGACATTCAGGTGCCCTTCAACGCCAACGAACCCGAGGAAAGCGATTTCGACATTTCCGATGTCGCCTCGATCGTCGCGGGGGTCGAGAAACTGGTGGCGGATCAGAAGGCGTGAAACGGGTCGTCATTACCGGCGCGGGCACGATCAATGCCCTGGGCCATGACGTGGCCCAGACGCTGGAAGCCATGCGCGAAGGCCGCTGCGGCATTGCCGAGCTGGACGTGCGCGACGCCGACCGCCTGCTGGTCAACATCGGCGCCCAGGTGAAGGGGTTCAGCTCGGAAGGGCTGTTCAACCGCCAGCAGATGGCGCTTTACGACCGGTTCACCCAGTTCGCCTTGGTCGCCGCGCGCGAGGCCATCGCGCAGTCGGGCCTGACCTTCGCGGGCGAGCTGGCCCACAAGACCGGCGCGATCCTGGGCAACTCGGGCGGTGGCATGACCACCATCGACGAGAATTACCGCTCGGTCTACGAGGAGGGGAAGAACCGCGTTCACCCCTTCGTGGTGCCCAAGCTGATGAACAACGCCGCCGCATCCCACGTGTCGATGGAGTTCAACCTGAAGGGCCCGACCTTCACCGTCAGCTCGGCCTGTGCCAGCTCGAACCACGCCATGGCCCAGGCCTTCCAGATGGTGCGCACGGGCATGAGCCCGGTGATGATCACCGGCGGGTCGGAATCCATGCTGTGCTTCGGCGGGGTGAAGGCCTGGGAGGGGATGCGCGTCATGTCGAAATCCGGATGCCGCCCCTTCAGTGCCAACCGCAACGGCATGGTCCAGGGCGAGGGCGCGGGCATCTTCGTCTTCGAGGAATACGAACATGCCAAGGCGCGCGGGGCCGAGATCCTGGCCGAGGTGGCGGGCTTTGCCATGTCCTCGGATGCGACCGACATTGTCATGCCCTCGAAACAGGGGGCGGCGCGGGCCATTTCGGGCGCGCTGCGCGACGCCGGGCTGAACCCGGGCGATGTGCAGTACATCAACGCCCATGGCACCGGCACGGCGGCCAATGACAAGACCGAAAGCGCGGCGGTGGCCGATGTCTTCGGGCGTCATGCCGATACCGTCATGCTGTCCTCGACCAAGGCCATGCATGGGCACCTGATCGGCGGCACCGGCGCGGTGGAACTGCTGGCCTGCATCATGGCCCTGCGCGACGGCATCGTGGCGCCCACGATCAACTATGAAGAGCCCGACCCCGAATGTGCCCTGGACGTGGTGCCCAACGAGGCGCGCGAGGCCAAGGTCGACGTGGCCCTGTCCAACGCCTTCGCCTTCGGTGGGCTGAATGCGGTGCTGGCCCTGAAACGGGTCTGATCCACCTCGGTGGCGCAGCGGAGCGTAGGGCGGGGAGTTTCCCCGCCCTTTTTCATTGGCGTCACCGGGATCCGCCCAAATGAAAACGCCGCCCCCGAGGGAGCGGCGTTGACCGGATCTTGTCGCGGGCGCTTACTGCTGCGCGGCGGGCGCCGGGGTCACCTTGTCGAAGGCGGCGGTGAAGCCCGACAGCGACAGGGTCATGGGCACGTCCACGTCAGGGGCGGCGAAGGGGCGGATCGTCAGGTTGGCGACATTGCCCGCCTTGAAGGCGTTCAGGTCGGACTGGCTGAAGCCCACACGGGCGACGCAGCCGGCGCGGTTGCAGGTGGTGAAGTTGTAGACCTTGTCCTCGCTGCCATCGACATTGATGCGCAGACCGGCGGGCAGCAGGGTTTCCAGCGGCACCATGATGGTGGCTCCGGCCACGGCCTGGCTTCCTTCGGGGGTCTTGAAGAAGGCGGCGGTGGCGATCGGGTTGCCGTCTTCCTGGGTCATCAGCTGGGTCATCTGGCAAGGCTCATCCTCGCCGGTTTCGGTCTTGATGCAATCAAGGCTCCAGTCGCCGACCTCTTCCTTCTGGTAGGTCTGGCCGACCTGCGGCTCTGCCGGGGTCGTGTCGGCGCCCATGTCGAGGTCGTCCTGGGCCAGGGCCGGGCCAGCAAGCAGAGTCGCGGTCAGCAGGGCGGTGGAAAGTCTGGTGAAAGAACGCATCACGGGTCCCATTTCGATCATTGTTTCGCCGTTCGCTTAACATGGGCAGGCGCGGATGTCAGTCCCCCGCCCATGGGACAGGGCGCCTTTTCCGCAACAACCGGCCTATGGGGGGCTGCGGCGCGGGGATGGGGCGGCAAGGGGCGGTGAGACAATGAAAAAGGGGCCCGAAACAGGCCCCTTTCCGTAGAATTTTTGCTCCCCGTCGGACTGGCCGACTTGTATTTGAGATCACGCTAGGCGCTTTGCCGGGGGTAGTCAACACGGAAATATGACAGTCCTGTGGCACGCGTGATCGGCGCCGCAAAAGGTGGCATCGGCGGGGGCAGCAGGGGCGGGGCTGGCCCTTCGGGGGGGTGCAAAAAAGCCGCGCCCCGAGGGGCGCGGCCAGTCTGACAGGGAGGAAGTCTGTCCTTCGCCAAGAGGACGTGAGACGAAGGACAGGAGGACAGGCTGGCACGATTTCGTTAAGCGAATATTCTGCACCGTGCGCAGACAGAGGTTTTGTCCGGAAATGCGGGGGAAAAGCATGGACGAATTGAACGGCATTTTCATTGGTGGCGCGGGCGACGACCGCCGCGATCCACAGTACCTGGCGCTGGAGTTCGCCAACCGCCACGGGCTGATCGCGGGCGCCACGGGCACCGGCAAGACCGTCACCTTGCAGATCATGGCCGAAGAGTTCTCGGCCCAGGGCGTGCCGGTCTTCCTTGCGGACGTGAAGGGCGACCTGTCGGGCCTGGCCAAGGCGGGCGATCCGGCGGGCAAGCTGCACAATGCCTTCACCAGCCGGGCGATCTCGATCGGGTTTGACGATTTCGACTATGCCGCCTTTCCGGTGATCTTCTGGGATCTCTTCGGGGCGCAGGGCCATCCGATCCGCACCACGGTCAGTGAGATGGGCCCGCTGCTGCTGGCGCGGCTGATGGATCTGAACGACACCCAGGAAGGGATCCTGAACATCGCCTTCCGGGTGGCCGATGAAGAGGGGCTGGCGCTGCTGGATCTGAAGGATCTTCAGGCGCTGCTGGTCTGGCTGGGCCAGAACCGGGCCGAGCTGTCGCTGCGCTATGGCAATATTGCCAGCGCCTCGATCGGCGCCATCCAGCGCCGGCTGCTGGTGATGGAGACCGAGGGTGCGGCGCAGATGTTCGGCGAACCGGCGCTGGAACTGTCGGACCTGATGCGCCGCGACACCGACGGGCGCGGCGCCATTTCGGTGCTGGCCGCCGACAAGCTGATGCAGACCCCGCGCCTTTACGCCACCTTCCTGCTGTGGCTGCTGTCGGAACTCTTCGAAGAGCTGCCCGAGGTGGGCAACCCCGACAAGCCCAAGCTGGTCTTCTTCTTCGACGAGGCGCATTTGCTGTTCGACGACGCGCCCAAGGCGCTGCTGGAGAAGGTCGAGCAGGTGGCGCGGCTGATCCGCTCGAAGGGCGTCGGCGTCTACTTCTGCACCCAGAACCCGGCGGATGTGCCCGATGACGTGCTGGGCCAGCTGGGCAACCGGGTGCAGCACGCCCTGCGCGCTTTCACCGCCAAGGACCGCAAGGAACTGCGCCTGGCCGCCCAGACCTACCGCGACAATCCCGATTTCGACATCGAAGAGGCGATCACCCAGGTCGGCACCGGCGAGGCGGTGACCTCTTTCCTGCAAAAGAAGGGCGTGCCGGGCATGGCGCAGAAGACGCTGATCCGCCCGCCCAGCTCGCAACTGGGCCCGATCACCGACGCCGAGCGGCGCGATGTGATGGCCGTCTCGCCGGTGGCGGCGCAATACGACCGCGCCGTCGACCGCGAAAGCGCCTATGAGATCCTCGCCCGCCGCGCCGCCGCCGCCGCGAAAGAGGCCGAAGAGGCCGAACGCCGCGAGGCCGAGCTGGAGGCGCGCGAGCGTGAAGAGCGAGAGCGCCGTCGCTACACCACCTCGCGCCGCAGCACCCGGTCGTCGCGCGACGCGGGCCTGGGCGCCGAGCTGGGCCAGGCCCTGCAAAAGGCGGTGATCCGCGAGCTGTCGGGCACCACCGGCAAGCGCATCGTGCGCGGTATCCTGGGGAGCATCTTCAGGGCGCGGTGAGGGCTTTCTGCGCGCCATCCCCCCAAAATTCGTGCAAATCCTGCAAGTGATGTGCCAAGCTTTGCATTTGTTCGATCAGTCATAGCTGTCTAGCTTCCCCCTCATATCTCAGGGAGGAGATCAGACCATGACCCATTCTTTCAAATCCGCGCTTTGCGCGGGGCTGTTTCTGCTGGCCGGGCTGACCGCGGGCGCTTCGACGGTCGGGGCTGAGGAACGGCCGCTGGTGATGCCGCCGGAGGCCGGGCCAGAGCGGATCCTGTTCATCGGCAACAGCTATCTCTACTACGGCGACGGGTTGCAGAACCACGCCCGCCGCATGGCCGCCGCCGCCTATCCGGATCGCAAGTTCAACTACAAGCTGGCGGCGATCGCGGGCGGCTACATGGACGAGCAGCCGGTGGCGCAGTTTCTGACCCTCGGTGGCGAGCAGGGCTATGATCTGGTGGTCTTGCAGGGCAATTCCGGCGCCATGCTGAGCGAGGAGAAGCGCGCCCGGTTCGGCGGCGCGAGCGAGACCGCCGCCGGGCTGATCGCCGAGACCGGGGCGGCAACCGCGCTTTACATGACCCCGGCCTATGGCGAGGGGCACGCGCGCCACGATCCGCAGATGACCGGGCTGATTTCCGATGGCTACACCGCCGAGGGCAACCGCCTGGGCGCCCTGGTGATCCCGGTGGGCCGGGCCTTCGCCCTGGCTTATGAACGCCGCCCCGAGATCGCCCTGCACCAGCGCGATCACTCGCATCCGACGAAACTGGGCACCTATCTGGGCGCGGCGACGCTTTATGCCACGCTCTATGACGTCTCGGCGGTCGGCAATACCTATGACATGTATGGCGAGATCTCGACCGAGGACGCCGCGTTTCTTCAGCAGGTCGCAGAGGATGCGGTGGCGGAGTTTTACGCGCAGTGAAAACGGAGTGGCGCCCTCGCGCTGCAGGGTGCGTTTGTCGCGCAACGGCGGGGCGGGGGCCGGCTGGGTCAGGCGCGCCCCTAGGCGGTGACCCGTAACTTGCTGGGCCCCAGCGGAAAGCGCCTTCTGCGCGGCCTGTCCGGCTGCCTGTTCCGCGCCCGTTGAAGGCGCCACCCCAGGGCCATCGGTGGGCCCTGGGGCAGTCCTGTCCAGCGGGACAGAAAACTTGTCTTCCTGGTCTGAAACTTTTTCCCGCCCCCGCTCGTTATCAAAGATGTGCAGATATGTGACCTGGGCAGGCGGGCGGTCTTCGTGAGAAGCGGATTGAACCGCGCGCGGGATTGCGCGACGGTTGCATCGTGTACGAAGCGCATCCGGGGCGGGGGTCTCGGCGCGTTTCGGAATGGAGGCTGGTGGTCAGGTGAGTGACGAGATTGTTCTACGTGCCGGTGAGCTGGCCCTCGGTCTTCTGGATGAGGCCGAGGCACAGGAGGCCTGGCATGAGGTGACCGTGGATCCCCAGATGCGCGCGGCCTATGGCGCCTGGATCGAAGAGTTGGTCACCGTCTATGACAGTCCGGTCCTGGCCGTGCCTGCCAACGCGCCGCGTCCCGGCCCGCAGGTCTTCGCAAATGTCGAGGCGGCGCTTTTCGGGGCCGCGGCGCTGCCGCGTGGCCAGCGCTGGCGCGACTGGCTGCGGGCGCCGGAAAATCGCGGCCTGGTGGTCACCATGGCCACGGCCAAGCTGCTGCTGCTGGCCTGGATCCTGTATCTTTTCCTGTGATTTCAGGGCTGTCGCCTGCCGCCGCAACACCTCTGCGCGGTGACGGTCTCTGTCCACGCAAAAGGCGCGTAGCCGGCGTGTGGCGGCCTCAGCTCGACGCTTCGGCGCCCTCGGGGCCCGCGTCCAGAACCCGACCGATATAGGGCACCATCAGCCCGGTTCCCAGCAGGGTGGCCACCAGGGCCACGGCCAGCACGTTGAGATGATCCAGGAAACCTTCGGACAGCGCATAGGCGGCAAGGGCCACCAGCGGGATATGCAGGAAGACGGCACAGACGACCTGCACCCGGCGCTTCACGGCGTTGGCTTGCATAGCTTGCATGGAACTGACCTCCCGACACTGGGTAACCAAGGATCAATATGGACCGGGACGGGGGCGGGAATCAAGCGGTTGGGCAAAGGGCGCGGTCCGCGACCCCGCCTCAGATCGACAGCCGCGTGCCTTGGGTGCCCCGTTCCCGGTAGGGCGTCGTCTGGTACTGCGCCCGGTAGCATTTCGAAAAATGCGAGGGCGAGGCGAAGCCGCAGGAAAGCGCCACGTTGATCACCGACATATCCGTCTGCATCAGCAGGTTGCGCGCCTTCGACAGGCGCAGTTCCATGTAATAGCGTTTGGGCGAGCGGTTCAGGTAGCGGCGGAACAGCCGTTCCAGCTGGCGGGTCGACATGCCCACCTCTTTGGCCAGCAGGGCGGGCGATATCGGTTCCTCGATATTGGCTTCCATCATCTGGATGACCTGGCTGAGCTTGGGGTGGCGCACGCCGATCCGGGTCGGCACCGACAGGCGCTGCGTGTCCTGGTCGGTGCGGATCGAGGAATAGATCAGCTGGTCGGCCACGGCATTGGCCAGATCCTCGCCGTGCTGATCGGCGATCAGCTTCAGCATCAGGTCAATGGACGAGGTGCCGCCCGCCGTGGTCATGCGGTTTCCGTCGATGACGAAGACCGACTTGGTCAGGGTGACCTCGTCGAACTCTTCCGCGAAACTGTCGTGGTTTTCCCAGTGGGTCGTGGCGCGCTTGCCGTCCAGCAGCCCGGCCTTGGCCAGCACATGGGCGGCGGTGCACAGCCCGCCGATGGCCGCGCCCTTGCGGGATTCCCGGCGCAGCCAGTTCAACAGCTTGCGGGTGGTCTTTTCCTTCACCCCGATGCCGCCGCAGATCATCACGAAATCTTCGCGCCCGACCTCTTCCAGCCCGCCATCGACGTTGAACGACACGCCCCCCGAACAGCTGACCGGCTCGCCGTCCTCGCTGTGCAGGGTCCAGCTATACAGGCTGCGGTCGGACATGCGGTTGGCGATGCGCAGGCATTCCAGTGCCGAGGAAAAGGACAGTAGGGTGAACTGATCCAGCAGGACAAAGACGAAACGGCGCGGGCGCGAGGCGGCTGTGGCGGCCGAAGAGAGCGGGGGGCGGGGCTCCGGCATGGGCTGACCTAACATTGACGGCAACGTGGCAAGGCCCCCGGTTGGGCGCGGAGGCCGCCGGGGTGGGGAATATGAAGCGCAGAGCCTGGCCGCGACGTCAAGCGTCGGAAAAGAATTGTGGCTCTTTGAGGCCCGAGCCGGTATAGGCTGACCCCCTAAGAAGCTTGAAACCCGGAGGATGAGATGGGGACCTGGCAGAAGTCCGATTGGCGCAATAAGCCGCGGGTGCAGATGCCTGACTATCAGGATCAGGAAGCGCTGCACGCCGTTGAAGGCCAGCTTTCGAAGTATCCGCCCCTGGTCTTTGCGGGCGAGGCGCGGCGGCTGCGCGAGCAGCTAGGCGCCGCAGGGCGCGGCGAGGCCTTCCTGTTGCAGGGCGGCGATTGCGCCGAAAGCTTCGATCAGTTCAGCGCCGACAGCATTCGCGACACCTTCAAGGTGATGCTGCAGATGGCCATGGTCCTGACCTTCGGCGCCAAGGTGCCGGTGGTGAAGGTGGGCCGGATGGCGGGCCAGTTCGCCAAGCCGCGCTCGGCGCCCACCGAGACCGTGGGCGGTGTTGAGCTGCCCAGCTACCGCGGCGACATCATCAACGAGCTGGCCTTCACCCCCGAGGCCCGCATTCCCAACCCGCAGAAGATGTTGCAGGCCTATACCCAGGCCGCCGCGACGCTGAACCTGCTGCGCGCCTTCTCGACCGGGGGCTATGCGGATGTGAACTCGGTCCACCAGTGGACCCTGGGCTTCACCGCTTCGGACAAGGCCGAGAAGTTCCGCGACATGGCCAACCGGATCAGCGATACGCTGGACTTCATCAAGGCCGCCGGTGTGACGCCTGAAAGCGCCCATACGCTGAGCCAGGTGGAGTTCTACACCAGCCACGAGGCGCTGCTTCTGGAATATGAAGAGGCGCTGTGCCGGATGGATTCGACCTCTGGCAAATGGCTGGCGGGCTCGGGTCACATGATCTGGATCGGCGACCGCACGCGTCAGCCCGATGGGGCGCATGTGGAATTCTGCCGGGGCGTGCTGAACCCGATCGGTCTGAAATGCGGCCCCTCGACCACGGCCGAGGATCTGAAGGTCCTGATGGGCAAGCTGAACCCGCTGAACGACATGGGCCGTCTGACCCTGATCGCGCGCTTCGGCGCGGGCAATGTGGCGGAACATCTGCCGCGCCTGATCGAGACGGTGAAATCGGAAGGGGCCAATGTGGTCTGGGTCTGCGACCCGATGCATGGCAACACCATCAAGTCCAACACCGGCTACAAGACCCGCCAGGTCAACACCGTGCTGTCGGAAGTGCAGGAGTTCTTCGCGGTGCACCGTGACATGGGCACCGTCCCGGGCGGCGTGCACTTCGAGATGACCGGCAACGACGTGACCGAATGCACCGGTGGCGTCCACGCGGTGTCGGAAGAGGACCTGAGCGACCGCTATCACACCGCCTGTGACCCGCGCCTGAACGCCTCTCAGGCGCTGGAGCTCGCCTTCATGGTGGCCGAAGAGCTGGTGAGCCTGCGCGAAACCCGCCTGGCCGCGCACGGCTGAGGCCCGCGCGCTGCGGCGCACCTTGGGACAATTGGAAAAGCCGCCGGGGCGATCCCTGGCGGCTTTTTCTATGGCGCCTATGGGGGCGCTCCTCGGCCCTGGCGGGCCTCCTCGCGGGCGGGCTAGTCGTCCTTGACCAGGCGCAGGTAGGGGCGGGGGCCGGGTTTCAGCCGGGCGCCGTTGGTCCCCTTGGGGCTGTCATCCTGCGGGGCAGACGGGGGCGGCGCGGCGGTGAAGGGCGCGGGCGCCTCGGCCAGACCGGCGTTGCGATCCGGCGCGTGCGTCTCGGCGGGGCTCTCTTCCGTCTGGCTCTGCTCTTCGGGCGGGCGCATGAAATCGCCCAGCAGGGGCGTGACCTGGGCCGCGGTGATGTCGAACCGGCGTGGCGCGCGGCCGATCTCGCCGGTGGTGGCCAGGCAGCCCAGCACCCGCGAGATGTCGCCCAGGTCGCTTTTCATCGGCAGAAGCAGCAGCCGCGCCGCGATCTCGGGCTTGCCGAGGCCCCGTTCGGCCACCAGATCCACCGTGGCGCGCGACGGCGTGTCAAAGACCTCTTCCAGGATCTCGCCCAGCTGGTTGCGGCCCTGGGGCGTCATGAAGGCCGACAGGGGCATCCCGCGCACCTCCATCCCCATCAGATCCGACAGGTGCGAGCCCGCGATGCGCAGCCGCGCGATGCCGGGCGCCACCCGTTCCAGGATGAAGGCATATTCCAGCGCCCGTTCGATCCCGCGCGGGTCGATGTCGGACCGGCGCGGCACCAGCCGCCCGGCGCGGATCGCCTCCCAATAGGCCTCGACCTCTTGCACGGCGTTGAACCGGGCCGCGCTCAGGAAGCCGGCCATGTTGATGACGGTGCTGCCGTCCCCGTCCTGTGGCATGTTGAAACTCCAGCTTGTGTCATCGCAACCTCCGTCGGTCACATCCGGTGCCAAAGCCAAGGGCGGACCACAGGCGGCCAGAACCGAGGGCGCGGGGCAGGGCGCGCGGCGGGCTGGCCGGAGGGGATCCGGGGAACTTGGTAAAGGTATCTTCACAGAGGTTACGTATCCATTAATATGCCATAATTGATTGCAATTTTCCGGGTTTTCTGGGGCAATGGTTAACCTCTGCTGACACGGGCGCACGGCCCCGCGGGACAGGCGGGCGCGTCGGGGCAGGGCGGATTGGGGGACAAATGACCTATTCGATGACAGGCTTCGCCGCCCGGCGGGGCCAGGGGCAGGGCTTCAGCTGGAGCTGGGAGCTGCGCTCGGTCAATGCCAAGGGGCTGGATCTGCGGCTGCGTCTGCCGGACTGGGTGCCGGGGCTGGAGGCGGCGCTGCGCGACCGGCTGGGCACGGCGCTGGCGCGCGGCTCGGTCACGCTGAACCTGCGGCTGTCGCGCGAGGAGACCAGCGCGGCGGTGCAGGTGAACCGGGGCCAGCTGGAGGCGATGTTGGCCGCCCTGGCCGAGGTCGAGGCGGCGGCAGAGGCGCGCGGGATCACCCTGGCGGTGCCCACGGCGGCCGAGGTTCTGGGGATGCGCGGCGTGCTCGAGGCTGCTTCGCCCGAGGAAGACGCCCAGGGCGCGTTGCGCGCGGCCCTTCTGGCCGATGCCGAGCCGCTTCTGGCCGAGTTCCTGGAGATGCGCGCCCAAGAGGGCCGCGCGGTCTCGGTCCTGCTGGCGGGCCAGCTGGACAGGATCGAAGAGCTGGTGGCCCGCGCCACCGAGGCCGCCCAGGCCCGTGCCCCGCGCCAGGCCGAGGCGCTGCGCGCCGCCATGGCCCGGGTGCTGGAGAACGCCCCGGGGCAGGAGGCGGACCGCGTCGCGCAGGAATTGGCGCTGCTCGCCATCAAGGCCGATGTGACCGAAGAGCTGGACCGGCTGGGCGCCCATGTGACCGCCGCGAGGGGCCTGCTAGCGGCGTCCGGCGCGGTCGGGCGCAAGCTCGACTTCCTGGCGCAGGAGTTCAACCGCGAGGCCAACACCCTCTGCGCCAAGGCGCAGGACAAGGATCTGACCGCCCTGGGGCTGGAGCTGAAGACGCTGATCGACCAGATGCGCGAGCAGGTGCAGAACATCGAGTGAGCCGCGCCACCGGACGGCAAGAAAAAGGCCCCCGTCCGATTGGCGGGGGCCTTTGTCGTCTCTGCGCGCCTGCGCCCTCAGCGCTCCGGCAGAAGGCCGCGCGGGCTGAACCGCAGCACAATCAGCAGCAGCACCCCCATCAACAGCATCCGCATATGGGCGGCCGAGTTGATCAGGTGGTCCTTCAGCCCACCCTCGGGCAGGGGCGACACCGCCATCTGCATGATCTCGGGGCCCCAGTCCCCGGCCTTGACCCAGAGATACCAGATCAGCACGCCACCCAGAACAGAGCCCCAGTTGCTGCCCGAGCCGCCGACCACGACCATCACCAGGATCAGGAAGGTATAGCGCAGCGGGTTGTAGGAGGCGGGGGTCATCTGCCCGTCAAGCGAGATCATCATGGCGCCCGCCAGACCGATCACCGCCGAGCCCAGCACGAAGACGTGCAGGTGACGACGGGTGATGTTCTTGCCCATGGCGGCGGCGGCGACCTCATTGTCGCGGATGGCGTGCATCATCCGGCCCCAGGGCGATTTCAGCGCCAGTTCGGCGGCCCAGATCAGCAGCAGGATGACAACGATGAACAGCGCCAGGAAGGCCAGTTTCACCAGCAGGGTCGAGGCCAGGGTGGGATCCAGCCCCCAGTCTTCGGCCCGGGCGACAAAACCGGGGTTGGCCTGAAGGTCGATCTCGTAGGGCACGGGCCAGGGGCGGGGAATGCCGTTGACGTTCAGCACGCCCCGGTCCAGCCATTGCTCGTTCTTCAGCACGGCCACGATGATCTCGGCGATGCCCAGGGTGGCGATGGCCAGATAGTCCGAGCGCAGGCCGAGGGCGGTCTTGCCCACAAGCCAGGCCGCGCCCGCCGCCAGCACCGCGCCCACGGGCCAGGAGATCAGGGTGGGCAGGCCCAGACCGCCCAGGTTGCCCGCCGCCGAGGGGTTGATCGCCTCGATCGCGGCCACCGCCGGGTCGAAAAGCGCCCGGTAGGCGAAGAAGCCCGCCAGCAGGATCCCCACCACCGCCAGGCCCCGGGCCCGGCCCTTGGGCATCCGGCGCCAGCACAGCCCCGACAGGATCAGCGCGATCACCGCCACGGCGAAGGCGGTCAGGATCCCCAGGCCGCCTGCGGCGAAGGCGCCGGGCGTGGGCGGCATCGAGATCAGCACCGGCGCCAGGCCGCCAAGCGCCAGGAACCCCATGGCGCCCGCGTTGAACAGCCCGGCGGTGCCCCATTGCAGGTTGATCCCAAGCGCCATGATGGCCGAGATCAGCCCCATGTTGAGGATCCCCAGGGCCGAGTTCCAGCCGGTGGTCAGCCCCTCGACCAGCAAAAGCAGAGCCAGGATGGCGAAGAACAGCGGCGCGCGCAGCGGGCTGGGATCGCCCGGTTGACGGGATGTGCTCATACCACTTTCCCCCTGAAGATACCGGTGGGCCGGAAGATCAGCACCAGGATAAGGATCACGAAGCTGACCGCGAATTTGTAGTCGGTCGACAAAAGCTGAACCAGGCCGTCAGGCTCCCATCCGGGGATCATGTAGCCCGCCACCTTCTTCCAGGCGTAAGTCAGCCCGACCTCGGAGAAGGAGATGATGAAGCCGCCCGCGATGGCGCCCACCGGGTTGCCGATGCCGCCCACGATGGCCGAGGCGAAGATCGGCAGGACGATCTGGAAATAGGTGAAGGCCTTGAACGACTTGTCGAGCCCGTAAAGCGTGCCCGCGATGGTCGCCAGCGCCGCCGTCAGCACCCAGGTCACCCGTACCACGCGGTCGGGGTCGATTCCCGACAGCAGTGCCAGATCCTCGTTATCGGAAAAGGCGCGCATCGACTTGCCGGTGCGGGTGCGGTTCAGGAACCAGAAGAGGGCGACCATCACCAGCACCGCCGTCACCACGGTGATGGCCTGGGTGGTGCGCAGGGTCAGCGGCTCGCGCATCCCGGTCAGCTGGTTCCAGGTCCGCGCCGACAGGATGAAGCGTTCGCCATCGGCGAAATTGATCTGGTCCACCCCGATCAGGAAGCGGGTCAGGGCGTTCATCACGAACATCACGCCGACCGAGACCATGACCAGCACCACCGGCTGGGCGCGGATGCGCCGGTAATAGCGATAGACCGCCCGGTCGGTGCCCAGCAAAAGCGCGGCGGTGATGGCGATGGCGAAGGGCAGGGCGATCAGCGCCGTCGGCAGCGGGCCAAAGCTGACGCCTAGGGCCTGAAGGCCCCAGGTGATCAGGATCACCACGGCAGTCCCGAAGGCCATCGTGTCGCCATGGGCGAAGTTCGAAAAGCGCAGGATCGAATAGATCAGCGTCACCCCAAGCGCGCCAAGCGCCAGCTGCGCGCCATAGGCGGTGGCCGGGATGATGACGTAATTCGTCAGCGCCACCAATGCGTTGAGTAGTTCCATCAGCTCAGCCCCCCAGGAAGGTGCGGCGGACCTCCGGGTCGGCCAGAAGGGCCTTGCCGGTGTCGGTATACTTGTTGGCGCCCTGCACCAGGACATAGCCCCGGTCGGCGATCTCCAGCGCCTGGCGGGCGTTCTGTTCCACCATCAGGATGGAGATCCCGGTGCGGGCGACCTCGATGATGCGGTCGAACAGCTCGTCCATGACGATGGGCGAGACCCCCGCCGTGGGTTCGTCCAGCATCAGAAGCTTGGGCCGGGTCATCAGCGCGCGACCCACGGCCACCTGCTGGCGTTGCCCGCCCGACAGCTCGCCCGCGTTCTGCTGGCGCTTGTCCTTCAGGATCGGGAACAGGTCAAAGACCTGCTCCATCGTGTCGCGGAAATCGTCCTCGCGCAGGAAGGCGCCCATTTCCAGGTTCTCTTGCACCGACATGGTGGGAAAGACGTTGTCGACCTGGGGGACAAAGCCCATGCCCTTCTTGACCCGGTCCTGGGGCGACAGGGCGGTGATGTCGACCCCGTCCAGGGTGACCGAGCCGCCGCGCAGGGGCAACATGCCGAAGACGGCCTTCATGGCGGTGGACTTGCCCGCGCCATTGGGCCCGACGATGACGGCGATCTGGCCCTTTTCCACGGTCAGGGTGCAGCCGTGCAGGATGTCTGCCTTGCCATAGCCGCCGGTCATGTTCGAGGCGTCGAGATAGCTCATTGCGCCTCTCCCTTGCCGGCCTGATCGCCCCGTCCTGCCTGATCGCCCAGTCCGGGCTGGGCACCCAGATCCTGGCCTGCGGCGGCTTCGGCGGCCTCTTCGGCCACCACCTTGTTCTTCAATCCGGTGCCCAGATAGGCCTCGATCACCGCTTCGTTCTCCATGATATGGGCGGCGGGGCCTTCGGCCAGCACACGGCCCTCGGCCATGACGATCACCGGGTCGCACAGGCGGCCGATGAAATCCATGTCATGTTCGATGACGCAGAAGGTATAGCCGCGCTCCTTGTTCAGCCGCACGATGGCGTCGCCGATGGTGTTCAGCAGGGTGCGGTTCACCCCCGCGCCGACCTCGTCCAGGAACACGATCTTGGCCTCGACCATCATCGTGCGGCCCAGTTCCAGCAGCTTTTTCTGCCCGCCCGACAGGTTGCCCGCCTTCTCGTCCGCCAGATGCGAGATGGTGAGGAAGTCCAGCACCTCATCTGCCTTGGCGCGCAGTGCGGCTTCCTCGGCACGGATGCGGGCGCGGGCAAACCAGGTGGCCAGCAGGGTCTCGCCGGTCTGTTGCGCGGGCACCATCATCAGGTTCTCGCGCACGCTGAGCGTGGGGAACTCATGAGCAATCTGGAAGGTGCGCAACAGGCCCTTGTGGAACAGCTGGTGCGGCGTCAGGCCGGTGATGTCCTCGCCATCCATGGTGACGCGGCCCGAGGTGGGCGCATGGACCCCGGCGATGACGTTGAAAAGGGTGGATTTGCCAGCCCCGTTCGGCCCGATCAGGCCGGTGATCGAGCCGGTGGCGATCTCGATGCTGGCATTATCGACGGCATGGAAGCCGCCGAAGGATTTCACTAGGTTCTCGACCCGGATCATGGGGTCCCCCGAGTTCCGGCACTGGGGCCGGTGGTTGTCTGTTCAGAACGCGCGCGGGGGATGTAGGACGGCCCGGGACGTGCAAGCCGTCCCGGGCCGGTTCCCCGTGGCGTGGTGCGGGATCAGCGGTAGCCGACCGTGGTGATCTTGCCGTCTTCGAACAGGATCTCGCGGAAGGTGCCTGCCGCTTCGCCCTGGCCGATCAGTTCGATCGCCGTCGCGCCGTCATAGTCGATGGCTTCGCCCGCCGCCAGCAGTTCCAGACCCTTGGCCAGTTCGCCGGGGTAGATCTTTTCGCCGGGACCGTTGGCGATCTCCATGATCTTGTCCTTGTAGACCTTGGGATCGCTGGATCCCGCCGCCTGCATGGCCAGCAGCATCAGCGCCGCGCTGTCATAGGCGCCGCCCGAATAGGCCGAGGAGCCGTCGAAACCGGCGGCCTCTGCCATCGAGAGGTAGGTCGCCATGCCTTCACCCTCGGAATCGGGCAGCTGGCCGAAGGAGCCGTCCAGTTCCGCGCCGAAGTTGTCTTCCAGGGCCTGGCTGACCATGCCGTCGGGGAAGACGAAGGTGTAGAAGGCGCCGCTGTCCAGCGCGCCGCGCAGCACGCCCGAGCCGCCCTGATCGACGTAGCCGACCAGCACCAGCGCGTCGCCGCCTGCGGAGGCCAGCGCGCCCACTTCGGCGGAATAGTCGCCCTTGCCGTCCTCATGCGAGGCCGAGATGGTCACGGTGCCGCCCGCCGCCTCGAAGGCGCTCTGGAAGCTGTCGGCCAGGCCCTTGCCGTAGTCGTTGTTGGTATAGGTCACGGCAACCGAGGAGATACCCTTTTCCAGGATCTCTTCGGCCATCACGACGCCCTGACGGGCATCCGAGGGCGCGGTGCGGAAGAAGAAACCGCCGTCTTCCAGGTTCGACAGGGCGGGCGAGGTGGCCGAGGGCGAGATCATCACGACGCCGTTCGGCATCCCGACGTTTTGCAGCACGGCGGTGGTGGCGCCAGAGCACATGGCGCCCATGATGCCCTTCACCCCGTCCGAGGTCACCAGGGTTTCGGCGGCGGCGGTGGCGGCGGCGGCGTCAACGCAGGTGCTGTCGCCACGCACGACCGTCACGGTCGAGCCGTCCAGCAGCGCGCCGGACTCGGAAACCTCGGCCATGGCCATCTCGGCGCCCAGGGCCATCGGGGTGGCCAGCGATTCCAGCGGGCCGGTGAAGCCCAGCAGGACACCCATCTTGATCTCTTCGGCCGAGGCCGCCGAGGCACCAAAGGCCAGCACGGCCGTGGTCATGAGCAATTTCTTCATTGTGATCTCCCTCCTGAGATCCGGCTTTCGCGGATCCGGCTTGTTTGTGAGAACAAAGAGCTGCGCTCTTGTCTGCCCCCGAATGGGACGGAAGCGGCGCGGAAGGTCAAGGGGGTGCGAAGGGGAAGTGATGAAAATTCTTGCACCCATGGGCGGCTTGGGGGCGGGTCAGGGCGCGGCGGGGCGCCGGGCCTCGACCTCGACGGGGATGAAACTGGCCGGGCGCACCAGGGCTATGCCGACGCTCAGCCGCAGGATCCCCGCGTCCCTCACGGCCTGGGTCATCGACAGGCCCGGTCCCACGGCGACCGAAAAGGCCTCGTCCGCGCTGGCGGCGGGGAAGGCGCCGTCTCTCCACAGGGACGCCAGGAAGGCCTCGACCTCGGTTTTCACCGCCTGCCACAGCGCGGGGTCATCGCCGGTGCCCGGAGAGGACAGCGCATAGCCCCTGAGGGCGGCGCGCAAGGTGCGGGTGATGTAAAGCTGGGTGCGCCGCACCGGCAGATAGCGCAGATCGCCGCTGTCGGGCGCCATCATGCGGGCCCCGTCGATCAGAATCCCCTGGCTCGGATCCAGCCGCAACGGGTTGATCGCGACACTGGCTCCGGGGGCCGCAAGGCTGGCGGCAGGTGGGTCTGAGGCAAGGCCCTGCACGGCTTGCGGGACCGTTCGCACAGGCGCCTTCCACATCCCCCACCGGGCATCGGCGGCGGCGATCATCCCCGCGATCACCCCCGAGGGGGGCACCGGCGCGACCAGGCTTTGCGCCGCGTCGGCCGTGGCGCGATAGGTCGCGCTGCCTTGTTGAAGCACCTGATGGATCCAGGCCGGATCCACGTAGGGCGCGAGGGGCTCTTGGCCCAGTTCCTTCGCTGCGCCGTGGATCTTACCGGGGTCCGGCTCGGCCAGGATCTGCGCCGAGAGATCGCGGCGCAGCGCGGCCGACAGGTCGCGACAGTCGAACCTGGGCAAGGGGGAGATCAGCCAGGGGGCATAGGCCAGGCCAAAGGCCGCCTCGGGGATGTCCAGCGCCTGGCGGAAGGCCTCCAGCTCGGCCGAACCGCCCGCCTCGGGCGGGTCGATCAATGCGATCCGGTCGCCCTGGGCCGCGCAATGGGCCAGGGCCGCGCGCCAGACCCGCAGGGCCTGATCCGGGGGCAGACGCCCGGCGTCGGGCAGGACCAGCAGGTCGGGCCCCTCGGCCCGGGCTTCGGCGCTCTCCAGCGCGGCGATCAGCGGCTCGGCCTCGGGTCGCAGCCCCTTTCCGGCGCGGGTGAAGGGGCCTGTGGACAGCACGTAGGCCTTGGCGCCGCCCGTCTCGAAGAACAGCGCGACTGCGCGGGGCAGCAGGAAGGGGGCGCCGACCTCCAGCCCCTGACCATCGGCGCGGGTGCGGATCTCGTGCCGGGGCGGGTCGCCGAAGAGCGCCGCGAACTCCGCCGGGCTGGAAACCGGCTGCACCCTGCCGGTGAGGTCGTGGCCCTGGGCGTCTGTGGCCCGCTCCGTGGGGCCGATGAACAGGGGCACGGCGCTGTCGGAGCCGACCACCGGCGGCAGGCCGCGTGTTTCCGCGATATAGACGCCGGGGGCGGTATATTTGGGCATGGCAGGCGCGAC
Source organism: Pseudooceanicola aquaeponti (assembly GCF_050897975.1). Classification (NCBI taxonomy): domain Bacteria; kingdom Pseudomonadati; phylum Pseudomonadota; class Alphaproteobacteria; order Rhodobacterales; family Paracoccaceae; genus Pseudooceanicola; species Pseudooceanicola aquaeponti. The sequence goes on from NZ_JBPAXY010000003.1 coordinate 294,145, forward strand.
CTTCTGCTGGGGCGCCCCAGGGCGCGGGGCAGCGTTGGCCGGAATGCTAGGGCAGGGCGCGCGCCCGATCCATCGCGTTCTTCGCCCCCGGGGCCCGGCGCGATCCATCAGCGGGCAAGGTGCGGCACCGATCCGCACGGCCCCGCACGGGACATTTGCATGTGTCGGCGCCGCTGGCCTATGGTCACGGCAGATTTCTACAGCCCATTTTTCCGAGGGTTTTGACAGCATGATCCATTTTTCCCGCCGCCTGCTGCTGATCGCAGGCCTGTTGCTGGCGCCGCTTGGCGGCGCGGCCCTGGCCCAGGACACCGACGCGGTGCTGCTGGAGGTGGTCACGCCGGAGCGCACCGAGCTTTTCGACCGCGCCCGGCTGGAGGCATTGCCGCAGCACGCCCTGACGACCCATACCACCGTCACCGACGGGCCGCAGGATTTCACCGGCCCGCTGATGCGCGACCTGCTGGCCGAGGCCGGGGTCGAGGCCTCCAGCGTGCTGGCCATCGCCCTGAACGATTATGAGATCGACCTGCCGGTCGAGGATTTCACCCGCTATGACGTGATCGCGGCGCTGACCATGAACGGCGCGGCGATGACCCCGCGTGACAAGGGCCCGATCTGGATCGTCTATCCGCGCGATCAGCACCGCGAGTTGCAGGACATCAACTTTGACTACCGCTGGGTCTGGCAGCTGACGCGCATCGAGGCGCAATGAGCCGGGCGGCCTTCTGGCGCACCACCGCGCCGGTCCTGCTGCTGCTGGTCTGCATCGGCCTGCTGGTCTTCGGTTTTCTGCGGCTGCGGGCGATCGAGAAATCCATGCGGCTGGACGATGCCACCAACATGGTCTGGGTGATCAGCCAGGCCCAGGTCGAGGCGCTGAAGCTGCGCGCGGTCCTGGCCGAGGCGCCGGGCGACGGCGCGGTGATCGCGCATCAGTACGACCTGTTCCGCAGCCGCATGGACATGCTGACCCAGGGCCCGCAGCGGCGCTTTCTGGAAGAGTTTCAGGTGGCCACCCAGGTGATGGCCGCGCAACGGCTGGTGCATCGTCTGGACCCGGCGGTGCGCCAGCTGGCGCCTTTCGAGGAACAGGCGTTGAGCCGCGAATTGGTGGAGTTGAACCGGCAGCTGAACCGGGCCGCGAACCGGGCGATGGTGGGCGAATGGCGGATCCTGTCGGACCGGCTGGCGCGCTACCGCACGGCGGTGGCGCAGGTGGCCTATTCCCTGGCGGTCGGAGTGCTGGTGGCGATCTACCTTGGCTGGCGCATCGTCGCCGATCGCCGCGCGCGGCTGGACGCCGAGGAATTGCGCCTGCGCTCGGCCCGGCTGGAAGAGGATCTGGACCGCGAACGCGCCACCGTGGCGCACTGGCGCGACTTCGCCGCCGTGGTCTCGCATCAGTTCCGCACGCCCCTGGCGGTGATCGACAGCGCCGCGCAGCGGATCTACCGGCGCGGCCAGCCCGCCTCGGAAGAGGTGCTGGAGGCCAAGCAGGCGACGATCCGCGAGATGGTCGGCTCGCTGGACCGGCTGGTGGATGCGGCGCTGCTGATCGGGCGGATCGACAACAAGATGGAGCGGCCGCAGCAGGTGATCATCGACCTGGCGCCGACCCTGCGCGGCATCGTGGATGAGATGCAGCGCCGCCACCGTGGGCGTGAGATCACCCTGAGCCTGGGCGAGGGCCCGCTGAGCGCCTGGTGCGACCCGAAACTGGTGCAGCACGGGGTGATGAACCTGATCGACAATGCGGTGAAATACTCGCCCCCCTCCAGCCCGGTCGAGGTCAGCCTGTTCCAGCAAGAGGGGCGGGTGGCCTGCGCCGTGGCCGACCGCGGCCCCGGCCTGACCGAGGAAGAGGCGGCGCGGCTTTTCGCGCGGTTCCAGCGGGGCGAGGATGCGCCGGCCAGCGGGACCGGCATCGGCCTGTGGCTGGCGCAGCGCCTGGCGCTGTTGCAGGGCGGGCGGATCGAGGCGCAGCGGCGCACCGGCGGCGGCGCCCTCTTTACCCTCTGGCTGCCCGCCACCCCGCCCGGCAAGAAAGGACAAGAGACATGACAGAGGCCGCCCCCGGTGCCCGCATCCTGGTCTGCGAGGATGAACGCCACCTGCTGGACGACATCTGCGCAGAGCTGAGCGAGGCGGGCTATCAGACCCTGGCGGCCAGCGACGGGCTGGAGGCACTGGCGCTGCTGGAGCAGGCGCGGCCCGACCTGATCCTGTGCGACATCGCCATGCCCCGGCTGGACGGGCGCGCCCTGCTGGACCGGCTGCGCCAGACGCGGGCCGATCTGGCCGATGTGCCCTTCCTGTTCCTGACCGCCTTCAGCAACCGCGCCGACATGATCGACGGCAAGCTGCGCGGCGCCGATGACTATCTGGTCAAGCCGGTGGATTACGAGGTGCTGCTGGCCACCCTGGCGGCGCATCTGCGCCAGGTGCGCCGGATCGCCGCCGCCCGTGACGGGGCCAGCCCGGGCGGCGAGGCGGCCATGGACCGGACCCGCCAGGCCCTGGCCGAGGCCGAGGGCGGCGCCTGGGCGGCGCTGGACCGGCTGGCCCAGGGGATCGTGCTGCTGGATGGGCGCGGACGGGTCCTGCACGCCAATGCCGCCGCCCAGCTGGTCTGCGTCGCGGGCTCTGGCCTAAGGCTGGATCAGGAGCTGCGGGCCGAGGTCGAACCCGCGCATCTGCGCCAGGTGCTGCGTGACACGCTGGAGGGCGAGGCGCCGCTGGCGGGCGTCGCCCCGGTGCCGCTGCAAAGGCCCGACCGGGGGCAGGGGCCGATCCTGCTGTTGTCGCGGCTGCGCCCAGAGGCCCAAGTGATCCGCAGCGACGAGGGCGGGACGGGCGCCGAGGAGGCCGGCGGCCCGGCCCTGATGGTGCTGATCGTCGACCCGGCGCGGCGCGTGGCCCCGGATCCCGACCTTCTGCGCCAAGCCCTGGGCCTGACACCGACCGAGGCGCGCATTTCCAGCCTTCTGGCCAGCGGGCTGCGCAGCGATGCCATCGCCGAGACCCTGGGCGTGTCCCCCGCCACGGTCGCCTCGCACCTGAAAAGCGTCTTTGCAAAGACCGAAACGCACCGCCAGACCGATCTTGTCGCGCTTCTTTTGTCACTTTCCGCCATGCCCTCCCCCGAATAGGGGAGGCGCAGGCGATCCGCCCTGCATTACCCTCTGCTCATTACCTGAGTGGAGAACATTTTTAGAATGTACGACTTTTCGTCCCTGGTCGCCGTGCGCCTGATGAGGCGCACGGCGCCTTTTATTGTGTTTCGCATCCTTGTGTATTTCGGCATTGCCCTGGCCTATGTCCTGGTCACCGGCGCAGGTGCCGGTCTGGGCTATGGAATAGGCGGTTTCGGCGATGAGGATTTCCGCGCCTCGGCCACGCTTTGGGGCGGCGGGATCGGCTTTGCCCTTTGCGCCGGGGCCATCTATCTGGCGCGGGAATTCATCCTCTACATTGTCAAGGCGGGCCATGTCGCGGTGATGGTCGAGGCGCTGGACGGGCGCGATTTGCCCGGCGGCCAGGGGCAGATTGCCTATGCCCGCCAGATCGTCTCTGCCAATTTCGGCCAGGCCTCGGTTCTTTTCGGCATCGACCAGCTGGTGAAGGGCGTGCTTGGCGCCATCACCGGGCTATTGCAGGGGCTGCTGACGCTGCTGCCCATTCCCGGGCTCGACCGGATCATGGGGCTGGTGCGCGCCTATCTGCGCGTCGCCGTGGGCCTGCTGGACGAGGTGATCCTGGCCCATGCCCTGCGTCAGCGCGCCGAGAACCCCTGGGACAGCGCCCGCGAGGCGCTGGTGCTCTATGGCCAGAACGCCAAGCCGATGCTGATCAATGCCGCCTGGGTGACCTTCTTCAGCTGGGGCCTGTCGATCCTGGTCTTCCTGCTGATGCTGGCCCCGGCGGCCGGGGTCGTCTACCTGATCCCCGGCGCCTGGTCGGCGGGGGGCGTGGTCTTTGCCCTGGTCTTTGCCTGGGCGGTGAAGGCCGCGCTGATCGAACCCTTCGCCATCGCCTGCCTGTTGCAGGCCTTCTTCAAGGTGACCGAGGGCCAGACCCCGAACCCCGAATGGGAGGCCCGTCTGAACGGCGCCTCCGCAAAGTTCCGCAAGCTTGGCGAAGGCGCGGCCCAATGGGTCGGCGCGCACAAGGCGCCGGGCCAGCCCGCATCCGAAGCGTTTTCCGGAGAGAAAGCATGATCCGACTGAGCCTGACCGCCCTGCTGCTGGCCGGTGCCCTGCCGGGCGCCCTGGCGGCGCAAGAGGGCGCCGCGACGGGCCGTACCATCATCGTGATGGATGGCTCGGGCTCCATGTGGGGGCAGATCGACGGCCGCACCAAGCTGGAAATCGCGCGCGAGACCGTGGCCGATGTGCTGGCCGACTTTCCGCCCGAACGGGGGCTGGGCCTGGTGGCCTATGGCCACCGCACGCGCGGCGATTGCAGCGATATCGAGGTCATGGTGCCGCCCGCACCCGGCACCGCGCCGCAGGTGCTGGCGGCGGTGAACGCCATGCGTTTCCAGGGCAAGACACCCCTGTCCGAGGCGGTGCGTCAGGCCGCCCAGGCGCTGCGGTTCACCGAGGATCCGGCCACCGTGGTGCTGGTCACCGACGGGCTGGAGACCTGTTCCGCCGATCCCTGCGCCCTGGGGCGCGAGCTGGAGGCGGCGGGCATCGACTTTACCGCCCATGTGGTGGGCTTTGGCCTGACCGCCGAAGAGGGCGCGCAGGTGGCCTGCCTGGCCCGGGAAACCGGCGGGCGCTATATCGAGGCGGGCAATGCCGGTGCCCTGTCCGACGCCCTGTCGCAGACCGTTCTGGCCAGTGCCGACCCGGCGCCCGCGCCGGTGCCCGCGCCGCAGCCCGAACCGCCGATGACCCTGCCTGCGGCCAGCCTGTCGGCCCCGGCGCCTGCGGGGGCGATCACCGCAAGCTACAGCGTTACCTGGGAGGGGCCGGGCGCCGAGGAGGACTATGTCGACATCGTGCCGGCCAGCGATCCCGAGGGCCGCTATCTCAGCTATGTCAATGTCGCCACGGGCAATCCCGCCCAGATCCGCCTGCCGGTAAGCCCCGGCGATTACCTGCTGCGCTATCGCTGGACGGGCGGCAAGGCCGATACCACCCTGGCCACCCTGCCGGTCACCGTCACCGATGCCGCGTTTGCCCTGGATGCGCCGGTCGCCGCCGAACAGGGCGCGGTGATCACCGTCTTCTGGCGCGGGCCGGGCGGCGCGGACGACTATATCGACACCATGCCCCAGGGCAGCACCGCCGTCAGCGGAGAGGTGACCTATCGCTGGGTGCGCGACGGCAATCCGCTAGAGCTTCAGGTGCCGGTGACGCCCGGGGCCTATCAGCTGCGCTATGTGGTGCAGGGGCCCGACGACCGCTCGGTCGGCCTGTCCCTGCCGCTGGAGGTGCTGCCCACCACCGCCAGCCTGCGGGCCCCGCCCGCCGTGCGACCCGGCGCCTCCTTCCAGGTGCGTGCCACCGGCCCGATGGCCTTCAACGACTGGGTCGATCTGGTGCCCACGGGCTTTGCCGAGTTCAGCGGCGAGCTGTCCTACTTCTACACCAAGGACAGCAGCGCGGGCGAAGGCTGGCTTTACGCCCCCGATGCCCCCGGCGCCTATGAAATCCGCTATGTCGCCGAAAGCGGCGATGGCCGCGCCGTGCTGGCCCGGATCCCGCTGACCGTCAGCGCCGAGGCCCCCGTGGATGTGACCCTGCCGCCGCGTACCTCGGCGCCCGAGCCGGCCACCGCGGCCCCCGCGCAGACCGAGGTTATCGCCCCCGAGGTGGTGCTCCCCGATCCGGCGCCGCTGGAGGACAGTGACATCAAGGCCCAGGTCGAGGCACTGCGCGACAGTGCCGCCGCCGAAATGGGGCTGAGCGCCGAGGAGAGCGAGGCGGGCCTGGGCGAGGATGTGGCCTTCCTCTGCACCGGCGAGGCCGGGACCACCTGCGATTTCACCGATGCCCAGACCGGGCTGTCCTTCACCCTGCCGGGGGGCTGGGCCGCCGATTACCCCTATCAAGAGGGCCCCGGGGCGCCGGTGCGGGTGCATTTCTTCGAGGCCGAGGCCGGGCGCGGTCTGATGCTGAACCCGCCCGATCCCAACGCCAGCGACCTCGGCGCCTGCCTGCCGTCGCCGCTTGGCCCGCTGTGCATGACCGGCGCCGAGGCGATGAGCGCCATCTCTGTGCTGATGCCCTCGCTGGCCCTGGCCGAGTGATCTGCTCCGGGGCGCCTGTGGCGGTGCCCCGGTGGCCCCGTTTCCCGAGGAGAAGATGATGACGATACTGTCCCGCCGCCTGCGCGCGGTATTGGCCCTGATGCTGCTGGCCGGGCCCGCCTGGGCCCAGGAGGGGCCGAAGATGGATCTGCTCTATTGCGTGCAGGGGCAGGGCTGCTGGCAGGGCAAGGCCGATCTGACCGCCGCCGAGGCCCGCGCCCTTCTGGGCCCCGACAAGGCCCCCGCCGACATGGCTGCCGCCACGCACCGCCTGGTGCAGCTGCGCGGCGTGCCGGGCGTCACCGCGACCACCTTCCCCGCCGACATGCTGCATGGCGCCTATGGCGGCACGGGCGAGATCGGCCAGCTGGTGCTGTCGCCGGGCGATGCGACGCTGCGCGCACCGGGTAAGGTCTTTACCCCTGCGGATCTGGGCCAGGATTTGACCATCCCGCTGTTCGACCCGGCCGAGGTCGCGCCCGCGCCCGCGCCGGTGACCATGGCCGGGGCCCTGGTGCCGCGGGATGGCACCTGGCGCGTCACCCCGCGCGATCAGCAGTTCCAGAACTGCAACCCGATGATGGAAAGCATGTTGGGCCCGGTGATGCAGGCCCAGGGCCGCGACACGGTGCGCGACATCCAGTGGGGCGGGCGCTTTGACCCGGCGGTGCTGGATTTCCTCAACGGCGATGGCCAGAAGGTAGACTGGACCCGGAGCGGGCCCAACAGCTTTACCGGGCGGTTGCTGGCCCAGGGCAGCGACGAGGTGGCGATCAGCTCGGACCTGGGGATGCGCCTGCTGGCCCCCGATCATATCGAGGCCGAAAGCAGCCTGAACATCGGCACCATGCTGGAGGGGATCGGTCAGGCCGAGATGGAGGCCCTGGGCCTGGGCAGCTGTTTCGTGCGCATGGTCTTCGATCTGCGCCACCAGCCGGGCTAGACCCGCAGCGATCCGACGACACCGCACGGCCCGGGCGCAAGCTGCGGGCCGTTTGCCGTTTCCGGGGGGGGGCGCCCTTGGCTGCCTTTGCCCAGGGCCCACGGCCTTGTCCGGGGCAAGCGCGCCGACTGTGCCTGTCTTGGGTGGGCGACGAGGCATCGGCCGAGAGAGGCTGGAAAGGCGCACTTTCCTGAGGGTGAAGTGTGTTCTTTAAGTGTCTGCTTTAGAATGTATTTATTAAACTTCACTTCCATCTAAACTGAGACCTCAGGCCTGAAACGGCCTCCCAGGATCCGGCCCGCAAACCTCCGTTTGTATTCCCTGCGAAGCTGTGCAATCTTGCCGCTCGCAACAGGGGCGTCCGCGACCGGCGGGCTGAGAAGCACCCTTTGAACCTGACCCGGATCATGCCGGCGGAGGAAGTTGCGGAGATGGGCCCGGCTTGGGGTCCGTCTGCCGTGCCTCCGTCTGAAAGGAGGCACAATGCAGACCCCAGGATCATATCTGGCGACCATGCGCGCGCAGACGCCGCTGGTTCACAGCATCACCAATTTCGTCGCCATGAACGTGACGGCCAATGTCCTGCTGGCCATCGGCGCCTCGCCCGCCATGGTCCATGCGCGCGAGGAAGCGGCCGAGTTCGCCGCCCTGGCCCAGGCGCTAAGCGTCAATATCGGCACCGCCGACCCGGACTGGGGCGCGGCTATGTGCGATGCGGCTGCCGTGATGGTGGAGGCCGGGCGCCCCTGGGTCTTCGATCCCGTTGGCGTGGCCGCCACCCGGTTTCGGCAGGATCTTTCCGCCAGGCTGCTGGATCTCGGCCCGACGGTGGTGCGCGGCAATGCCTCGGAAATCCTGGCGCTGGCGGGCCTTGGCGGCGCGGCGCGCGGGGTGGACGCGGGCGACAGTGTCGCGGCCGCCGAAGAGGGCGCCCGCGTCGTGGCGCGGCGCACCGGGGGCGTGGTCTCCGTGTCCGGGCCGGTGGATTTCATCACCGACGGCGCGCGCGCCGCGCGGGTGGCCAATGGCCACCCGATGATGCCCCGGATCACCGTCATGGGCTGTTCGCTGAACGGGGTGATCGCGGCCTTCTGCGCCGGTCAGCCAAGCTTCGAGGCCACGGTCGCCGCCCAGGCGGCCTATGGGGTCGCGGGCGAGGACGCGGGCCGGACCGCCGAGGGGCCGGGCAGCTTTCAGGTGGCCTTCCTCGATGCGCTTTACCATCTGCAACCGCAGGCCCTTGATGCGGCGGCCCGGATCGAGGTCCTGGCATGATCGGGCCGGTCTATGTGGTGACCGATCCCGGCGCGCCGCTGTCGGTACCCGAGCAGGCCATGGCCGCCGCGCGGGGCGGGGCCTGGGCGGTGCAGCTGCGCGACAAGGGCGCCTCTGATGCAGAGCTTGTCCCTCTGGTCGCCTCGCTGATCGACAGGCTGCGGCCCCTGGGGGTGCGCCTTTTCGTCAATGACCGGGTCGAGGTGGCCCGCGCCACCGGCGCCGATCTGCATATCGGGCAGGGCGATGGCGACCCAACGCGGGCACGCGCGCGGATCGCGCCCGAGGCCTTGCTGGGTCTGTCCATCGAAACCCTGGCCCAGGTCGGGCGCCTCCCCGAGGGGGTGGACTACATCGGCGCGGGCCCCTTTCGCGCCACGCCGACCAAGCCCGATGCCGCCGTACCCATCGGGGCCGGGGGGCTTGCCCGCATCGTGGCCGCCGCCCCGGTGCCGACCCTTGCCATAGGCGGGTTGGGCCTGGGCGACATCGCAACCCTGAAACAGGCGGGCGCCTCGGGCATGGCCGTTGTCTCGGCCGTGGCCCGCGCCCCGGACCCCGAGGCCGCGACCCGCGCCCTTGTCGACGCATGGAGGCGTGCATGATCGCCAATATCCTGTCCATCGCAGGCTCTGACCCCTCGGGCGGGGCCGGCATTCAGGCCGACCTGAAGGCGATCTCGGCCAATGGCGGCTATGGCATGGCCGCGCTGACGGCGCTGACTGCCCAGAACACCCAAGGGGTGCGCGCGGTGACGCTGATCGCGCCCGAGATGGTCGCCGCCCAGATCGGCGCGATCCGCGAGGACATCCGCATCGACGCCGTGAAGATCGGGATGCTGGGCAGCGCCGCGCTCATCGAGGCGGTGGCCGAGGCGCTGTCGGGGCTGGCCGCGCCGGTGGTGCTGGACCCGGTGATGGTGGCCAAGGGCGGCGATCGCCTGTTGGCGGCCGAGGCCGTCACCGCCCTGCGCGACCGGCTCTTGCCGCTGGCCACGGTGATCACCCCGAACCTGCCCGAGGCTGCGGACCTGCTGGAGACTACCGTGGCCGCGGACCGCGCAGGGATGGAGGCGCAGGCGCAGGCGTTGCTGGCCCTGGGGCCGGGGGCCGTCTTGCTGAAGGGCGGACATCTGGCCGGGGCCGACAGCCCCGATCTGTTGCTCGGCGCGGGTCAGGCCCGGTGGATCGAGGGGGAACGTCAGGCGACGCGCAACACCCATGGCACCGGCTGCACCCTGTCCTCGGCCCTGGCCACCCTGCTGGGCCGGGGCCTGTCCCTGGGCGAGGCCAGCGCCCAGGCGAAATCCTACATCGCCCGGGCCATCGCGCGCTCTGGCGATCTGTCCGTCGGATCGGGCCACGGCCCCGTCCATCACTTCCACGCGTTCTTTCCGGAGGCCACATGACCTTTTCCCATTCCCTTGCAGAGCAGACCGTCCTGATCACCGGCGCGGGGCGCGGCCTTGGGGCCGCCATCGCCCGCGCCTTCGCCCGCGAAGGGGCGCGGGTGGCGATCAACTATCGCAACAGTGCCGCACAGGCCGAGGCCCTGGCCGAAGAGCTTGGCCCGCGCGCCAGGGCCTTTGCGGCGGATGTCACCGACCCCGAGGCGCTGGCGGCCATGGTGGACCAGATCGCAGACCAGCTCGCCCCCCCCACGACCCTGGTGCACAACGCGCTGGCGGATTTCTCGTTCAACGGCGACGAACGGCCAAAGCTCGACAGCCTGCGCTGGCGCGACATTGCCCGCCAGGCCGAGGTGGCCGTGGGCGGTGCCCTGCACGCGATCCAGGCGATGCGCCCGCATTTCGAGGCGGCAGGGGGCGGCAGTGTCGTCACCGTTGGCACCAACCTCGTGCAGAACCCGGTGGTGCCCTATCACGACTACACGGCGGCCAAGGCGGCGCTGATGGCCTTCACGCGCACGGCCTCGAAGGACCTTGGCCCGCTTGGCGTTCGGGTCAACATGGTCGCGGGCGGGCTGCTGCGCACCACCGACGCCAGCGCCGCCACGCCGGAGGCGGTCTTCGACATGATCGCCGGTCTGACACCGCTTGGCCGGGTCACCACCCCCGAGGACATGGCCGATGCCGTGCTGTTCTTTGCCGCGCCCTGGTCGAGCGCGGTCACCGGCCAGACGCTGGTGGTCGACGGCGGGCTGGTGTGTGACTGAGGCGGTGACAGAGGGCTGAGGCCGCGGGCCGCATCCGTGAGACCGCCGCCGCACCTGGCACCCCTGGTGCCAGGTGCGGCTTGGTCCGTTGGATCAGGCGGTCTCGGTCTGTCGCTGAACCGACCCCGGCGCTTTGACAGCCGGATCTGCGATGCGTTGACCGCTTGCCGCGTCGAAGAAGTGCAGCTCGGCGGGGTCGACCTGAAGCGACATGCGTTCTGCCAGGGGCTGTTCCAGGTCGATCTGGGCGATCATCGCCTGGGCGCCGACATGGCCCTGCACGATGCGCGAGCCACCCAGTTCCTCGACATAGTTCAGCCGGAAGGCGCCATCGGGGGCCGGGGCCAGGCGCAGAGCTTCGGGGCGTATCCCGGCGGTGACCATCCCGTCGGGCAGGGCGACGGCCCGGGCCAGCGTCAGCTCTTCCAACCGCAGAACCCCGCCCGACAGATCGCCGGGGAAGAGGTTCATCGCGGGCGCCCCGAGGAAACCCGCGACGAAGGTCGAGGCCGGTTTGCGGTAGAGATCCAGCGGGCGGCCCACCTGTTCGATCCGGCCCGCATTCAGCACCACCAGCCGGTCGGCCAGGGTCATCGCCTCAAGCTGGTCATGGGTCACATAGACCGAGGTCGTGCCGAGGCGCTTGTGCAGCTGCTTGATCTCGCCGCGCATGTGCAGGCGCAGTTTCGCATCCAGGTTCGACAGCGGCTCGTCAAAGAGGAAGGCGGCGGGGTCGCGCACGATGGCGCGGCCCATGGCGACCCGCTGACGCTGGCCGCCCGACAGGGCACGCGGCCTGCGGTCCAGGTAGTCCTCGATTTGCAGGATGGCGGCGGTTTCGGCGATCTTGCGGTCGATCTCGGCCTTCGGCACCCGGCGGTTCTTCAGCCCGTAGGACAGGTTCTGGCGCACCGTCATATGGGGGTAAAGGGCGTAGTTCTGGAACACCATGGCGATGTCGCGCTCGGCCGGTTCCATCTGGTTGACCACCCGGTCGCCGATGCGGATCTCGCCCGCCGAGATGGTTTCCAGCCCGGCGATCATCCGCAGCAAGGTGGACTTGCCGCACCCCGAGGGGCCGACCAGCACGACGAACTCGCCGTCCTCGATGGTCAGGTCGATGCCGTGCAGGGCGGTGACTTCGCCGGGGTAGGTCTTCACCGCCTGGGTGATGTCTATTCTGGACATGTCTGGGGTCCTTCCTCAAGGGGCGCGTCGGGCGCCTGGGCACAGAGCAAGAGCGGCGCCAGGGCGGCGCAGCCATGGGCGATGTCATGGGCGCCCGCCGCGCGCAGCAGGCGGGCACGGTCGGGGCGCGGATCGCCGGGGGCGACAAAGCCAATGGCGCGGACCCCGGCGGCGCGGGCGGCACGGATGCCCGTGGCGCTGTCGTCGATCATCACCGCGCGGGCGGCGGCGCTTTGCATACGGGCCAGGCAATGGTCCACCAGGTCGGGCGCGGGCTTGGGTCGGGGCATCTCGGCGCCGGAATAGACATGCGGCGCGAAGCGGTCCCACAAGGGCGTCCGCCCGAGGCTGCGTTCCAGCCGCAGCCGGGTCGAGTTGGAGGCCACGCAAAGCCGCTGCGGCAGCTGGTCCAGCAGCGCCTCGATCCCCGCCATGCAGCGCAGCTCTTGCGCGAAGGCGGTGAAAAGGCGCGCCTGCCAGGCGTCGAAAAGCGGGTCCAGTTCCACTAGGCCATGCGCCCGCAGCATGTCGCGGATCTGGCTTTCGCTTTTGCCCGTGAAGGCGATCAGCACTTCGGTGGCGGTAAAGGGCTGGCCCGCCTCGGTCAGGATTTCGGCCAGAGTACGCGAGGCCAGCGGCTCGCTGTCGATCAGCACGCCGTCGCAATCGAAGATCACCAGGTCATAGGGAGAGGTCGTCAAAGTCTGTTCACTCCGGGGGCGCGGGGCAGCACCGCGAAAGGGCGGTGGATGCGGGCGGTGGCGTCGGGGGCCTTGCGGTCGAAAGGGGCGGCGTGCAGCGCGCCCGGCGCGGGCCACAGCGCCGCCGTCGCGCCGGCCGGGATCAGCCGGCGCCGGGTCAGGGTCTGCATGAAGGCGTCCTTGCTCAGGCCGGGGCGGGCGTTTCGGCGGCCAGGCGGCAGGCCAGGGCAGGATCGTCCGAGGTGATGAACCCGGGCGCCCGCGCCAGCCAGTGGTGCAGCTCACCCTCGGTGTTGCACACCCAGGCGCAAAGGCGTTCGGGCGCGATGCGCCGGCTGACCTCGGTCCAGTGGGTGTCCAGAAGGTCCTTGTGGATCGCGATATAGTCGGCCAGCGGCTCGGTGGCGGCCAGGCTGGCCTCGAAGCCCCGCGCCCGGGTCGAGCCTTCGGACATGGAACAGAGGCGGCGCACGTCGGGGGCCAGGTCACGGCAGGTTTCCAGCACCCCCAGGTCGAAAGAGGTCAGCACAGCGCGGTCGCGCAGGCCCAGCCGGTCGATCTCGGCCAGGGCCAGGGCGGGCAGGCCCGGGTAGGGCTGGTTCAGCTCGTCGTTCTTCAACTCGATATGCAGGGCGAGGGGGCTGTCCGCATAGACCTCCAGCACCTCGGATAGCAGCGGCACGGTATCCGCGCTGTCCTTCAGCCGCGTCACCTTGCGCCGTTCGGGCGAGAGCGAGCGGGTCAGGCCGGTGGCCTCGACCGTGCGGTCGAGACGGGCGTCGTGGATGACCAGCACCTCGCCCGAGTCGGACAGGTGCAGGTCGAATTCCACCCCCGCCACGGGCAGGTCCAGCAGGTTGCGGAACCCGGTCAGCCCGTTCTCGGGCCAGAGGTTGCGGCCGCCGCGATGGCCGATGATGCCTGTCATGATGTCAGGTCCTTTCTGAAAGGGGGGAGGGGTCATTTGCCGCTGTCCACCAGGCCACGGGCGAACCAGCGTTGCAGGCTCAGGATGACGACGGTGGGGGGCAGCATGATCACGAAGGAAATCGCCATGGCATAGGCGTACCAGTCGGAGGGGTCGTCGGGGCCGGGGATCAGCCCCTTCAGCGCGATCATCACCGTGGTCATCTCGGGCCGGGTGGTGAACAGCAGCGGCCAGAGGTACTGGTTCCAGCCGTAGACGAAAAGGATGATGGCCAGGGCGGCGATATTGGGCACCGACAGCGGCAGGGCCACGTCGCGCAGGAACTTCAGCGGCCCGGCGCCGTCGATGCGCGCCGCCTCGCACAGCTCGTCGGGGATGGTCAGGAAGAACTGCCGGAACAGGAAGACGGCGGTGGCCGAGGCGATCAGCGGCAGGGTCAGCCCAGGGAAGGTATCGACCATCGAGATGTCGAGGCCCGCGCTGATCCGCACCCCCGAGATCCAGGCGATCAGCGCGTCAAGCCCGCTTACGTCCAGCAGCCAGCGCAGCGGCCCCGCCACATCGGCCACGGCCTCGTAGGTGGGCACGATGCGCACTTCGACCGGCAGCATCAGCGACATGAAGATCAGCCAGAAGCAGGTCATGCGAAAGCGGAAGCGGAAATAGGTGATCGCGAAGGCGGCGATGAAGGACAGGGTGATCTTGCCCACCACGATCAGCAGGGTGACGATCAGCGTGTTGCGGAAGGCGGTGCCGAAATTGGCCTTGGTCCAGGCCTCGGTCAGGTTCTCCCAGAACAGCGGCCCGGGCAGCATCGGCTGCGGCACCTGTTGCAGCGCCGCGCCGTCATGCGAGCCAGCCACGAAGGCGAAGTAGAGCGGCGCACAGACCATCAGCGCGCCGAGGATCAGGATGACGTGGCAGACCACCGTCAGGACAGGAGAGCGTTCGATCATGGGTCACACCTGATAATTGACGCGCCGGTCCATGGCGCGGAACTGCAGCACGGTGAAAAGGACCGCCAGCACCATCAGCACGATGCTTTGCGCCGCCGAAGAGCCCAGGTTCATCATCACGAAGCCGTCCTGGTAGACCTTGTAGACCAGGGTTGTGGTCGATCCCGCAGGCCCGCCCCGGGTGACCGAGTCGATGATGCCGAAGGTGTCGAACAACCCGTAGACCAGGTTGATGATGAACAGGTACATCACCACCGGCATGATCAGCGGCAGGGTGATGGTGCGGAACCGGGTCAGCGGTTTCGAGCCGTCGATGGCCGCCGCCTCGCGCAGGCTTTGCGGCACCGCCAGCATGGCGGCGGCCAGGAAGATGTAGTCGTAGCAGATGTGTTTCCACACCGCCGAGATGATGATCAGCACCACCGCGTCCTCGGCCACCAGCGTGGGGTTCCAGGGATAGCCCAGCCACTGGATGAAGGCGCCGGCTGGCCCGACCACCGGGTTGAACAGATAGGCCCAGATCGCGCCTGAGATCACCGGCGCGATGGCATAGGGCAGCAGGATCACGCTGCGATAGGCGGCGCGGATGCGGATCACGTGATCGGTGGCAAAGGCCAGCACCCCCGCGATCAGCAGCGTGGCGATGTTCTGGACGATGGTGAACCAGAAGGTCAGCCAGGCCGAGGCGCGATAGCTTTCCGACGAGAAGAGCTGAACGAAGTTCTTCAGCCCGACCCAGATCTGCCGCCCGCCGAAGGGGTCCACCTGCACGAAGGCCAGCGACAGCGCCTTGAAGGTGGGGATGAAGAAGAAGAACAGCAGGATCAGCAGTTGCGGCGACAGCAGCAGCGCCGCCAGGCCGGTATTGCGGAAATGCGAGCGTTTCAGCCCCTCGTCCCCGGCGGCGAACACGCGCGTGGCGGTACGGGCCAGCCCGGTGAAGGGGGCGCCAGACGGCGCCCCCCCGATCGGTTTTGCCTCAGTTGCCGGCATGGAGCTGCTCGTACTGGCGCAGGATCTCGTTGCCGCGCGCGACCGAGGCGTCCAGCGCCTCTTGCACCGTCTTCTGGTCGGTGAAGGCGGCCTGAAGCTCTTCCTTGATCACCGCCCACCACTGGTTCGAGTTGCCAAAGCGCATCCCCCAGGAATTGTCGGTGGGTTCGCCGCCGCGGGTCAGTTGCAGCAGGGCGATCTCGCGGGTGGGATGCTCTTCGAAGAAGCCCTGTTCGGTCAGCAGGTCATAGGCGGCCTGGGTGACGGGAATGTAGCCGGTGGTGGCCGACCACCAGGCCTGGGTCTCGGGGGCGGCGACGAATTCCAGGAAGGCGGCGGTGGCCTCGTATTCGGCGTCGGACTTGCCATCGAGCACCCACAGGGCGGCGCCGCCCAGGTTCGAGTTGCGCGGCGTGATCCCGGCTTCATGGGGTTGCAGGGTGGCCGACCAGTTGAACTCGGCGGCGCCTTCGACACCCGCGTGGCCGGCGGTCGACGAGGACCAGGTCGAGCAGGTGCCCGAGGTGAACAGCTGGCTGGGCGACATGCCGGTGCCCGACAGCACGATGATGCCGTCGTCGACCCACTTCTTCAGCCGGGCGACCTGATCGACCACGCCGGTGGTGTTGTAGACATATTCGGTGCCGCGCCCGTCTCGGCCGTTCGACAGGGTGCCGAAGGGCATGTCGTTGATCGTCGAATAGCCCTCGACCAGCGACCAGATGTAATCGCTGTTCAGGACCATGGCGCAGTCGGTCACGCCCTTGTCCTTCAGGGTATACAGCTGCTTCTCGAAGTCGTCCCAGGTCTCGGCGGGCTTGTCGAGGCCGGCGGCGGCGAAGTGGTCGGCGTTGTACCACATGATCCCGGTGGACGAGTTGAAGGGCAGGGCGTTCACCTCGTCGTCGATGACGTAGTAGGCGGCGACGGCGGGCAGGAAGTCGGAGGTTTCCATCTGCCGGCCATTGGCCTGCATCAGTTCCTGCACCGGCACGATGGCGCCCGAGTCGACCATGGTCAGGACCGAACGTTCGGTGGCCTGGATGATCGTCGGATGCTGGTCCGCGCGATAGGCGGCGATCATCGCGGCGAAGGTCTCTTCATAGTTGCCCTTGCGGGCGCCGATGACTTCGTAGTCGTCCTGGCTGGCGTTGAAATCCGCGATCATCTGCTGGATCGCTTCCTCGATCCGGCCGCCGTTGGCGTACCACCATTCGATCGTGGTCTTGTCCTGGGCCATGGCAGCAGGCGCGCAGGACAGGCTGAGAGCCGCGAGGAGAGCGGCGGATTTGAGCGGGAAGGACATCAGGGCATTCCTTGTCAGGTTCAAGAGGCAGCGCCTGGTGCCACCGGCAGCGTGGCCGGGATGCGACGGTCAGGCGATGATCTCGACCTAGGTCCGCATTGTTACGCCGTCGTAACAAATGCTGTCTCTCATGGGCAGATGCCCACCCTCTGCCCGCCGGGGGCGCCGGGAGGGTGCGGCAGATGCCCGGGGCGGGTGACGACGCCGGGGCGCAAGCCGTGGAAGGAACAGGAAAAGATGCGCCAACTTGATCATGACGGCTATGCCGACCGGCTGGACGATGCGGCCCGGGCCGCCTGGCTTTACTATTTCGCGGGCTACACCCAGGAACGGATCGCCCGCTACCTGGGCGTCTCGCGACAGACCGCGCAGCGGATGATTTCCCTGGCCCTGCGGGAAAAGCTGGTGCGCATCCGGATGGAGCATCCGATCCTGCGCTGCATGGAGCTGTCCCATGCGATGACGACCACCTTCGGGCTGAAACATTGCGAGGTGGTGCCCTCGGACCCGCAGGCGCCGCAGGGCGTGGCCGGGCTGGCCCAGGCCGCCGCCGTGGCGATGGAACGCGCGCTCAGCAGTACCCGGCCCCTGGTGGTCAGTGTCGGCACCGGCCGGTCGCTGCGGGCCGCGGTCGAGGATCTGGAGCCGATGAACCGCCCCCAGCACCTGATCGTCGCCCGGCTGGGCCACATGATGCCCGACGGGCTGGCGACGCCCTTCAACGTGGTGGTGCGGCTGGCCGACCGGATCAACGCCAGCCACTATCCGATGCCGCTGCCGATCTATGCCCGCAACGCCCGCGAACGGGCCCTTTACGCGATGCTGGACCCGGTGCGCCAGATCCACGAGCTGTCGGCCCGCGCCGATGTCACCTTCATGGGGATCGGCAATATCGGCCTCGACGGGCCGCTGGCGATGGACGGCTTCATGTCGCAGGACGAGGTGGCGGGCTATATCGCTGCCGGGGCGGTCGGCGAGGTCACCGGCTGGATCTTCGACGCCGAGGGGCGGCTGATCGAGGGTCTGGCCAATGATCGCGTGAACTCTGTCCCGCTGCGCCAGGCGACCGACAGCCACCCGATCCACGCGGTGGCCGCCGGGGTCAGCAAGGCAGCGGCGATCCGGGCGGCCATGCGCGGCGGCTTCATCAACTGCCTGGTCACCAACGAGGCAACCGCCGAGGCGGTGCTGGCGCTGGAAGGGGGCGGGCGCCGGGGGTGAGGCGCCGGGCTGGGCGGCCCGGCCCGCCTTTCCTCTGCCGGGGAATGGTGCTACCGTCCATTGTATACGATAAAACCGGGGCAGGGCATGACAGCCAGAAATACCACACCGCAGCTTGGCGCGGCGCATAGGGCGCTGTTCTTCCAGATCTACGAGGCGCTGCGCGACCGCATCCATCAGGGCGACCTGCGCCCCGGGGACCGTCTGGTCGAGGACCGGCTGGCCGCCGATTTCGGCGTCTCGCGCAACCCGGTCCGCGAGGCCATCCGCATGTTGAGCGCCGACGGCCTGGTCGAGCTGAACGCCCGGCGGGGGGTCTATGTGGCGGTGCCGGACCCGGTGAAGATCCAGGAGCTGGTCGAGATCCGCGCGGTGCTGGAGGGGCATAACGCCCGGCTTGCGGCGCGGCGCGGCAATCCGAAACTGTTGGCCGCCGCCAGCCGCATCCTGGAACGCGGACAAAAGGCGCTGGAGAGCGAGAAGACCGGCCAGCTGGGACGCCTGAACGAGGAATTCCACGCGGCGCTGGCCCGGGCCTCGGAGAATGAGAGCCTGGGCGAGATGCTGGGGTCGGTCCGGCTGCGCTCTTCGCTGGGCTTCGCCATGGGGGATCCGGCGGTGCAGGCGCAGTCCTGGCGCGAACACGCGGGCATTCTTCAGGCGATCCTGGACGGGGACGAGGACGGGGCCGAGACCCTGTCGCGCAATCACGTGCTGAACGCGGGCGACAGGGCCAGGGCGCGGGCGGCAGAGGCTGGGGATCAGCCCGTCAGCTGACGTAGCAGCAGCAGCGCCGCACTGGCGGCGGCGATGCTCAGCACCACCAGGCGCATGTGCCGCGCGGGCAGCCGGTGGCGCAGCCGACCGGAGACGGCAAAACCGGCGAAAAGCGGCGCCAGCAGCAGCAGCCCCATGCCGATCTCGGGCAGGCCGAACCGGCCCACCGAGGCCAGGGCCGCGACCGAGATCAGCGAGCCGACCGCCAGGAACCCCCCGATCGAGGCGCGCAGCTGCGCGGGCGGCACCGACTGGTAGACCAGCGCCATGGGCGGCAGGCCGACCGAGGTCAGCGTGCCCATGAACCCCGACAGCGTCCCGGCGATGGCCAGGTTCAGCCGGGTCGGGCGCAGCGGCAGTTTCAGCAGGCTGGCCAGCACCGCCAGCAGGATTACCAGGGCAAAGGTGATCGCCAGCCCGCGCACCGGCAGCAGGCCGATCAGCAGCGCGGCGGGGATCGAGGCGGCCAGCCGTCCGGCCAGGGCATAGCCCAGCCCCGACACGTCCAGCGCGGCACGTTCGCGCAGCACCGACATGACGGCGATGACGCAGGAAATCATCAGCAGCGGCCCGGGCACCAGCGCCGGGTCCAGCAGCGCCAGCAGCGGCGAGGCCACCATGCCCAAGCCCACTCCGCTGAGGCCCTGAAGAAGGGCGCCTGCGAAGACGACAAGCGCGATCCAGTGCCAGTTGTGCACCAGCATCTGCTCGAGGAGCGATCCCATGATCTGTCTTTCTGTCTTGAGAGGGAGGGGGCCGGCCCGCCCGCCCGGGCGGGACCGGCGATCAGCGGTTCAGCAGGGCATCGGCCTTCTGCACCGCCAGGTAGATGGCCACCGAGATCAGGCTGAGGATGACGATCGCGGCCATGACCATGTCCATGCGGAAGATCTGGCTGCCATAGACGATCAGATAGCCCAGCCCGGCCTTCGAGGCCTGGAACTCGCCCACGATCACGCCCACCAGGCTGAGGCCGACATTGGCCTTCAGGGTCGCCATGAAGGTGTGGACATTGCCGGGCAGTACGACTTTGGTCAGGATCTGCCGCTGCCCCGCGCCCAGGGTGCGCGCCAGCTTGATCTTGTTCGGGTCGGTTTGCTGGAAGCCGGTGTAAAGCATCAGGATGGTGATGAAGAGCGACACCGCAATGGCCACCGCATAGATCGACCCGGTGGGCCCCAGCCAGATGTAGAAGATCGGCACCAGGGCGATCTTGGGCAGGGCGTTGCCGACCACCAGGAAGGGGTCCAGCACCTTTTCCAGCATCGGCGACAGCCACAGTAGGATGGCCACCAGCGTGCCCAGCACCATGGCCACGGCAAAGCTGATGACCACCTCCATCATCGTGACACCGATATGCAGGCCCAGGTTGCCCTGGGCGATCAGCTCCATGAAGCCCTGCCAGACCGCCGAGGGGTAGCTGGTCAGCATCGGGTTAACCAGGCCCACGCGCGGCGCGGCCTCCCACAGGCCGAGGAAGGCCAGCAGAAGCAGCACGCGACCGACCTGCACCTGGCGGCGGTTGCGCGATTGCCGGGCCTGCCAATTCAGATAGGCGACGCTGGGGCCTGTGTCCGTGCCCGGGGTGGGGGCGGCAGAGGGGGTTTCGGGGGTGGTCGTGGGCTCAGCCATCGGATTCCATCTCCGTCCAGATCGTGTGGTAATAGTCCCGGAATTCGGCCGCTTCGCGGACCGCCAGGCTGCCCGGCCGGTCGGGGCCGAGGCTCGGGAAGGTGATCTCGTGGATGCTTTTCAGCCGACCCGGGCGGGGGCTGAGGACGACCACGCGATCGGCCAGGGCGATGGCCTCGGGGATGTCATGGGTGACCAGGATGGCGGTCTTGCCCTCGCGGCGGATGATCTCGCCGATCTCTTCGGCGATCGCCAGGCGGGTCTGGAAATCCAGCGCCGAGAAGGGCTCGTCCAACAACAGAATGTCCGGCTCCATGCACATGGTTCGGCCAAGGGCGGCGCGCTGGCGCATTCCGCCCGACAGCTGCCCGGGCCGATGGTGCAGGAACTGGCCCAGCCCGTAGCTGGTCAGGATCCGTTCGGCGCGGCTGCGGGCGGCATCCATGTCCATGCCCCGGATCTCGGGGCCCAACAGGGCATTTTCGAGGATCGTGCGCCATTCGAACAGTGTGTCCTGCTGCAACATGAACCCGACCTGCGGCGAGGGGCCCTCGACCTTGGCGCCGTCGATCAGCACCTGTCCGCCGGTCGGCTTCATCAACCCGCTGAGCAGCGACAGCAGGGTCGACTTGCCGCAGCCGGACTGGCCGACGATCGACACGAATTCGCCCGGGCGGACGGAAAAGCTCATGTCCTTGACCGCGTGGGTCTCGCCCGCCTCCGAGAAGTAGTGCAGGTTGACCTTGTTGAATTCGACCTTGGGCGGCACCGTATCGTGCCGCCCCGACGTGACCTGCGTGTTCATTCGGCCGCCTCGAAGAATTGCGGATCGACGACGCGGTCGTAGGCCACCGCGCTGCCCTCGGCCATCAGGCCGTTGCCGATCAGCAGGTCCTGAAGGGCGGCCACCGCCTCGGGGGTG
Source organism: Pseudooceanicola aquaeponti (assembly GCF_050897975.1). NCBI lineage: Bacteria > Pseudomonadati > Pseudomonadota > Alphaproteobacteria > Rhodobacterales > Paracoccaceae > Pseudooceanicola > Pseudooceanicola aquaeponti. The sequence goes on from NZ_JBPAXY010000003.1 coordinate 315,424, forward strand.
ACGGCGGGGGTCCGCTTCCAGACGCCGGCGTCGCGGTGGCGGGTGACCGAGGCGGCCAGTTCCTCGGCGCTGACCCCGGGGAAATAGGCGGCAAGAGAGGCCGCCACCTCGGCCTCGGGGGCCTCGGCGATCCAGGCCTCGGCCCGGGCAATGGCGCGGGTGAAGCCGCCGACGATCTCGGGGTTCTCGGCGATGTAGCTTTCGCGGGCGATGAAGACCGTATAGTCGATCTCGCCCACGGCCTGGCCGACATTGGTCTGGGCGTGCAGCCCTTCGGCCTCCAGCTTGGTGACATCCGGCTCGAAGAAGGTGCCGTAGTCGGCAACGCCGGACAGGAAGGCACCGACCCGGGCGGGAATGGCGACATTGGTGATGATCTCGACATCCTCGTCGGGGTCGAGGCCCGCGCCTTCAAGCGCCTCGCGCAGGAAGAGGGCAGGGGCAGAGCCCTCGCGCCAGCCAAGGATCGTCTTGCCCTCCAGCGCGGCCCAGTCGAAGGGCTCGGCGGCGGGCTCGCGGCCCACCAGGAAGGACCCGTCGGTGGCCGTCAGCCCGGCGAAGATGCGGATCTTCTCGGGCGACTTGCCGGTTTCGACGTAGACGGTGGTTTCCGGACCGGCCAGCGCGATGTCGACCGAACCGCCCAGCAGGGCCGCCGTCACCTTGTCGCTGCCCTGGCCCGCGATCAAATCGAAGGCGATGCCTTCCTCGGTGAAGAAACCGCGGTCGAGCGCGACATAGAGCGGCGAGTAGAAGAGAGAGTGGATCACCTCCATGAAGGCGATCTTGGTCGGGGCCTCGGCGCGGGCCGGGGCGACGGTGGCGCCGAATGTGGCGGCGGCAAACCCTGCGGCGAGGGTCAGGCGACGGGTGAGTTTCATGAGCATTTCCCTGTTGCGTATCGTTATGACGTCGTTGCCCTGCGTCGATAGTAGGTGGACATACTGTATACAATAGACGAAATTGAAGAACGGGATCCGCACGTTGATCTCTTCCCTCAAACGCCCGAAAATCGGGCAGACACAGCTTCAGGAGACGAAAATGAGCCAGGTTCACCCCTTCGAGATGCCCGTCTGGGCCGAAGAGCGCGTCATTGCCCGCCAGGGGCGCAGGCTGATCTTCGACGGGCGGCCTGCCAGTGCGACGGCGCTGGTGGTGGTGGACATGCAGAACTACTTCCTCGACCCGGCCAGCGGGGCCTCGGTGCCCAATGCCCGGGCGATTGTCCCCAATATCAACTGCTTGGCCGAGGCGCTGCGGGCGGCGGGCGGGCGTGTGGTCTGGATCCGGACCCTGTTCACCGAAGAGGCGCTGGCGGATATCCCGCATTTCCATCACGAGCTTCTGACGCCCGAGCGATTCGAGACCCGCTGCGCCGCGCTGGACCGCGCGGCAGAGGGTTCACAGCTCTGGCCCGAACTGGACGTGCGGGCCGAAGACATGATCGTCGAGAAGACGCGCTACAGCGGCATGATCCAGGGCGCGGGCGACATGGAGGCGCAGCTGCGCGCGGCGGGGATCGACACCTTGCTGGTCACCGGCACGATGACCAATGCCTGCTGCGAGTCGACGGCGCGGGACGCGATGATGCGTAATTTCCGCACTACGATGGTGCATGACGGCTGCGCCTCTCTGCGCGACGACGAACACGCCTTCGCGCTGATCCACTTCGCCCTGTTCTTTGGCGATGTGACCGACACGGCCGAGCTTGTGCAGCGCTACGGCTGACCCACGTCCGGCCCCTGCGGCCGGGCGCACTTTTCGCAGCGATCTGCTTGCGTCAGTTTCCGGGGCCTTAATAGCCGGAGTGCTCTTGGAAAACTGGGCGACAGTTCGTGACCCCGCAGGGGATCTGGGACCGGCCGGGGCGTGGCCCGCCCGGATTTCTGCTAAGTCATTGGTACCCAAGGTCGGACTCGAACCGACACGCCTTGCGGCGGGGGATTTTGAATCCCCTGCGTCTACCATTCCGCCACTTGGGCCCGGAAGCTGTCGCTTCGGGCCTTCCGTTTAGCGATCTGGCGGGGCCGCGTCCAGTGGGAATGCGGGCGGGACTCGACCGGCGGGGCCGGGGGCCGGTAGCGTGGCGCCCAGAACCGGGATCAGACAGCAGAGGGGCGGGCGGATGACGCGACATGGCTATGAGACGGGGCGGCTGAACCTGCCCTTCGTGGGGATCTGCACCTTCGGCAAATATCCCCTGGTCGAGGACTGGAGCGCGATCGACGCCGATGTGGCGGTCATGGGCGCGCCTTTCGATGCGGGCACCCAGTGGCGGGCCGGGGCCCGGATGGGGCCGCGTGGCGTGCGCGAGGCCTCGACCCTGTTCAGCTTCGGCCATGCGGGGGCCTATGATCACGAGGATGACGTGACCTACCTGGATCCGGCCAAGGTCAGCGTGGTGGATATCGGCGATGCCGACATCGTGCATACGGACACGATCCGCAGCCATGAGAACATCGAACATGGGGTGCGCCGCATCCTGGCGGCAGGCGCCCTGCCGGTGGTCATCGGGGGCGACCATTCGATCAATATCCCCTGTATCAACGCCTTCGAGGGGCAAGAGCCCTTTCACGTGGTGCAGATCGACGCCCATCTGGATTTCGTCGATGAACGCCACGGAGTGCGCTATGGCCACGGCAACCCCATGCGCCGCGCGGCCGAGAAACCCTATGTGACCGGGCTGACCCAGATCGGCATCCGCAATGTCTCGTCCACCGCCCGCGACGGCTACGAGGATGCCCGCGCCATGGGGTCGGACATCCTGTCGGTGCGCCAGGCCCGGGCCCTGGGCACCGAGGCGCTGCTGCGCCGGGTGCCCGAGGGCGAGCGCATCTACTTGACCATCGACATTGACGCCTTCGACCCCTCGATCGCCCCGGGCACGGGCACCCCCAGCCATGGTGGATTCCTTTACTACGAGGTGCTGGAGCTGCTGGACGGGCTGGCGCGGCGCAACGAGGTCGTGGGGATCGACCTGGTCGAGGTGGCCCCCGACTACGACCCCACCGGGTCGACCACGACCCTGGCGGCGCAGCTGCTGATGAACCTGATCGGCCGCGTCCTGCATCATCGCGCCGAGGGATGAGCCGCGCCCCGGCCCGGACGAATCGCAACCGGATCGCGATTCCCCCGGCCCGCCTTTTAGGCGCGTAAGCGGCGGAAAACTCGCCCTAAAGCTGCGTATACCCGATGAATTCTGCCTCTCTGCGGGCAGCAGACCCGCAGAAAGATGGTCGCAATAAGGAGGGAATGAGGCCATTGCTCCGGGTTGGAATGTTTCCCCTTGGGAAACGGCCCGCAGAAAGACCACCCGATGTTACTGTCGGGAAAGCGAATTAAATTGCTTATGGGCTTGAGTTTAGCGTGCTGCCTCTGGCTTCCCATAGGTAAACAATCCGGCAAGCTTGCGCCTCAAATGTGGCTAAAATCTGGCGAACCTGCGGGGGTGGGTGCCATGCCTTCGCCACTTTTCCGCCCCTTTTTTCTCTTTGTGGCGCCTTGGGGAAGGGGTATCACCTGTCTTGCCCGACTGGGTGGGCACCTATTCGGGACCTGGGGCGGTCCTTCGAGACAACTTGCATCATGGAGATGCAGATCCGGAGTCTTTCCGGAAACCGGCTTTGGCCGGACCGAGGCCCTATGCCCGGGGATCAACCCCGGCACGCCCCCAGTCGCCTCCATGATTTGGGTAGAGAGAGATTCCTTTGGCGCGCGGTCTGTCCCGGCGCCGAACCGGAGCAGGCTCCGGATGCGACAGAAGGGTGACGACCATGACCGGCTACTATTACGGCGGCAAGCATTACGGCGGGCACGACGACGATTGCGACCCGGATGATCAGAACCCGACCCCGGACGGCTATGTCGACGGCACCGGCGCGGGCGAGCTGATCGACGCCGCCTACGACGGTGACCCGGACGGCGATTTCATCGACAACGACGACGCGCTGTTGCCCGGAGAGACCGGCGACGACGATATCGTGCGCGCCGGTGGCGGCAATGACACCGTGCTGGCGGGCGCAGGCGACGATGACGTCTATGCCGGCAGCGGCAATGACGTGGTCGAGGGCGGCTCTGGCGACGACATGATCTCGGGCGGGCAGGGCGACGACGACCTGTCCGGCGACAGCGGCAACGACATCATCTATGGCGACACCGGCGCGGCCCCCGAGGCGGTGCGCGAAAGCTTCGAATGGGACAAGCTGCCCGACCCGGATCCTTATGGCGGCCGGATCGACCATAACGACCCGCTGTATGGTACGCTGACCCAGGACACCGGCCAGGTGAACGTCACCTTCACCCAGACCACCGTGGGCAGCCCCGAGACCACCTATTACGAGGTCGAGGGCAACACCGATGGCATCGTCGACGATGGCAACGGGGTGGACAGCAATTCCACCATGTCGTCCTACCTGAACGCCAATGGCGAGGCGGCGACCTATAGCCTCGCCTTCTCGCAGGATGTGGACGATGTGTCCTTCCGCATCAACGACATCGACTATCTCTCCGAGGTGGTGATCCGCGCCTATGACGCGGATGGCAACCTGGTGGACATCCAGGTCGATGCGGGCTCGATGATCACGGCGACCGACGAAGACGCGGCAGGGGGCACCGAAACCCTGCTGTCGGCCACCCCCAATGGCGGCGCCTCGGACAGCAGCCCGCAGTATTCGGCGCTGGTGACCATTCCGGGCCCGATCAGCCGGATCGAGATCACCCATACCCAGGTCGGCCATGGCACGACCGGCATCACCGTCAGCGACGTCTTCTATGATGTGACCCCCGATCTGGTGGATGGCTCTGCCACCACCAGCGGCGACGGCAACGACGCGATCGACGGCGGCTCGGGCGAGGATACCCTCTTCGGCGAGGGCGGCGACGACACGATCACCGATGGCGCGGGCGCCGACCTGTCCTATGGCGGGGCGGATCGCGACACCTTCATCGGCGGCTCGGCCGGCGACCATGTGGATGGCGGCGAGGCCGGGATCGACGAGGACACGCTGGACCTGCGGGGCCTGAACGTCTCGGTCGAATACGACCCGAGCGACCCCGAGGCGGGCACCGTCAGCTTCCTGGACGATGACGACAACGTCACCGGCACGATGACCTTCGAGAATATCGAGACCGTGCTGACCGACCCCGAGGATCCCGATCCGCAGCTTGACGGCTATGTCGAGGGCACCGCGGGCGGTGACGTGATCGACGCGGGCTATGACGGCGACCCCGACGGCGACATGATCGACGCCGACGACGCGCTTTTGCCCGGCGACAGCGGCGACGACGACGTGGTCCTGGCCTTCTCGGGCGACGATACCGTCATCGCGGGCGAGGGCAGCGACGATGTCTACGGCGGCGCGGGCAACGACAGCATCTCGACCGGCGCGGCGGATCAGGTCAACGACCACGAGACCTTCCCCGGCATCCCGTTCGAGACCGGCGATGCGCAGCTGGACGATACCGACTATGTCGAGGGCGGCTCGGGCGAGGATACCATCTCGACCGGCGACGATGCCGACACGATCTATGGCGGCGATGGCGCCGACAGCATCGACGGCGGCCTGGACGACGACGAGATCTATGGCGGGGCGGGCAACGACACCGTCGACGGCAGCCTGAACGGCATCGTCGATGGCACGCTTGGCAACGACCTGATCTTCGGCGGCTCGGGCGACGACAGCCTGGTGGCCGGTGTCGACGCCTTCTCGGACTACGTGGGCGACGATCCCAATCTGCCCAATCCCTATAATGCCGACGGCAACCTGTCCGACCCCAACACCGCAGACGGCAAGGACACCGTCTATGGCGGCATCGGCAACGACACGATCCTTTCCGGCGACGATGCGGACGCGCTTTATGGCGGCTCGGGCGAAGACAGCATCAATGCGGGTATCGACGACGACTATGTCGAGGGCGGCCAGGGTGCGGATGTCATCCTGGGCGGCCATGGCTCGGACACGATCCTGGGCGGCTCGGGCGACGACAGCATCGACGCCAGCGCCCAGACCAGCGGGATGGACTATCCCAACGCCCCCGACGACAGCGACCCGGTGCCGGAAAACGACCGCGACGAGGTCTATGCGGGCCACGGCAACGACACCGTCTTTGGCGGTGACGATGACGACATGCTGCATGGCGGTTCGGGCGATGACGTGCTGGATGGCGGCATCGACGAGGACACCCTGGTCGGCGACTACGGCAATGACGAGCTGATCGGCGGCGCGGGCGAAGACCTGCTGTACGGCAACCAGGGGGCGGATACCCTCGACGGTGGCGATGATGCCGACGCCCTCTTCGGTGGCTCGGGCGACGATGTGCTGGATGGCGGCCAGGGGGCGGACAGCCTTGTGGGCGGCGACGGCAACGACAGCCTGACCGCGGGCAACGGCGAGGACACGCTGGAGGGCGGCGCGGGCGCCGATACCCTGCTGGGCGGCTCGGGCGCCGACACGATCTCGGGCGGCTCGGGTGACGACAGCATCCGCGGTGGCACCTCGGGCGACAGCATCGAGGGCGGCGCAGGCAACGACTTCATCGCCGGGGACGCGGGCGACGACCAGATTTCCGGCGGCGCCGGCAATGACGAGATCTACGGCGGCTCGGGCAACGACACCATCCTGGGCGAAAGCGGCGACGACCTGCTCTATGGCTCGGACCAGGAGGATGAGGTCTATGGCGGCCTCGGCGCCGACACGATCTTTGGCTCGGCCAATGCCGACCAGGTCTATGGCGGGGCCGATCGTGACAGCATCGTCGGCGCCACCACCGGCGACTATATCGACGGCGGCAGCTCTGGCGACGACTACGACACGCTGGACCTGACCGGCTACGGCGTGCCCGGCGGCCATATCAAGATCAACTACACCTCGGCCGACCGCGAAGACGGCATCGTCGAGTTCTACAACCCGGACAACACCCTGGCCGGGACGGCGGAATTCCACGATATCGAGAACGTGGTGCCCTGCTTCACCCCCGGCACGCTGATTGCGACGCCGCGCGGCGAAGTGCCGGTGGAAGAGTTGCAGGAAGGCGACCGGGTCATCACCCGCGACAACGGGATGCAGCAGATCCGCTGGAAGGGCAGCCGCCATCTGCGCGGCGAAGAGCTTCTGAAGGCGCGGCATCTTCAGCCGGTGCTGATCCGTAAGGGCGCGCTTGGCTACGGCCTGCCGGAACGCGACATGGTGGTCAGCCCGAACCACCGAATGCTGATCAACAACGACAAGACGGCGCTGTACTTCGAAGACCGCGAGGTGCTGGTCGCGGCCAAGCATCTGACCGGCCTCGACGGGATCGAGCGGCTGCACGCGAAAAGCACGACCTACGTGCACTTCCTCTTCGATCAGCACGAGGTGATCCTGTCCGACGGTGCCTGGTCCGAAACCTTCCAGCCGGGCCATCAGACGATGGACGGGCTTGGCAATGCGCAGCGCAACGAGATCTTCGAGCTGTTCCCCGAACTGCGCAATGGCGGAGGCCTTGAAGACTATCACGCGGCGCGCAAGACGCTGAAGAAGCACGAAGCGGATCTGCTCATCCTGAGCTGAGCTGGGTTTGCCACGCCTCTGGGGGGAGGCGTGGTATTTCGCCGGGGTCGGGCCCCCGGTGATGCCGGCCGCCCGGGACGCCCGTGTCGGGGAGGGGACCGTGCCCCGACACGCGCAGATCGTCCCGGGCGGTGCCGGACCTTTCCGGCCCGCCCCTGGGCCCGGCGGGGCCATCCGACCTCACCCAACGGTGGATTGTGCAGGCGCAGAAGGCGCTCGCGCCAGCGTTGAAATCCGAACCCTGCCGTTTCCGAGATTGCGACAATAGCGTGGCACTTGTCTGAAAATTTATGTCTAATTTCAGATAGTAAAGCCACAATTGCGAATCGCTGTTCGGTTCGGCGCTTAAGAAATTGCTTCAGTTGCATGGCGGCCCTGTGCCTGCTGCGAGGCTCGGGCGCTGATCGGCGTGTTTCCTGGGCATTTTCGTTTCCCACCGGGAAACAAAGATCGTTTCTGCACGTGCATTGCGCGGCGCCTGACGGAAATCGCAGCGTCAGGATTGCATATATCCTTTCCCGTAGGTTACCACCCTCCGAGGGGCGCTGAGGTCGGGCGCGGCTGACGTTGGGCAGCCATCCGGGCATTCAGAGAATATGGGAATTTCGAGCGGGGTCCTGCGGGGCTCCGCAACCAGTCTTTTGTGCGTCGAGAGGTCGATATGACGACGAGCGGTAGCGGGTCCGGGGACGGCCAGAACATCAACGGCAGCTGGCAGAACGACGATCTGGACGGCACCTGCCGGGACGACACGATCTCGGGCTATGGCGGCAATGACGACATCGCGGGCAAGCGCGGCGATGACGTGATCTATGGCGGCGACGGCAACGACACGATCACCGGCGATGCGGGGCACGACTCCATCGACGGCGGCACCGGCAGCGACAAGATCTACGGCGGCTCGGGCGACGACACGATCGACGGCGGCGACACCAACGACACCCTTTATGGCGGCGCCGGGGACGACAGCCTGTTCGGCGGCAACGTCAGCGACAAGCTCTATGGCGGCTCGGGCGACGACAGCCTTTATGGCGGGGAGGCCGAAGACAGCCTCTACGGCGGCGACGGCAACGACCTGCTGGATGGCGGCAACAGCCGTGACATTCTGGAGGGTGGCGCGGGCAACGACACCTTCTACGGCGGCGAGTCCGAGGACCACATCACCGCCGGGTCGGGCGACGATTCCATCGACGGCGGCAACAGCAACGACACCATCTACGGCGGCGACGGCAACGACACGATCGACGGTGGCGGCGGCGATGACAGCATCGAGGCCGGGCGCGGCAACGACAGCGTCTATGGCGGTCAGGGCCAGGACAGGATCTGGGGCCAGTCCGGCGATGACTTCCTCGAAGCGGGCGATACCGCCTGGGACCGCTCGACCGACACGCTTTACGGCGGGCAGGGCGACGACACCCTGCGCTCGAACGGCAACCAGGACCAGCTTTACGGCGGCTCGGGCGATGACCTCTTCACCGCCATTGCCGACGACAGCAACCTGAACAACCTCTACGTCTACGGCGGCGAGGATCCCGGCGATACCGACTGGGACGTGCTGGACCTGTCGGAGTTCAAGGAACGTTACCCCGATCTGCAACTGATCTATTCCAACGTCAGCGCCGATGGCGAGGATGGCACGATCCTGATGAAGACCGGTGACGGGCGCGAGCTGGGCCGGATCTACTACAAGGACATCGAGCAGATCACCACCGACAGCCCGAATGGCGCGATCTGTTTCGCCCCGGGCTCGCTGATCGCCACCATGCGCGGCGAAGTGCCGGTCGAGCAGCTGCGCGCGGGCGACCGGGTGATCACCCGCGACAACGGGATGCAGGAGTTGCGCTGGATCGGCCGCCGAGAGCTGAGCGCGGCAGAGCTGGCCAGGATGCCGCATCTGCAACCCGTTCTGCTGCGCGCCGGGGCCCTGGGCCAGGGTCTGCCGCATACGGATCTGGTGGTCAGCCCGCAGCACCGGATGCTGATCCGCTCGGACCGAGCCTCGCTGCTGTATGAAGAGAACGAGGTGCTGGTCGCCGCCAAGGATCTGGTCGGCATGGCCGGGGTCGAGCGTCTGGCCAATCGCTCCGCCACCTATCTGCACCTGCTGTTTGACCAGCACGAGGTGATCCTGGCCAATGGTGCCTGGTCCGAAAGCTTCCAGCCCGGCGATTATTCGATGAAGACCCTGGATCAGGCGCAGCGCGCCGAGATCCACTATCTCTTCCCGGAACTGGCCTCCGCCCGGGCGCCCAAGGCCTTCGGCGCGGCGCGCCGCAGCCTGAAAAAGCACGAGGCCGAGGTGCTGCGCGCCGAGGGTGGCATCGTCACCCGCGCCGAGCCCGCCATTCTGTCCATGCCTCAGGCGTATCGAGGTCGGTAAGGGCGCTTTGCCCCGGCAGGGGCAGCAGACGCAGACGCGCGCGATTGGCGGCGATCACGGGGGCGGCCCCGCGGTCGCCGCTTAGCGTTTCAAGGGCCGGGAACAGATCGGCGGGGAACAGCACCGGATGCCCCGCGCGCGCGCCGCTGGCGCCGCGCAGGATCGGCAGCGGGTCGCCCCGAAAGGCCTGTTCCATCTGCATCAGTTCGACCGCGCCCAGATCGGGCATGTCGGCGGGCAGGATCATCACCCCGCGCATCCCCGGCGGAAGGGCGGCCACGCCCGCCCGGATCGAGGCGCCCATGCCTTCGTCCGCGTCGGCCACCGGCACCGGGGTCACCGCCAGGCCGTCCAGCGCGGCGGCGCGGGGATGATCGGCGCAGGGCAGGGTGACCAGCACCGGCCCGATCCCGGCGGCCAGGGCCGCGCTGGCCTGGCGGCGCAGCAGGGGCGCGCCGTCGATCTCTTCCAGCAGCTTGTCGCGCCCGCGCATCCGGCGCGAGGCCCCCGCCGCCAGCAGCAGCACGGCGATCATCGCGCGCCGTCCCCGCGCGCGGCGGCAGCTTCCTCTTGTAGGGCGCGCAGCACGTAAAGACGGATGGCAGAGGCCAGGCCCAGGTCCAGCCCCCGCTCGGCGTCGATCTGGGCGGCCAACTGGTTGATCGGCGTGGCGCGGGCCTCGGCCAGGCGGCGGAACTCGGCCCAGAATTCATCTTCCAGCGAGACAGAGGTGCGATGCCCGCGCAGCGTCAGCGAGCGTTTGACGGGCCGCCCGCTCATCCCTTCGGGCTGTCGTCGTCGCGGCGGTGTCCGTCGAGGGCGCGGCGCGCCTTCTCGGCCTCGGCCTTCTCGGCGGCCCTCTCGCCCCCGGTGCGGCCGAATTTCACCGCGTTCGCGTCGCCCTGCGCGCGTTTCGCGGCGCGGGCGCGGTCCTTGCGGAAGCGGTTGAGGTTGGTGACGTTCGACATGGGCGCATATTGCCAGCGTGGCGCGGGCCGGGCAAGCGCCCTCAGAGGGCCAGCAGGGGCCCGTCGAGCAAGTCCATGAAGTCGCCAAAGTACCCGTCCGAGCGCGCCGGGCGCAGCGGGTCCGAGGTCAGCGCGACGGCCAGGCCGCGCCCCTCGTGCCAGGCGATGACCTGACCGCCATAGCCGCGCGCCAGCGCATAGCCGCTGTCGGTCAGGAACCAGCCATAGCCATAGGACATCCCGGACCAGGGCGAGCGGGTCAGCGGCTGGGTCGAGCGCGCCACCCAATCCGCCGGGATCACCTCTTGGCCCTCGTGCTGCCCGCCGCGCCGCATCACCTCGGCCAGGCGCAGCATGGCGCGGGGTGTCAGGGCCATTTCGTTCCCGCCCATGTAATAGCCCTGCGGGTCGCGGGTCCAGGGGGCCACGTCGATCCCCAGGGGGCGGCCCAGATGGCTGCGCATCTGGGTCAGCAGGGTCTCGCCCGTGGCCTCTGCCAGGGCCGCGCCCAGCACATGGGTGGCGCCGGTGGAATAGATCATCCGGCCGCCCGGATCCGCCTCCATCGGGCGGGTCAGGGCGTAGCGGATCCAGTTGGCGGAGTTGACCCAGGCGCCGTAGTTGGCGCCAGAGGTCGCGGCCAGGCCGCCGCGCAGGCTGGCCAGATCGCCCAGGGTGATCTGGGCGGCGCCCGGGGTGGCATCAGTGGGCAGAAGGCCGGGGGCGACCTCGGCCAATGTGGCGTCGACACCCGGCACGTCGCCCGCGTCGATGGCCGCGCCCAGCATCAGCGCCACCAGGCTTTTCGAGCAGGACTTGATATTGGCCAGCCCGTCGAGGCCGGACCCGCGAAAGGCCCGGGCGAACACCTCTTCGCCGTCCTTCAGCACCATAAGGCTGTGCATCTGATCGAAGCGCTGCCCGGCCTCGGCCAGCTGGTCGCCCACGGCGGCCTGGGCGGGGCGGATGAAGGGCAGGGCGAGGGCGGAGCCGAGAAGGGCACGTCGGGTGATCATGGGCCATGATCTGCGGCGCGTGCGGGCGCGGGGCAAGCAACGCGCGCTCACGTTCCCGTGGGGCCGACCTTCGGCGCATGGAAAAGGGGCGCAACCCGCTGGCCGCGCCCCCCTCTCTGTCTGCCCGGCAGGATCAGTCCTTCGGACCGATCATGTCCTCGGGGCGCACCACACGGTCGAAGGTCTCTTCATCCACGAAGCCAAGGCCGATGGCCTCTTCCTTCAGGGTGGTCCCGTTCTTATGCGCGGTCTTGGCCACCTTGGTGGCGTTGTCGTAGCCGATGGTCGGCGCCAGCGCGGTGACCAGCATCAGAGATTCTTTCATCAGCTTGTCGATGCGCGGCAGGTTGGCCTGGGTGCCCACCACCATGTTGTCGGTGAAGGCCGAGGCGCTGTCGCCCAGAAGCTGCATGGATTGCAGCACGTTGTAGGACATCATCGGGTTGTAGACGTTCAGCTCGAAGTGGCCCTGCGAACCGGCAAAACCGATGGCCGCGTCGTTGCCCATGACATGGGCGCAGACCATGGTCAGCGCCTCGGCCTGGGTCGGGTTCACCTTGCCCGGCATGATCGACGAGCCCGGCTCGTTCTCGGGCAGGATCAGCTCGCCCAGACCGGACCGCGGGCCAGAGCCCAGCAGGCGCATGTCGTTGGCGATCTTGAACAGCGATGCGGCAACGGTCTTCAGCGCGCCCGAGAACATGACCATGGCGTCATGGGCGGCCAGGGCCTCGAACTTGTTCGGCGCGGTGACGAAGGGCAGGTCGGTGATCTCGGCCATGTTGGCGGCGACCATTTCGGCCCAGCCCTTCTTGGTGTTGAGGCCGGTGCCGACGGCGGTGCCGCCCTGGGCCAGCTCGTAGATGTCGCCAAGGGCCGACTTCACGCGCTCGATCCCCTTGCGGACCTGATGGGCATAGCCCCCGAATTCCTGGCCCAGGGTCAGCGGCGTTGCATCCTGGGTGTGGGTGCGGCCGATCTTGATGATGTCCTTGAACTCTTCCGACTTGGCTTCCAGCGCCGCGGCCAGCTTTTCCAGCCCCGGCAGCAGCGTGTCGCGGGCGGCCATGGCGATGCCCACGTGCATGGCGGTCGGGAAGGTGTCGTTGGACGACTGACCCATGTTGCAGTGATCGTTGGGGTGCACCGGCGACTTGGACGCCAGCTCGCCGCCCAGCATCTCGATGGCGCGGTTGCTGATCACCTCGTTGGCGTTCATGTTCGACTGGGTGCCCGACCCGGTCTGCCAGACCACCAGCGGGAAGTTGTCGTCGAACTTGCCCTCGATCACCTCACCGGCGGCGGCGATGATCGCATCGGCGATCTCGGCCTCCATGTTGCCCAGTTCCTTGTTGGCCATGGCGCAGGCCTTCTTGATCACGCCAAGGGCGCGGATGATCGGAACCGGCTGCTTTTCCCAGCCAATGGGGAAGTTCATGATCGACCGCTGAGTCTGGGCGCCCCAGTACTTGTCTGCGGGAACTTCGAGCGGGCCGAAGCTGTCGGTTTCGGTGCGGGTCTGCGACATTTCAGATCTCCCAAAAGGAACGTCGCGCCCGGTTTACCGCAAAGCGGCCCAGTTTCAATGCCGTTCCCGCTAACGCAGGGGGTCTTCGGGTGCTTTTGTGCACAACCGTATGCCGAAACCGACCCGATCACAGCGCCGCGATCCCGGGGCGCGCTGCGGCGTTCCGCCTTGAAGATGCGGGGCGGAGGTGCATTTTGTCCCCCAAGACGACCATGACAGGAGTGACGGCGATGGCGGGGTTCTGGAGCAGGCTTTTCGGCGGGGCCTCGGAGGCGGGACCGCAGGCGCGCCGGGTGACGCCCACGGTGAACCCGAAGACGGCGCTGGCCCAGCATCCGGTGGTCGATCTGGCCGAGAAGGGCCGCAGCGCCGCGCTGGACCTGCCGCTTTGGGTGGATGAAGCCCCCGAGAGCCTGACGCCGCCCACCTACGAACATATCCTGTGGGAGACGCAGCCCCGGGGGGAATATCTTTATTACCTCGCGGGCGCTTTCGAGAAGAACGAGAAGGGGCTGTTGCGCTTCGGCTCGGCCCCCGAGGAATTCCGGGTTGTGCGCAGCCATGAAACCGATGTGCTGGAGGCCGCAAAGCACGAGCTGCCCGACAGCGAGGGCCGCGACTGGCGCGAACTGTTTAAGGGCGAGACCTGCGCCACCCTGGCCCAGCGGATCGACCGCGCTGCCGGGGCGCCGGGGCCGAAGGGCTGGACCCTGGGCCATGTGACCGGCATCGACCCTTCGGTGGGCATGGCCCTGATGCGGGTCGAGCCGGGGGCGGGGATCGACGGCGCGCCGCAGGTCTCGCTGATCTTCCGCAAGATCGTGCCCCAGGGCGAGGGCGTGCCGGTGGAATTCGGCATCCAGGTGCTGGCGGTGTCGCGCCGCGCGGAGACTTCGATCATCGCGCTGATGGATGGGTTCCGCGATTTGGTCATGCGCTATCGTGACATGCCCTATACCGAGGTGCGCGGCGCGCTGCGGGTCTGAGGCGCACCCGATCTGAGCCGAGCCAAATCAGAAGGCCGCGCCCGGCGGGACGCGGCCTTGTTCTTTGCGGGCCTCAGCTGGTGCTGCCGATCAGTTCGGGCGGCGGCGGAATTCGAAGACGCGGGCCGGGGGCAGGTTGGCCCAGACCGTGCCGCGCTTGCGGGCGGTGATGCCCATCTCGGCCTGCACATCCTCGGGGATCGGCGCGTTCGGGCTATAGGTGATCTGGGCAAAGACCCCCTCGGGCGCCATCACCTTGAAGGCGTTGCCCACCACCTCGCGCTGGATCTGTGGCCGCGCCAGCACCGGCACGCCAGAGATCACGCAGCCCAGGTTGCTGACCCCGATGCTTTCGATCTGTTGCGCGGGCTGGTTCAGCACCCGCACGCCCGGAAACTTCGCCCGCAACTCTTCGCAGAAGCGTTCGTTCAGCTCCATCAGGATCAGCCGTTCGGGGGCGATGCCCCGCTCCAGGATGACGCGGGTGAAGGATCCGGTGCCCGGCCCGATCTCCAGGATCGGCCCTTCCACATGCTCGACCCCTTCGGTCATCATCCGCGCCACGGCGGCGGAAGAGGGCGCAATGGCCGAAACCTCTTTCGGCTTGCGCATCATTTGTCCGAGAAAAACTGCGAAATCGCTGGCCACCGGTCTGTCCCCTTGACTGCCTGTTCTGCCCGCATGTCTGGGCGATCAGGCCCCGGTGGGACAAGGTGGATTGTTTGCGTTTACAAAAAATTCACCGAAGCCTCGGCGCTTTGTTACAAAGCGGCCGGGGAACAGGCGTCAGCCGCCCTGCGCCCGGTTGGGGGCACGGGCAACTGCCGGTTTTCTGCGCATTGGGGGGCTGCGGGGGGCAGGCCGCGTTACTTGCGGAAGGCGTCCAGGCTGACGACGTCGGCGTCCTTCTTGCCCTCGGCGGCGGGGGCCTCTTCGGCGTCCTCGGCCAGGGGGGCCTCGTCGGCCAGGTCGTCCTCGTCGTCTTCCTCGTCGTCCAGATCATGGCCCTGGGTCTCGAACCGCAGGCCGAATTCGACCGAAGGGTCGACGAAGGTCTGGATCGCGTCATAGGGGATGAACATGCGTTCGGGGCTGTCGCCGAAGTTCAGCGTGACCGCAAAGCCGTCGTCGCTGACCTCGAGATCCTCGAACCAGTGCTGCATCACCACCGTCATCTCGGTGGGGTAGCGGTCGCGCAGCCAGGCAGCCAGCTCGACATCCTCATGGGTGGTGTCGAAGGTGATGAAGAAATGATGCGCGCCCGGCAATCCGTTGGCGGCTACGTCGGTTAGCACATCCTGGATCAGGCTGCGCATGGCGCGGTGCATCAGATTTCCGTAGTCGATCGATTGGGCCATGTCTGTCTTCCGGGGCTCACTTTCGGCTGAGCATAGGGGATTCGAAGCAAAACGGAAGGTGATCGCCGAA
This sequence comes from Pseudooceanicola aquaeponti, assembly GCF_050897975.1. Lineage (NCBI taxonomy): Bacteria > Pseudomonadati > Pseudomonadota > Alphaproteobacteria > Rhodobacterales > Paracoccaceae > Pseudooceanicola > Pseudooceanicola aquaeponti. The sequence continues at coordinate 331,277 of NZ_JBPAXY010000003.1, forward strand.
GATTCTGCATAACGAAGCGGGGAAGCCGCCGGGGCGGTCAGGCAGCCAGCCAGAGGGTGGCGTAACCCAGGGCCGCCATCAGGGCCAGCGCGGGCAGCAGGCCCAGGCGCAGGCCCAGCACCAGCAGCAGCGCCAGGGCGATCAGCACCGCCGCCAGCGGGCGCAGGCTGTCCAGGGCGGGCAGGGGCAGGGCGCCCGCGCTATGCACCGTTTCGAACAGCACATGCAGGGCGAACCACAGCGCCAGCGAGGCGATGACCCCCACCACCGTGGCCGTCACGGCGGCCAGGGCGGCCTTCAGCCGGGGTTGCGCCAGCAGCCGGTCCACATGGGGGGCCAGGACGAAGATGAAGAGGAAACAGGGCACGAAGGTCACCCAAAGGGTCAGCGCGCCGGCGGCCAGCCCCAGCCCCGGTCCGGCGCGCAGGGCGCCGGCCACCATGGCCACGAACTGGGTCACCAGGATCAGCGGCCCCGGCGTGGTCTCGGCCAGGCCCAGGGCGTCGATCATCTGGCCCGGGGTCAGCCAGCCGTGCTGCTCGACCGTGACCTGGGCCATCCAGGCCAGCAGCGCATAGGCCCCGCCGAAGCTGAGCACCGCCAGACGGGCAAAGAAGGCGCCCAGATCGGCCAGGAAATCCACCCCCGCCAGGCGCAGGGCCACCACCGGGGCCAGCCAGGCCAGGGCCCAGATCAGCGTGGTCCCCAGGCTGCGCGCCAGCGCGGGCGCGGCGGCGGGCGGGGGCGCAGGCGCGGCCCCGCCGGGCGCGCCGCCTTGCCAAAGCCCCCAAAGGGCGGCAGCCAGGATTAGCAGCGGGAAGGGCAGGCCCAGGGCAAAGATCGCCACGAACCCGGCCAGGGCCCACAGGCGCTGCGCCCGCCCGGTCAGGGCGCGTTGCGAAAGCCGCCACAGGGCCTGCACCACCAGCGCCACGACCAGGGCCTTGATGCCCAGGAACCCCGCCTGCACCCCGGGCAGCGTGCCCCAGTGCACATAGGCCAGGGCCAGCGCGGCCACCACCGCCGCGCCGGGCAGCACGAAAAGCAGCCCCGCCATCAGCCCGCCTGCCACCCCGCGCAGGCGCCAGCCCGCATAGGTGGCCAGCTGCATGGCCTCTGGCCCGGGCAGCAACATGCAGAAACTCAGCGCGCCCAGAAAGGCCTCTTCGCCCAGCCAGCGGCGGCGGTCCACCAGCTCGCCATGCATGACCGAGATCTGCGCCGCAGGGCCGCCGAAACTGACCAGGCCGATGCGCCCGAAGGCGTGGAACATCGCGCGCCAGCTTGGGCGGGGATCGGGCGTCGGCATGGGCGGCTCCGGGGTTGCGGCGCGGGAGAGGGGGGCGCGGGCGCGCCCCTTTGCCGGGACCATTGCCGGGTCGGGCGCAGGGGTCAAGGCGCGCCCTCGGGGCCGGGGGCGCGCGCCGCGCGGCGTGGCCTTTCGGCCCCGCTTTGACCCGCCGCCGCCCCCCTTAGCCCTGATCGACCCGGCGCAGGAAGGTTCGCTCTTCGCTGGTCAGAAACCCCTCGGCCTGGGCAAAGTCATAGGCCGCGCGGCCCAGCGGATCGGCGGCCAGGCTCTGGCGGTAGGCCTCATACTCGGCCAGTGAGGGGATGTCGTAGATCCCGTAGCCCAGGGTGGTAGAGCCTTCGTGCGGGGCAAAATAGCCGCGCAGGGTGGCGCCATTGCGGGGGATCGCCTGGCCCCACATGCGGGCATATTGGGCGAACTGGGCGTGGCGGTCGGGGCGGATGCGGTATTGGATGACGCAGGTCAGCATGTCGGGTCCTTTCAAGACGGCAGGTGCCGCCCTTGTGCCAGACCGCGCCCGCGCCATGTGTCGGTTCGGGCGGACGCTTTTGCGGCGCCGCTGTGCTAGGCTGATCCCGGAACCCTGCCAGAGAGGCCGCCCGATGTCCTATGTGCCCCCAGGGCCCCGTCAGGGCCCTGACATGACCCGCATCGCCGCCCTGCTGGGCGAGCCCGCACGCGCCGCCATGGCCGAGGCGCTGATGTCGGGGCTGGCGCTGACCGCCTCGGAACTGGCCGAGGAATCGGGCACCGCGCGCACCACCGCCTCGGGCCATCTGGCGCAGATGCTGGACGCGGGCCTGATCTGCGTCCTGGCGCAGGGGCGGCACCGCTACTACCGCCTCAACGGCCCCGAGGTCGCGGCGACGCTGGAGGCCCTGATGGGCCTGGCCGAGGCGCGGGGCTTTCGCCGCTGCCGCCCGGGGCCACGCGACCCGGCGCTGCGTGCCGCGCGCAGCTGTTACGATCATCTGGCGGGAACCCTCGGGGTGCAGATCCACGACAGCCTGGCGGCGCGCGGGATGTTGCGCCCCGGTCCTGAGGGGTTGATCCTGACGGATGAGGGCGCGTTGGCGCTGGCGCCGCTTTTGCCCGAGGCCGCAGCGGGGCTTGCGGCGCGGCAGTGCCTGGACTGGTCGGAACGGCGGATGCATCTGGCAGGCCCCTTGGGGCGACAGCTGCTGGAGGGGCTTCTGGCGCAGGGTTGGGCGCGACGGGGGGCAGGGCGCGAAGTGCTGTTCACCCCGCCCGGCACACGGGCCTTCGACGCGCTTTTCCCGGTGCCTCAGGGCAGCGCGGCGGTCTGGTAAAGCTTTACCCGCAGCCCGCCATGGGCGACCGGGGGCCCGGGCGGCAGGAAGGGCAGGCCGGTGGCCTGGGCCAGGCCGCCATCGGCGGTGATCACGGCGGCGCGCCAGCCGCCGAAGCGCTCTTTCAGCACCGCGCCCAGGCGCCCGTAAAGGGCGAACAGCTGCTTGCGGTCGCCGATCCGCGCCCCGTAGGGCGGGTTGACGATGACCAGCCCGGGCGGGCCTGCGGGGCGGTCCAGATCCGAGACCGCGCGATGCGCCAGATGCAGCGCCTCGGCCAGACCGGCGGCGGCGGCGTTGCGGCTGGTGTTCTCGATGGCGCCCGCGTTGCGGTCCGAGCCATAGAGCCCCGGCAGATCGGCGGCGGCGCGGGCCACGGGCGCCTCGGCGCGGATCCGGGCGTAGAGATCTGGGTTGAACGTCGCCAGATCCTCGAAGGCAAAGCGCCGGTCGCGGCCGGGCCAGAGGCCCGCGGCCATCTCGCCCGCCTCGATCAGGAACGTCCCCGAGCCGCACATCGGATCCAGCACCGGCTCGGTGCCGCGATAGCCCGCCTGACGCAGAAACAGCGCCGCCAGAGTCTCGCGCATCGGCGCCTTGCCCACGGCGGGCTTGTGGCCGCGCTTGTGCAGGCTTTCGCCGCTGGTATCGACGCTGAACTGCACATAGTCGCGCTGGATCCGGGTCTTCAGCACTAGCGCGGCCTCGGGATCGACCGGCGCGCCGAAGCTCTCGCGCAACGCCCGTTCGATCCGTTCCTGGGCGGCGCCCGCGTGATAGATCTTCGATTTCGACGTGGCCGTGACCTCGACCCGAACCGGCACATCTGGGCGCAACACCTCGCCCCAGGCAAAGGCCCGGGCGCGTTTGTCGAGCTGCGACAGGTGGCTGGCCGGGAAGCCGCCGATGCGGGCCAGGACGGCGCCCGCGCCGCGCAGCTTCAGGTTGGTCCGCCAGACGGTGGTCCATTGCCCCTGAAGGGTCGCGCCGCCGGGCACGGCTTCGGCCCGGGCAAAGCCCGCCTCGCGGGCCTCCTCGGCCAGGGCCTCTTCCAGGCCCGGGGTGCCTTGCAGGAATATCTCGAATGCGGCGCTCATCGGCGGGCTGATACAGGGTTTCGGGGCGCGCTGCGAGGCGGAAATGCATCTCGGCCTCGCGGCAGGGGCGCCCTCAGCCCGCCGCGACGTTGCGCGCCAGGGCGCAGAACTGTTCCAGGCTGACGGTCTCGGCCCGGTCGGTGGGTTGGATGCCAGAGGCCAGCAGACGGTCTTCCAGATCTGGCGCCAGCCCCTTCAGCGCGGCACGCAGCATCTTGCGGCGCTGGTTGAAGGCCTTGGCCACCACCCGTTCCAGAACCTGGGGATCCGCCGGATAGCGCGGTTCGGGCAGGGCGGTCACATGGACTACGGCCGAGCTGACCTTGGGCGGCGGGGTGAAGGCCTCGGGGGGCAGCGACAGGGCAATGCGCGCCTCGGCCCGCCAGGCCACCAGCAGGGCCAGACGGCCATAGGCCTTGCTGCCGGGCTGGGCCACGATCCGTTCGGCCACCTCGCGCTGGAACATCAGGGTCAGGCTTTGCCAGACGGGCGGCCATTCCGGCGGGGTCAGCCAGCGCACAAGCAGTTCGGTGCCGACGTTATAGGGCAGGTTCGAGGCGATGCGGATCGGCGGCGTCAGATGCGCCAGCGGGTCGATCTCCAGCGCGTCGCCCTCGATCACCTCAAGCTTGCCGGGGTAATGCGCCGCGATCTCGGCCAGGGCAGGCAGGCAGCGGGCGTCCTTCTCGATCGCCAGTACCTTGCGCGCGCCCTCGGCCAAAAGGCCACGGGTCAGACCGCCGGGGCCGGGCCCGACCTCCAGCACGTCACATTCCGACAGGTCGCCCGCCTGGCGGGCGATCTTGGCGGTCAGGTTCAGGTCCAGAAGAAAGTTCTGGCCCAGCGACTTCTTCGCCGCCAGGCCATGGGTCGCGATGACCTCGCGCAGGGGCGGAAGCCCGTCGATGGCGGCCATTGCTTACTCGACGATGCGCGCTTCAGAGCGCAGCTGCGCCAGGTAGCCCTCGGCGAAGGAGGCCAGGCGGCGGTTCTGCAACTGGGTGCGCACGGCGTTGCGGTCGACCTCTTCGGGATCGGGGGCGCCTTCGGGGGTGCGGGCACATAGCATCAGGAAGACCAGGGTCTGTCCATTGTTGCGGGTCAGCGCGGTCGAGACCTCGTGACGGTCCAGCTTGGCCAGTTCCAGGCCGATGTCCTGGGGGATCTCGCCGGGGGCCAGGGTCACGCGCTCCAGCACCTCTTCGGGCTGGCCCTTGGCCACGCCGTACAGGTCGTCACAGGTGTCGATCTCGGCGCGGATCTTGGCGGCAGTGGCCAGCGCCGCTTCGGAGCGGCCGCCGGGGATGTAGTAGCTGGCGTATTCGATGGCCGAATAGCCTTCCTTGACGCCGCCGGCCTCCTGGATGGCGCGCAGCTGGAACAGGGCCAGGGCGCCGTTCACCTCGATCGGCTGGGTCACCTGGCCGGGGCTCAGCGCCATGATCTGGGGGCGCAGGGCGGGCGGCAGGTTGGCGGCGTTCATCCAGTTCACCCGGCCCCCCTGTTGCCCGCTGGGCGCGGCGGAATACTGCCGCGCGGCCTGGGCGAAGGCATCGACGCTGGTGATCTGGGAAATCTGGTTGGCCAGCTGGTTGGCTTGCTGCGGGTTCTGCGCCGTGGGAATGAAGATCTCGGAGATCAGCACCTGAACCCCGGTCTGCTGGTTCTGGGTGGCGATGGCGCGATCCACGTCTTCCTCGCTGACCGACACCTTGGCAGAGAACATGCCGCGCACCAGCTGGCGCCAGATCACGCTGGAGGTGATGAAGTCGCGGAAGGTCTCCTCCGAGATGCCTTCACCTTGCAGCGCGGTCAGGAACTGCTGGGTTTCCATATTGGCGCGACCGGCGAATTCGGCCATTGCCTCGGTCACGTCCTCGGCCTCGGCGGTCAGGCCGAAGCGGTCGGCGGCATCGGCCTTCAGCCGTTCCTCGATCAGCTGCTCGCGCGCCAGGTTCTGGGGGTTGCCGGGGGCGTTGAACACGTCCAGCATCCGCGCCCGCTGGTCCAGCTCGTAGCCGGTGATGACCTTGTCGTTGACCCGGATCACCGGGCCGAAGCTCTGCGCCGTGGCGGGCATCGCCTGGGACAGGGCCAGGGTCAGGCCCAGAATCGCCGGACGCGCGTAGGCGCGCAGCTGTGCAAAGGCCGTGCGGAGATGCGGGCGGGTCGGTGCGGATCTGATCATTGCCTCAAGTCTCTTTCTGCCCTGGCCGGGCCATCTGCCGGGTTCGGCCGGGCCGCATGTTCCAAGAACGCGGGGACCGTCCAGCCCTATCTATATCGTTTTCGCGCCCCGTCTCAATCGGTTCCTGCCCCGGCGTTGCGGTTCTTGCCGCCCGGATGGGGGGAAGGCGCCTCAGCTACAGGATTTCACCCGGGCGCTGCCCCCCGAAGAGGCCGAGAAGCCGCGCAGCCCGATGGTGAAGCTGAAATCGGTCGAGGGCGTCAGCACGGTGGAGGAGGCAAAGCTTTTCGACATGGCCAGGGACACATCCACGCATTCGTTGGACCAGGTCACGCCAAAGCCCGCCTCGGCCAGGCGGTCGTCGGCCACGTCATAGCGGAAATTGGCCGAGGTCAGCCAGCTGTCGTTCCATCGGTAATCGCCATCCAGCAGCCATTCCGAGATCACCGATGGCCGATCTTCCTGCAAGTCGCGGCCCAGCCAGACATAGGCGGCGGCGATGCTGGCGCGGTCGTTCTGCCAGGCGGCGCGGGCCTCGGCCTTGGACGGGTCCAGCTGGTCAGAGAAGAGGCCGCGCGCGGCGATCGACCAGCCATCGGGCCCGGCCAGCTGCCCCGCTACCAACAGGTCCGACACGTCCGAGCCCAGGCCCGAGGTGCTGGAATAGGCCGGGTCGGCGCGTTCCTGCACCACCTGGCCCAGCACCAGCCGGCCCTGCCAGCCCGAGGGGTCGTAATGGGCCCAGGATACGCCATAGGCGCCGCGCCAGCCGCGCTCGCGCCGGTCGGGCGCGGTGAACCGGGTCAGGCCCAGCAGGTTGCCCTCGTCGAATTCCAGCCGGGTGCTTTCGTCATTGGCCACGTCCAGGTCATGGCCCCCCGACCAGGCGACCTGCGCCACCGGCTCGATCACCTGGGTGGCGCCCGCCGCGGTCACCCGTGACATCGGCCAGCGCAGGGTCACCGCCGAGGTGGGCGTGACGCCGGTCTGGCTGTCGGGCAGGGTGCTGTCCTGGGTGGTGTGGAAGGCGTCGGCGGCCAGCCCGGCCATCAGCTCGGCGCGAATCCCCGCGGGCAGTGTGTACCAGCGCCGCCAGTCGGCGCTGACACTCAGCCGGGTCACGTCGCGGCCGTCGACCTCGCTGTCGGGGTCGGGGCCGTCGAAGGCATCCTCGGAATAGCGCAGGTGGCTATGCGCCTCGGCGCCCAGGCGCAGCTCGCCGCCGATCCGGTCGGGGAAATAGCGCCGCTCGTAATTGGCGTCGCCGATGATCGAGGGCAGGGTGGAATTGTCCTCGTCCTCGCGCAGCGAATAGTAATGGGTCAGCGCCACCGAGGCCCATTCGTCGCGTCGCGCCCGTTCCACCGCCACGCGGCTGTCCAGCCGGTCCTTGTCGGAATAGTCGTAGTCGTTGAGGTAGGCGTCATCGGTCACCGCCTCCAGATCGAAGCTGAGGACGAAATCCTGCGGCAGGTCGAAGCGCCCGGCAGCCTGGATATAGCCGCGCGCATCCTTGTCCGGCATCAGGTCGTCGCTCGACAGTGCCCCGGAAATGCCGATGGCGCCGCTGCGGAAGGCCTGGCGATAGCGGAATTCCAGTGTGCGGGTATTCTGCGACATGTAGGGGGTGACCAGCAGGTCGCGCTGATCGTCGATGGCCCAGAAATAGGGCAGCTTCAGCCCGGTTCCCAGTTGCGAATTGCGCCGGATCGAGGGGATCAGGAAACCGGTGGCCCGGGTCTGGGTCGGGTCTGGCATCCGCAGATGCGGCAGGTACAGCAGCGGCACCCCCATCACCTCGAAACGCGCCTCGTCGAAGTAAAGCTGCCCCTCGGCCTCGTCATGAGTGACCCGCTTGGCGCGGATCTGCCACAGCGGCGGCTTGCCGTCGTCGCAGACATGGCAGGACGAGACGGTGGCCTTGAACAGCGAATTGTAGCGGTCTTCGCTGCGGCTCAGCTGGGCGGCGGCAAGTTGCACCTGGCTCGACAGCATCATCCGCGCCCCGGTCAGCAGCCCGTCGCGCAGATCGGCGTCCAGAGCGGCGGCCTCGGCCACGATGACGGTTTCGCCCCCGGCCTCGGTGATGCGAATGGGCCCCTCGATGTTCAGCTTGCCTTCGGTCTGGTCGAAGCTGATGCGCCGGGCGGTCAGGCGGATGTCGCCCTGCAAGGCCTCGACATTGCCCTCGGCGACGATGCGGTCATTGCCGGTCAGATAGACCTGATCGGCGATCAGCATCGCGGGATCTGCGGCCAGCGCCGGGCCGGGCAGGGCGGTCAGCGCCGCCAGCGACAGCGCCAGGGCCAGCGCCGGGATGCGAGGCGAGCGGTCGCGCGGGACGCGCCGGGATCGGGCAAAGGGGGCGGCCATCTATCCGTCCTCCATCTGTAGCAAAAGCCCGGTGGACAGCAAAAGCGCCGCCACCGGCGGGGCCCAGGCGGCCAGCAGAACCGGGATCTGACCGTTCTCGCCCAGGACCTGCGCGAAGTTGCGAATGTAGTAAAGCGCAAAGCCCAGCAGGATGGCAATCAGCACCGACTGGCCTGTCTTGCCAAAACGCGCAGGCCGCATGGTGAAGGCGGCTGAGACCACCACCATGGCCAGCAGGAACAGCGGCCGGGCCAGTTCCATGTTGAACCAGACCGCATGGCGCCGGGCTGAGAAGCCCGCCCGTTCCAGCTGGGCGATATAGGCGGGCAACTCCCAGATGGGAATCGCCGAAGGGTCGCCGAAACTGTCGCGAATACGTTCCTCGGTCAGGGTCGAGGGCAGTGTGTAATGGGCGTGCACCTCGGCCTGGGCCTCGGGGTTGATGCCGTCGCCCAGGGGCCAGATCTTCACCCCGTCCAGCTCCCAGGCGCCGCGCACCAGCTGCGCATGGCGCGCCTCGATCCGGCGTTGCGGCCCGCCGCCCGAGGCTTCGTCGGCCTCCATCGGCGCGTAGGAAATCATCGTGACCTCGTAAAGCTCGGTCGCCTGGGGGTTGGCGCGGGCGGCGCGGATCACCGTCTGGCCCTCTTCGCCGCCCTGGCGCAGCCACAGCCCCTCTTCCGAGACCGACAGCGTGTCGACCCCGCCAGAGCGGTAGCCCTCGGCGACATCGTTGTAGCGTTTCGAGGTCGAGGCGACGATCGGGTTGAACATGGCCACGGTGATCAGCCCGATCACCAGGGTCACCGCCAGGGGCGCCAGCAGCGTCTTCAGGGCCGAGCGACCCACGGCGCGCGCCACAACCAGTTCGGACGAGCGCGACAGGGCGATGAACAGCGCCACCGTGGCCAGGATCAGGATCAGCGGCAGGATCTCGTAAAGCCCCGCCGGCACGTTCAGCAGCACCAGGCCCAGCACCTGGGCCAGGCCCACGTCATAGCTGGACATTTTGCGCATCTGTTCGACCAGGTCGATCATCGCCGACAGCAGGAAGAAGACGGCCAGCATCAGCAGGAAAGACTTGGCGAAGCGGCGGGCGAAATAGGCGTGCAGGATCATGCGGCCGCCTCCAGCCCTGGCGCGGCGGGGGGCGCGCGGCGGCGCAGGCGGCGGGGCCGGGCGGCCCACCACAGCAGCAGGGCCGAGATCACCACCCCGATCAGCGCGGGCAGGTAAAGGATCGGCCACAGGGCCCCGTCCTTGCGCACCGGGTCGGTGACGCTGCCCTCGACGAATTTCACCACCACCAGCAGGCCGATGGCAAAGACGATCTGCTTCCACACCCCGAAGCGCGAGAAGCCCCCCACTTGCAGCGCCGAGAAGCCGATCATCGCCGCCACCAGGCACAGCAGCGCCTGGGTGATCCGCCCGTGCCCTTCCTGGATGGCGCGGCCCGGATCCTCTCGGGTGCGCAGCGCCGCGGCCTGCGGATCGCCCAGCAACTCAAACGTCGACAGGTCGCGCAGCCCATAGCGGATTTCCGAAGAGCCCTCGATCAGGGCGCCCACGTCATAGGCGAAATCCTGGAAATGGGTGGTGTAAAGGCGGTTCGACCGGGTCGACAGGCTTTGCGCCAGACCGTCGATCATCACCAGCTTGGGCTCGGGATCGGCGTCGGGATCCTCGGCGGCATTGACCAGATAGGCGCGGGCGGCGGTATAGGTCTGCACCTCTTCCGGGTCGCGCCGGTCGGACAGGAAGACATCGTGCAACGCCCCGTCGGCGTCGATGGCGCGGATGTAGAAGGTGATGTTCGAGGCCGGATGTAGGAAGGTGCCCTCGGTCAGCATCCGCGCGGTGACATTGCGCGAGATCTCCTGGTTGCGGCGCACGATCTCGGCATGGCTCATCGGGACCAGGAAATGGGTCAGGATCGACATCATCAGCGCGGTGATCGCCCCGAACCACAGCACCGGGCGCGCCAGCCGCCAGGGCGAGAAGCCGGTGGCCTGCATCACCACCAGTTCCGAGTCGGTGCTGAGCCGGTTGGTCACGTAGACGGCGGCGGCAAAGACCGCCATCGGCAGGGTGATGCGGATGACATTGGGCAGGGTCAGGGCGGTGTATTCCAGGAACACCGCCGCCGATTGCCCGTCCGCGATCAGCTGGTCGAACAGCCGCACGGCCGAGTTGATCCAGTAGATCGCCACCAGGACCAGGGCAAAGAACCCGAAGAGCATCATCAGCTGCGACAGGATATATCTGTCGAATCGCGCCACGCGCACCCCCCGTGCGGCCGCACGCGGGCGGCCCTTCGTTCTTTGGTCGTTCAGTCTTTAGCAGCAGACATCGGCAGCAGGCAGCCCACCCCCCGGCGGGCTGTCCGTTCAGAACATTAGCGGGTTTCCCGGGCCGGGAAAACTGCATTCTGGTCAAAGGGGCGGTGGCAGGCTAGCTTCGCGGCAAACCCGGGCGGTGGTGGCCAGGCTGCGCCGTTCCGGGACCCCGCGCGCCCGCGTCGGCCCAAGGCCGCCCGGCCCGTGGCGCGGGGCGCACACCCCTGATCCGGAAGGAAGACCCCGTGACCGATACCCTTGCCCTGACCTTCGCCGAAACCGACCTGGCCGATCTGGCCACGCGCCCCGGGCGCATCGCCCTGGTGGTCGAGCCCGAGGGGCGGATGACGGCAGCGGTACGGCGGGTGAACAAGCTGACGCGCGGCGCCATCGCGCGGCTGGTCGAGGACGAAAGCTGGGCCGGGCGCAAGCCCGGCGAGGTGATCACCCTGGCCTGGCCCCAGGGCCTGGCCGCCGAGGCGCTGGACGTGGTGGTGCTGCCCAAGAAGCCCGATGTGTCCCTGGCGCGGCGCACCGGCGCCAAGCTGGGCAAGCTGGCGGGCAAGGCGGGCGCGCTGGTGCTGGCGGGCAATCTGAAGGCGCCGGAAGAGCTGGCCCTGGGAATGACCCTGCGCGCCTATGACTACGACGCCCAGAAAACCACCAAGGCCGATCCCAAGGGCCCGGTGACGGTGATGTGCGCCGCCCCGCTGCCCGAGGCGGGCGCGGTGGACGCGCTGGCGCAAGGCGTCTTCTTCACCCGCGATCTGGTCAATGCGCCCGCCAATGTGCTGACCACCCAGGCCTTCGCCGATCAGCTGGCCGAGCTGTCGGCGCTTGGCCTTGAGGTCGAGGTTCTGGAGGAACCGGCCCTGCGCGAGCTGGGCATGGGCGCCCTGCTGGCCGTGGGCGAGGCCTCGGTCACCCCTTCCAAGGTGGTGGTCATGCAGTGGAAAGGCGGCGACAAGGACGCCGCACCCCTGGCCCTGGTCGGCAAGGGCGTGGTCTTCGACACTGGCGGCATCAGCCTGAAACCCGTCGGCGGCATGGAGGACATGACCATGGACATGGGCGGCGCGGGCACCGTGGCCGGCGTGATGAAGACCCTCGCCCTGCGCAAGGCCAAGGCCAATGTGGTGGGTCTGGTGGGCCTGGTCGAGAACATGCCCGCGGGGAATGCCTATCGCCCCGGCGACGTGCTGACCACGATGAAGGGCGACACGGTCGAGGTGATCTCGACCGACGCCGAAGGGCGCCTCGTTCTGTGCGATGTGATGTGGTACGCGCAGGAACGGTTCAAACCGGCGGGCATGATCGACCTGGCCACCCTGACCGGCGCGGTGATCATCGCCCTTGGCCATGAGATGACCGGCACCTACGCCAATGACGACGCCTTCTGCGCCCAGTTCCTGAAGGCCGCAGGCGCCGAGGGCGAGGGCGCCTGGCGCCTGCCGCTGGCCCAGGGCTATGACGATCAGCTGAAAAGCCGTATCGCCGACATGAAGAACCTTGGCGGGCGGCCTGCGGGCTCGGTCACAGCGGCGCAGTTCCTGAAACGCTTCGTCAAGGACGAGACCCCCTGGATCCATCTGGACATCGCGGGCACCGCCTCGATCAAGGCGGGCACCGACCTGGCCCCCGCGGGCGCCACCGGCTGGGGCGTTCTGGCGCTGAACCGGCTGGTCGCCGACGCCTTCGAAAGCGCGGAGGGCTGAGCCCTTGGGCGAGGTCTATTTCTACCACCTGACCCGCTCGTCGGTGGACGGGGCGTTGCAGAACCTGCTGCCCCGGGCCCTGGCGGGCGGCTGGCGCGTCGCGGTGCGCGCGCAGGAGCCCGACCGGCTGGACTGGCTGGATCAGAAGCTGTGGCTGGGCCCCGAAGAGGGGTTCCTGCCGCATGGCCAGGACAAGGCCCCCCATGCCGAGTTGCAACCGGTGCTTCTGACCCTGGGCCAGCCCGCCAATGCGCCCGATTGCCTGATGTGCATCGACGGCGCGGCGCTGACGCCCGAAGAGGTGGGCGGCGTCAAACGCGCCTGCATCCTGTTTGACGGCCATGACGAACCGGCCCTGGTTCATGCGCGCGGCCAGTGGAAGGCCCTGACGGCGGCGGGCTGTCCGGCGGTCTACTGGTCCGAGGAATCGGGTCGCTGGGAAAAGAAGGCCGAAAGCGCGGGGAAATAGGGGCGCCTTCGGCCCCAGATCCAATACTTAGCCAAACGGATAAGTTTTGGCTTGCCAGCTGCGCGCGGCCCGGCCTAGGGTGCCTGCATGACTGCAAACCTGGACGGGCTGTTCGCGGCCCTGGCCGATCCGACCCGTCGGGCGGTGGTGGAACGACTGATGACCGGCCCGGCGCCGGTCTCGGACCTGCACGCCCCGCATGACATGGCGCTGCCAACCTTCCTGAAACATCTGGGCAGGCTGGAGGCGGCCGGACTTGTCCGGTCGCGTAAGATCGGCCGTGTTCGCATGGTCGAGATCGAGGCCGAGGGGCTGGCGGGGGCCGAAGACTGGCTGCGCCGGACCCGGGACCTTTGGCAAGGCCGGCTGGACCGGCTGGCGGCCCTGGCCGCGACACAAGAGGACGACGAGAATGACGGACTACCGGACGGTACAGCTGGAACGTGACATGCCTTGCACCCCGGCACGGCTGTTTGCCCTGATGACGGACCCGCGCCACCGCGCGGCCTGGATCGCCCCGGACGACAGCAGCGAGGTGGTGCTAGAGTATTGCGACTGTCGCACCGGCGGGCGCGAAGAAACGCGCTCTGGCCCGAAAGAGGCCCCGGACTTCACCACCACCGGGCATTTTCACCTGGTCACCCCGGACTTCCTGTCGATGACAGAGGTGCTGACGATCGGCGGCGAGATCCTGTCGGTGTCGCTTTGCGGCCAGGAAATCGCGGGTCTGGGCAGCGGCAGCCGCCTGACGGTGACCTTGCAGGTCACCAGCCTGGCCGGGCCGGAATTGTTCGACGAATACGCCGGGGGCTGGTCCGCCGCGCTGGACAGCCTGGCGGCCCTGGCCGCCGCCTGAAGGCAAAAGACATCGGCGCGCCGGACCCTGAGGGGCGGCGCGCCGTCAAGGGTCACAGGGCCCAGAAGCGTTCCGCCTGGCGGGCGGTCCACAGAACATCCAGTTCCACACCGTCCTCGGTCTGGCGCTCGGCCTGGACGATGCCTTCCTTGAAGGCCCAGGCGCGGCGCTTGCCGTCGGAATAGGGCAGGGTGACCGTCTCGCGGCGGCGCTCGGCGTCCAGGGCGCGGGTGACCTCGGTCAGCATGGCCTCGATCCCCGCGCCGGTGATGGCCGAGATCGGCAGGATCTTCGGATCGCGGTCGGCGGCGGTCAGAAGGCGCGCCTCTTCGTCCTCGGGCAGCAGGTCGATCTTGTTCCAGACCTCCAGCACCGGCACGTCCTCGCTGAGGCCCAGGTCGGTCAGGATATCCTCGACATCGGCCTTCTGCTCGCGCGTCTCGGGATGCGAGATGTCGCGTACATGCAGCACCAGATCGGCCTCCAGCACCTCTTCCAGCGTGGCGCGGAAGGCCGCGACCAGCTGGGTGGGCAGGTCCGAGATGAAGCCCACGGTGTCAGACAGGATGATCTCGGCCCCGGTCTCCAGCTTGACCCGGCGCATGGTCGGGTCCAGCGTGGCGAAGAGCATGTCCTTGGCCAGCACATCGGCGCCGGTCAGCCGGTTGAACAGGGTCGATTTCCCGGCGTTGGTATAGCCCACCAGGGCGACGATCGGGAAAGGCACCTTGGCGCGGGACGCGCGGTGCAGCTCGCGCGTCTTCACCACCTTTTCCAGCTGGCGGCGCAGGCGCACCATCTGGTCGTCGATGGCGCGGCGGTCGGCCTCGATCTGGGTCTCGCCGGGGCCGCCGACGAAGCCAAGCCCGCCGCGCTGCCGTTCCAGGTGGGTCCAGGCACGCACCAGGCGGGTGCGCTGATAGCCAAGCGCCGCCAGTTCCACCTGCAACACGCCCTCGCGGGTGCGGGCACGGTCCGAGAAGATTTCCAGGATCAGCCCGGTGCGGTCCAGGATCTTCACGTCCCAGGCCTTTTCCAGGTTGCGTTGCTGTTTCGGCGATACGGGGCCGTCGATCAGCACCAGCTCGGCCTCGGCCCCGGCGAGGATCGCCTTCAGCTCTTCGACCTTGCCGGATCCGAATAGGGTCTTGGGCTGGGGCGTGGCAATCCGCACCAGCTGTTCGCCGACCACCTCGAGACCGGGCAGGGCATGGGCCAGGCTCACGGCCTCTGCCAATGCGTAAAGGGGCGCATGGCGCGCCTCCTCTCCCTTGAACTCGGGGTGGATCACGAAGGCGCGCGTCGGCGCCGTCTCATGTCCGATCAATTGTCGCCGTCGCCTTCATAAAGGGAAATGGGCTGCGAGGGCATGATGGTCGAGATCGCGTGCTTGTAGACCAGCTGCGCCTGGCCGTCGCGGCGCAGCAGCACGCAGAAATTGTCGAACCAGGTGATCACGCCTTGCAGCTTCACCCCGTTGATCAGGAAAATCGTGACCGGAACCTTGGTTTTCCGAACGTGGTTCAGGAATGCGTCCTGGAGGTTCTGTCTGTCGGAAGCCATTCTTGTTACGCCTTTTTTTGGTTTATTATATGCCGTGCGCGGCTCTTTTGAATTCGTCCGGGTGAGTATGGGGGGCCGGAATGGAAGATTCCACCCCCGATCTGCGGGTTTTCTCTTTGACGACGCCGCTTTGCGTCAGTCGCGCCACAGGTCCGGGTTGAACAGCGCCAGAATGGCCAGAAGTTCCAGGCGCCCCATGATCATCACCGCCCCCAGGGTCAGTTTGGCGCCGGTGGACAGTTCCAGCAGGGCGACGGGTTCCGCGCCGCCGGTGACGGTCAACTGGCCCGCATTGGCCAGGGCCGCGACGGACAGCACCGTGGCCTCTTCGAACGGGATCGCGAAAAGCGACAGTACGGTCATCGAACTGGCCAGAACGATGGCGAACAGCATGAAGAAGACCCAGGCCTGAAAGGCGCCGTGGCGGCGGATGCGGCGCCCCGATATGCCGGTGCCCGAGACCGAAGAGGGATGCACCAGCCGGTCCATCTCGCGCCGACCCTGAAGGTAAAGGGCATAGACCCGCAGCAGTTTCACACCCCCCGCCGTGGTCGCCACGCCGCCGCCGATCATCGCCAGCCCCACCAGGACCATCCCCGGGGTTTCCAGCCCGGACCAGGCCTGCGCGGTCTGCCAGTGCTGGCTTTCCCAGCCGGTGGTCGTCAGGAAGGACAGCACGGTAAAGACCGCCCCCCAAAGCGCGCCGAACCCCAGCCCCAGATCCTCGCCCGCCTTGACGTCGAAGGCGGCGATCCAGTGGCGCAGGAACAGCAGCAGCGGCACCACGATCACCAGGGCTAGCCCGGCGCGGAACTCGGGGTCGCGGTGCAGGCCGATGCGGGCCGTGACGGTGTCCGAGGAAAAGGCCACGCGCGACAGGGCGAAAAGCAGGAAAAGCGCGATGAAAACCTCGCCCAGGGTGCCCGAGCCCGAGTTCGACACGCCCCCCACGGGGCTGATGCCCGAGGTCGACATGGTGGCCATGGCGTGCATCAGCGCGACCAGCGGGCGGTCTCCCGCGATCAGCAGCAGCACGCAGAGGGCGAAGGTCAGCCCGATATAGATCGGCCCCAGCTGGATGGCGCCCCGGATCACCCGACGCATCACGCCCGCACGCTGGAACCGCGCCATGCGGGTGGTGGTCTCGTCCCGGCCCGCCGCGGTGATCTCGAACCCGCCCAGCGACAGGGGTGCCATGACGGCGGCGGCGCAGACCCAGATCATGAAGCCGCCCATCCAGGCCACCTGCGCCCGCCACAGGTGCAAGGGCGCCGACAACCGGCGGGGGTCGTCGAAGAAGGTCATGCCGGTGGTGGTGAAAGAGGACACCATCTCGACATAGGCATTGATGAAGCGGGTGTCGGGCAGGCTTTCGGAAAAGGGCACGGCCAGCAGCAGCGGCAGCAGCAGGAAGGCAGCAAACAGCGACACCAGGCCGAAGAGGTCGGAGCGCCCCGTGGCGTTGTCGGGGCGCGCGCCCCGCGCCAGGGCGACCATCCCCGCCAGGGCCGAGCCCAGCAGGGCGGTGTAGAAGAAATGCCGCGCGGTGGCGAATTCCTCGACCCCCAGGGCCAGCCCTGCGGGGATCAGCATCGAGACCGACAGCACCGCGAAAAGGACCAGGAACAGCGGCTGGCCTTCGATGAAGGGGCGCAGTCCACGGGCCGGAGCCGTGCCAGAGGCAAGGGGGGCGGGGGTACCGCGCATCGCCGGGCCCTAGAAATAGTCGATGGAGACCTGCAACAGGCGCTCCACCTCGGGCACGTCAGCGGCCAGGGCGAAGAGGACGATGGTGTCGCCTTCGTCGATCACCAGATCGGCGCGCGGGCGCAGCACCTTGTCGTTCTTCATCACCGCGCCGACCAGCACGCCTTCGGGGAAGGCGATGTCGCGAATGGGCTTGCCGGACATGGGCGAGGTCGACAGCACCTCGGCCTCGATCACCTCTGCCTCGGCATCGCCGATGGAATAGACCCCGCGCACCCGGCCATGGCGGATGTGGCGCAGGATGGACGAGACGGTGGTGGCGCGCGGGTTGATATAGGCGTCGATGCCCAGGGGGCCCATCAGGGGGACCAGGGTTGGGTCGTTGATCAGGGCGATGGCCATCGGACAGCCCAGGTTCTTGGCCCGCACCGCGGCCAGCATGTTGGTCTTGTCGTCGTCGGTGATGCACAGCACCGCATCGGCGCGGCTGATCCCCGCCTCGGCCAGCAGCGCGGAATCCAGGCCGTCGCCGTTCAGCACGATGGTCCGTTCCAGCGCATCGGCGGCGCGTTCGGCCACCTTGCGGCTTTTCTCGATCACCTTGGCGCGGATGCGGCGGCTCTGGTTTTCCAGCCGTTTGGCCACGGTCTGGCCCACGTTGCCGCCGCCCAGGATGACCACGCGGTCCTGTTGCTTGTTCGACTTGCCGAAGACCTCGAGGCAGCGCGACACATCCTCGGTATGGACGCAGACATAGCATTCATCGGCCGGAAAGATCTGGTCGCCCGCCTCGGGCGCGAACAGCCGCCCCTCGCGGCGGATGCCGACCACCACGGCGCGCAGGGTCGAGAAGAGGTCGGTCAACTGGCGCAGCGGCGTGTTGACCACCGGGCAGTCCTCGTCGATCTGGATCCCCAGAAGCTGTGCCCGCCCGCCCAGGAACTGTTCCACGTCGAAGGCCGCCGGCGCCGCCAGACGCTGAAGCGCGGCCTCGGCCACCTCCAGCTCGGGCGAGATCACCACGTCGATGGGCATGTGATCGCGCCGGTAGAGGTCGGAATAGATCGCGTCCAGATAGCTGCGCGCGCGCAGCCGGGCGATCTTGCGCGGCACGGAAAAGACCGAATGGGCCACCTGGCAGGTGACCATGTTGACCTCGTCCGAGAAGGTGGCGGCGATGACCATGTCGGCGTCGCGCGCGCCCGCCTGATCCAGAATGTCGGGGTAAGAGGCAAAGCCCGCGATCCCCTTCACGTCCAGCGTGTCCGTGGCGCGCCGCACCAGGTCGGGGTTGTTGTCGACGACGGTCACGTCGTTGTTTTCGCCGGAAAGATGCCGGGCGATCTGCCAGCCAACCTGGCCCGCGCCGCAGATGATGACTTTCATGGGTCCCGATCCCGTCCTGTCGGCCCGGGGGCCGAACTGCCGTTCTGAATGACCTGCATGGCAGGTTGGCCCAAAAGGGTCAATTCAATTCCCCCGCCGCTCTGCGCAGGCGGCCGCAGAGCGGGGGCGGCGCGGGGAAATGCGTCGCCCCGGCGCCCTTAGCGGGCCGGGCGCAGATGGGTCACGCCGACGGCGGCGGCCCGCGCCAGGGCCTCGTCCAGCGACATGGGGATATATTCGCCGCGCCGCCAGCGTTCGCCCAGATCGTCGTAGTGGCGCGACAGGAAATGGCCCGACTGGCCGGTGGCGGTGATGAAGACCGAACTGTCGGGATCGGCGAAGTCATAGACTCCGCGATAGCCCGCCCCGTGGACGTTCAGGAAGGGGTTCGGCCCTTCGCCCAGGGTCAGCCCGCGCATCAGCGTGTTGTCGCCGCCCGAGGTGCTTTGGCGGATGTTGACGAAGTGGCGCAGCACCGGCACCTGGCCCAGCACCGGGTGATCATGGGTGGCCTGGTGCAGATCCCCCCAGCGGAGGCTTTCCAGGTTGTCGCCATAGCGCTCCGAGATCTCCAGCAGGGCGGTGTCCAGCGCCTGGCGCGAGATGTCAGCACAGGTCTCGGTCACCGTCGACTGGCGGATGTCGCACCAGCGCGCGGCGCCGTCGATGTTGCGGAAGACGCGCTCGATAAAGACCGGGTCGACGTGGGTGAAGTCATCGGCCACCGGCCCCAGGTCGTCGCGGATCAGCTTTTCCTGCAACGCCCGCAGCCAGGAGGCGTAAAGCAGCGGTTCGGGCAGATGTTCGTTCATCTCGCCGTTCCAGTTGGCCAGCAGGGTCAGCGCATCCTGGCGCAGCCGCTCGGGCGTGCCATCGGGCGCCGGATCGCCGGTGAACCACAGGTCGCGGCCGATCAGCGGCAGCAGCGAACGGGCGGTGAAGGACACCGTGTCCAGCTGCGCCTCGATGAAGCTGTCGCGGGTGTGGACCTGGCGGGTCTGCATCAGGCGCTGCCAGCGGTGGATCCGCTGCGTGTCGCCCCAGTCGAAACTGACATGGCGCGGGAAGGGGCGGTCGGTGAACTTGTTGTTGGTATTGCCCAGAAGGCCCCCCGCCGGATCGACGAATTGGGGGTTGTCCTCATAGGGCAGCAGGCCCTGCCAGCGGTTCTGGGCCTTCCAGCCCAGCGAGGGCAGGCGGCCCTGGCTGTCGTGGCCGGGGTCGCGGGCGGGCATGGCGCCGATGGTCTTCATGGCAATGCCGCTGGCATCGGCCAGGGTCAGGTTCTGCGACGGCGCCACATGGGCGCGCCCGGCCTCGATCGCCTCGTCGATATTGCGCGCATACATCAGGTTGACGCCCGCGCTGACCGTGGTGTCGTCGGGTGACAGGGCGGTCCAGGCCACGGCGGCCACATGGCCCGCGGGGGTGACCGAGGCCAGGTTGTAATGGCTGCCGGGCAGCACGGGGCCGTTTTCCGTCCATCGCAGGGTCAGGGTGACCGGCGCGGCGTCCTTGACGTTGATGATCGACTGCCGGGTCTGGAACCGGGCCCAGCCCTCGGGGGTGCGGTATTCCTCCGGGTTGTCGGGGTTCACCTCTTCCATCAGCACGTCGAGGTCGTCGAGGTAGGACGAGGTCAGCCCCCAGCCCAGGAAATGCGAGCGTCCCGACAGGATCGAGGGCAGCCCGGGGATGGTGGCGCCGATGACGCCGCCCTGTTGCAGCTCCATCCGGGCAAGATACCAGATCGCCGGGGCGGTAAAGCCCAGGTGTGGGTCATTGGCCAGAAGCGTCCCGCCGGTGGCCGAGCGCGAAGGCGCGGCGGCGAAGGCGTTCGACGCCCCTGCCATGTCGCGGGCCGGGAAGGGCGAGAGGGCGGTCTCGGGCAGGCCCGCACGGGTCATCCCCGGCGCGGGCGCGCCCAGGGCAGCGAAGCGGGTCAGGCTGCCCTCGGGCATCAGGGTGGCATAGTCCGGCGCGGCGATGGCGGCGCCCGGCGCATCGGGCAGGATGTCGGCCAGCATGTCGGGCTGGGGCAGGGCCAGCGAGACGCGGGCGCGTTCCACCTCGCTGTCCAGCGCGCCAGAGAGCTGCACCGCCATCAGCTTGCCAATGGCGATGGAATCGGCCGGGCGCCAGGGGGCCACAGGGGTGTTGAACAGGAACATCTCGGGCGCGCCCCGGCCCAGGGCATCCTCGTTGATCTCGGCCAGGCGCGCGTTGACGCCCGCGGCATAGGCGGTCAGGGCGGCGCGGCTGCGGGCGTCCTGATCGGGCACCGACTCGATGGCCAGTCGGTAGAGGTCGAAGCGGCGCATGATCCGGTCGACGGGCAGGGTGCGCACCCCGAAGACCTCGGACAGGCGCCCCTGGGCGGTACGGCGCAGGGTCATCATCTGCCACAGCCGGTCCTGGGCATGGGCATAGCCCAGGCCAAAGAAGACATCTTCGTCGCTGGCCCCGAAGATATGCGGCACATCGGCGGTATCGCGCACGATCTCCAGCGGGGCCTGTAGCCCCTCGACGGTCAGGGTCTTGTCGTATTCCGGCAACGAGCGCGCGGCGAGATAGTAGATCCCCGCGACGGCCACGACGGAAAGAAAGACCAGGCCTCCGGCCAGGCGGAGCAGCCAGCGGAACAGCAGTGTCATGCGATCTTCAGCCCTTATGTCCTTGTCCCGTCCCGAAAACCGGGCCGGTCTGCGGTCCGCCTCGGCCCTTGCCTTCCGGCAGGCAGCCGGACAGTGTGGCGACAGTTGAGAACAGACCTGTCCGGGGAGGCCCCGGCGGGGGCACCAATACAGGGGAATGAGCCATGGTGAAAGTCGCCTTTCTGGGTTTGGGCGTGATGGGCTATCCGATGGCGGGGCACCTGGCCGCGCAGGGCCATGACGTGACCGTCTACAACCGCACCGCCGCCAAGGCCGAGGCCTGGGTGGCCGAGCACGGCGGCGCCTCGGCCGCCACGCCTGCCGAGGCCGCCAAGGGCGCCGATTTCGTCATGACCTGCGTCGGCAATGACGACGACCTGCGCGCCGTCTGCGCCGGACCCGAGGGGGCCTTTGCCGGCATGGAAAAGGGCGCGGTGCTGGTCGATCACACCACCGTTTCCGCCAAGGTCACGGCCGAGCTTTACGCCCTGGCCGCCGAGCAGGGGCTGGGCTTTGTCGATGCGCCGATTTCGGGCGGGCAGGCGGGGGCCGAGAACGGCGCCCTGTCGGTGATGTGCGGCGGCGACACGGCGGTGTTCGAGCGCGCGGCCCCGGTGATCGACGCCTATGCCAAGATCTGCCGCCTGATGGGCCCTTCGGGCGCCGGTCAGATGACCAAGATGTGCAACCAGATCGCCATTGCGGGCCTGGTGCAGGGGCTGTCCGAGGCACTGCATTTCGCGCAAAAGGCAGGGCTGGACGGCGAGAAGGTGGTCGAGGTGATCAGCCAGGGCGCCGCAGGCTCCTGGCAGATGTCGAACCGCTATCAGACCATGCTGGCCGATGCTTTCGAGCATGGGTTCGCCGTTGACTGGATGCGCAAGGATCTGGGTATCTGCCTGTCCACGGGCGACGAGATAGGCGCGCCGCTGCCGGTCACGGCCCTTGTTGATCAGTTCTACAAGGACGTGCAGGCCATGGGCGGCGGTCGCTGGGACACCTCCAGCCTGATCAAGCGGTTGCAGGCCTTCGGCTAAGGCGCGCCCCAGGATATCGCGGCCCCGGGGCCGCGATGCCTCCGGCGGGGATAATTCTGGCAATGAGAAGGGGCGGGTCGCGCCCCTTTTTGCGGCCTGGCTCTCAGTGCGGGGCGGTATTGGAGAAAAGCTGGATCACCGCGATGCCGCCGCCGATCATCAGCATTCCCAGGATCGCGGGCAGGTCGAGCCGCTGGCCGAAGACGAAGTAGCCGATCAGCGCGATGAAGACGATCCCCATCCCCGACCACAGCGCATAGACCACGCCCACGGGCATGTGGCGCAGGGTCAGCGACAGGAAATAGAAGCTACCCGCATAGGCGAGCACGGTCAGCACCGCAGGGACCAGCCGGGTGAACTGCTGGCTGGCTTGCAGCGCCGAGGTGCCGATGGTTTCCAGCGCCACGGCGATGATCAGGGTCAGATAGACGGGCATGGGCCGCGCCCTCCTTCTCGGGGGTCAGGTGGCGACGTACCAATCCTTGCGGTGGTTGATCGCGATGACGAAATTCACCACCACGGCCCCCAGCAGGGACCAGATGAAGGCGGTGCCGGGCAGCACGAAGAAGGCCACCGCAAAGAGGCACAGATCGAAGCTAAGCTGGGTCCAGCCGGCGCGGAAGCCGATCTTTTCCTGCAAGTAGAGGCCCAGGATGCCGATCCCGCCCAGCGAGGCGCCGTGACGGAACAGCGCCAGGAGGCCGGAACCGGTGATGAATCCGAAGATCACCGCGCCGACCCAGGGGGTTAGCTGGGTGAATTGCACCTGGGTGCCGAGGAATTTCGACAGCACCGACAGGAGCGCCACCGCCAGGAAGGTCTTCACCGTGAAACGCAGGCCCATGCGGGTGTAGCCCAACCAGTAGAAGGGCAGGTTGACCACGAAGAAGATCGGCCCGAAGCTCCAGCCGGTGATATAGCTGATCAGCACCGCCAGCCCCGCGGTCTGGCCGGTCACCAGCCCCAGATGGGTCAGGATGACGATGCCGAAGCCGCACATCGTGGTGCCGTAGATCAGCCCCTGAGCGTCTTCCAGCAGGGTGTGATTGCTTTGCCGGACGGCCACCTGGGCCTCGGCCTCGATCGGGGTTTCGGTGGTCGGGTCGCTCATCACATCCTCCTTGGCTCGCGCCCGTCCTAGTCGCGCCCTGCGGGCCTGTCCAGTGTCCCGCCTGTCTGCGGGCGCGGCCCGCGCCTAGTCGGCGATATAGCGGTCGCGGCGGTGGTTGAAGGTGATGACCGAGTTCAGGATCAGCGCGCCGTAAAGGGAATAGGCCACCGTGCGCGTGTCGAAGAGGAAGAAGGCGATGAGGAACAGGACCGCATCCACCATCAGCTGCACATATCCGGCCCGGAACCCGGTCTTGTCCTGCACCATCAGCGCGATCACCCCCAGGCCACCCAGCGACCCCTTGTGGCGGAACACCCCCAGAAGGCCATAGCCCGCCAGCACCCCGAAGATGGTCGTGCCCAGGATCGGGTTCAGCGTCTCGAACCGCAACCCCAGGGGCATGTAGTCCACCAGCAGCGACAGGGCGGTGACGCAGAAAAAGCTTTTCAGGGTGAACTCGGCCCCCAGCCGTTTCCAGGCGAAGGCGTAGAAGGGCAGGTTGACCAAGAAGAAGACCGTGCCGAAACTCCAGCCCGTGACATAGGCGATGATCAGCGCCAGACCGGCCGTCTGGCCGGTGATGAAGCCCAGCGACGAGATGAAGACAATGCCCGTCGCCGTGGTCAGCAGGGCGATGGCAAAGCCCTGGGCGTCTTCGATCGGCGTATGGGACTGGCGGTATTCGGTCGGGATCGGAAAGGGGGCTGGCATGAACACCTCCTGGGTCTGGCCGGGTCTGACGGTCGATGTGCGACTAGATAGGTCAGCATTGCTTCCTTTCTACCCCGCCCTCCGGGGAGGACGCCAGAGGTCCCCTGCGCAAGGCCGCCAGAACGAGGCGTCAATACGCGCCCTCGCGCGAAACTGCCCAACAATCCGCCCCCGGGGCGGCGCGGCGGGGGCGGGGCGGGATGGAACCCCGACCGGGGGGCAGCGTGTTGGACAGGTGAAAGGGGGCGCAACGCCCCGCAGACCCGAGCCGAAAGGAGACATCCCGATGCCCAACATCGCGCAATCCCGTATCCTGATCCTTGCCACCGACGGGTTCGAGCAATCCGAGCTTGAGTTTCCCCGCGACAAGCTGCGGGCGTGGGGCGCCGACGTGAAGGTGGCCAGCCTGGACGGCAAGCCGATCCGCGGCTGGGACAACAAGACCTGGGGCAATGAGGTCGAGGCCGACTTGGCGCTGTCCGAGGCCCGTGCCCCCGACTTCGACGCCCTCGTGCTGCCGGGCGGTCAGATCAACCCCGACGTGCTGCGCACCAAGCCCGAGGCGGTGGACCTCGTAAAGGCCTTCTATGAGGCGGGCAAGATCGTTGCCGCCATCTGCCATGGCCCCTGGATGCTGGTCGAGGCCGGTGTGGTGAAGGGGCTGCCAGTCACCTCGTATCCGTCGATCCGCACCGACCTGGAAAACGCCGGTGCCCTCTGGCAGGACAGCGACGTCGTATGCGAACAAGGTATCGTCACTTCGCGCAACCCCGGCGATCTGGAGGCCTTCGTGGCCAAGATCGTCGAAGAGGTGCGCGAGGGGCGCCACACACGGCGGGCTGCCTGATACAGGCGCTCTCTACAGCCCGGCCGTGGGGTCGGCCCTTCGGGGCCGGCCCTTCTTATGCGCCCTGGTTTATGCGGCTTGGGGCCCTCTGCCTTAAATTGTCACCATTTGCCGGTGCCGGTTAACCGCGCGGCAAGGGACGCTGCGTAGCGTCGCCCCGGTCAGCGAGCGAGAGGGCGGCATGGTGCAGATTTTCGGCAGGAAGCGTAGTGAGACGGCGGTGACAAGCGCCGATGAAATCGCGGCGATCGACGGCTCGCACCTGCTGGTGCGCTACGACATGCAGGGCACGATCCTGGAGGTGAACAATACCTTCTGCGCCGAGACCGGCCACAAGCGCGAAGAGGTGGTGGGCCAGTCCTACCTGCTCCTGGTGCGCAAGAAGGATCACGACCTGCCCGAGATCCGCAACCTGTGGCGCGACATGGCCGAGGGCAAGGTGATCAACCGCATCGTGCCGCGCCTGAACGGCGCCCAGGAAGAGGATTGGTTCGATGTGACCTATGCCCCGGTCGCCGCGCCCGAGGGCGGTTACAGCCATGTCCTGTCGGTGGCGCGCAAGATCTCGGCCCATCATTTCCGCCGCCGCGACAACCGCAGCCAGGTGGATGCGGTGAAACGCTCCATGGCGGTGGTCGAATACGACCTGGACGGGACGGTGCAGGATGCCAACGACATCTTCCTCAAGCCCATGGGCTATGCGCTGTCGGATGTGAAGGGCAAGCATCACCGGATCTTCGTCGACGCGGAGGAGGCCGCCGGGGCCGATTACGCCGCTTTCTGGGAGCGGTTGCGCAAGGGCTCTTCCGAGAAAGGGCAGGTGCAGCGGCGCGACCGGATGGGCCGGATCCGCTGGTTGGAAGCGACCTATGAAACCCTGATCGACCCCGAGGGGCGGCCCTTCAAGGTGGTGGAATATGCCTTCGACGTGACCGAGGCCAAGAACCTGGAGGCCGATGCGGCCAGCCAGATCTCGGCGATCCAGAAGGTGCAGGCGGTGATCTCCTTCGACACCACCGGCAAGATCCTCAGCGTCAACGACCGCTTCTGCGAGGCCATGGGATATGACCGCGACGAGTTGGTGGGGCGCCCGCATTCGATGTTCGTCACCGCCGACTATGCGCGCTCGGACGAATACCGGCAGTTCTGGGCAGATCTGCGTGCGGGCCAGGAACATGCGGGGAATTTCCAGCGCATCGGCAAGGGCGGGCGCGTGGTGCATATCCGCGCCAGCTACAACCCGATCCTGAACGCCGCGGGCGAGGTGGTGAAGGTGGTGAAATACGCCATCGACACCACGGCGCTGCAAGTGGCGGTGGACACGATGCAGCAGGGGCTCGACCGGCTGGCGGCGGGGGACCTGTCGGTGAGGCTGGAACAGAACCTGGGCGAGCTGGACATGATCCGGCAGAAGTTCAACGATGCGGTCGGCAAGGTCGACGAGGTGATCGGCCAGGTCCTGGCGCGGGCCAGTGACGTCTATGGCGAGACCGGCGCGATCACCGGCGCCACCACCGAACTGTCGCAGCGCACCGAACAGCAGGCCGCGACGCTGCAAACCACCGCCGCCGCGCTGACGCAGCTGTCCACCTCGGTGCAACATGCCGCCGAAGCCGCGACCGAGGCGCAGGAAAAAGCGGATCTGGCGAAGAAAAGCACCGAAGAGACCGGGCGCGTGGTGGGCGATGCCGTCGGCGCGATGACCGAGATCCAGGAAAGCTCGAACCGGATCACCTCGATCACCAATGTCATCGACGACATCGCCTTTCAGACCAACCTGCTGGCCCTGAACGCGGGCGTCGAGGCGGCGCGGGCAGGCGATGCCGGGCGCGGTTTCGCCGTGGTGGCGCAGGAGGTGCGGGCCCTGGCGCAGCGGTCCTCCGAAGCCGCGCGCGAGATCGCCGAGCTGATTTCCATGTCCACCCGTCAGGTGGGCAAGGGGGTCGACCTGGTGGGCCGCGCGGGCCATTCCATCGAAGAGATCGACAGCCGTTTCGGCGAGATCAACCGCATCGTCGCCCAGATCGCCACCTCGGCCCGGGAACAGGCCATGGGCATTTCCGAGATGAATTCCTCGGTCAGCGATCTGGATCACGCGACGCAGGAAAACGCCGCCATGGCCGAGGAAACCAGCGCCGCGATCCAGACCCTGGCCGAGGGCATCGCCGATGTGCAGCAGGCGGTCAGCTATTTCGCCAGCGCCGCCCAGGCGGGGGCACCGCGCGGGCCGTCCCTGCGCCGCGCCAGCTAGAGACGGGGGCCCTCTGCGGCCCAAAGAACTGCTGCGGGAGAGGCGCCTTGTCGGAAAGGAGGGCCCCGGCCCGCACTCGCCTGCTGGCCCGCGTCGCGGCGACGCAGGCTGATGGTCTCTGACGAGACGCGGCGCCTTGGGGCAGGCACGACAAGTAAGTGGGTCGGAGAGGGGCATCGCAGGGCATGCCGAGTCACAATGTGTCAGGCGCGGCGGCCCGGCGCAGCAGGGCGCCGACGGCGCAGACCATTGGCTAGGGGCCTCAGAGTGCTGCGACACCGTTCAATTCTCGCAGAGCGACGTCACGCCGGGCGATCTGCGCAGACGCCAGCCGTCATGACGCGATTATTCATCTTCCAGAGTTTGAGATGCTTCGGCTTGCCCGGTACTCTGCCTTGGGACGTGCCCGGCGGTCGCCGGCCGGAGGGTGTCTATAGAGGGAGATTATTCAATGGCATTTACTCCACGGCGGTTCTCGCCACCCCGCATTTTGCTCGGACGCGCGTTCGCGTCGGTCTTGCTGTCCAGCTGCATCGCGGGCGCCGCCGCGGCCTCCTGCGACAGCTATTGGGATGAGGGCGACCGGCTGTATGATCGCGCCGATGCCCTGTACCTGCGGGTCGAGCGGGGGATCGAGAGCCTCAGAGGCGCCTCGGTCGACGCCGCCGCCTGCAATGCGATCCGCAGCTACCAGGGGATGATCGGGGAGGCCCGTGGCGCCTTCCGGGACGCGGCCGAAAGCTATCGGAAGGCGATTTTTGCCTGCGCCGATGCCTTTAACTCGACCCGCGACGGCTACTACATCCAGCTCAGCGAGGATGCCCGCTACAACCGGGATTTGTCGCTCGAGTCCGTGGAGTATTCCGGCGACCTGCGGGATTGGCTGAGCCGCGAGGTCCGGCGCTGCGACTGATCTGCCGGCGAATCTACCGTCCAGGGCGCGCCCCCTGAACGAGAAAGGCCCACGTCGCGCGCGGGCCTTTGCAAGGATCAGCGATGCGGCGCGCTTAGCCCGCCAGGGCGCGGTTCAGGTTCTCGTCGACCTTCTCCAGGAACTGCATCGTCGTCAGCCAGCCCTGATCGGGGCCGACCAGCAGCGCCAGATCCTTGGTCATGAAGCCATTCTCGACCGTTTCCACCACGACCTTTTCCAGCGTCGTGGCAAAGGCCATCAGCGCGGTGTTCTGGTCCAGCTTGGCGCGGTGCTTCAGCCCGCCGGTCCAGGCGTAGATCGAGGCGATGGAGTTGGTCGAGGTCGACTTGCCCTCCTGGTGCTGGCGGTAGTGGCGCGTCACCGTGCCATGGGCCGCCTCGGCCTCGATGATCTTGCCATCCGGCGTCATCAGCTGCGAGGTCATCATGCCCAGAGAGCCGAAGCCCTGGGCCACGGTGTCGGACTGCACGTCGCCGTCGTAGTTCTTCAGCGCCCAGACGAACTTGCCGTTCCATTTCAGCGCGCAGGCCACCATGTCGTCGATCAGGCGGTGTTCGTACCAGATCTTCTTGGCCTTGAACTGCTCTTCGAACTCTTCCTCGAAGACCTCCTGGAAGATGTCCTTGAAGCGGCCGTCATAGGCCTTGAGGATGGTGTTCTTGGTCGACAGATAGACCGGCCAGCCCAGGTTCAGACCGTAGTTGAACGAGGCGCGGGCGAAGTCGCGGATCGACTGGTCGAGGTTGTACATCCCCATGAAGACCCCGGCCGAGGGGGCGTCATAGACCACCTTCTCGATCTCGGTGCCGTCCTCGCCGACGAATTTCATCGTCAGCTGGCCCTTGCCGGGGAAGGTGAAATCGGTGGCCTTGTACTGGTCGCCGAAGGCATGGCGGCCCACCACGATGGGCGAGGTCCAGCCCGGCACCAGGCGGGGCACGTTGCGGCAGATGATCGGCTGGCGGAAGACCACGCCGCCCAGGATGTTGCGGATCGTCCCATTGGGGCTGCGCCACATCTTCTTCAGGCCAAATTCCTCGACCCGCGCCTCATCGGGGGTGATGGTGGCGCATTTCACGCCCACGCCCACTTCCTTGATCTTGTGGGCGGCGTCGATGGTGATCTGATCCTCGGTCTCGTCCCGCACCTGGATAGACAGGTCGTAGTACAGCAGGTCGATGTCGAGATAAGGTTCGATCAGCTTCTTCTTGATGAAATCCCACATGATGCGGGTCATCTCGTCGCCGTCGAGTTCGACGACGGGGTTCTCCACCTTGATCTTCGTCATGGGCTGGCTCCCTGCGATATCTGGAAACGGGCTGGAATCAAGCCGCGCACGGCTTTCATCGCCTCCATAGACTAAAGAGCTGTTAGCGGAAACCCTAGGTATGCTGTTGTATACAGAAATGTGAGCCCCCCGCGTCGCGCAAATGGTCGCAGGGGGCGGATCGGCGTCAGACGTCGCGTTTCCGCTCCAATCGGCGCATCCGCAGCAGCATGGGCAGGGCCAGACAGCATAGGGCGATGGTGGTCAGAAGCTGCGGCAGGATGGTGCCGTCGAAGGCCTGAGCCACCAGGGTGGCGACGACCGCGCCGATGATGGTCGAGATCGCCCCCAGAACCGAGGCGGCCAGACCGGCGATATGACCGATGGGTTCCATGGCCAGCGCGTTGAGGTTGCCCATCGACAGGCCCATCTGGAACATCGCCGCCCCCTGCCAGATCAGATAGGCGAAGAAATAAGGGCTGTAGCCCGGGGTGTGGGGCAAAAGGAAATGCACCACCAGCAGCGCCAGTGACAGGGCTAGGAACACGCCCTGGGTGGTGGTGATGATGGCGCGCATCCCGAAGCGGCCCACCAGGGCCGCGTTGACCATCGAGGAGGTGGCGCAGAACAGGCCGATGCCGAAGAACCAGACGGGGAAGGCCTCGCCCAGGTTGAAGATCCGCGCAAAGGTCGGCTCGATCAGCGAGATCGAGGTGAACATCACCGAAAAGATCGCCGTCTGCACCAGCAGCGACAGGCGCACCATGGGGATGGCGAACATCTCTTGCAGGGCGTGCCAGAGCGAGACGACACGGAATTTCTGCCGCCGCTCGCGGGGCAGGGGTTCCGGCAGGCGGGCGGCCAGCCAGGTGGAGCCGACGACCGAGAACAGGAAATAGGCCAGGAAGATCGAACGCCAGCCGCCTGCGGAGATGATCCAGTCGCCGACCATCGGCGCCATGGCCGGGAAGACCGTGAAGACGATGAAGACGAAAGAGATCAGCCGTGCCATCTCGCGCCCCGCGTAAAGGTCGCGGATGATGGCGATGGCCACCACGCGCGGTGCCGAGGCGCCAAGACCTTGCAGGATCCGCCCGATCACCAGCCATTCCAGGCTGGGCGCCTGCCAGGCGATCAGCGCCCCGGCGATATAGACCACGGCGCCGTAAAGGATCACCGTCTTGCGCCCGAAGCTGTCCGACAGCGGCCCGGTGAACAGGGTGCCCACCCCCATCCCCACCATGAAGGACGACAGCACCAGCTGCGCATCCTTGGCATTGCCCCCCGCCAGTTCGCGCCCGATCTCCGACAGGGCGGGCAGCATGGAATCAATGGAGAAGGCCACGGTGGCCATCGTCATTGCCATCAGCGCCACGAATTCGACAGGGTGCAGGCGTTTGGGCATGTGGGGGGTCTTTCGATAAGGGAGAGGCATTGATACATGCCGCTAGCACGTTTCTGCCAGGGGGGCCAGCAAGCCGCCTGCGCGTGATCGCACAGAGGGGGCTGTCGGCGCGCGCGGGGCGTGGGGCCGCCGGGAAGGCAGGGGCGAAACGCAAACGGGCCCCCGAAGGGGCCCGCGCGTTGGATGGCCGAGGGGCTGACCTCAGTCGACCAGCTTGACCAGGGCGTGGCGCTTCTTGCCCGCCGACAGCTTCACCGGCGAGGCCAGGGCGGCGGCGTCCAGCATCAGCCCCGCATCGGTCAGCGGCGCATCGTCGATCCGCGCGCCATTGTCGGCGATCAGGCGCTTGGCCTCCTTGCCGGTCTTGGCCAGGCCCGACCGCACGATCAGCTGCGCCACCGAGATCCCGCCCGCGACCTCTTCGGCGGTCAGCTCCAGCGTCGGCAGGTCATCGCCCACGCCGCCCTTCTCGAAGACCTCGCGCGCGGTGGCCTCGGCGGCGGCGGCGGCCTCGGCCCCGTGCAGCAGGGTGGTCACCTCATTGGCCAGGATCACCTTGGCGGCGTTGATCTCGGACCCGCCAAGGGCGCCCAGACGTTCGCATTCGTCCAGCGGCAGCTCGGTGTAAAGCTTGGCGAAACGGCCCACATCGGCGTCGGTGGTGTTGCGCCAGAACTGCCAGAACTCGTAGGGCGAGCGCATCTCGGCGTTCAGCCAGACGGCGCCATCGGCGCTTTTGCCCATCTTCTTGCCGTCCGAGGTGGTCAGCAGCGGCGTGGTCAGCCCGTAGATCTGCTGGTCGATCACCCGGCGGGTCAGGTCGATCCCGTTGACGATATTGCCCCATTGGTCCGAGCCGCCGAACTGCACCAGGCAGCCATAGCGGCGGTTCAGTTCCAGGAAGTCGTAGGCCTGAAGGATCATGTAGTTGAATTCGAGGAAGGACAGCGATTGCTCGCGATCCAGCCGCGATTTGACCGACTCGAAGCTGAGCATCCGGTTGACGCTGAAATGCCGCCCGATGTCGCGCAGGAATTCCAGGTAGTTCAGCCCGTCCAGCCATTCGGCATTGTTCAGCATCAGCGCGCGGTTCGGCGCCTCGCTGTCATAGTCGATATAGGCCGCGAAGACCTTCTTGATGCCGGCGATATTGTCGTCGATTTGCGCCTCGGTCAGCAGCGGGCGCTCGTCGGCGCGGAAGGACGGGTCGCCCACCTTGGTGGTGCCGCCGCCCATCAGGGTGATCGGCTGATGCCCGGTCTTCTGCAACCAGCGCAGCATCATGATCTGGATCAGCGAGCCGACGTGCAGCGATTTCGCCGTGGCATCAAAGCCGATATAGCCCGGCACAACCCCCTTGATCAGCGCCTCGTCCAGGCCCTGATAATCCGTGCAATCGGCCACGAAGCCGCGTTCCTGCATGATACGGAGGAAATCGGATTTGGGGGTGTAGGTCATCGCTCTTGTCCCTCTGGGGTTTGCGCGGCACTCTATAGTCGCGACGACAGCCAAGGGAAAGACCATGACGCGCCACACGAAAGAGAAGCCCGTGCTGCGTGTCCTGGGGGCCATGTCCGGCACCTCGCTGGACGGGGTCGATGCGGCGGTGCTGGAGACGGACGGGCAGGGGATCCGCGCCTTCGGGCCCTCGGCCTATCGGCCCTATAGCGAGGCGGAACGCGCCACCCTGGCTGCTGCCCTGGGCCTGTGGCCGGGCGAAGAAAGCGCCGCGGCCATCGCCGCCGCCGAGGCGGTTCTGCACCTCGCCCATGCCGAGTTGCTGGCGCAGTTCGAGGCCATCGACCTGGTGGGCTTTCACGGCCAGACCCTGGCCCATGATCCGCGCGGGCACGGCACCTTCCAGGCGGGCAACGGCGCCCAGCTGGCCGAGGATCTGGCCTGCCCCGTTGTCTGGGATTTCCGCAGCGCCGATGTGGCGCTTGGCGGCGAGGGGGCGCCGCTGGCGCCCTTCTATCACCACGCCCTGGCCTGCCACATGGGCGCCACGGCGCCGGTGGCCTTCCTGAACCTGGGCGGGGTGGGCAATCTGACCTGGGCCGATCCGCGTCTGGCTGCGCCCGAGGCGCCGGGGGCCCTCCTGGCCTTTGACACAGGCCCGGCCAATGCGCCGATCAACGACCTGATGCAGGTCCGGCTGGGACAAGAGTGCGACCACGACGGCGCCCTGGCGGCCCAGGGTCAGCCCGACCACGCCCTGATCGCGCAGCTGCTGGATCACCCCTATTTCTTCCGCATCCCGCCGAAATCTCTGGATCGCAACGCCTTTGGCGATCTGACCGCCGCCGTGGCGGGCCTGGGTGATGCCGATGCCGCCGCCACCCTGACCGCCCTTTGCGCCGGCGCCGTCGCCCGGGGGATGGAACATCTGCCAGAAGCCCCGGCCGAGGTTCTGGTCTGTGGCGGCGGGCGGGCGAACCCGGTCTTGATGGCCGAACTGGCCCGGGCGCTACCCTGCGCCGTGCGTCCGGTCGAGGCGGCAGGCTTTGATGGCGACATGCTTGAGGCGCAGGCCTTCGCCTATCTGGCGGCCCGTGTGCTGCATGGGCTGCCCACCTCCTGCGAAGGCACGACGGGGGTGCGCATGGCCGTGGGCGGGGGGCAGGTTTCGCGCCCCGGGGTCCAGGCCGATCCGGGCGGCCAAAAGCGGCGCGCAGGGGTCGGTTACCGCTAACATCCCCCATTGTCGCCTAGTGGTTCTCTGCTATGCTGCGCGCGAAAGACGCCGCGCTGCGGCATGAGGGGCCGCCGTGCCCCGGACAAGAACAGGCGCCCCGGGACGCAACCGGCCCGGCGGCAGATGCCCTAGCGGAAAGGAACCCCGATGGTCTCGCGCGTGATTCCCGTCGATCCCTTCGACCTCGTCATCTTCGGCGGCACCGGCGACCTGGCCCGTCGCAAGATCCTGCCCGGCCTCTACCGCCGCTTCTGCGCCGGCCAGATGGAGGAAAACAGCCGCATCATCGGCGCCGCGCGCTCGGAACACAGCCGCGAGGAATTCCGCCAGATGATCGCCGAGGCAATCGCCGAGTTCGACCCCAGAAGCGGCACGCCCGAGCTGCTGGCGCAGTTCCTCGAACGTCTGGACTATGTCCAGGTTGACGCCCTGGGCACCGATGGCTGGCCGGAACTGGCGGCGCTGATGTCGCCGGGTCGGGTGCGCGCCTTCTATTTCTCGGTCGCCCCGCGCCTTTTCGGCGCCCTGGCGGAACGCCTGCACAGCCACGGCATCGCCGATGCGGAAACCCGGATCGTGGTCGAGAAACCCTTCGGCCATGACCTGGCCAGCGCGAAAGAGCTGAACGCCGATCTGGCGGCGCATTTCGACGAAAGCCAGATCTACCGGATCGACCATTACCTGGGCAAGGAAACGGTGCAGAACCTGATGGCCGTCCGCTTCGGGAACATGCTGTTCGAGCCGCTGTGGAACGCCCAATACGTCGATCATATCCAGATCACCGTGGCCGAGACCGTGGGTGTCGGCGGGCGTGGTGAATATTACGACAAGTCCGGCGCCATGCGGGACATGGTGCAGAACCACCTGATGCAACTGCTGTGCCTGATCGCCATGGAGCCGCCGGCGAAGTTCGATCATGACGCGGTGCGCGATGAAAAGCTGAAGGTGATCCGCGCCCTGGATCAGGTGCCGCTGGACGATGTGGTGCGCGGCCAGTACCTGGCCGATGGCACCGACAAGAAGGGCTATCTCGACCATGTCGAGAACCCCGAGAGCAAGACCGAAAGCTTTATCGCCATGAAGCTGCAAGTGTCGAACTGGAGGTGGGCCGGCACCCCCATCTACCTGCGCACCGGCAAGCGCCTGAAGGCGCGCAGCTCGGAAATTGCCGTGGTCTTCAAGGAGACGCCCCATTCCATCTTCGGCGCCGATGCCGGGCGGCACCGCAACGTGCTGACCATCCGTCTGCAACCGAACGAGGGGATGGACCTTTTCGTCACCATCAAGGAACCCGGCCCCGGTGGGATGCGCCTGGTCGACGTGCCCCTCGACATGACCTTTGCCGAGGCCCTGGGCCCGGACGCCGAGGATGTACCGGACGCCTACGAGCGGCTGATCATGGATGTGATCCGCGGCAACCAGACCCTATTCATGCGCGGCGATGAGGTCGAGGCCGCCTGGGCCTGGGCCGATCCGCTGATCGAATCCTGGGAAGAGCGCGGCGACCGCCCGGTGCCCTACGAGACCGGCTCGACCGGGCCGGAAGAGGCGCTGGCGCTGATGCATCGCGACGGTCGGCGCTGGCGCGAGATCCGCGCCTGAGGCATTCTGCCCGCGACGATGCCCAAATGATGATCGGGCGCGCGCAGGTCGTGCGCCCTGAAAGGGAGAGGACCCGAAAGGGACAAGCTCATGGAATTCAAGGACTATCCCGACCGAGAGTTGATGGCGCTGGATCTGGCCGACACGCTGGCCTCGGAACTGGGGGCGGCGCTGCGCCATGAAGAGCGCGTGACCTTCTGCGTGCCCGGCGGCACCACGCCGGGCCCGATCTTCGACGCGCTGACCGCCGTGGCGCTGGACTGGGACCGGGTCGATGTGGTGCTGAACGATGAACGCTGGGTGCCCGAAAGCTCGCCCCGGTCGAACACCGCGCTGTTGCGCAAGCGGCTGCTGACCGGCCATGCGGCGGGGGCCAGCCTGCTGCCGCTGCACACCGACACGCCCGAACCCGACCTGGCGCTCGACGCCCTGTCCGAGGGGCTGCGCCCGCATCTGCCGATCAATGTCCTGCTTCTGGGCATGGGGACGGATGCCCATACCGCCAGCCTCTTCCCCGGCGCCGACCGCCTGACCGAGGCGCTGGCGCCCGACGCGCCGATCCTGCTGCCGATGCGGGCCGAGGGCGCGGGCGAGCCGCGCATCACCATCACCGCCCGTTACCTGAAGGGGGCGCTGTCCACCCATGTGGTGATCATGGGCGAGGAAAAGCGCCGGGTGCTGGAAGAGGCCCAGGGCAAGAAACCCGAGGAGGCGCCGATTGCCGCCATCCTGCCCAATGCGGTGGTGCACTGGGCGCCGTGACCGATCCGCCCCCGGTGGCCCGCGCGCGACCGGGGGCTTTTTCATCCCGGCGGCCCGGTTCCGCCGTTGCAAACCTTTCTCGACACAGGACCCTGACCCATGTGGCAAGACCTCTCCGCCCTGGCCGCGCGCTATGCCAAGCGCCCCATCCTGTCGCTGTTCGACGCCGACCCCGCCCGGTTCGAGGGCTTTTCGGCCCGCGCCGACGGGCTGCTGTTCGACTATTCCAAGACCAATATCTGCGACGAGGTCCGCGCGGCCCTGCTGGCGCTTTGCGATGCCGCCGGGCTGGAGGCCAAGCGCGAGGCGATGTTCACCGGCGCCAAGATCAACGAGACCGAGGGCCGCGCCGTGCTGCATACCGCGCTGCGCAACCTGTCGGGCACACCGGTTTTGGTCGACGGGCAGGACGTGATGCCCCAGGTGCTGGCCACCCTGCGCCGGATGGAGGATTTCGCCACCGCCGTGCGTGAGGGCAGCTTTACCGGCGCCGGGGGCAAGATCACCGATGTGGTCAATATCGGCATCGGCGGCTCGGACCTGGGGCCGGCCATGGCGGAACTGGCGCTGAAACCCTATGCCAACGGTCCGCACTGCCATTTCGTCTCGAACGTCGACGGTGCCCATATCCATGACGTGCTGAAGGGGCTCGATCCGGCGCGGACCCTGGTCATCGTCGCCTCGAAGACCTTCACCACCATCGAGACGATGACCAATGCGGAAACGGCGCGCAAATGGATGGCAGCCCGCGTCGCGGATCCGGGCGCGCAGTTCGCCGCCCTCAGCTCGAACGCGGAAAAGACGGCCCAGTGGGGCATCGACGCGAGCCGCGTCTTCGGCTTCGAGGACTGGGTGGGGGGGCGCTATTCCATGTGGGGGCCCATCGGTCTGGCGCTGATGATCGCCATCGGCGCCCAGGACTTCCGTGGCTTCCTGGCGGGCGGCCATGCGATGGACGTCCATTTCCGCAGCGCCCCCGCGGGGGAAAACCTGCCCGTGCTGCTGGCCCTGACCGGCCTATGGCACAACCAGGGCCTGGGCCATGCCACCCGCGCCGTGCTGCCCTATGAACAGCGCCTGGCGCGTTTCCCCGCCTACCTCCAGCAGATGGAAATGGAGAGCAACGGCAAGCGAGTCGCCATGGACGGGTCCGACCTGGAGATCGACAGCGGCCCCGTGGTCTGGGGCGAGCCCGGCACCAATGGCCAGCACGCCTTCTATCAGCTGATCCACCAGGGCACCCGGGTTGTGCCTTGCGAATTCATGCTGGGCGCCGAGGGGCACGAGCCCGACCTGGCGCATCAGCACGATCTGCTGGCCGCCAACTGCCTGGCCCAGTCCGAGGCGCTGCTGCGCGGCCGATCCCTGGCCGAGGCGACGGCGATCATGGCCGCCAAGGGGCTGGAGGGGGCCGAGCTGGAGCGTCAGGCGCGCCACCGCGTCTTCCCGGGCAACCGCCCCTCGACCACGCTGCTTTATCCGAAACTGACGCCCTATGTGCTGGGCCAGCTGGTGGCGCTTTACGAACACCGGGTCTTTGTCGAAGGGGCGATCCTTGGGATCAACTCCTACGATCAATGGGGGGTCGAGCTGGGCAAGGAACTGGCGGTGAAACTGTCGCCGATCCTGGCAGGCAAAGAGGGGACCGAGGGCAAAGACGGCTCGACCGCCGGTCTGGTCGCTGCGCTGCGCGCCGCCCGCTAAGGTGCCTTAACGCGGAAACCGCTTAGAGGGCCCGCAGATCGCTGCGGGCCCTTTTCGCGCGCGTGGTGGGAAGCGCGAAAAGGGCCGACCGGAAAGGACGTGGCCCGCCGTCGGGAAATGCGCCAGGGACAGGGCGCGCGGCACGGCCATCAGCCATCGGACCGGACCGCCAGGGTAAGGACGGCCCGCACAGAGGGGGTTTGCACCCCAGGCTCGGGAAAGCCTTACCCGAAGCTACGGCGGCGGTTTCGGAAAAGTTTCAGAAAAAAGATAGGCGAGGGATGTTTTTTTGCCCGGCCTGTCCGGCGTCGCGTCCGGCGGCAGAGGGGGGCAGAGGGCGCCCCGGTCCGGGGCGAGGAAACCTTCCGTCAGATATGCCCACACACAGATCGGCACTCACAAACCGGCACGTCTCACGGAAGGTTCACCGACAACAACGTAGAGACCGGGAAAAGTGTTCCCGCCGAAATCGAAAAAATCTGTCGAAGGCCGAAAAAAGTCAGCTCGGCGGAATGTCGAACCCCGGCGCGGCCAGGACGAAGCCCGCGAAGTCGAAACCGGGCGAGACGGTGCAGCCGACCAGCGCCCAGCCCTCCACGGCCTGCGCCGCCTGCCAGTGATGGGCAGGCACGATGCCCTGGGGCCGTTGCCCGGCGGCCAGATCGGGGCCAAGGGTCAGGCTCCGGGCCGGTCCGGCCTCTGTCTCGGCCAGACGCAGGGTGACCGGCGCGCCTGCGTAATGGTGCCAGATCTCGGTCGCATCCACATGGTGCCAGTGGCTGGCCTCGCCCTCCTTCAGCAGGAAATAGATGCAGGTGCCTGCGGGCCGCTCCCCCGGGGCTGCCTCGGCGATCCAGGTCTGGCGGTAATGGCCGCCCTCGGGATGCGGGGCGAGGTCCAGAAGGGTGATGATCTCGTCTGCGGTCATGGTCTGTCCTTTCGGGCGTTGCACGGGCGCGCCATGCTCTGGCGGAATGGCGGGCTTTCCCCGGGCGATCTTGCCTCGGGGCCTCGTCCCGGGCTATCCGGCTCGGGCCGAAAGACGCAAGGCCGGTTGGTTAGCCCGGCCACGGTTTTTCGCGATGCGCCCTCGGGTGCGCCGCGAGATCCCGCGAGTTTGTCGATCCCGATCCCCGGCGCCCTGTTCATCCCGGGCGCTGTGTTTGGATCCTGTCCCAGCACGCTGCCCCTTTTTGTCTTGCTGGAGTTGACCATGTCCCAATCCACCCCGCCCGCCGCCGCGCAATCGAAGGCCTTCATCCTGATCGCGCAGATCTTCATTTCCTGCCTCATGGCGCTGATGATGACCTTCCTGATGTCGATCCTGCCCATGGGCTTTGGCCCCGGCTGGTTCGGCCTGTGGATATCCCGCTGGCTGACGGCCTGGCCGGTGGCCTTCGTGCTGTCGCTGGGCGTTGGCCCCGTGGCGTTCAAGCTCTCGGGCCTGGTGCTGTTTCTACGCGCCCGCGCCGCAGGCCGGGCCTGAGGCGCGGCGTCCGTCTATCTGGGCGCGGCACCCCCCTCTTCTCATTGCCCCAAATATCCCCGCCGGAGGCATCCCAGCCCACCACCGGCGCCCCCAGAAACGCAACGCGCGCCCGCAGCCAGGGGCCGGGGCGCGCGCGCATCACCTCAGGGCAGGGCCCTTATTTCAAGATCGAGGTGCCGGTATATTCGGCGGTCTCGCCCAGCATTTCCTCGATGCGGATCAGCTGGTTGTACTTGGCCAGCCGGTCGGACCGGGCCAGCGAGCCGGTCTTGATCTGCCCGCAGTTCGTCGCCACGGCCAGATCGGCGATGGTGGCATCCTCGGTCTCGCCCGAGCGGTGCGACATCACGTTGGTGTAGCGCGCCCGGTGCGCCATATCGACCGCCTTCAGCGTCTCGGTCAGCGACCCGATCTGGTTCACCTTCACCAGCATCGAGTTGGCCACGCCCTGCTCAATGCCCATGGCCAGGCGCTCGGGGTTGGTCACGAACAGGTCGTCGCCCACCAGTTGCACCTTGTCGCCCAGGGCCTCGGTCAGCAGTTTCCAGCCCTCCCAATCGTCCTCGGCCATGCCGTCCTCGATCGAGATGATCGGATAGGCCGCGCAGAGCTCTTTCAGATAGGCGGCGTTTTCGGCCGAGGTCAGGGACTTGCCCTCGCCCTTCATCTCGTACTTGCCGTCCTTGAAATACTCGGTCGAGGCGCAGTCGAGGGCCAGGTAAATATCCTTGCCGGGGGTGTAGCCGGCCTTTTCGATCGACTTCAGGATCAGGTCCAGCGCTGCGGTGGTCGAGGCCAGTTCGGGGGCAAAGCCGCCCTCGTCGCCCAGGCCGGTGGACAGGCCCGCGGCGGTCAGCTCTTTCTTCAGGGTGTGGAACACTTCCGAGCCCATGCGCACGGCCTCGCGGATATTCGCGGCCGAGACGGGCATGATCATGAATTCCTGGATGTCGATCGGGTTGTCGGCATGTTCGCCGCCGTTGATGATGTTCATCATCGGCACCGGCAGGACGCGGGCCGAAGTGCCGCCGACATAGCGATACAGGGGCTGGGCGGTGAAATCGGCGGCGGCCTTGGCCACTGCCAGGGACACGCCCAGGATGGCATTGGCGCCCAGGCGGCCCTTGTTGGGGGTGCCGTCCAGCTCGATCATCGCCAGGTCGATGCCCACCTGATCGGTGACGTCGAAGCCCACGATGGTCTCGGCGATCTCGCCGTTCACCGCCGCCACGGCCTCCAGCACGCCCTTGCCCATGTAGCGGGCCTTGTCGCCGTCGCGTTTCTCGACCGCCTCATGCACGCCGGTGGAGGCGCCCGAGGGGACGGCGGCGCGGCCCAGGGTGCCGTCTTCAAGGATCACGTCGACCTCGACCGTGGGGTTGCCGCGGCTGTCCAGGATTTCGCGGGCGTGGATGTCGATAATGGTGCTCATCTGGAAATATCCTCTGTCCAGGGGCCTTTGATGCGGGTTGTAAGGCCCCGCGCCGCGCTTGGAAAGGCGAGGCCGGAAAGATTAGCGCAAACAGCGCGATCTTTGCGCGCAATGGCCCGAAGAGGGACCGCCGGGACCGAGGAGGGCGCGGCGGTCCGGGCGGATCCGGCCAGGGATCAGGGCAGGGGCGTGGCCCGGGCCTCGGCCAGGCTGCGCCGCGCCAGACGGCGTTCGCGCAGGAAGGTATAAAGACCCGAGGCCAGGATCAGCGCCGAGCCCAGATAGGTCAGCGCATCAGGCACCTCGGCAAAGATCAGCGCCCCCATGATCAGGGTGAACAGCAGCCGGGTATAGCGGAAGGGCGTGATCGCCGAGGCGTCGCCAACCCGGGTGGCCATCAGCATGAAATAGTACCCTGCCGCCATCGACAGGAAGGACAGCAGCATCAGCAGGCTTTGGCGCGCGTCCATCGCCGCCCAGCTGTCGCCCAGGATCGCCATGAGGATCCCGCCTGCGGGGATCAGCACCGCGAAGGCCAGAAAGGCCGCCACGGTCGAGGGCAGGGCGGGCGGCATCCGGCGCGACAGAAGATCCCGCGCCGCCACGGCCACCACGGCGCCCAGCACCAGCAGCGCCTCGATCTGGAACCCGGCCATGCCCGGGCGGATCACGATCAGCACGCCCAAGAACCCCACGGCCACCGCCGACCAGCGGCGCCAGCCCACCTGTTCGCCCAGAAACAGCGCCGCCCCCAGGGTGATGGCCAGTGGCATCGCCTGGAACACCGCGGCCACCGTGGCGATCGGCACCAGGGCCAGCGAGGTGATGAAGAAGAGGGTCGAGAATCCCTCCGAGATGGTGCGGAAGACCACGGTGGGATGGCGGCTGGCCGCCCCCAGAACGGGATAGCCGCGCAGCGCGCAGATGCCGCCGAACAGCACCACGCCGCCCACACCCAGCAGGATCATCACCTGGCCCGGCGGCAGGTCGCCGGTCAGATACTTGTTGAACCCGTCTTCGATGGTGAAGAAGAGCATGGCGAGGATGACGAGGACGATGCCCCTGACGTTCTGCATGGCGCGGTTCCGTAATGGCTGCGGTTTCCGCTAACACCGCGCCCCGGGGGCGGCAAGCGTTGTGACGCCGGGGCGCCGGGCGACCGGCCTGCGCCGCCGTCGGCCCTGCCGCTCGGCCTCAGCCCTCGTCAGGCTTGCGCGCCACGGGGACGCCGTAAAGCTCTAGCCGGTGGCCCTGAAGGCGGTAGCCCAGCTTGGCCGCGATCTTTTCCTGAAGCGCCTCGATCTCGGGGTCCACGAACTCGATCACCTGGCCGGTGGTCACGTCGATCAGATGGTCGTGATGCTCGCGCTCGGCATCCTCGTAGCGCGCCCGGCCGTCGCCGAAATCGACCTTCTCCAGGATCCCGGCCTCTTCCAGCAGCTTGACCGTGCGATAGACCGTGGCCAGCGAGATGCGCGGATCGCGCGATGCGGCGCGGGCGTGCAGCTCTTCGACATCCGGGTGGTCGCGCGCGCCGTCCAGCACATCCGAGATCACCCGGCGCTGCTCGGTCATGCGCAGCCCCGCCGTCTCGCAGCGGTGCAAAATCGTCTCGCGTTTGGCCATCTGGATCCTGCTGTCCTTTCCTTCCTTTTCTCAAAGCGGCC
Organism: Pseudooceanicola aquaeponti; assembly: GCF_050897975.1. Classification (NCBI taxonomy): domain Bacteria; kingdom Pseudomonadati; phylum Pseudomonadota; class Alphaproteobacteria; order Rhodobacterales; family Paracoccaceae; genus Pseudooceanicola; species Pseudooceanicola aquaeponti. Next base: position 373,157 of record NZ_JBPAXY010000003.1, read on the forward strand.
CCGGCGCGGCAAGCGCTTTGCGCCACCGGGGGCCGACAGGGCGGCGGCGGGGGCGTGGCGCGGCGGCCCGGCGCCGGTCGCCAGACCTGTGGCGCAGGGGCAACCCTTTGGTGTCAAGGGAGGGCGGACGTCACGCGGGTGTTACACTTTTGCGCCAGCCGCTGGTCAACGGCCCAAAGATCACAGGAGAGATCATGCTTCGCCCCCTGTCCCAGGTTTCACTGATCGCGCTGATGACCGCGCTGCCCTTCGTCGCCCAGGCCGATGTGCCCGGCGCCTGTTCGCCCTATCCGACCGATGACGACGATGTCGTCACCTGTTCCGGCACCGGCCCTGGCTTCACCGAGAAGAACCTGGACGGGCTGTCTGTGACCGTGACCGCTGGCGCGGTGATCCGCGACGACGGCAAAGAGGCCATTCGCGGCGGCGAGGATCTGCGGGTGACCAACCACGGCACCATCACCTCTGACGATGGCAGCGCCCTGCGCGGCGATGACGAGTTCTACCTGAAGAACGAGGGGCTGATCACCTCCTCGGCCGACAAGGGCGTCGAGGCTGATGACTTCTCCGAGGTGATCAACAACGGCACCATTACCTCGACCTTGTGGGACTATGACGACGAGGAAGAGGAGTGGGTCGGCGCCGATGCGGTACAGGTCGGCGACGACTCCAAGGTGACCAACCGCGGCACCCTGTCCGGCACCGATGAAGGGGTGCAGGTTGGCGACGACAGCACCGTGCACAATTACGGCACGATCACCGGCACGGATCGGGGCGTGGATTCGAAGGAAGAGACCTGGATCTACAACTACGCAGACGGCGTCATCACCGGCACCACCGGTGACGGCGTACGCGTTGATGGCGACGGCGGGCTGGTCGTGAACCATGGCAAGATCTATGCGGGCGACGACGGCGTGCAGGTCGGCGACGACGGAGAGGTGCGGAACTACGGTCTGATCGACAGTGACGACAAGGGCATCCAGGCCGATGATGACGCAAAGATCCTGAACGAAGGCACGATCCTGTCCGATGACGAGGGGATCGAGGCGGGCGATGACGCCGAGATCACCAACGCGGGCACCATCACCGCGCTGGATGACGCGATCAACGCGGGCGAAAACGCCATGATCACCAACGCCCTGGGCGGCGTGCTGACCGCCACCGGCGCCCAGGACGGGATCGACATCGACAGCGGGACGGTGCTGAACTACGGGCTGATCCAGTCCCTGGGCGGCGAGGACGGCATCGACTTCGACGCCTCCGAGGTTGCCACCTCGACCATCACCAACCACGGCACCATCTCGGGCAAGATCGGGGTGAATGTCGAGCTGGGCCTCGACGATCCGGCCAACACCATGTCCCAGGTGGTGATCAACCACGGCACCATCATCGGCACCTCGGGCACCGCGCTGCAACTGGGCGCGGGCGATGACACGCTGGACATCTATTCCATGGACATCCAGGGCACGGTCGATCTGGGCACGGGCGAAGATACGCTCATCGTGCGCGAAACCGTTGAAGAGGGCGTGGTCTATTTCGCCTCGGACGTCGAGATCGTCGATCTGGACGAGGCGCCGGAAACGGCCGTCTACGGCGACATGACCCTGGTGGTCGGCCCGCGCGGCGTCTTCGGCGCGATGGACGGGCTGAGCGCGCGGCGCACCGCCCAGATGGGCAAATCCGCCCTGATGCCGATGGCCGGAAATCCCGCACCCGCGCCCGCCCTCGGCTTTGCCGCCGGTGGCATGGACCAGGGCGGCTGGTGGGGTTCGGGCTCTGCCTCGGTCTTCGATGGGCAGGGCGCCGGGCGCCTGACCGTTGGCCGAGACTACGACCGTCTGGGGGTCTTCGTCTCCTACGGTCGGACCACGGGCGAGGCCGGGGGTGGCTATGACCTGACCGAGGACAGCACGATGATCGGCCTGCACACGGGCCGCGCCCTGGCGGGGGGCGGCGATCTGGTGGGCATCGCCTACCTGGGCTTTGCCGAGACAGATCTGTCGGGCGGCGTCTCGGGCAAGGGCAGCGTGGACAGCCGGATCTTCGGCCTGGCCGGGGCCGTGACCAGCGCGGCCACGCCCGGGGGCCTGTCGGTCACCGCCCGCGCCGGGATCGAGCATCAGAGCTTCGACAGTTTCACCCTGTCCGGTCTGGGCGGGGCGCGCTATGCGGCGCGCGACGTCACCACCGGATTCTTGTCCGCCGAGGCCCGGCTGACCCGGTCTCTGCCCGGTGGCGGGACGATTACCCCCTTCCTGGGCGCCGAGGTCCTCTTCACCGACGGCGAGGCCGTGACCCTGGGCCTCGGCTCGGGCACCGCGCGCTATGCCACCGAAGGGGACGACACCCTGGGCCAGCTGACCCTGGGCGTCGAGCTGGAGGCCGCGAGCCAACCCTGGCGCCTGCGCATCGAAGGCCAGTATGACGCGCATGAGAAAAGCGGTGTTCAGGTAACCGCCGGGATGCGGTTCTAACCCGCCGGACGGGTCTAGGGCCCGCCGCAAGCAACGAACCACGCGCGCGCCTCTGGCTAGGGGGCGCGCGTTCTGGTTTGGCGCGGCGGCGGGTGCCGCGCCCCGCCGCTTCGCGGTTGTGTTTCCGGCCCGCCGATGCTCTGCTAACCGCGCGCCAAAGGGAGAGGAGCCGAGACATCATGACCATTCAGACCACCCATGTGGGCAGCCTGCCGCGCGGCGATGCCCTGTCGCAGCTGCTGATCGCCAAGGACAAGGGCGAGGCCTATGACGCCGCCGCCTTCGATGCCGCCGTCGAGGCCGCGGTGACCGAGGCGGTGCGCCACCAGCGCGAGGCGGGGGTGGACATCGTGTCGGATGGCGAGCTGGGCAAGGTGGGCTATTCGACCTACATGCAGGAACGCCTGTCGGGCTTCGGCGGCCATATCGACCGCAAGCCCGCCAAGGATCTGGCGGCCCACCCGGACCTCGCCAAGAAGCTGTCGGCGATCATGGGCAGCCAGGAGTTCACCCGCGCCTCCTGCATCGGCGAGATCAAGCTGGTGAACCTGCAACCGGCGCTGGACGACATCCGCCGCTTCAAGGCCGCGCTGGCGGCCGAGGGGCAGGGCACCCGCGCCTTCATGAACGCCGCCTCGCCGGGGCTGATCACCGCCTTTCAGGTGAACAAGTACTACCCTAGCCACGAGGCCTATCTGGAGGCCCTGGTGGCCGCCATGCGCCCCGAATACGAGGCGATTCTGGACGCCGGTCTGGATATCCAGTTCGATTGCCCTGATTTGGCCATGTCGGCCCACACCGGCTATCAGGACATGGATCAGGACGAGTTCGTCAAGATCGCCGCAATGAACGTCGAGGCCCTGAATGCCGCGACCGAGGGCCTGCCCGCCGACCGGATGCGGATGCACCTGTGCTGGGGCAACTACGAAGGGCCGCACGACCACGACATCCCGTTGGAAAAAGTGATCGACGTGGTGCTGTCGGCGCGGCCCTCCACGATCCTCTTCGAGGGGGCGAACCCCTGCCACGAACACGAATGGGTGGTCTGGCGCGATGCCGACATCCCCGAGGACAAGATCCTTGCGCCGGGCGTCATCGACACCTGCTCGAACTACGTCGAACGCCCCGAACTGGTGGCGCAGCGCCTGCAACGCTTCATCGACATCGTGGGCCAGGACCGGGTGATCGCCAGCACCGACTGCGGCTTCGGCACCTTCGCGGGCTACGGCAAGATCGACCCCGAGGTGACCTGGAAGAAGTTGCGCAACCTGCGCAAGGGGGCGGAACTGGCCTCGGCCTGATCCCCGACGAGAGAACGAAAAAAGGCGCCGCGGATCCCCGTGGCGCCTTTTCAATTCCGGTGTCCCGGCTCACTCCAGCTCGATCGTCCCCGGGGGCTTCGAGGTGCAGTCGTAGAAGACCCGGTTGATGCCCTTCACCTCGTTGATGATCCGGGTCGAGGTCTCGCCAAGGAACTCGTGCGTGAAGGGGTAGTAGTCGGCGGTCATGCCGTCGACCGAGGTGACGGCGCGGAGGGCCAGGGCGTAGTCGTAGGTGCGCCCGTCGCCCATCACGCCCACGGTGCGCATCGGCAGGATTGCGGCGAAGGCCTGCCAGATTTCGTCATAGAGGCCGTGCTTGCGGATCTGGTCGATATAGACAGCATCGGCCTTGCGCAGGATCTCCAGCTTGTCGCGGGTGATCTCGCCGGGGCAGCGGATCGCCAGGCCAGGCCCGGGGAAGGGGTGGCGGCCGATGAAGCTGTCGGGCAGGCCCAACTCGCGGCCCAGAGTGCGGACCTCGTCCTTGAACAGCTCGCGCAGCGGCTCGACCAGTTTCAGGCCCATCTTCTCGGGCAGGCCGCCGACATTGTGGTGCGACTTGATGGTCACCGAGGGCCCGCCAGAGAAGCTGACCGACTCGATCACGTCCGGGTACAGGGTGCCCTGGGCCAGGAACTCGGCGCCCTCGATCTGGTCGGCGTATTTCTGGAAGACGTCGATGAAGAGCTTGCCGATGGTCTTGCGCTTCACCTCGGGGTCGGAAACCCCCTCCAGCGCGCCCAGGAACAGGTCGCTTTCGTCGGCGTGGATCAGGTTCAGGTTGTAGTTCTCGCGGAACATCTTCACCACCTGCTCGGCCTCGTTGAGGCGCAGCAAGCCGTGGTCGACGAAGACGCAGGTCAGCTGGTCGCCGATGGCCTCGTGCAGCAGGATGCCGGTGACAGAGCTGTCGACGCCGCCCGAGAGGGCGCAGATGACCTTTTTGTCGCCCACCTGTTCGCGGATCTTGGCGATCATCTCTTCGCGGTAGGCGCCCATGGTCCAGTCGCCGGTAAAGCCCGCGTCGCGGATGAAGTTTTCATACAGCGTGGCGCCGTTCGGGGTGTGGTGCACCTCGGGGTGGAACTGCACGGCGTAGAAGCGGCGGTCGAGGTCGGCGGTGATGGCGAAGGGGGCGCCGGGCGAGGTGCCGTAGACCTTGAAGCCGGGGGCCAGCTTGCTGACGTGATCGCCGTGGCTCATCCAGACCTGTTCGCGGCCCGTGCCATCCAGGAACCAGCCGTTCAGCAGGTCGATCCGTTCGTCCCCCGGGGTGACATAGGCGCGGCCAAATTCGGCGGTGTGGCTTTCGCCCGCTTCGACCATGCCGCCCAGGTCCTGCATCATGACCTGCTGGCCATAGCAGATGCCCAAGATCGGCACGCCCAGGTCATAGACCTCTTTCGGGGGCCGGGGCGATCCTTCGCGCACGACGCTGTCGGGCCCGCCCGAGAAGATCACGGCCTTGGGCGCGAAATCGCGCAACAGCTCGGCGGTGACGTTCTGGTAGGGGTGGATTTCGCAATAGACCTTCAGCTCGCGCAGGCGACGCGCGATGAGCTGCGTCACCTGGGATCCGAAGTCGATGATGAGGAGGCGGTCATGGGATGTCTGGCTCATGTCGCTGCCATAGTCCGCCCCGCGCGCTCTGGCAAGCCTCCGCTGCGCGGGCGGGGCGCGCAGGGCTGCGGCGGAATGGCATTTGAACCCCGGGCCACAGCGGCTAGGCTGGGGCGACACCGCCCATGCCCGCCCCAAGAAAGCTGCCCATAGGAGGAAAGAGATGCGCCGGTCCATCCTGATTGCCACCGACCTGTCCATGCGCTCGGAACGCGCCCTACGCCGGGCCTACCGGCTGGCCGCCGAACAGGGGGCGCGGCTGACCGTGCTGACCGTGGTGGACGAGGATCTGCCGCCGGGCATGGCGGCGCGCTCGCGCGATTTGGCCGAGGAAGAGCTGCGGATGCTCTGCGATGCCATCTCGCCCGATCAGCCCGCCGACCTGCGGGTCGAGATCGCCGATCCGCTGCCGCATATCCTGACCACGATGAAAGAGGTCGAGGCAGATCTTCTGGTGCTGGGGGTGCATCGCCCGCGCGCGGTCTGGGATCTGTTCTATGGCACCACGATGGAGCGGATCGTGCGCGCCGCCCGGGTGCCGGTGCTGCTGGTGCGCAATGCCCCGGTGGCGCCCTACGCCCGCGTGCTGTCGGGGGTCGACATGTCGCCCGCCTGCGCCGCGGCGCTGAACCTGGCCGCAGAACTGGCGCCAAAGGCCACGATCCATGCCTTCCACGCCGTCCACGTGCCCTATCGCGGGCTGGTGGCGCGGGCGGGCACCCCCGAGATGCTGCATCCCTTCCTGGAAGAGGCGCGCGACGCCCTGGACAGCTGGTGGGAACAGACCGACCTGCCGCAGGCCGTGCCGCGCCCCGAGCCGCAGCCCCATGGTCGCTACGAGATGCTGTCGCGGCTGCTGCACCGGGAAAAGCCCGACCTGCTGGCCATCGGCGCCCATGGGCGCGGGCCGCTGTCGCCGACGCTTCTGGGCAGCTTCACCGAACAGATCCTGCGCGATCCGCCCACCGACGTCCTGGTGGTGCGCCGCTGACCTCAGGCCGCGTGGTCGGGGTGGCGTTCCTCGCGGACCGTCAGCGACAGTAGCCCCGCCAGCAGCACCGTGCAGGGGATCACCAGCATGGCAGGGCCGAAACTGCCGCCCGCGCGGTCGATCAGCCATCCCAGCAGGGGCTGGAAGATCAGCGCGCTGCCGATCCCCACCATGTTGACGAAGGCGATCAGCGTCCCCGACACCTCTTGCGGGTGGCCCTCCTTGGCCATGGCGAAGGTCAGCATCTGCGCCCCGTTGGTCAGCCCGGCCAGGAACAGCAGCGCCGCCAGCGGCCCCAGGCCCAGACCGGGCCAGAACAGCGCCAGTGCGTAGAACAGCGCGGTCAGCGCGATCGACCCGCTCAGCAGCCATTTGCGGTGCCCCAGCAGGTCCGACAGCCAGCCCGCACCGATGCTGCCCGCCGCCATCCCCCAGAAGATCATCGACACGGCCAGTTCCGCCGCCGCGTCGTCCAGACCGCGATCGGCCAGGATCTCGGCCTTGCCCCAAAGCCCGCCATAGACATTGATAGGCATGTAGAACAGCGCCCCGGTCAGGGCCACCAGCCACAGCCGGCGGTCGCGGATCAGCGGCTTCAGCGGCGCCAGGGGATGGGCGCCGGGGCGGCGTTCGGGGGCCTCGCCGCCGTCATGCAGCAGCAACACCGCCAGAAGGAACAGGACGGCACCGGCCAGGGCCGTCCAGGTGAAGACCGGCTGCCAGCCCGCGCCTGCCACCAACTCGCTCAGCCAGACGGCGCCAATGGCGGTGCCCAGCATCCCCAGGGCGTTCACCGCCCCCGAGAGCAGCGCAAAGCGCGCGGGCGGAAAGCGGTGGTTGACGATGTAGAGGGCGCCGACGAAGGCGAAAGAGGCACCAAAGCCCGTCAGCAGCCGCCCGGCCCCGGCCAGCCAGGCCAGATCGCTGGCAGCGAAAAGCGCCATTCCCCCCGCACAGCAGGCCATGGCGGGCAGCACCAGACGGCGCGCGCCGAAGCGGTCCAGCGCCAGGCCCACGACGATCTGCATCGGCGCATAGATCCAGAAGAACAGGCTCGACAGGGTCGAGAACCCGCCGCTGCCCAGGCCGAAATGCGCCGCGATCTGCGCGGGCGCCAGGCTGGGGCTGATCCGGGCCACGAATTCGTAGAGGTAGAACAGCCCCGCCACGATCAGCGCCGCCCAGGCGCCCGCCTTTGCCCGATCTCCGGTGATCATCCCTATCTCTCCTGCTGTGGCCTGCTGCGTCGCGGCGGAGGTTTACCCGCCTCGTGGCCAAGGGCAAGCCCGCCCGAAGCGGCGCGCGCGCCGCGCATTCCGCGCCGCTTATGTCGCTTTTGCCCCTTCGATGCCGCTTGCAGCGGACGGTCGGCCCGGCGAGAGAGCTATCAAAAGGGCCAGAGACCGGGAAAGAGGAACGGCGCTATGACCGAAGCATCCACGCGCAGACGGGGCCGCGGCGGCGGCGGGGCAGCCAGGCGGGCGGCCCGCACGGCGGTCAGCATGGATTGCGCCCCGGTGATCCAGCGCGGCATCCCCAACATGGAGATGCTGTCGGAAGAGGCGCTGGAGATCATCGAGGCCAACGCCGAGACGGTGCTGGAAGAGATCGGCGTCAACTTCGTCAACAACCCCGCCGCGCTGGAGCGATGGCGCGCGGCCGGTGCCGATGTGCAGGGCGAGAGGGTGCATATCCCGCGCGGCCTGGCGCGGCAGCTTTGTGCCACGGCGCCCGCGCGCTTCACCCAGCTTGCCCGCAACCCCGAACGCTCGGTCGAGATCGGCGGCAAGGGCCTGGTGCTGGCACCGGTCTACGGCCCGCCCTTCGTGCGTGACCTCGACGGTGGCCGCCGCTATGCCACGATGCAGGATTTCCGCGATTTCGTGAAGCTGGGCTATATGTCCAAATGGCTGCACCACTCGGGCGGCACGGTCTGCGAACCGACCGACGTGCCGGTGAACAAACGCCATCTGGACATGCTGCACGCCCATATGACCCTGTCCGACAAGCCCTTCATGGGCTCGGTCACCGAGCCCAGCCGGGCCCAGGACAGCGTCGAGATGTGCAAGATGCTCTTCGGCGAAGAGGTGGCGACGAACCAGCCGGTGATGACGTCGCTGATCAACATCAACTCGCCCCTGACCTTCGACGACGTGATGATGGGCGCGCTCGAGGTCTACGCCTCGAACATGCAGGCCTGCATCATCTCGCCCTTCATCGTCGGCGGCGCCATGGCGCCGGTGTCGGTCGTGGGCACGCTGACCCAGGTGCTGGCCGAGACCCTGGCGGGCGTGGCCTATTCCCAGCTGATCCGCCCCGGTGCCCCGGTGATCATGGGCGCCTTCGTGACCTCGATCGACATGAACTCGGGCGCCCCCACCTTCGGCACGCCCGAGGCGTCGCAGATCCTTTATGGCGCCGGTCAGCTGGCACGTCGCCTGGGGCTGCCGTTCCGGTCGGGCGGGGGCCTGTGCGGGTCGAAACTGCCCGATGCCCAGGCGGCCTATGAGACGGCGAACACGCTGAACGCGGCGCTTCTGGGCGGTGTGAACTTCATGCTGCACGCCTGCGGCTGGCTGGAAGGCGGGCTGGTCTCGTCCTTCGAGAAATTCGTGCTGGATGCCGACCAGCTGGGCGTGCTGCACCGGCTGGGCGCGGGCGTGTCCCATGACGAAGAGGCCCAGGCGATGGATGCGATCCGCGAGGTCGGCCCCGGCGGGCACTACCTGGGTTGCGCCCATACGCAACGCCATTTCCAGACCGCCTTCTGGCGCTCCGAGGTGCTGGACAACAAGCCCTTCGAGACCTGGTCGGAAGAGGGCGCGCGCGACAGCCAGCACCTGGCCGCCGAACGGGTGCGCAAGCTGCTGGCCGACTACCAGCAGCCGAGCATGGAGCCCGAGATCGCCGAGGCGCTGGCCGCCTTCGTGGCGCGGCGCAAGGCCGAGATGCCCGACGCCTTCGCCTGAGGCGGCAGCCGTCGGATCGTTACAGGGCCGTCCCTTGTGGGGCGGCCTTTTGCATTTCGCCGGGTGTCGGCGGGACCGGGGCGGCCAGCAGCTGCGCCTCGCCGATCAGCGCCGACAGCAGGCGCACATGGCCCAGGGCGGAATAGGTGGCGGCGCGGTCCCGGCGCAGCCGGTCGATCTCGCGCTCATGCTCCATCAGGGCCAGGGCGGCGGCGCCGTGGCGGCGCGGTACCGGCTGGCCCAGCAGGGCGGGCAGATGCGCCTCGCGCCGGTAGTCCTCGGCGGCGATGCGGGCGGCGCGCACCAGCAGGGGCGGGCGGCGCAGACGCGACAGCATGGCGGAAATATCCTGCATTTCGGACCTCGTCATCATGATCAGGGATCGGAAAGGCAGGATGGCACAACCCTTGCGGGTGTTGCGTCGTGCCGGGCCGCGCGAACGGTCCAGCAAGAATAGTTTATCCTTTAGAAACAATCATTGCGGAAGTGGTTAACCATTAACCTCTATTAAACCTTAACGCCGTTTGCTGTGGATAAGCTGGGGCACGGCCCCGACCGACAGAGACCCTACGAGACCGACATGCGCCAGAACGTGACCCGTGAAGCACCGGCGCCGCGCCCGCTGCCCGGCTGGCTGCCCCAGGCCGCGCGACACTATCTTGTCCATACCGAAGGCGGCGTTCCCATCCGCCAATTGGCGCGCGAGGCGGGCTGTGCCCCCTCGACCATCCTGCGCCAGATCCGGCGCCTAGAAACCCTGCGCGACGACCCGTTGGTCGACTGCGCCCTGGCCCGGCTGGGCGGGCAGGGGGACGGGGCCACGCCGGCACCCAGAAAGGGACCCTCGACGATGACTTCCGCTGCCCGCGACGACAGCCCGACCCCGATCACCGAACCTATCCTGCGCCGCGATGCCCTGCCAGTGCTGCGCCAACTGGCACGCAGCGGCACGGTGCTGGCGGTGGCCCAGGACATGCAGAAGGCGGTGGTGGTGCGCGACCGCATCGACGGCTCGCCCGACCGGCTTGACGTGATCTCTCGCGAACTGGCAGAGGCCATGGCGCTGAAGGACTGGATCGCCTGCAAGACGCCCGGGCGGATCTCGCGTTATGCCATCACATCGGCCGGGCGATCCATTCTTAACACACTGACAGCCAAGGAAGAAAACACCGCGCGCGGTTTTGCCGAAGGCATCGCCCCCTTCGAGCTGCGCGGCGCCGCCTTGGCCGCCGACGAGGGCGAGCGGCCGCGCGGGCGCCTTTGCGTCAGCGACAGCCCCCTGGCGGCTCTGGCGCGACGCCGCGACCGCGACGGGGCCCCCTTCCTGGCCGCCGAGCTGGTGCGCGCGGGCGAGCGGCTGCGCGAGGATTTCGAACTAGCCCAGATGGGCCCTGGAATCACCCAGGACTGGGAGCGGTTTCTGACCGCGAACACCGGCGCCGCGCCCGCGGGCCGCGGCCCGCAGCGTGGCCCGGAAGCGGCCCGCGCCCGGGTCTCCGCAGCGCTTCAGGATCTGGGGTCAGGCCTGGCCGATGTGGCGTTGCGCTGCTGCTGCCAGCTGGAGGGGCTGGAAACCGCCGAGCGCAAGATGGGCTGGTCGGCGCGTTCGGGCAAGATCGTGCTGCGCATCGCGCTGGAACGGCTACACCGCCACTACGGCGCCCAGCCCCGCGACAGTCGCTTGATCGGCTGATCCCGGAGCCTGCGCGGAGGCGGCGCAAATCTGACCCGATCTTAAGAAAGCTTAACCCCGGCCCGCGACAAAATGCGAGCCGGGGTTATTTTTGTCCCGATAAGGGAAACAACTGCCCCCCAAGATCCGTGCCTCAGCCGACGACGATCCCCACCACATAGGCCACCACGGCGCAGACGCTGCCTACGGCCAGGGTCTCGAAAAGGCTGCGCATCAGCCGCTCTCCGGTCGCGCTCCAGCGCAGCAGGCCCAGGGCGACGAGGGCCGCCAGCGAGGTGCAGATCGAGCCCAGGAAGGTCCCCGGGGTCGCCGGATAGAGGAAATAGGGCACCAGCGGCGCGGCGCCGAAAAGGATGAAGCTGGTGAAGGTGAACAGGCCGTTCACCGCCGGGCTTTCCTCGGCGGGGTCGTGCATTCCGAACTCGTAGGTCATCATCAGATCGGCCATGATCGGCGGGTGGTTGATCATGATCTCTGCCGCCGCATGGGCCTCGACCGGATTCAGCCCGCGCTGGCACAGGATCACCTCCAGCTCGGCGCGTTCCTGCTGCGGGTTCTCGGCGATCTCGCGCAGCTCCATCTCGCGGCGCGCGTGATACAGGTCATGCTGGGCCCGGCCCGACAGGAACTCGCCCAGGCCCATCGACACGCCATCGGCAAAGAGGTTGGCCAGCCCGAAGATCAGCACTGCCATACCGCCGATCTGCGCGACCCCTTCGGCCTGCGCCCCGGCGAACCCCGCGACGATGGCAAAGGTGGTGACGATACCGTCATTGCCGCCGTAAACGATCTGGCGCAGAAACTCCTGTGCCCGCCCCAATTGGTGTGCCTCGCGCCTGTGCTGGGCCCAATCCATCGCCGTTCTCCCGCTGTCTGTCACCCCTCGGGGATAGCCCCGCCCGGCCCCGGGGCAAAGCGCGAACGACTCGCAGGGGGCAAGGACATAATGAAAACTGGCGCTATCTACCCGCGCACGGTAATCCTGCCTTATGAACATCACCCTGCGCCAGCTGACCTATTTCCGCTCTCTCGCCCGGCACCGCAACTTTGGCCGCGCCGCCGAGGCGGTGCATGTGTCGCAGCCCGCCCTGTCGGTGCAGATCCGCGAGATGGAGCAGAGTCTGGGCGCCCGCGTGGTGGAACGCGGCGGGCGCGAGATCGAGCTGACCCCCTTTGGCCGCCTGGTGCTGAGCCAGGCCGACCGCATCATGACCGAGGTGCAGGTGTTGCACGACCTGGCGCGCTGGAACGGCGGGTTGGCGGGGGAATTGCGCCTGGGGCTGATCGCCACCATCGCCCCCTATCTGCTGCCCGCCGCCCTGGCGGCGATCCGGGCCGAGGACATCGGCCTGTCGGTGCAGGTGCAGGAAGGCAAGACCGCCCGCCTGCTGGAGGATTTGCGCGCCGCCCGGCTGGATGCCGCGGTGATCGCGCTGCCCTATGACGAGGTGCCGGGGCTGGTGGCCGAACCCCTGTTCGAGGACCGTTTCCTGCTGGCCGGAACCGAGGCGCGGCTGGCGGCCCTGGGCGAGGGGCACGAGGCGCTGCGCCCCGATCACATCGGCCCGGCGCAGCTGCTGCTGCTGGAGGATGGCCACTGTCTGACCGATCAGGCGCTGGAGGTCTGCGGCCGGGGCCGGGGTCACGCGCAGATCAACATGGGCGCGGCCTCTCTCGCCACGCTGTCGCGGCTGGTGGCGGCGGGCTTCGGCCTGACCCTTCTGCCGGAACTGGCGGTGGAACGCGAAGGGGCGGGGCTTAGCCTGCGCCGTTTCTCAAGCCCGGAACCCTTCCGCCAGGTGGCGCTGGTGCGCCGCGCCTCCTCGCCCGATGACGGCTGGTTCCGCGCCCTGGCGGGGATCCTGTCGGGCGTGGGCAACCGGCTGACCCGCGAATTGCGCACCCGGATCTGACGCGCGGCGCCGCACAAGGGTAGGGGCCAAAGCAAAAGGGCGCGGTTGCCCGCGCCCTTGAGGTCGTCACCGATGGGCCGTTGTCCGGATCAGGCGGCGGCCTTCTTCTCTTCGAGGTACTTCATCAGCGTCTCGGGCGAGCTTTCGCCATAGGGATCTTCGCCGTGGTTGTCGCAGATGCCGGGCTCTTCGAACCAGGCCTCGACGACACCGTCCTTGACGATGGCGGCATAGCGCCAGGAGCGCAGGCCGAAGCCCAGGTTGTCCTTCTGCACCAGCATCCCGGCGCGGCGGGTGAACTCACCCGAGCCATCGGGGATCACCTTCACGTTCTCGATGCCCTGGGCCTTGGCCCACTGGTTCATCACGAAGCTGTCGTTGACCGACATGCAGTAGATCTCGTCGATGCCCAGTTCCTTGAACTTGTCGAAATTGTTTTCGAAGCCGGGCAGCTGGTAGGTGGAACAGGTCGGGGTGAAGGCACCGGGCAGCGAGAACAGGATCACGCGCTTGCCGGCGAAATAGTCGGCGGTGGTCATGTCCTGCCAGCGGAAGGGGTTCGGGCCGCCGACGCTTTCGTCGCGGACACGGGTGCGGAAGGTCACGTCGGGGAGCTTGGAGCCAGGTTGCATGGCAACATCCTTCATTCTTCATTGTGTCAAAGTCACGGATTCCCCGGTGGTCTAGAATGGTTCCAAACCCTCTGCAAGGCAGTTTCCGCGCTGCGGCGAAATACCTTGTGGAAACGCTCGGGTATGGTCCCGGGCTGCGAAATTTCCGGGCAGGGGGGCCGCAGGCAGCGCCCCTTGCGCCCCGCGCAACCGGGCCATGCACCTCTGGTTCTTCCCTAAGCTGTAGGATATGCTACCTCCCAGCCCGGAGAAGGAGCCAAACCCATGCGCGATCTAAAGATCCCCGAGCAGCGCCACCCCGAAAAGGCGCATCGCCCGGACAATGCCCAGCCGAAAAAGCCGGACTGGATCCGCGTCAAGGCGCCGACCTCGAAGGAATATATGGAGACGAAAAAGATCATGCGGGAAAACCGCCTGGTCACTGTCTGCGAAGAGGCGGGCTGCCCCAATGCCGGCGAATGCTGGAGCCAGGGCCACGCCACCATGATGATCATGGGCGAGATCTGCACCCGCGGCTGCACCTTCTGCAACATTGCCACCGGCCGCCCCGATGCGCTGGACGTCTTCGAGCCGGGCCGGGTCGCCCATGCGGTGGAAAAGCTGGGGCTGAACCACGTCGTGATCACCTCGGTCGACCGCGATGACCTGGAAGACGGTGGCGCCGATCACTTCGCCCAGACCATCCGCGCCATCCGCCACCGCTCGCCCGGGACCACGATCGAGATCCTGACCCCCGATTTCCTGAAATGCGCCCCCGAGGTGCTGGAGGTGGTGGTCGAGGCGAAACCCGACGTATTCAACCACAACCTGGAAACCGTGCCCGGCCTCTATCAAGAGGTCCGCCCGGGCGCGCGCTATTTCCACTCGCTGCGCCTGCTGCAACGGGTAAAGGAACTGGACCCGACGATCTTCACCAAGTCGGGGATCATGGTCGGCCTGGGCGAAGAACGCCCGCAGGTCTTGCAGGTGATGGACGACATGCGCGCCGCCGACATCGACTTCATGACCATCGGCCAGTACCTGCAACCGACGCCGAAACACCATGCGGTGGCGAAATTCGTCACCCCGGACGAGTTCAAATCCTACGAAAAGGCCGCCTACAACAAGGGCTTCCTGATGGTCTCGGCGACGCCGCTGACCCGCTCGTCCTACCATGCGGGCGACGATTTCGCCCGCCTGCGCGCCGCGCGGCTGAAGAAACTCGGCCTGGCCTGACGCCCCGCCACGAACACCCAAAGGAAAGGGTCGGCCCCGGCGCCGACCCTTTCTTTATTTGTTGGCCAGAAATATCCCGGGGGCTGGGCCGCGTCCCGGACATCGTCCGGTGGACGATTTCAGCGGCGAAGGGGCGGAGCCCCGGAATGCCGCCCCCTGGCGCCTCACTCCACCGCGGGCACCGAGGTCAGGTAGCGCGCGATGGCCAGCCGGTCGTCGTCCGACAGCTGGCTGGTATTGGCCACCACATCCGCCATCTCGCCGCCAACCACGTCGAAGTCGGGGGTAAAGCCCGAGGCCAGGTATTCCGCGATCTCCTCTTCCGACCAGCCCAGGCCCCCGGGGGTGATGTTGGGAATGCTTCCCTGGCCCGAGGGGTTCGGGGCGCCGCCCAGCCAGCGGTCGCGGTCCATTCCGCCCAGGGCATTGCGCGGCGTGTGGCATTCGGCGCAATGGCCAAGCGCCTCGACCAGGTAGCGGCCCCGCGCCAGCGGGTCGCTGTCGACCACCTCCATCTGATAGTCTTCGCGGAAGAACAACAGCTTCCATCCGCCCAGGCTGCGGCGGATGTTGAAGGGAAAGCCCACCTCGTGGTCCCGGCTGGGGGTATCGGCGGCGGGCAGGGTCTGCATATAGGCGTAAAGGTCGACCACATCCTGGGGCCGCGCCTTCACGTAAGAGGTATAGGGGAAGGCCGGGTAGTAATGCTGCCCGGCGGGCGAGGTGCCCTTCATCATCGCATTGGCCAGATCCAGCTCGGTCCAGCTGCCCAGGCCCGCGCCCTCGTCCGGGGTGATATTGGGGGCGTAGAAAGTGCCGAACTGGGTCTCGAAGGCCCGGCCCCCGACCAGCAACAACTTGTCCTCGCCCTCGGCGCCCGGGGCCGAATGGCAGGACGCGCAGCCGCCCGCGTGGAAGACCGCCGCACCGCGGGTGGCGTCACCGGTCAGCCCGGCGAACTCCTCGGGATCCACATGGTCGGGCGCGGTCAGCCACCAGCCGGCCCCCGCGGCCACGGCGGCCAGAAGAACGATCGAGGTCAGGGCTTTGGGCATGGCTGGCGTCCTGTCGCAGAGGGCGGGCCGCAGCCCTTCGGGCAAAGCGTGACCGGGGGGCGACAAACTGGCAAGCGGGATTCGCTGACGATCCCGTGAGCCGCGAGGCTTCGCCGGTCCGCCGCGCCCCTAGCGCAGGGCGCCGCCGCCGCGCACATGCTCGGGCACCAGCCAGTCGGGGAAACCGAACAGCTGCTCCAGCCCCCAGATCGCCAGACACAGCGCCACCACGACCAGCACCAGCACCACCCGCTTTTCCGAGGGCGGATTGCGCGCCCAGCGGACGGCGCGCAGAAGCCAGGTGTAATTCACCGCCCGCCGCTCAATCGGTGAACCGCACCTTGCCGATACAGGGCAGGTTGCGGTTGCATTGCGCATAGTCGATGCCATAGCCCACGACGAATTCATCGGGGATCTCGAAGCCGGTCCAATCGGCCTTGAAGTTCACCTCGCGGCGCGACGGTTTGTCCAGCAGGGCAACGGTCTTCAGCTGTTTGGGGTGGCGCGATTTCAGCAGGTGGATCACATGGCTGAGCGTATAACCCGTATCCACGATATCCTCGACCACCAGCACGTTGCGGCCCTCGATCTCGCCGCGCAGGTCCTTCAGGATCCGCACCTCGCGCGAACTTTCGGTGGAATTGCCGTAAGACGAGGCTTCGATGAAATCGACCTCGACATCGCGGTCGGACAACTCCCGCACCAGATCGGCGATGAACACGAAAGAGCCGCGCAGCAGCCCCACCACCACCAGCCGTTCATCCTTGGGGAAGG
This sequence comes from Pseudooceanicola aquaeponti, assembly GCF_050897975.1. Classification (NCBI taxonomy): domain Bacteria; kingdom Pseudomonadati; phylum Pseudomonadota; class Alphaproteobacteria; order Rhodobacterales; family Paracoccaceae; genus Pseudooceanicola; species Pseudooceanicola aquaeponti. The sequence continues at coordinate 389,815 of NZ_JBPAXY010000003.1, forward strand.
TGGCGCGAATCTCGCGGCACAATTCCTCGATCCGGGCGGCGATGGCCTTTGCGGAAATCATTTCGTCGATGACATATGGACGCGACACGGTCTTCCCCCTTGAATGTCCCGCCCTAGTGTAAGACAGGAAACGACCAGTAAAAACCCGAACCGTGCCGCAATCGCCGGGAAGATATGCCGACCCATTCCGAGACCCGCAAACTGCCCTATACCGCCCAACAGATGTACGATCTGGTGGCCGATGTGGGATCCTATCCGAAATTCCTGCCCTGGTGCGCCGCCGCGCGCATCCGCGCCGTGACGCCCCAGGGCGATCATTCGGTGATGGAGGCCGACCTTGTGATCTCTTTCAAGGTCTTCCGCGAACGCTTTGGCAGCCGCGTCGTTCTGTGGCCCGAGGCGATGAAGATCGACACCGAGTATCTGGACGGGCCGTTCCGCTACATGAAATCCAACTGGGCCTTCCGCGACGCCGAGGATGGCGGCTGCGAGGTGGATTTCTTCGTTGATTTCGAATTCAAGAACGCCGTGTTGCAAGGCATCATCGGCGTGGTCTTCAACGAGGCGATGCAGCGCATCGTGCGCGCCTTTGAGCGCCGCGCGGCCGAGCTTTACGGCTGAAGCCCCCGCAGGGAGGCCAAAAGCATCTCCAGCCCATGGACCACCGCCGCCCTGCGCACCGCGTCGCGGCCAATGGCGCCAAAGTCCACCGTTTCCGTGCGGGTATAGACCGGGCCCGAGACGGCAAAGCAGACCCGCCCCTCGGGCGCGCCGTCCGCCGGGCCGGGGCCTGCCACGCCGGTGGTGGCCACCGCCAGATCGCAGCCCAGATGCGACCAGGCGCCCTCGGCCATTTCCTGCGCCACCTCTTCCGAGACCACGCCGTACTCGGCCAGGGTTCGGGCCGAAACGCCCAGGATCTTGCGCTTCACCGCCTGTGAATAGCTGACCACCCCGCCTTCGACCACGTCGGAGCAGCCCGGGATATCGGTCAGCGCCCCGGCGATCAGCCCGCCGGTGCAGCTTTCCGCGGTGGCCAGCTTCAGCCCCGCCGCGCGGCAGGCCTCGATGACCTCGCGGGCCAGATCCGCGCTCATGCCATCAGCACCAGGTGCGAGAAGGCGGCCAGGGCGATCACCAGCAGCGCGGTGAAGACCCCCGCGATCAGGTCATCCAGCATCACGCCCAAGGCGTCGTTGCGCCGGTCTGCCCGGCCCACAAGCCAGGGTTTCCAGATGTCGAACAGACGGAAGCCCAGGAAGGCCGCGACCCAGCCCGGCCAAAGCGCGGTCAGGGGCGCGCCCACATGGGCGGCGCCGATCGAGACCGGCAGGAAGGCCACCCAGATGCCGATAACCTCGTCCACCACGATCTCCGAGGGGTCGTGATCGGTCTTGCCGGCGGTTTCCACTTTCACCGCCCAGAGGCCCGCGAACCAGACAAAGACCAGCGCCGCGATCAGCAGGGCCGGGCCGCCCAGCAGGTGCAGCGCCCAGGCCAGCAGCAGCCCCGCCGCGCTGCCCCAGGTGCCAGAGGCGGGTTTCAGATGGCCGGTGCCAGCGACGGTGGCGATCATGTGCGAAAGGGTCATGGGGCAGGGCTCCTTCAGGCCTGGATCAGGCAGGCGGTGGCAAGGGCGGCGATCCCTTCCTTGCGGCCGGTGAACCCCAGCCGTTCCGAGGTCGTCGCCTTGATCGAGATGCGCGCCGGATCCAGCCCGGTGATCTCGGCCATGCGGGCCTGCATCGCCGCCGCATGGGGGCCGACCTTGGGCGCCTCGCAAACCAGGGTGCAGTCGATATTCGAGATGGCAAAGCCGCGCGCGGCGGCCAGTTTCACCGCGTGCTCCAGGAAGATATGGCTGGCGGCGCCCTTCCACTGGGGATCGCTGGGCGGGAAATGGCGGCCGATGTCGCCCTCGGCCAGGGCGCCATAGATCGCGTCGGTCACCGCGTGCATCCCCACATCGGCGTCGGAATGCCCCAGCAGGGCGGCGTCATGGGGGATCTTCACCCCGCACAGCCAGACATGATCGCCGGGGGTGAAGGCGTGCACGTCGTACCCATTGCCCAGTCGAATATCCATCGTCCCTCTCAGAATGCGTTCGGCCCGGGCGAAATCGCCGGGGTGGGTGATTTTCAGGTTGTCCTCTGCCCCGGGGGTGATGGCAACCCCGATCCCGGCGGCCCGGGCCACCTCGACGTCGTCCGCGGCCCCGCCCGGATGGGCCGCATGGGCGGCCAGAAGCGGGCCCAGGCGGAAGCCCTGCGGGGTCTGCGCCCGGAAAAGGCCGTCGCGCGGCGCGGTGCCGGTGACGAGGCCTGCGTCGCCGCGCCACAGGGCGTCGGTGACGGGCAGACCGGGGGCGGCGGCCTCGGCGCCCGCCTCCAGCGCGGCGATGACATCGGTGATGACCGCCTGCGGGACGCAGGGGCGCGCGACGTCATGGATCAGCACATTGGCGACCTCTGCCGGGTCCAGCGCGGCCAGCCCGGCGCGCACCGAGGCGTCGCGGGTGGCACCGCCCGCCACGCGGATCACCCCCTCGGGCAGGGGGGCGTCCATATCCTCGGGGTGCAGCACCACCACGATGGGCGACAGGCCCGCCCGGGCGATGGCCGCCAGGGTCCAGTCGGCGACGCGCCGCCCGGCCAGCGGCTGCCATTGCTTCGGCAGGTCGCCCCCGGCGCGGGTGCCGCGCCCGGCGGCGACGATGATTGCGGCAGTGCCCATCCCGCGCTCCTTCTCTGGCAGGGCCCGTGACAGGTCCGATTTGACCCGTTCTGGCCCGCAGGCATAGGCTTTGGCCGCGCCGGGGGCAATGGGGCGCCCGGAAGGCGCCGCCGAAAAAATAGGCATGTGACGCCCCGGTCAGGGTATATTTCGGCGTGATTTGTTGTTTGCCCGCCGGTTCTGGTCTAACGCATAAGCTGTTGCTCAAGGTTTAGGCATGTCTGTCTCCGCACTCTTTGACAAGGATCATCCCCCGGTTTGCCTGGCCCCGCTGGCCGGGATCACCGATCGTCCGTTCCGCGACCTGGTGGCACGGCTCGGGGCGGATCTGGTCGTGTCCGAGATGGTGGCGAGCCAGGAAATGGTCCAGGCCAAGCCCGGTACCCGCGAACGGGCCGAGCTTGGCTTTGGCGCCGCCGCCACCTCTGTGCAGCTGGCCGGCCGCGATACCTACTGGATCGGCGAAGCGGCGCGGATGATCGAAGGGCAGGGCGCCCGGATCATCGACATCAACATGGGCTGCCCCGCCAAGAAGGTGGTGGGCGGCCTGTCGGGCTCGGCCCTGATGCGCGATCTGGATCACGCGCTGACCCTGATCGAGGCGGTGGCCGAGGCCGTCGCCACGCCGGTGACGCTGAAGATGCGCCTGGGCTGGGATGACGAAACGATCAACGCCCCCGAGCTGGCGCGCCGCGCCGAAGGGGCCGGGGTGCGGATGGTCGTGGTCCATGGGCGTACCCGCTGTCAGTTCTACAAGGGTCAGGCCGACTGGGCCGCAATCCGCGCGGTCAAGGACGCCGTCCGCATTCCCGTGGTGGCCAATGGTGATATCACCGACGCCGACAGCGCCCGCCGCGCCCTGCGCCTGTCGGGCGCCGATGGCGTGATGGTGGGCCGCGGCGCACAGGGCCGCCCCTGGCTGCTGGCGCAGCTGCGCGACGTGCTGGCCGGGCGCGACCCACGCCCCGCGCCCGGGGCCGCTGCCTTCATCGACATGGTCTCCGCCCATTACGAGGCGGGCCTCACCTTCTACGGCATCGACCTTGGCCGCCGGGTGCTGCGCAAGCACCTGGGCTGGTACATGGACGAGGCCCGCACCCCCGCCGATCTGCGCGGCCGCCTGCTGCGCGAGGGCGACCCCGCCCAGGTTCTTTCCCTTCTGCCCGAGGCCCTGGCCGAGGGTCCCTGTTCCCAGGCCCAACCGGAGGTACGCGCCGCATGAATACGCGGTCCAACCCGTTCGAATCCGAAGACCTTGCCGAGGTCATCGCCGAGGTGGAGGAGACCACCGTCTGGGCCTCGCTGCCCGTGCCCGCCCTGCTGCTGGATCCCGAGGATGCGATCATCTCGATCAACCCCGCCGCCGAAGGGTTCCTGAACACCTCGGCCAAGTCGATCCGGGGCCAGAAGGTCTGGGAAAAGGTGCTGATCGACAGCCCGCTGGAAGAGGCCTTTCAGCGCGCCCGCGCCACCGCCTCGCCGCTGTTTGTCAACGACGTCGACGTGGGCACCGGCGAACGCGCGCCGCTGCATTGCAACCTTCAGATCTCGCCCTTGAACGACCGCACCGGCTTCATGCTGTTCCTGATCAGCCCGCGCGAACTGGCGGGGCGCATGACCCAGGACCACAGCGTGAAATCGGCGGCCAAGTCGGCCATCGGCATGGCCGAGATGCTGGCCCATGAGATCAAGAACCCCCTGGCTGGCATCACCGGCGCGGCGCAGCTGCTGTCGATGAACCTCTCCAAGGAAGACATGGAGCTGACCGACCTGATCGTGGCCGAAAGCCGCCGCATCGTGAAGCTGCTGGAGCAGGTCGAGCAATTCGGCAACCTGACCATGCCCGATCTGAAGCCAGTGAACCTGCACGATGTGCTGGACCGCGCCCGGCGCTCGGCCCTGCTGGGGTTCGGCGCCAACATGAAGATCGTCGAGGAATACGACCCCTCGCTGCCCCAGGCCTATGGCGACCCCGACCAGCTGTTGCAGGTGATCCTGAACCTGCTGAAGAACGCCGCCCAAGCGGCGGGCCCCGAGGGCGGGCGGATCCGCCTGCACACCTATTTCGAACATTCCTTCCGCCTGCGCCGCGCCGACGGCAAGGGCAAGAGTCTGCCCCTTCAGATCGAGATCGAGGATGATGGCCCCGGCCTGCCGGATGACATCGCCGGCGACATCTTCGATCCCTTCGTCTCGGGGCGGGAAAACGGCACGGGGCTTGGCCTCGCGCTGGTCAGCAAGATCATCTCGGACCATGAGGGCTGGATCTCCGTCACCTCTGTTCCGGGCAAGACGGTGTTCCGCATTTCTCTGCCGCGGGCACCCAAGGAAGTCCTCGAGAAGGAGACTAAGTGATGGATGGCACGGTTCTGGTTGCGGATGACGACCGCACGATCCGCACGGTTCTGACCCAGGCGCTGACGCGCGCGGGCTGCAAGGTGCACGCAACCTCGTCGCTGACCACGCTGATGCGATGGGTCGCCGAGGGCAAGGGCGACGTGGTGATCTCGGACGTGATGATGCCGGACGGCAATGGCCTCGAGATGCTGCCCAAGATCGCCCAGGACCGGCCCGGCCTGCCGGTCATCGTGATCTCGGCGCAGAACACGATCATGACGGCCATCCAGGCGGCCGAGGCCGAGGCCTATGATTATCTGCCCAAGCCCTTCGACCTGCCGGATCTGATGAAACGCACCGCCCGGGCGCTGGAACAGCGCCAGCGGATGCCCGCCAAGGGCGCGGTGGAAGAGACCAAGGATCGCCCCGACGAATTGCCCCTGGTCGGGCGCACCCCCTCGATGCAGGCGCTGTACCGGCTGGTGGCGCGGGTGATGAATACCGATCTGCCGGTGCTGATCGCGGGCGAAAGCGGGACGGGCAAGTCCCTGATCGCCAAGGCCATTCACGATTTCAGCGACCGCCGCAACCTGCCCTTTGTCGCCGTCTCTGCCTCGGATCTGCAAGACCTGGAGGGCCCGGCGCGGATCCTGGCGCGGGCCAAGGGCGGCACCGTCCTGTTTGACGAGATCGCCGATATCGACGGCGAGGTGCAGGCCCGCATCGTGCGCATGATGGACGGGCCCACCGACACGCTGCCGCGTTTCATGGCCACCTCGCAGACCGATCTGAACCGCGCCATGGAAGAGGGGCGCCTGCGCCAGGACCTGTTCTATCGCCTGACCGGCGCCACCATCAACGTGCCCGCCCTGCGCGAACGCGTCGATGACATCCCGCTGTTGGTGGAACATTTCCTGCAACGGGCCGAGCGCGAGGGCGCCATGCGCCGCTACCTGGCCGAGGACGCGCTGGAGATGATGCGCACCTACTCCTGGCCCGGCAACGTGCGCCAACTGGAAAACGCCATCCGCCGCCTGGTGCTGACCGCGCGCACCGACGAGATCAGCCGCACCGAGGTGGAATCGGTGCTGGGCAACCAGCCCGAGACCGAGCCGCTTCTGGGCGGGCAGGGCGAGAACGAGAAACTGTCGGGATCGGTGGCGCGCCACCTGCGGCGCTATTTCGACCTGCACGGCAACATGCTGCCGCCGCCGGGTCTGTACGCGCGGATCCTGAAAGAGGTCGAGCTGCCGCTGATCGAAATCGCGCTGGAGGCCACCGGCGGAAACCAGGCGAAATGCGCCGACCTGCTTGGCATCAACCGCAATACCCTGCGCAAGAAGATCACCGATCTGGATATTCGCGTGACACGCCGCCGGAAGTTGATGTAAAAACGCCACAGAACCGTGGCCGACGGGGGACATCCCCCGTCAGAGCCACAAGATATAGCGTTGGTGCCTGAAGGCACTACATCTGGGCGGGAGCAGCCTGTGGCCACGCGGGCACGACAACTCAACTGGAATCGGCTCATGCGGTTGCGCCGCCAGCGGCGTGTGCAGAATATCGCCACCCTGGGTCTGGTGCTTCTGGGGCCGGTTCTGGTGCTCTCCACCTTCCTGGTGCTGGGGCCCCTCGATCAGGGCGGCTCTTCGATGGCGCTGCGGCTGATCCTGCTGGCCGATTTCGTCTATGTGATGGTGGTCGCCGCCCTGGTGGCGCAGCGCGTGGCGCGGATGATCGCGGCGCGGCGGGCGCAGTCGGCGGGCTCGCGGCTGCACCTGCGGCTGACCGGGGTCTTCACCCTGATGGCGCTGATCCCCACCGTCTCGGTCGCCATCTTCGCCGCGCTGACGATCAACATCGGGCTTGAGGGCTGGTTCTCGGACCGGGTGCGCGAGGTGGTGGGTACCTCGCTGGCCGCCGCGCGGGCCTACGAGGAAGAACATCAGCAGGACCTGACCCAGGATGCGCAGATCCTGGCCGCCGCCCTGGATTCCATCCGAGACGCGAATTTCTTCGTCGGCGACGGCGAGCTTCGCCAGGCGCTGACCTCGGGCCAGGCGCAGATCCAGCGCGGCTTGCAAGAGGCCTATGTGATCGACGGCACCGGCGAGATCCGGGCGCGCGGCGAACGGTCCTACCTTTTCAACTACGAAGAACCCAGCCCGGAACAGTTCCAGACCGCCCGCGACGCGGGGATCGCGGTGATCAAGGACTGGGACAATAACGAGTTCCGCGCCCTGGTGCCCCTGCGCCGCTTCCCCGACCGGCTGCTTTACGTCAGCCGCTCGGTCGACGGCTCGATCCTCAACCTTTTGGACGACACCCAGGAAACCGTGCAGCTCTACCAGCAGCTGGAGAATGAGCGCGGGCGGGTGCTGTTCGAGTTCGCGCTGCTCTACCTCGGCTTCGCGGTGATCCTGATCCTGGCCGCCATCTGGCTGGGCCTGTGGTTCGCCGAACGGCTGTCGCGCCCCGTGGGGCGGCTGACCTCGGCCGCGCAACAGGTGGGCAGCGGCGACCTGGACGTGCGCGTCTACGAGGAAAGCGGCAATGACGAGTTTTCCCAGCTGTCCCGCTATTTCAACCAGATGACCCGAGAGCTGAAAAGCCAGCGAGAAGAGCTGCTGGAGAACACCGCGCAGATCGAGGCGCGGCGGCGGCTGTTCGACTCGGTGCTCAGCTCGGTCACCTCAGGGGTCGTGGGGCTGGACGTGGACGGGCGGGTGACCTTCGTCAACCGCTCGGCCGAGACCCTGCTGGGCTGGGACGAACAGAACGAGGCGCGCCCCCTGTCAGTGGCGGTGCCCGAGTTCGGACCGCTGTTTGATCAGCTGCGCCAGGGCCGCGGCCAGGTGGTGCAGGAAGAGATCAAGGTCAGCCGCAACGGGCGGCTGGAAAACCTGCTGGTGCGCATGGCCACCCGGCGCAATGCCAAGGGCCGCCGCGAGGGCTATGTGGTGGCCTTCGACGATGTGACCGATCTGGTCTCGGCGCAGCGGATGGCGGCCTGGGGCGACGTGGCGCGGCGCATCGCCCACGAGATCAAGAACCCGCTGACCCCGATCAAGCTGTCGGCCGAGCGGATCAAGCGCAAGTTCGCCCGCCACCTCGAGGCGCCGCTGGACGAGGATCTAGAGAACCTGACCGGCGTCATCGTGCGCCAGACCGACGACCTGCGCCGCATCGTGGACGAGTTCAGCAAGTTCGCACGGATGCCCGAACCCACCCGGCGCGACGAGGATCTGACCGATCTGGTGCGCGGCGCGGTGCTGTTGCAGCAATCCGGCCAGCCCCAGGTCGAGATCACCGCCGAACTGCCCGAGCTGCCCCTTTCGGCCGAGCTGGACGCGACGATGATCAGCCAGGCGCTGACCAACCTCATCAAGAATGCCGGCGAGGCCACCGAGAGCCTGGCCGAGCGGGGCGCCCCCGAGGGCTGGGCGCCGCAGATCCGCGTGACGCTTGCGCAGATCGAACAGGAGGGCCAGCCGCTGGCCGAGATCCGCATCGCCGATAACGGGATCGGCCTGCCGGAGGATCGCGCGCGGCTGTTCGAACCCTATGTGACGACACGGGACAAGGGGACGGGCCTGGGCCTGCCCATCGTCAAGAAGATCATCGAAGAACACGGCGGCACCCTGGTGCTGGAGGATGCAGCCCCCTTTGGGGAGGGGGCGCATCGCGGGGCCATGGCCGTGGTCCGGCTGCATCTGGCACCCGGCGCCGCCGCAGGACAGGCAAGAGGATAGTATGAGCGATATTCTGATTGTGGATGACGAGCGCGATATTCGCGAACTGATCTCCGACATCCTTCAGGACGAGGGCTATGCCACCCGCATGGCCGGAAACTCCGACGAATGCATGGGCGAGGTCACCCGCGAGGCGCCCGCGCTGATGATCCTGGATATCTGGCTGAAGGACAGCCAGATGGACGGGATCGACATCCTGAAGACGGTGAAGCGCGACTATCCCGATATTCCGATCATCATCATCTCGGGCCATGGCAATATCGAACTGGCGGTCGCGGCGATCAAGCAGGGCGCCTATGACTTCATCGAGAAGCCCTTCAACATCGACCAGCTGCTGGTGGTGATCCGCCGGGCGATGGAAACCAGCCAGCTGCGCCGCGAGAACCAGGCGCTGAAGCGCGGCGGCGGCGATGCGGCCGAGATGATCGGCGGCTCGGCGGCCTTCCGCACCATGCTGGGCCAGCTCGACAAGGTGACGAAATCCAACGGTCGGGTGATGCTGACCGGCCCCTCGGGGGCGGGCAAGGAAGTGGCGGCGCGCTATGTGCACGCCAATTCCACCCGCGCCGATGCGCCCTTCGTCGTGGTCAACTGCGCCCAGATCGAGGCCGACCGCATGGAAGAGGTGCTGTTTGGCCGCGAAAGCCCCGAACGTGGGGTCGAGCCCGGCCTGTTGGAACAGGCCCATGGCGGCATCGTCTATCTGGACGAGGTGGCCGACATGCCCAATGGCACCCAGTCCAAGATCCTGCGGGTGCTGGTCGATCAGCAGTTCCTGCGCGTCGGGGGCTCGGACAAGATCAAGGTGGACCTGCGGGTGCTGTCCTCGACCTCGCGCGACCTGGAGGCCGAGATCGCGGCGGGCAACTTCCGCCAGGAGCTGTATCACCGGCTGAACGTGGTGCCCGTGGCCGTGCCCTCGCTGGCCGAGCGGCGCGAGGACATCCCGACCCTGGCCGAGCATTTCATCGAAGTGCTGAACCGCAGCCAGGGCCTGCCCCTGCGGCGCCTGTCGGAAGAGGCGGCGGCGCTGATGCAGACCCTGACCTGGCCCGGCAACGTGCGCCAGCTGCGCAACGTGATCGAGCGTATCCTGATCCTGGGCGACAGCAGCGCCGAGATCGACGTCAGCGAAGTGCCCGCCGAGGACGACCGTTCCCGGGCCGAGGAGGGCCGCGTTGTGATGTCGGGCGCCTTGGCCATGCTGCCCCTGCGCGAGGCGCGCGAGGCCTTCGAACGGGAATACCTTCTGACCCAGATCAACCGCTTCGGCGGCAATATCTCGAAAACCGCGCAGTTCGTCGGCATGGAACGCAGCGCGCTGCACCGCAAGCTGAAAAGCCTGAACGTGGTCACCACCAACCGCGCCGGCACCCGCTTTGCCCGGGTCGAGGATGAAGAGGCTTCGTCCTCGGCGGCGCAATAGTCCCGAGCGGCGCGGCACTTAACGGGTCAGCTTCAGCGCCCCGCCGGTAATCTCGATATGGGAAAAGCGCGACAGATAGGCCATGCCCAGAAGGGGCATGTCCAGGTCGCCATCATTGACCATGGCGCGCAGGTCGTGGTCGGTGACCCCGCCCAGGGTGACGCTGTCCAGCCTCACCGGCGCGGTGCGCACCGTGCCATTGGCCGTGCCCGCGCGCCCGGAAAAGACCAGCCGGCCCAGGTCGATCCCCACGGCGCGGGCCGCATCGCGGGTCAGCACCACATCGGTGGCGCCGGTATCGACCAGGAAGGGGATCTCGACCCCGTTCACCGTCAACCGGGCGTAGTAATGGCCATCGGCCTGGCGGGGCAGGGTGATCTCGGTGCCGTCGGCGGCCAGGGTCTGGGACGGGCGAATGGTCTGGCTGATCTGATCCCACAGCCCGATGCCCGCGATGACGGCGACGAAGATCAGCGCCCACAGCAGGGCGTGCCGCGCCATCTGGCCCAGCCGGTCCCGGTTCGAGACGAAGAGATAGCCGCCCAGGGCCGCCAGCAGCAGGCCGAGATAGGCCAGGTTTCCGATGTCGATCGCGCTCATGGGGTCGATATAGGCATGGGCAGGGGGGCTGTCACCGGCCCCGGCGCCCTTCAGGCGGCAAAGCCGAAGGCCTTCAGCCCGTCCAGGACGAATTGCACCGACAGCGCCGCCAGCAGCATCCCCAGCAGGCGGGTCACAACGTTGATCCCGGTCCGTCCCAGGGCCCGTTCCAGCAGCCCCGCGGTCAGCGCCAGACCGAAGACCGAGGCCAGCACCACCAGCGTCACTGCCAGGGTCAGGCCCAGCCCGGCCCAGCCGGGGTTCTGCCCCGCCAGCAGGATCACCGTGGCAATGGCGCCAGGCCCGGCGATCAGCGGGATTGCCATGGGAAAGACCGACGGGTCGGCGTCATCCTCGGGGTGGCCTTCGTGCTCGGCCTCGGCGGCCTCGCTTTGCCCCTCGCGCCGCTTGGTGCGCCGTTCGAACAGCATGTCCAGCGCGGTCAGGAACAGCAGCAGCCCGCCCGCGATGCGGAAGGCGGGCATCGAGATGCCGATGAACCCCAGCACCTGTTCGCCGAAAACCGCAAAGACCGCTAGAATGCCAAAGGCGATGACACAGGCCCGCAGCGCCATCTCGCGCCGCCGCCGTGCCGTCTGGCCCTGGGTCAGGGCGGCAAAGATCGGCGTCAGCCCGATGGGGTCGATGATCACGAAAAGCGTGACAAAGGCGGTGATCACAAAGGCGCTGTCCAAACTCGTCTCCTCCGGTGGCGGGGCCTAGCTTGGCAGGGGGCGCGCCCCGGGGCAAGTCAGGCCTCGGCGGCCTCCAGCTTTTCCAGCGCGCCCATCCACAGGCCCTCGGCCTTGGCCATGGCCTCGCGCACCTCGGCGTATTTCTTGTTCCACACTTCCAGCTCGCCCACCTTGCTGTCTTCATACAGTGCCGGATCGGACAGCTTTTTCGACAGTTTGTCGGCCATCTCCTCCAGCTTCTTGACCCGCTCTTCGCATTTGCGCACCTCGGCGCGCAGGGCCAGGACCTGATCGCGCGACGGGCGCTTCGGCTTGGGCTTGGCGGCCTCTTTCTTTTCCTTCTCGGCGGGCTTGTTGCCTTGCAGCAGCATCTGGCGATAGCTTTCCAGATCGCCCTCGTAAGGCGCCACGCGCCCGTCCTTCACCAGCCATAGCCGGTCGGCCACCAGGCTCAGAAGGTGCATGTCGTGGCTGACCAGGATGACGGCGCCAGTGTAATCGGTCAGCGCCTCGACCAGGGCCTCGCGGCTTTCGATATCCAGGTGGTTGGTCGGTTCGTCGAGGATCAGCATATGCGGCGCGTCCAGCGTGGCCAGCAGCAGCGACAGCCGCGCCTTCTGCCCGCCCGACAGCTTGCCCACCAGGGTTTCCGCCTGTTCCGCCCCCACGCCAAAGCCCGCCAGCCGGGCGCGCAGCTGCGCCGGGGCCTCGTTCGGGCGTTCGCGCCGGACGTGGTCGATGGGGGTCTCGTCCAGGTGCAGTTCCTCGACCTGGTGCTGGGCAAAGAACCCGATACGCAGTTTCGAGCTTTTGACGATATCGCCGCCCATGGCCGCCAGACGGCCCGACAGAAGCTTCGACAGGGTCGATTTGCCCTCGCCGTTGCGGCCCAGCAGGGCGATCCGGTCGTCCTGGTCGATGCGCAGATCGAGGTGATGCAGGATCGCCTTGCCGTCATAGCCCACCGAAACCCCCTCGGTCTTCAGGATCGGCGGCGACAGCTCTTCGGGCTGGGGGAAGCTGAAGCGGCGCAGGGCGGCTTCCTGGGGCCGGGTGATCGGCGTCATCTTCTCCAGCGCCTTGACGCGGCTCTGGGCCTGCTTGGCCTTGCTGGCCTTGGCCTTGAAACGGTCGACGAAGCTTTGCAGATGCGCGCGCCGCGCCTCCTGCTTGCTGGCCTCGGCCTCGGCCACCGCCAGCTTGGCGGCGCGGGTCTTGGCGAAGGTGTCATAGCCGCCGGAATAGAGGGTCAGCTTGCGGTCTTCCAGGTGCAGGATATGGCCCACGGCGCGGTTCAGCAGGCCGCGGTCATGGCTGATCACCAGCACGGTGTGCGGATAGCTGGCCAGATAGCTTTCCAGCCACAGCGCCCCTTCCAGATCCAGATAGTTGGTCGGTTCGTCCAGAAGCAGCACATCGGGCTGGGCGAACAGCACCCCCGCCAGGGCCACCCGCATCCGCCAGCCGCCCGAGAAGGCCGAACAGGGCATCTGCTGCTCTGCATCGGTAAAGCCAAGGCCCTTCAGGATCGAGGCGGCGCGGCCCTCGGCGGACCAGGCGTCGATATCGGCCAGCCGGGTCTGGATATCGGCGATACGGGCGCCATCGGTGGCGCTTTCGGCCTCGGCCAGCAACTCGGCGCGTTCCACGTCGGCGGCCAGCACCGTGTCGATCAGCGAGACCTCATTGCCCGGCACCTCCTGCGCCACGCCGCCGATGCGGGCGCGGGCGGGCAGGGTGATCTCGCCCCCGTCCAGGGTCAGCTCGCCCCGGATCAGCCGGAACAGCGTGGTCTTGCCGGTGCCATTGCGGCCGACGATGCCGACCTTGTGGCCCTCGGGCACGGTGACAGAGGCCTCTTCCAGAAGGGGGCGGCCGGCGACGGAATAAGAGATCGAGGAGATACGCAGCATGGATGCTCTGTGACAGCCGCCGCAGGGGCCGTCAATGCGTGCCGGCCCCCGGGCCGCAAGGTTCCCGCAAACGTCGCGGAAAGGGCCGCGCCCCGGCCGCCCGCGCCCCTTGCTCCATTCGATGGCTGAAAATACTCCGGGGGAGGGGCGCCGCAGGCGCGCCGGGGGCAGCGCCCCCAGCCAGGCCGGGGCCCATCACGGCCTTCCCCCCCTGATATAGCGGCTTTTCAAACCGCCATCCCCATGCTACCCGGTCCCGGATTTTCCCGGCGGGGCCCCGGCGCAGAGCCAGGGCCGGAACCGCCTGACCTAAAGAGGACAGTGACATGGCCATCGAACGCACCCTTTCGATCATCAAGCCCGACGCCACCCGCCGCAACCTGACCGGCAAGATCAACGCCAAGTTCGAAGATGCCGGCCTGCGCATCGTCGCCCAGAAGCGCATCCAGCTGACCGAAGCCCAGGCGGGCAAGTTCTACGAAGTGCATGCCGAGCGTCCCTTCTACGGTGAACTGTGCGAATTCATGGCTTCGGCCCCGGTCGTCGTCCAGGTGCTGGAAGGCGAAGGCGCGATTGCCAAGAACCGCGAAGTGATGGGCGCCACCAACCCCGCCGACGCGGCCCCCGGCACCGTCCGCGCCGATTTCGCCGAATCCGTCGGTGAGAACTCGGTCCACGGCTCCGATGCGCCGGAAACCGCAGCTCAGGAAATCGCCTTCTTCTTCTCCGGCCTCGAACTGGTCGGCTGAAGGCGCCAGATCGCAGCGCGATCTGATTGCATGAGATAACGAAAGCCCCGGTGCATCGCTGCACCGGGGCTTTTCTTTGGGCGGGGGCGTCCCCTAAGGCCGGCTAGACCCCTTCCAAGTGGCGCCGGATCAGCGCCACATTGCGCAGATTGCCCTTCCAACCGACGTCGAACAGATCGCCTGCCAGGGGGACCGAGCCGATGATCCAGTCGATCCCCGCATTGCCGATCATCTGCGCGACGCGCGCCCGGGGCAGGCCCAGACGATGCCCTTCAAGGATGATCCAGGCGGCGGGGGCCAGGGTGACCGTGTCACCCAGCCCTGGCAGCAGACCCAGGATCGAATCCCAGCCAAAGCGGATGCCGGTGCCCGGCAGGCGAAACGCCCGGTCCATCCTATGCGCCAGCCGGTCCAGCCGATGCAGCCGGGCCAGCGCCTCGGCGCGGACAGGCCTCTGCATGGCCTGTGCATCGGTCGCGGACATCTCAGTCGCGCAGGATGATATAAAGCGCGTGGATGATCCCCGGCACCCAGCCCAGCAGGGTCAGCAGGATGCTGAACCAGAAATGCTTGCCCAGGCCCACCTGAAAGAAGACGCCAAGCGGCGGCAGGAGGAAGGCCAGAAGCACCCGCGGGACATCGCCCCCCACGCTGTCGGTTCGTTCCATGGTCATGTCGAAGCTCTCCCGTTTCGGTCCTTGTTGCGTTGCAGGTCCAACGCGGACAGGGGGATCGGGTTCCCCGCAGGCGCCTAGCGGTCGAGGCCGATATCGCGGATGAAACGGCGCAGATCGGGGGGGCAGGGGCAGGGCGCCGCCCTCGGTCTCACCCTCGGCGCCGGGGGCGTAAAGTGCCGCGCGCAGCGCCTCGTAGCGCGCGCGCAGGGCCTTTTTCTCGGACCCGTGCGCATCAGTCCAGGGACGACCCTGCAAGCCCATGACCAGCGACAGATAGGCGGCGAAATGGGCGATCATCCCGGCGCGCAGGGCGGCCAGATAGGCCGCATCGGCCCCCGCCGCGCGCAGGGCCTCGGCCGAGGCGATGCCCGCACGGGCAAAGGCCGTCTCCATGGCGGGACCAAGATTGCGGATGCTGCGAATGGGGGTGCTCATGGGGCGATGCTGCGCCCGGGGCCTGCGCGGGTCAAGCGCTCAGCCCCGCCGGATCTCGAAAAGAAAGCCGTCCCCCTCGGCGCGCGCCAGCAGCAACGCATGGCCCGCCTCAGTGCAGAAATGCGGCAGGTCGATCTGGGCCATGGGATCATCGGCGCGCAGGCGCAACATTGCCCCCGGCGCCAGCCCCCGCAGCGCCTTCTGCGCCCGCAGCACCGGCAGCGGGCAGCGCAGCCCGCGCGCGTCGATTTCCAGGATCTCGCTCATTCCGCCTGCCTAGGCCCCTCGCGCGGCCCTGTCCAGCCATGGACCCACGCCCCTCTTATCCGACAGCCAAAAATACTCTGGGGGAGACGCGCCACAGGCGCGGCGGGGGCAGCGCCCCCAGCCCGGCCCGCGCCTACCCACACGCCCCTGTGACAGGATGACAGGTGACGCCGCCTCTCAGGCAGGCTAGGCAGATCCCATGTTCGGAATCGAGATCATGGACGCCGCGCTTTTGCCGGCAATGTTCGTCGCGGCGCTGGCGGGGGTCATTTCCTTCCTCAGCCCCTGCGTGCTGCCCATCGTGCCGCCCTACCTGGCCTATATGTCCGGCGTCTCGCTGGGAGAGCTGGGCCAGCGCGGCGCCCGCTCGCGCGCGCTCTTGCCGGCTCTTTTCTTCGTGCTGGGCCTCTCGACCGTCTTTCTGTTCCTGGGCTTCGCCGCCTCGGCCATCGGCACGGTCTTTCTGGCCTATCAGCAGTGGTTCAACGTGGTGGCGGGGATTGTGGTGATGATCTTCGGGGCGCATTTCGTCGGCGTCTACCGCATCGGCTTTCTCGACCGCGAGGCGCGGCTGGACGCGGGCGACCAGGGCGGCACCGCCTTTGGCGCCTATGTGCTGGGCCTGGCCTTCGCCTTCGGCTGGACCCCCTGCATCGGCCCGCAACTGGGCGCCATCCTCAGCCTGGCGGCGCAAGAGGCCTCGCTGGCGCGCGGCACGGCGCTCTTGGCGGTCTATGCGGCGGGGCTGGGCATTCCCTTCCTGCTGGTGGCGGCCTTCCTGCCGCGCCTGACCGGCCTGATGGCCTGGATGAAGCGGCATATGGAACAGATCGAACGGGTCATGGGCCTGCTGCTGTGGACCATCGGGCTGATGATGCTGACGGGGGGCTTCTCGCGCTTCTCCTACTGGCTGCTGGAAAGCTTCCCGGCGCTGGCCACCCTCGGCTAAGGCCTTACGCCCGCGCGAAACCTCGGCTAACGTGGCGCCAGAGAGGCGACATGACGAGCACCCCCGACCCCCGCCACACCCTCGGCCCGACAACGGATCCGACCGAGGCCGCACCCGCCCGCGCGGTGCGCCGCCGCCATGTCTTCTACATCCCCGGCTACGACCCGATCCACCCGCGCCGCTACCGCGAGCTTTACCGCAAGGAAGGCCCCGAACAGGCCCGCATTTCGGGCTATGAGATCGCCCTGGAGGGGCGCCAGGGCGGCGATGTCTACGGCTGGCAGGTGACGGGCCGGATCGAGGGGGCCGAGGTGGCGGCCCGGGTCGACGTGCTGATCTGGTCGGACATCGTGCGCGCCTCGATGGGTCACGGCATCGCGGCCACCTATCTGCAACTGTTGCGCACGGCCTGGGAATATATCGCCACCGGAGCGCTGTTTCGGCTGATGCGGTTGCGCAAGGGGCCGGTGATCGCGGCGCTCTACCCGGTGGGGTTCCTGCTGTTGCAACTGGCGCTGGCCCTGGGGTTGGGCTGGGTCCTGGGGGCAGGGGTCACGGCGGCGGGGCAGGGCCTGGGGCTGGGGCGCGCCGCGGCCCTGCCGGGCCTTGTCGCGGGTGCCGCCCTGGCGGTGACCGTGCTGCGCTGGTTCAAGGCCCGCGATGGCCGTTTGTTTGCCTATTACCTGATGCATGACTACGCCTTCTCGGCCCGCTACCGGGGCGCCAACCCGCCCGCGCTGGAAGAACGGATGGCCCAGTTCCGCGCCCAGATCGCCCAGGCGCTTTGCCAGGACAGCGACGAGGTGCTGGTGGTGGGCCACAGCTCGGGTGCCCATCTGGCGGTGTCGATCCTGGCCGACCTGATCCGCGCAGGCGAGGTGCCCGAAGATGGCCCCCAGCTATCCTTCCTGTCCCTGGGCCAGGTGGTGCCCATGGTCAGTTTCCTGCCCCGTGCCAGCCGCCTGCGCGCCGACCTGGCCTATCTCTCGACCCGGCCCGAGCTTTACTGGCTGGACGTCACGGCCCCCGGCGACGGCTGCGCCTTCGCGCTGTGTGATCCGGTGGCGGTCACGGGCGTGGCGCCCGAGGGGCAGATCCACCCGCTGGTGCTGTCGGCCGCCTTCACCCAGACGCTCAGCCCCGAACGCTGGGCTGCGCTGAAACGGCGCTTCTTCCGGCTGCATTTCCAGTACCTCTGCGCCTTCGACCGCCCCGGCGATTACGACTATTTCCGCATCACCGCCGGGCCGCAGACCCTGGCCGCGCGTTTCGCGGGCCGCGCGCCCTCGCAAAGCCGCATCACCCGCGCCGTGAACCGCTACCGGAGCACGGCATGATCCCCCCGAAACCGCCCGCCCGGCCCGATCGCGTCTCGCTCTGGCGCTATGCGAAGCTTTTTCGCGCCGACATCCTCTCGGCACAGCCCGCGCGCCTTTACCGCGCCTGGATGGCCGAGTTCCGCACCCCATTCTTCCGCTCTTACCTCATCAACCAGCCCGATCTGGTGAAGACCGTGCTGAAGGACCGCCCCGGCGATTTTCCCAAATCCGACCGGGTGGGCGAGGGGCTGCGCCCGGTGTTGGGCAATTCGGTCTTCCTGACCAATGGCGCCACCTGGGAACGGCAGCGGCGGATCATCGACCCGGCCTTCGAGGGCGGGCGGCTGCGCGACACCTTTCCCGCAATGCAGGCCGCCGCCCGGGCCTGTGCGGCGCGGCTGACGGCGCGGGCGGGCCAGGCGGTCGAGATCGAGGAAGAGGCCAGCCATGCTGCCGCCGATGTGATCTTCCGCACCCTCTTCTCGATCCCCATCGACCATGAGGTGGCGGCGCGCGTCTTTCACCGCTTCCGCGACTACCAGCGGGCGCAACCGATCCTGAACCTGGCGGCCTTCGTGCCCCTGCCGCGCTGGATGCCGCGCTTCCTGCCCCGTCAGGCACGCCGGGCGGGGGCCGAGATCCGCGCCCTGATCCGCGGCCTTTGCGAGGCCCGCATGGCCGAGATCGCGGCGGGCACCGCGCCCGATGACCTGGCCACCAAGATCATGACCACCCGCGATCCCGAAACCGGCCAGACCTTCACCACCGAAGAGATGGTCGACCAGGTGGCGATCTTCTTTCTGGCGGGGCATGAAACCTCGGCCTCCGCCCTGGGCTGGACGCTCTACCTGCTGGCGCTTTTCCCCGACTGGCAGGACCGGGTGGCGGTCGAAGTGGGGCAGGTGGGTGATCTGGATTTCGCCGATGTCGCCCGGCTGCGCGTCACCCGCGACGTCTTCCGCGAGGCGCTGCGCCTTTACCCGCCGGTGCCGATGATGGTGCGCGAGGCCGCCTGTCCCGAACATTTCCGCGACCGCGATGTGCCCAAGGGCAGCCAGATCGTGATCAGTCCCTGGCACCTGCACCGCCAGGAACGCCTATGGGAGGCGCCCGACGATTTCGACCCGGCGCGCTGGCAGACCGAGAACGGCAAGACCTGTCTGCGCGAGGCCTTCATCCCCTTCAGCGCCGGCGCCCGGGTCTGCACCGGGGCGGGTTTCGCCATGCTCGAAGGCCCGCTGTTGCTGGCCGAGATCCTGCGGCAGCTGCGGGTGGCGCCGGTGACGGGGAAACTGCCGGAACCTGTGGCGCATCTCACAGTGAGAAGCCGGACGGGGATCTGGTTGCAACTGGAGCGCAGGGAAGGGGGCGCTGCCCCCTCTGGAGCCTAACGGCTCCATTCACCCCCGAAGTATTTTGGGCCCAGTGAAAGAGCGGGACAGCGCCTGTCTGGTTGGCGGACCTCTCTGTTGAGAGCGTGCCACGCCCCCGTCTTCGAAAGGCGGCCGCATCGGGGCGGATGCCTGCTCTTTCACTGGGCCCAAAATACTCTGGGGGAGCGCGGCACGCGCGGGGGCAAAGCCCCCCTCAGCCCCGCATCCGCAAGGCTTCGGGGGCGAAGTCCGTCTCGGTGATCGCCACCGCGCGGCGCATCTGGCCCAGGATCTCGATCTCCACCTCGGTTCCCGCCACGGCCTCGGCCGTGGGAAGAAAGCCCAGGGCGAGGGACTGGCCCAGGTGGTGCGAATAGCCGCCCGAGGTGCAATAGCCCACCACTTCGCCCGCGTGCCAGATGGGCTCGTAGCCGTGCACGTCGCAATCCTCTGCCGCGACCCGGAACCCGATCAGGCGGCGGGACGGCCCCGCGGCGCGCCCCGCCTCGGCCGCCGCGCGGCCGATGAAATCGGCGCGTTTGGTCCAGACGATGAAGCGATCCAGGCCCGTCTCGGCCGGGGTGTAGTCGGGCGAATATTCCCGCAGCCAGGAGCCGAAGAGCCTATCCAGCCTCAGCGACATCATCGCCCGCATCCCGAAGGGTTTCATCCCCAGCGGTGCGCCCGCCGCCCAAAGGGCCGACCACAGAGCCCGCTGCGCCATGGGATCGCAGTAGATCTCATAGCCCAGATCCCCGGTATAGCTGACCCGCTGCACGATGCAGTCGGCCATCCCCACGGTCAGGCGCCGCACATCCAGGAACCGCATGTCGGAAATATCGGTGCGGGTGCAGGCCTGAAGCACCGCCCGCGCCTCTGGCCCCGCCACCTGGAACCCGGTGGAACAGTCCGAGATATTCTCGACCGCCACCCCGTCGTCCAGGTTCTGCTGGAACCAGCGCAGGTGGTAGGCTTGGGCCCCGTAAGAGGCGGTCAGGCGGAACTCGGTCTCGCCAAGGCAGGCGACGGTGAAATCGCCGATGATCTTGCCCGAGGGCGACAGCATCGGCACCAGAGAGATCCGCCCCGGCGCCGGGATGCGCCCGGCCATGATCCGGTCCAGCCAGGCCCGCGCGCCCGCGCCGGTGACGGCATATTTGCCGAAGTTCTGCACCTCGTTGATGCCGCAGGCCCCGCGCACCGCCGCCACCTCGCGCGCGGTGGCGGCAAAGGCGTTCGAGCGGCGGGTCGAAGGGGTCTCATAGCGCGGCTCGCCGGGGGCGGCGAAATAGTTCACCACCTCCAGCCCGTATTGCTGGCCCCAGACCGCGCCCATCTGATCGAAGGTGTCGTACATCGGCGTGGTGCGGAAGGGGCGCGCCGCCGGTTTCTCCTCATTGGGATAGGCCACCGAAAAGCGGGTGCGGTAGTTCTCCATCACCTTGGGCAGGGTATAGCCCGGGGTCGTCCAGGTGCCGAAACGGGCCACATCCATGGCGGTGGTGTCGCGCTCGCATTCGCCGTGGATCATCCATTGCGCCAGCATCAGGCCCACGCCGCCGCCCTGGGAGAAGCCCGCCATGACGGCGCAGGCGGACCAGTAGTTGCGCAGCCCCGGCACCGGCCCGACAAGCGGGTTGCCATCGGGGGCAAAGGTGAAGGGACCGTGGATCACCCGCTTCAGCCCGGCGGTTTGCAGCACGGGAAAGCGGTTGTAGGCGAAGGTGATGCTGTCGCCGATCTTGTCCAGATCGTCGGGCAAGAGTTCGTGGCCGAAATCCCAGCGGGTGCCATCCACCGCCCAGGCGCGGGGCTTCTTCTCGTAGAACCCGATGCAAAGTCCGCGCCCCTCTTGCCGCAGATAGCTTTCGCCCGCCGGGTCCACCACATGGGGGTGCTCGCTGTCGCGCTCGTAGATCTCGGGGATGTCATCGGTGACGATGTAGTGATGTTCCATCGGCATCAGGGGCAGGTAGACCCCCGCCATGGCCGCGACTTCCCGCGCCCAAAGGCCGCCTGCGTTGACCACATGTTCGGCGTGTATGGTGCCCTTGTCGGTGACCACGTCCCAGGTGCCGTCGGGGCGAGGGTTGGTTTCCAGCACCCGGCAATGGGTCTCGATCGTGGCGCCGCCCAGGCGCGCGGCCTTGGCATAGGCATGGGTGGTGCCCGAGGGATCCAGGTGGCCATCCAACGGATCCCACAGCGCGCCGATCACGCCGTCGATATTGGTGACGGGGCAGCGCTCTTTCACCTCCGAGGGCGTCAGGATCTCGGTCTGCAGGCGCATGTGCCGGTGCTTGGCGCGTTCGGCCAGCATCATGTCGAACCGGTCCTGGCTGTCGGCCAGGGTCAGCCCGCCGGTCTGGTGCAGCCCGCAGGACATGCCGGTGATCTCTTCCAGCTCTTTATACAGACCAATGGTATAGCCCTGAAGCGCCGCCATGTTGGTGTCGCCGTTCAGCGTGTGAAACCCGCCCGCCGCGTGCCAGGACGAGCCAGAGGTCAGCTCGGACCGTTCCAGCAGCATGACATCCGACCACCCCAGCTTGGTCAGGTGATAGAGAACGGAGCAGCCGACGACGCCGCCCCCGATAACCGCGACTCGGGTGGTGGTTTGCATCTGCGCCTCCTGTTGCCTGGGGGAATGCTGGCGGCGGAGTGGGCGGGATGGCTTGCGGAAAAGCGACATCAAGCGTCGCAAATGGCCGCCGAATGGGGCCGCCAGCGCGATCGGCCCGCCGGGGTCCACGCCATCGCCCGCGAAATGCGCAGCCGTGGCGCCACGCAACAGGCCCGATCTGGTCCTCGGCCCGGCGCAACCTAGATCCTTGCCAAAGGAGACCCGCCCATGCTGCCCTCGCTTCTGCGCAAATTTCACGCCTTCTCGCGGCGGCTGGTGGTGCGGGTGGTGCTGATCGCGCTGCTCGCCTTCCTGGCGCTTGGCCTGGCCAAGCTGGGGGCGCGGCTGATCCCGCGCGAGATCGAGCCCTTCATCGGCGGCGATGCGGTGGACAATATCCTGTCGGTCATCGCCAATTCGATGCTGACGGTCACCACCTTCTCGCTGACGGTGATGGCGGCGGCGCATCGCATGGTCTCGACCAGCTGGACCCCGCGCGCCCATCAGATGCTGTTGCAGGACACCACGACCCATACGGTTCTGGCCACCTTCGTGGGCGCCTATCTCTATGCGCTTTCGGCGATCATCCTGCGCGATCTCGAAATCTTCGCCGGGCCGGGGCTGATCGTGCTTTTCGGTATGACCCTGCTGGTGGTGCTGTTGATCGTGGTGGCGATCATCCGCTGGATCTCGCATCTGGAAATGCTGGGCAGCCTGATCAACACCGCCCAGCGGATCCAGGACAGCACCCGCGCCGCCCTGGCACTGCGCGCCGATGCGCCCTGCCTGGGCGCCCATCCCCTGGACCCCGAGGCCGTGCCCGAGGGGGCTGGGGTGCTGCGGGCCGCTGACAGCGGCTATGTGCAGACGATCTATCAGGACCGGCTGCAACAGGCGGCTGAAGGCTGTGACGGACGCATCTGGCTGCTGCACCCGGTCGGCGCCCATGTGCACCGGGGCGACGCGCTGGCGCGCTACGAAGGCGAGGAGAAGGCCATGGAAGAGGCGATTGCCGCCAATGTGGTCCTGGGCTCGTTGCGCAATTTCGACCAGGATCCGGGGTTCGGCCTGACCTGCCTCAGCGAGATCGCGGTGCGCGCCCTGTCACCGGGCGTCAACGATCCGGGGACGGCGCTGGACATGCTGCACCGCATCGCCCGGGTGCTGATGGCGGTCGAGGGGCCCTTCACCGCGCCGCAGGAGGCGCAGCACGACCGGCTGTGGCTGCCCGCTCTGGCGACAGAGGCGATGACCCACGAGACCCTGGCGCCGATCTTGTCGGACGGGGCCGACCGGCAGGAACTGGCCCGCCCCATAGACCAGACGCTGAGGGCGCTGGCGCGCCACGAAGACCCCGGCATCGCCCAGGCCGCCCGCGCGCTGCAAAGCGCCTGCAAAAGCTGACGGCCCGGTCAAGGCGCACCGCCGGGGCCCGCGTCCCGCCCCTCTCTTCTCGTTTGCCAGAAATATCCCGGGGGAGTCGCCCGCAGGGCGGCGGGGGCAGAGCCCCCTTTCCCTAAGATCTGCCGTCCTCCGGCGGCCGGGGGCAGAGCCCCCATACCCTATGTTGCGGCCCTCCGGCGGCGGGTGGCAGAGCCCCCACCCCCCTCTCAGCCCGCAACCAACGGCCGGATGCGCAGCCGGGTCAGGCGGTTTTCCTTGCGCGCCGCCACTTCGAAGCGGAAGCCGTGGAAGGAAAAGACCTGACCCACGGTGGGGATCATCTGCGCCTCGTGGATCACCAGACCGGCGATGGTGTTGGCCTCTTCATCGGGCAGGGACCAGTCCATGGCGCGGTTCAGGTCGCGGATCGTCATCGCCCCGTCCACCACATAGGTGCCGTCCTCGGTCTTCTTCACCGTGTGTTCGGCGGTGGCCGGGTCGAACTCGTCGGTGATCTCGCCCACGATCTCTTCCAGGATGTCCTCCAGCGTGATCAGACCCTGCAAGGCGCCGTATTCATCCACCACCAGGGCAAAATGGGTGCGCATATGCAGGAACTGGCGCATCTGCTCGTCCAGCGAGGTGGTGTCGGGGATGAAATAGGGATCCATCATCACATCGGTGATCTTGAAATCCGTCAGCGCCTCGGCGGGATCCTCGGAATTGGTGGCCAGGGTATAGGTGGCGCGGAACAGATCCTTGGCGTGGATCGTGCCGACGATGTTCTCGGGGTCGCCCTCGTAGACCGGCAGGCGGGTATGGTTGGAATGCAGACATTGCGACAGGATCTCCTGGGCGCTGTCGGCGGCATTGATCATCTCGATCCGCGAGCGGTGCAGCATGATCTCTTCCACCGTGCGGTCGCCCAGATCCAGCGCGCCCAGGATGCGGTCGCGGTCCTCCTTCTCGACCACGCCCTCGGAATGGCCCAGGTTCAGGGCGCCGGCGATCTCTTCGCGCACCGCCAGGATCTGGCTGTCCGGGTCGGTCTTCACCCCGAAGATGCGCAGCACGCCGCGCACCAGCCAGCGCACCAGGGCGACGACGGGGGCGAAGATCGAGATGACGAAGGCGATCGGCGCCGAGACCCGGCTGGCCGCCGTTTCGGCATTGGTGATGGCATAGGTCTTGGGCAGAACCTCGGCGAAGATCAGCACCAGGAGGGTCATCACCAGGGTGGCGATGGCCACGCCGCTGTCGCCGAAGACCCGGGTGAAAAGGGCCGTGGTCAGCGAGGTGGCCAGGATATTGACCAGGTTGTTGCCCAGCAGGACCGAGCCGATCAGCCGCTCGTTGTCCTCGGTGATCTCCAGCGCCCGTTCCGCCCCGCGCGAGCCCTTGTCGGCCTGGGCGCGCAGTTTCCCGCGCGAGGCCGCCGTCAGCGCGGTTTCCGAGCCCGAAAAGAAGGCCGAGAAGACCAGAAGGCCGAGGATCGCCGCGGCGGTGATCCAAAAGGCCGCGTCCAGGGCGGCCAGGCCCGTCAGTGATGCGCTTGCGTCGTCCATGATCTCTCCCAAAGGTCTGAAGGGGTTATGGGCACGGTCGCCGCCGGGATCAAGGGCAGGGCGCGGCAGGTTCGCAAGACGCGCCCCTTTGTGATGCGGGGATGAAGAGGGCAACGAAGGACAAGCCCGATGGCGGCCATGCAAGGATGAGGCGCGGCGCGGCGCTCAGCGGTCCTCGTCCGGTCCCGCCTCGGGGGGCGTCGCGCCCTGTGCGGCGCCCGCGACCAGCGGATGATGGCCCTCGACCAGCTCGCGCAGGCGGGCGTCCAGCACATGGGTGTAGATCTCCGTGGTGGCCAGATCCGCATGGCCCAGCAGGGTCTGGATGGCACGCAGATCGGCGCCGTTCTCCAGCAGATGGGTGGCGAAGGCATGGCGCAGCCGGTGCGGGGTGACCTTGTCGGGGGCGATCCCGGCGGCCAGGGCGATCTCCTTGATCAGCAGGTAGAAGCGGTGGCGGGTCAGATGCCCCTCGGCCGAGCGCGACGGGAAGAGAAAGCGCGAGGCATGCCGCCCCGCCAGCCGTGCCTCGTCTTCCTGCACGTCGCGCCGCGCCAGCCAGTCGGACAGGGCGTCACGGGCGGGCGGCGACAGGGGCACCAGCCGTTCCTTGCCGCCCTTGCCGCGCACAAGCAGCATTTCTGGGCGTCCGCGCGCCGCCGCCACCGGCAGAGAGACCAGTTCGGTGACCCGCATCCCCGTGGCGTAAAGCAGTTCCATCAGGCAGCGGTTGCGCAGCCGGTCATCCGCGCCCCGGCCATGGACCGCGGCGGCGGCCAGCAGGGCGTCGACCTCGTCTGTGGTCAGGGTCTTGGGCAGGCGCCGCGCCCGGCCCGGGCCCCGGATCTGGATCGCCGGATTGTCGGTGCGCAGCCCCTCGTCATAGGCAAAACGGTAGAGCTGGCGAATGGCCGACAGCCGCCGCGCGCGGGTGGCCTGCGACAGGCCCTGCGCGTCGCAATGCACCAGATAGGCCTCGATATCGGCGCGGCCGGCCCCGGCCCAGCCCAGCCCCCGGCGCGCCAGCCAGTCGCCCGCGTCGCGCAAGTCGCGGCCATAGGCCAGCAGGGTGTTGCGCGCCGCCCCCGCCTCAGCCGCCTGGGCGTCGAGGAAGGCCGAAAGCCAACGGTCGTCTTCGGGGGCGCGCGTGCTCATCCTAGGCCCCCCTTATCCGCGATCGTCCAGCAACAGGATCTGCAAGGCGGCGGCGCGGGCCGTCTGTTCCAGACCCAGGGCGCGGAAGCCCGCCAGCGCGGGCCCCGTATCGGCCAGGTTCCCCGCCATGGCGAAGGCGTAAAGCTGCATCGCCTCGAGGATCGCCTCGCCCAGCTGGCCCTGATCGACCAGCCGCGCCAGCCGGGTGGGCAGGCGGGTGTCGGCGGCAAAGCCGCGCGCCACGATGCGGGCCCGTTCCGAGGGGGCCTCGACCTGATCGGGGCGCCCGCGCGCCAGCGCCAGCAGAAAGGCCTCTGTCGGGTTGCGCGGGCCGAGGGCGGCCAGGTGATCGCCCGGATCGGGCGCCAGCAGCAGGGCGCGCAGGGCGATGCGCCCGGGCGCACCCGCCTCGGCGGCATAGGTGGCCAGGCGTCCGGCATAGAGGGCGGCAAAGGCCGTCTCCAGCCCCGCGTCCTGCATCGCCTCCCAGGCGGGCGGCAGGGTCTGACGCACCAGATCGCGGTCGGGGCGCGGCGCGCCGATGGCCGCATCGAAGGCCTGCACCGCCGCGACCCGGTCCCAGATCCCGCCAGAGGCCGAGGGGCGCCCGCCGGAATAGAGGCCCAGCAGGCGGTTTTCCGGCAGGGCGCCGGTGCGCGCCAACCGCTCGGCCGCCTCCAGCGCCGCTTTCCAGCCCGCCCGGCCGCGCAGGTCGTAATAGGCATAGGCGCGCGGCAGGTCAGAGGTGGGCAGGGGTTCTCCGATGGCCTCGGACAGGCGGAAGAGCAGCGGGGTGATCTGTCCCGGTGCAGGGGGCGGCAGCGGCGTGGCGTCGTCGTCCAGATCCACATGCAGGAAACGGGTCAACAGCCGCTCTTCGATGGGGGCCAGGGCGCCCAGGGCGCCGCCGGTTTCCAGCAGCAGGGCGGCGGTGTCCCAGTCGCTGTTGCGCGCCAGGCAGAAGATGCGGGCGGCGGGGCCGGGGGCGATCTCGGGGTCGGTGGCGATGCGGCGGCAGGGCTGGGATTCCAGCCCGGCCAGCAGCGACAGGTCGAACCAGCGGGCAAAGAGGGCCGGGCTGCGGGTCTGCCCCGCCCGTTCGATCAGCGCCAGCGCCGGGTCCAGCGCCCCCAGATCCGCAAGCTTGTCGATCCGCGCCAAGAGCAGCGGGTCATCGTCGCGCGCCGCGCCACCGCTGCCCTGTGCCGGGCCCTCGGGGGGATCCGCCTCGGCCAGCAGCAGGGTGTAGAGCAGGGATTGCATGGCGGGCAGGCGGGTCACGTCAAGCGTGTCGATCCGGCGGATCAGCGTCGCCACCTCCGAGCCCTGCCACAGCGTCGTGGGCAGGCCCGTCACCGAGGCGGGCAGCAGGCCCACGGCGCCCGCCTCTGACGCCGAGAGGGTCAGGGTGCGGACCTCGGGTGCCAGGGCGCTGTCGGCAATGTCAGAGGCTTGATCAGGAGCCGGATCGCCGGGCCGGGCGATGCCCGCATCGGTCAGCGCGTCCAGCCAGTCGATGGCGGACATGGGCGCACCCGCCGCCGGGGCACCGCCCGAAGGTCCGCGCGCGTTCTGGCTGCCAAGGGCAGGGCGCCGGTCGGGCTGGGTGACGGGCAGGCCCTGCGACAGATCCACGGGCACGGCGCCCTGCATCTGCTGCATCTGGTCAAGGCCGAAGACAGGCGGCGGACCGGCCCCCAGCCGGGGGTCGACGACGGCCCCGTCCTGCGCGGCGCTGCCCGTGGGCAGGCCCGCCAGGCACAGCGCCAGCACCAGGGCGGACGCCGAACCTGCCGTCCGGCGTCGGGAAAGACCCCTGCGGTCAGTTGGCATCCAGCACCAGGGGGGCGCGGATCTCTTGCGCTGGCGGGGCGAAGTCGGCGCCCAGCCAGGGCCCGAGATAGGCATAGGCCACCAAAGCGATTCCGCCCAGAAGGGCCAGGTAGAGCAGCCATTTGAGGATGCGAAGCATATAAGTCTTGTCCCGTTCGCCTGTCGTTTCCGCAACTTATAACTGGCCTTTTCCGCAAGATCACGTCATTCAGACGCGAAAATCGTCAAATGGCAGCCGGGCGCCGAAAGGCCCCGCCGCGCCATGGAAAACCCCGGTGGAGGTTATGGGCTGGAAGCTGCGTAAGAGCGTCGTGATGGTGGGCATGATGGGCGCCGGAAAGACCGCCGTGGGCCGCGCCGTGGCGCAGATCCTGGGCGTGGGGTTCCGCGATTCCGATGCCGAGATCGAGGCCGCCGCCAACATGACCATCGCCGAGATCTTCACCCGCGACGGCGAGGATTTCTTTCGCCAGAAGGAACGCCAGGTCATCGCCCGCCTGCTGGAAGAGGCCCCGGCGATCCTGTCGACCGGCGGCGGCGCCTACATGGCACCGGCCAATCGCGAGATGATCACCCGCCAGGGCGTGGCCGTCTGGCTGGATGCGGATCTGGATCTGCTGTGGAACCGGGTGCGCCACCGCGACACCCGGCCCCTGCTGAAAACCCCCGATCCCCGCGCCACGTTGCGCAAGATCTACGAGGCGCGGGTGCCGGTCTATGCCCAGGCCGACCTGTCGGTGAAGGCGCGGGCCGAGTATTCCGTGCAGGACATGGCGGAAAAGGTCGTGGAGGCGCTGAGCGCGCGGCCCGACGTGCTGGAGGCGAAATGAGCAATTTGGACCTGACCCCGGATACCCTGGCCGAAACCCTGACGGTCGAACTGGGCACGCGCGCCTACCGGATCGAGATCGGCCCCGGGCTGATCGCCCAGGCGGGCGCCCATATCGCGCCGCTGCTGCGCCGCCCGCGCGTCGCCGTGCTGACCGACGAAAACGTCGCCGCCCTGCACCTGGAGGCGCTGCGCGAGGGCTTGGCCGCGGCCGGGATCGAGATGGTGGCCCTGACCCTGCCCGCGGGCGAGGCGACGAAATCCTGGCCGCAGTTCACCCGCGCGGTGGAATGGCTGCTGGAACAGAAGGTCGAACGCTCGGACGTGGTGGTGGCCTTCGGCGGCGGGGTGATCGGCGACCTGGCGGGCTTTGCCGCCGCCGTGCTGCGCCGGGGCGTGCGCTTCGTGCAGATCCCGACCTCGCTGCTGGCCCAGGTGGACAGCTCCGTGGGCGGCAAGACCGGCATCAATAGCGCCCGGGGCAAGAACCTGGTGGGCGCCTTCCACCAGCCCGCCCTGGTGCTGGCCGATACCGCCGTTCTGGGCACGCTGACCGCCCGCGACTTCCTGGCGGGCTATGGCGAAGTGGTGAAATACGGCCTGCTGGGCGACAGCGATTTCTTCGACTGGCTGGAAAAGATGGGCCCGGCGCTGGCCTCGGGCGACATGGCGGCCCGGGTGGCCGCCGTCAAACGCTCGTGCCAGATGAAGGCCGAGATCGTGGCCCGCGACGAGACAGAGCAGGGGGACCGCGCGCTTTTGAACCTCGGCCATACCTTCGGCCATGCGCTGGAGGCGGCGACGGGTTATTCCGACCGGCTGCTGCATGGCGAGGGGGTGGCCATCGGCTGTGCCCTGGCCTTCGAGCTGTCCTCGAAACTGGGGCTGTGTTCGCAAGAGGCGCCCAGCCGGGTCCGGGCGCATCTGCGCGACATGGGGATGAAGGTGGACCTGCGCGACATCGCGGGCGATCTGCCCGATGCCGAGGGGCTGCTGGCGCTGATGGCGCAGGACAAGAAGGTGGTCGACAGCCAGCTGCGCTTTATCCTGGCGCGCGGCATCGGCGAGGCCTTCGTCACCGCAGAGGTGCCGGGCGAGGCGGTGCACAAGGTGCTGAGCGAGGCGCTGGCCCTGCGCTGAGCCGCCTTCACGCACCGCGCGAAGTGCGGCCATTGGTGAAATCACTTCAGGTGCTTAGAGTGCGCACCAAGGGGGCGACCTACGGCACACCCGCTCGGGCGGCGCGCCTCCGGGCTTGCTTTCCGATCTCTTGCGGGCTGTTATTTCCCTGACCCTCCTGATGACGCGAAGGCCCCAGACGCGATGATCACACCTGCCTATTGCCAGACGATGGCCCGCTACAACAGCTGGCAGAACAGCCAGATGGCCGCCGCCCTGGCGCAGCTGGACCCAGAGGCGCTGCGCCAGGACCGGGGCGCCTTCTTCGGCTCCTTGCTGGGCACGGCGAACCACCTGCTTTGGGCCGATCAGCTGTGGCTGTCGCGCCTGACGGACGTGGCACGGCCCGAGGTGGGCATGAAGGGCAGCCCCGAACTGACCCCGACCATCGCCGCCTGGCAGGCCGAGCGGTTCCGCATTGATGGCCGCTTCCGTCTCTGGGCCGAGGGGCTGGGCGCGCTGGATCTGACCGGCGATCTGGTCTGGCATTCGGGGATCACCGGACGCGAGGAACGCCGCCCGCTGGCGGGGATCGTCATGCATGTCTTCAACCACCAGACCCACCACCGGGGCCAGATCCACGCCATGTTGACCGCCCTTGGCATCGACCCCGGGCCCACCGACCTGTTCCTGATGCCCGCCGCCGAGACCGCGCGCTAGGCCCCCGATAGGGCGGCCCTGGCGGCGGCCACGCGGCCCCGGGCGCCCGCTTTGCGCAAAGAATTTCGCCCGTCCGCCTTTCCCTTCCGCCCTGCGCCCTATGTCCTGTGACATGGGACACCCGACAAATCCGACACGCGAATGTCGCTTTTGTGCGCCATCGCATCGGCTTTTGCTCACGGGTGTGTTAACGAACCGTTACCTTTCAGGGAGGTCAGGCCGGAAAGGTCTGCCCAGACACGCCGGGCCCTGGCGCCCTCAGGCGGCATAAGAACCGTCCGCCGCGACGCCCGGCCGAACAAGGAGGCAAGGATGTATTCCAAGATCATGGTTCCCGTGGACCTGACCCACGCGGACCGTCTGACGAAATCGCTGGAGGTATCGGCCAAGCTGGCCCAGACCTTCGGCGCGGACATCGTCTTCGTCGGGGTCACCTCGGCGTTGCCGGGCTCGATCGCCCACACTCCCGACGAATACCGCGCCAAGCTGGAGGCCTTCGCCAAGGCCCAGGCCGAGGCGCAGGGCGTCACCGCCACCGCCCACATGATGGTAGGCCACGACATCGCCGTCGAGATCGACCACGAGCTGCTTAAGGCCGTGGACGAGACCGGCGCGGATCTGGTCGTCATGGCCAGCCATATTCCCAACATCACCGATTACGTCTGGCCGTCCAACGGCGGGCGGATCGCCGGACACGCCAAGTGCTCGGTCATGATCGTGCGCAGCTGAGGGGGACGAGGGATGAGTGACAACAACACCAACGACACCTCCACCGACATGGAGGAGATGGGCATTCCCGCGCCGGAAGGGGCGGCGGATGTCATCGACACCGATTACGAGATCGGCCAGGACAATATCGAAGGCGAGCTCGGGCCCTTCGGCTTCGACATCCACAACCCGGTCTTCCTGATCTCGGGCCTGTGCATCGTCGCCTTCGTCTTCTACACTCTGGCCCTGCCGGAGCAGGCGGGATCGCTGTTCAGCTGGCTGTTCGGCGCGGTGACCAAGGGCTTTGACTGGTTCTTCCTGGGCGCCGGCAACATCTTCGTGCTGTTCTGCCTGCTGCTGATCGTGACGCCCCTGGGCTCGGTCCGGCTGGGCGGGGCAGAGGCCACGCCCGATTATACCTACATCGGCTGGTTCGCGATGCTGTTCGCCGCGGGCATGGGCATTGGCCTGATGTTCTATGGCGTCTCGGAACCGATGAGCCATTTCTCCAGCTCGATGGGCGGGATCGCCATGGGTGAAGATGGCCTGCGCACCGACTGGGCGCCCCTGGGCGCGGCCGAGGGCGACGCCGAGGCGGCGATGCGTCTGGGCATGGCGGCCACGATCTTCCACTGGGGTCTGCACCCCTGGGCGATCTATGCGGTCGTGGCGCTGGCGCTGGCGCTTTTCAGCTACAACAAGGGCCTGCCGCTGACCATCCGCTCGGCCTTCTACCCGATCCTGGGCGAACGCGTCTGGGGCTGGCCGGGGCACCTGATCGACATCCTGGCGGTCTTTGCCACGCTCTTTGGTCTGGCCACCTCGCTGGGCTTCGGCGCCACCCAGGCCAACGCGGGCCTGAACGAGCTGTTCGGGATCCCGATCAACGACACGGTCGAGGTGCTGCTGATTTCCGGCATCACCGCCATCGCCCTGGTCTCGGTCCTGCGTGGCCTGGATGGCGGGGTCAAGATCCTGTCCGAGATCAACATGGGCCTGGCCTTCCTGCTGCTGCTCTTCGTGCTGATCGCGGGACCGACCCTGGCCATCCTCACGGGCTTTGCCGACTACCTGCTGGCCTATGTGGAATATCTACCCGCCCTGTCCAATCCGGTTGGTCGGGAAGACGTGAACTTCATGCAGGGCTGGACCAGCTTCTACTGGGCCTGGTGGATCTCTTGGAGCCCCTTCGTCGGCATGTTCATTGCTCGCGTGTCGCGGGGCCGGTCGGTGCGCGAATTCGTCATCTGCGTGCTGCTGATCCCCTCGCTGGTCTGCGTGCTGTGGATGTCGGTCTTTGGTGGCGTGGCGATCACCCAGGTGGTGCAGGACGGCTATACCGCCGCCCAGGACGCCGAACTGCCGATCCAGCTGTTCAAGATGCTGGATGCGCTGCCCATGGCGGGGATCACCTCGCTGATCGGGATCGTGCTGGTGATCGTCTTCTTCGTCACCTCTTCGGACTCCGGCTCGCTGGTGATCGACACGATCACCGCAGGCGGCAAGGTCGACGCGCCGGTGCCGCAGCGGGTGTTCTGGTGCCTCTTCGAGGGCGCCGTGGCCATCGTGCTGCTGCTCTCGGCGGGGGGCCTGTCCTCGCTGCAATCCATGGTCATCTCGACCGGGCTGCCCTTCACCATCGTTCTGCTGGTGATGTGCTGGGCGATCTGGCGTGGCCTGATGGCCGAGCGGCGCGAGCTGTGATCCGGCGCGCCCCGCAGGGCGCCTGAACGAAACGGAAAAGAGGGGCGGCCGGAGTGATCCGGGCGCCCCTCGTGCTACGTATCCCCCCGAAAGACCGTTGAGAGGGGCCAAGACATGCCTGCACCGACCCTGCTGTGGCTGCGCCGCGACCTGCGCACCACCGATCACCCCGCGCTGAGCGCCGCCGTGGCCCGTGGCAGCCCGGTGATCCCGGTGGTGATCCGCGACGACAGCGTGACCGCCCTGGGCGCCGCGCCCGCCCTGCGGCTGGAGCTGGGGCTGGACGCCTTCGTCGAGGCGCTGAAGGGGCAGGGGTCGCGCCTGATCCTGCGCAGCGGTGATCCGCTGGAGGTGCTGCGCGGCCTGATCGCAGAGACGGGCGCCGAGGCCGTCCACTGGACGCGCCTTTACGACCCGCAGGCCATCGCCCGGGACAAGGCGGTGAAGGCCGGGTTGAAGGAGGACGGGATCGAGGCGGTCAGCCATCCGGGCCATCTGCTGTTCGAACCCTGGCAGGTCGAGACCGGGAAGGGCGGCTATTACAAGGTCTACACCCCCTTCTGGCGCGCCGTGCGCGACCGCGACGTGGGCCCCGCGCTGCCCGCCCCCGCCCAGATCCCCGCGCCGGATCCCTGGCCCGAGACCGAGGCCCTGACCGACTGGCAGCTCTCGGCGCCCATGCGGCGCGGCCGCGATGTGGTGGCGGGCCATGTGACAGCGGGCGAACGGGCCGCGCAAAACCAGCTGGGCGTTTTCATCCGCGACCGGGTGGCGGGCTACAAGGACGGGCGCGACATCCCCGGGGCCGAGGCCACCTCGGATCTGTCGCATTACCTGACCCTGGGCGAGATCGGCCCGCGCCAGTGCTGGCACGCTGGCTGGCGCGCGCTGGAGGACGGCAAGCCGGGGGCCGAGACCTTCCTGAAAGAGCTGGTCTGGCGCGAGTTCGCCTATCACCTGATGTACCACGCGCCGCAGATCCTGACCCGGAACTGGCGCGAGGACTGGGACGGGTTCAGCTGGTCCGAGGAGGAGGACGAGCGGGTGCTGGCCTGGAAACAGGGGAGCACGGGGGTGGATTTCGTCGATGCCGCCATGCGCGAGTTGTTCGTGACCGGGCGGATGCACAACCGGGCGCGGATGATCGTCGCCTCCTATCTGACCAAGCACATGCTGGTGCATTGGCGGATCGGCCAGCGGTGGTTCGAGGACTGTCTGGTGGACTGGGATCCGGCCTCCAACGCCATGGGCTGGCAATGGGTGGCGGGCAGCGGCCCCGATGCGGCGCCCTATTTTCGGGTGTTCAACCCCGACACCCAGGCCGAGAAGTTCGACCGCGACCAGAGCTATCGCCGCCGCTGGCTGGCCGAGGGGCAGGGCAAGCCGGGGCGCGATGCGTTGTCCTTCTACGACGCCATTCCCGAAAGCTGGGAGCTAAAGCCGGACCAACCCCGCCCGGCGCCGCTGGTCGATCTGAAGGCCGGGCGCGAGCGGGCGCTGGCGGCCTATGCGGCGCTGAAGGACGACAGCTGAGAAATCGCACGAGGGAGAGGCGGAAACCCTCTGAAATACGGTGATTTTTCCGCGCTTCTAAAGTGACACCGCAAGGACAGGGGCGCCGCATCGGCGCGCTGACCCTGCCCAGAGAGGCGGCGGCCCGTCATCGCGCGGGCTGGCGGAGCGGACTTACTCCAGAACTTCAGGGAAGGCATAATTTGCATTTCTTTCAATGCGCTAGGCGTGGCAGTTAGATACCTACCTTCACCGCAACGCCCTCCGATTGCAGCGCCAAGGCGGCTTGCCATGTCACGCGCGAAAATGCGAGATAACAGAACCGATTACAGGTGCAGGAGGGCAGCCCCAGATGTTCACCATGGGCAAGGTCGCCGCATCGGCCACGCTGGCCGGCACGGCCTATCTCGTCTCGACCCAGGTCATGGCGGCCTGGGAGGAAGAGTTCAACTTCGGCCAGTTCCCCTGGGTCAGCACCGCCATCGGCGCCTGGACCGGCTGGGCGACCATCGGGCGCCGGGTGACGCGCCAGTCCACCCTCTCGCAGATCGTGGGCTATGGGTTGACCGGGGTCGGGGTGATGCTGCTGATCGCCTTCTTCGTCTTCGCGGGCAACGAGGCGCTGCGCAAGGCGCTGCGGCGGCGCTATGACGGGCCGATCGAGGCGATCCTGGACATCCTGCCGATCTCGGCCGAATGGGGGGCAAACCTGCTGCATCCGCATATCCTGATGACGCTGATCGGGGGCGGCCTGCTGTCGGCGCTGATGGCCAAGATCGTCGACCGGATGTGGAAATAACATGGGGTGCCCCCTTTTTCTTTACGGCCCCCTGTGCCTGCCGGTGATGATGCAGATCGTGGCGGGCACACGCCCGGCCGAGGCCGCCGCCCGGCTGGAGGGATACCGCGCCGCGCCGCGCGAAAGCGACGACTGGCCGGTGCTGGTGCAGGATCCGGGGACGGCGACCCAGGGGATCGTGCTGCGCGACCTGGCAGACGAGGTGGCGGCACGGATTGCCCATTACGCCGATGCCTACGGGCTGGTCCCCGCCGAGGTAGTGGTCGAGGTGGACGGCGCGCCGCTGCGCGCCCGGGCCTTCCGCCCTGAACACAGCGCCCAACCCGTGGCCCCCGGGCGCTGGTCGCTGGAGGACTGGGCCGGACAGGTGGGCGAAGAGGCCTGCCACACGGCCCATGAGGTGATGAAGCTGCGCGGCCGGTTCCAGGGCTCTGACCTGCGCTTTCGCCTGGGCCAGATCCGCGCCCGGGCAGCGGCGCGTGTGGCCGCCGAACGCTATCCGGCGCGGCACGACCTGGGGTGCGGCCCGACCGACCCCTGGGTGCAGGAGCTGCACCAGCAGGACGACCACGCGGGCTACTTCATCGCCCGCACCTTCGAGCTGCGCCACCAGACCTTCGCGGGCGGCCCCTCGCAGCCGATCCGGCGCGAGGTCTTCCTGGCCCCCGACGCCGCCATCGTCCTGCCCTATGACCCGCGCCGCGACCGGGTGCTGCTGGTCGAACAGTTCCGCATGGGCCCCTATGGCCGGGGCGAGGCGCTGCCCTGGATGCTGGAGCCGGTGGCGGGCCGTGTCGATCCGGGCGAGACCCCCGAGGCCTGCGCCCGCCGCGAGGCCCGCGAAGAGGCAGGGCTGGAGCTGGAGGCGCTGCATCATGTCAGCTCGTCCTATCCATCGCCCGGCTGCCTGAGCGAGTTTCACCACTGTTACATCGGCCTTTGCGACCTGCCCGAGACGGGCCTAGGGGCAGGGGGGCTGGACGAAGAGGCCGAGGATATCCGGACCCATGTCCTGAGTTTCGAACGCGCCATGGAACTGGTGTCCAGCGGCGAAGCCAGAAACGCGCCGCTGGTCCTGACCCTGCTGTGGCTGGCGACCAGGCGTTCCGAGTTGCGGGGCGCCGCTTGAGTTGGCGCCACGGCGCAGATACATCTGGTGCAAATAGACTTTGGAAGGATGACCCCGATGCATATCGCTCAGGATCTGGCGCAGGCCGTCGGAAACACGCCCCTGATCAAACTGCGGCGCGTCAGCGAGGAGACCGGTTGCACCATCCTCGGCAAGGCGGAGTTCCTGAACCCCGGCCAGTCCGTGAAGGACCGCGCCGCGCTTTACATCATCCGCGACGCCATCGCGCGCGGTGAACTGGCCCCGGGCGGGACCATCGTGGAAGGCACCGCCGGCAATACCGGCATCGGCCTGGCCCTGGTTGGCGCCTCGATGGGGTTCCGCACGGTGATCGTGATCCCCGAGACCCAGAGCCAGGAAAAGAAGGACATGATCCGTCTGGCGGGCGCCGAACTGGTGCAGGTCCCGGCGGCCCCCTACAAAAATCCCAACAATTATGTTCGCTATAGTGAGCGTCTCGCCGCAGAGCTGTCGAAAACCGAACAGAAGGGCGTAATCTGGGCCAACCAGTTCGACAATACCGCCAACCGCCAGGCCCACCTGGAAACCACCGGCCCCGAGATCTGGGAACAGACCGACGGCAAGGTCGACGGCTTTGTCGCGGCCGTGGGCTCGGGCGGGACCCTGGTCGGCACCGCCATGGCCTTGCAGCCGAAGGGCGTGAAAGTGGCCCTGGCCGACCCGATGGGCGCGGCGCTGCACAGCTACTACACCACCGGCGAGCTGAAATCCGAAGGCGGCTCGATCACCGAAGGCATCGGGCAGGGGCGGATCACCAAGAACCTGGAAGGGTTCACCCCCGACTTCTCGTACCAGATCCCCGATGCCGAGGCGCTGCCCTATGTCTTCGACCTGCTGTCGGACGAGGGGATCTGCGTCGGCGGCTCTTCGGGGATCAACGTGGCGGGCGCGGTGCGTCTGGCGCGCGAACTTGGGCCGGGCCACACGATCGTGACTGTACTGTGCGACTATGGAACCCGATACCAGTCTAAACTGTTCAACCCGGACTTCCTGCGTGAAAAGGGATTGCCGACGCCGGGCTGGATGACCGAAAGCCCGCGCTCGATCCCCGGCGTCTTCTCTGACGACTGAGCGCAGCCAAATATCGGACGACCCAAGGAGGGGCCATGCGCCTGCGGCGGAATTTTCCTGATCTGACAAGGCTCTGCGCCTCTCTTTTCATCCTCTTCCTCAGCTTCGCGGCCCTGGCGCCGCTGCCCCTTGGCCCGGCACTGGCCCAGGAGGGAACTGCGGCCTCGGCGGCGCTGAGCGAAAGCGACTACAGCAGCTGGGAAGCCCTGGCGCAGCGCGCCGAAGAGGCGATCGAGACCGACCGCGCCTCGGAAGCCGCCTTTGACGAGCTGCGCGCCGAACTGGTCGACTGGCGCAGCCGGTTCGAGGCCGCCCAATCGGCCAACTCTGCTGCCCTCAGCGCCGCCCAGGCCCAGTTGGACACCCTGGGCCCGGTGCCCGAAAGCGGCGAAGAGCCAGAGGCCCTGGCCGAGCAACGCGCCGAGCTGACCGAGCGGCTGGACGAGTTGGCCAGCCCCGCGCGCCGCGCCGAGATCGCCTATAGCCGGGCCGATGCACTGATCCGTTCCATCGACGCCAACCTGCGGGCCCGCCAGACCGAGGCGCTGCTGGAAATCGGCCCCTCGCCGCTGGACCCCAGCCACTGGCCCGGCGTGCTGGAGGATGTGAGCGGATTCGTCGCCGCCCTGGCCGGGGATGTGCGCGAGGCCTGGGACACCCCGGCACAGCGCCAGGTGTTCCGCCAGAACCTGCCGGTGATTGCCCTGCTGGTCCTGCTGGCCATGGCGCTGGTGCTGCGCGGACGCGGCTGGATCGAACGTCTCGCCCTGTCGGTGCTGGATCAGCAGCAATCCGCGGCGCGCTGGCTCTTTTCCTTCATCGTGTCGCTGGGCCAGATCGCCCTGCCGGTCACCGGCCTGGCGATCCTGGCCGCGGCGGGCACCACTTCGGGCCTTCTGGGGGTGCGGGGCGAGGCCATGGCGCAGTCCTTGGTGGGGGCGGGGACGCTGTTCTTCTTCACCCGCTGGCTGGCCGCCTATGTCTTCCCGGTGTCGCAACGGGCCGGGCTGATGTTGCAGATCTCGCCCACGCAGCTGCGCGAGGGGCGGGTCTATGCCAACGTGCTGGGTCTGGTTCTGGCCGTCTACTGGCTGATCCGCGAGGCCATCGCGCTGGAATCCTGGGATGCGGTCACCCGCAACGTGCTGGTCTTCCCGCTGCTGGTGGTGACCGGCCTCTTCCTGCTGCGGGTGGCGCGCTTCCTGATCCTGCATGGCCGCGCCGATCAGGGGGGCGAGGATGGGGCCAATTCCTTCCGCCAGCAGATCGTGCTGTTTCTGGGCCGCGCCGTGGCGCTTCTGGCGATCCTCGGCCCGGCGCTGGCGGCCGTCGGCTATTTCGAGGCGGGCCAGGCCCTGACCCTGCGGATGCTCTATTCGCTGGAACTGCTGTCCTTCCTGCTGATCCTGCAAAAACTGGTGGGCGAGATCTACGTGGTCTTCACCGGCGACCGCGACAGGGCCTCGGAGGCGCTATTGCCGGTGCTGCTGAGCTTTGCCATGGCCGTGGCCTCGCTGCCGGTCTTCGCCCTGATCTGGGGCGCCCGGCGCACCGACCTGGGCGAGGCCTGGGCGCAGTTCCGCGCCGGGTTCGACATCGGCGAGACCCATATCTCGCCCGGTGACTTCCTGGTCTTCGTTCTGGTCTTCATGGCAGGCTACGGGCTGACCCGGCTGTTGCAGGGCGCCATGCGCACCACGGTGCTGCCCAAGACCAAGCTGGACAAGGGCGGGCAGAACGCCGTGATCTCGGGGCTGGGATATGTGGGCATCTTCCTGGCCGCGCTGATCGCGATCACCACGGCGGGGATCGACCTCAGCTCGCTGGCCATCGTTGCCGGTGCGCTGTCGGTCGGCGTGGGCTTCGGCCTGCAGACCATCGTGCAGAACTTCGTCTCGGGCATCATCCTGCTGATCGAACGGCCGATCTCGGAAGGGGACTGGATCGAGGTGGGCGGCCAGATGGGCTTTGTCCGGTCGATCTCGGTGCGCTCGACCCGGATCGAGACCTTCGACCGCACCGATGTCATCGTGCCCAATGCCGACCTGATCTCGGGGCAGGTGACCAACTGGACCCGGGGCAACCTGATCGGGCGGCTGATCGTCCCCGTGGGCGTGGCCTATGGCAGCGACACCCGCAAGGTGGCGAAGATCCTGCAAGAGGTGGCCGAGGAACAGCCGCTGGTGCTGCTGAACCCGCCGCCCGGCGTGGTCTTCATCGCCTTCGGGGCGGATTCGCTGAACTTCGAGATCCGCGCCATCCTGCGCGACGTGACCCAGATCCTGAACGTCCAGACCGAGGTGCATCACCGCATCGCCGAACGGTTCAAGGAAGAGGGAATCGAGATCCCCTTCGCCCAGCGGGACATCTGGCTGCGCAACCCCGAGGCGCTGCGCGCCGCCGCCCCGGCCGAAACGCCGCCACAGCCCGCCGCGCCCACCTCGACGCCTGCGGTCGAAGCCAAGCAGGGCCCGGCCCATCTGACCGCGGACGACCTGCCCCATGGCAGCGAGGATGCGGCCGGAGAGGGCGGCGACGGCGACCGCTGAGGCCAGGCGCCCGCCAGGGAAAGCAAAAGAGCATACCGGAAACGGGTCACAGACGGGCTGGGCGTGCGGCCCGGCCCGTCTGCGTTTCCGGCCCCCTGGGTCAGCCCGGGACGGGGCCGCGCAAGGGTCTGAAAAAACCTGTCGTTTTTTGTCGTTCGCCTCTTGCACCCAGCGCCGCTTCCCGGCTAAAGACACCGCCACGGAGAGGTGGCCGAGTGGTCGAAGGCGCACGCCTGGAAAGTGTGTAGGCGGGAAACCGTCTCCAGGGTTCGAATCCCTGTCTCTCCGCCATAATCCCCGCACTGCGGGTCGATTTCCCCCAATATTTCAGACAGTTGCCGATCCGAGACGCCGCGGGATTGCGGTCGATGTCTTTTGCACGGCATTGGAAATCCCGCAGGGTGCCCTGCGGGACTGGTCTGGCCTCGGGGCCGCACCCGCCGCTCAGCGGGACGGCAGTCTGGCCAGCAGGCACTCGCGGACGCGGTCCTCGAAGTCTTTCAGCCGGTCGTGCAAGGGACCCGGGGGCATGTGGCGCCGCAGGTCATTGGTGACGATCAGCTGGCCGCGCAACGCCTGGGCCGAGCGGCGCGAGATCTTCAGGGTCGGCACCAGATCTTCCAGCGGTTCGGTGGTGGGGAAGCTGGCGCTTTGGTCCAGCCCGAGGCAGACCATCGCCAACCGGGTGCGGATACATTTCTCGCAGCGCCCGCAATTGCCGCCGGTCGAGGTATCGCGATAGCAGACCGACAGGTCGTCCAGCAGCGCCGGATCATGGGCGGCGATGACGCCCACCTTCTGCACCCGGGTGACCCGTTCGCCCAAGGGTCGGATCGGCAGAGCCTCTGACGACAGAGCGGCCACCAGCTCCGAGCAATTGCCCCAGGGGTGGCGCGCCAACTGCTGGGTCAGGGAATTGTCCATGGCAATGGCGGCCTCGGCCAGGCGGGGCTGCAAGGCGTTGAGGCACATGGCCAGGTTCACGCTGTGCAGCATGTTCCAGTTCATGCCCTGCTGGCGCAGGTTCGTCTCGACCACCAGCAGCTCCAGCCCCAGCCGGTCCGCGATGCGGGCCACGCGGGCCTTCAGGTCGACAAACCCCGGCTCGCTGGCCCCGGCGTAATCCGCCCCCGCCACCAGCAGGCCGTGGGTATAGCCGTGACCGGTGATCGCCTCGATCCCCGCCTGGGTGCTGTCGACCCCGCCGCTGAGGCACAGGATCTTGTCCTGGCGCGCAGCGGGCAGGGGGGCTGGGGCGCCGACCTCATGGCGCAGGCGCAACGGCGCGTTGCCGGGCATCATCCAAAGGTCGCTTGCAAAGCCCAGCCGGTCGAGGATGCCGGCGGCGGCCGGGGTCACCGGCTGGTCGAGACGGATCTCGATATTATGCGACATCGACTGGATCGCCAGCCCCAGCACCGCGCTGTCGGGGACCGACTCGGCGGTCTCGATCGGGGCGGGGGCACGGAGGAAGAAGCCCCGATTGCCGAAGGTCACGGTCATCTCGGGGCCATCGACCTGGACCTGGGCCGTGACCACCTCGCGCGGCTGGCGGGTGCGGGCGTGCTCGCGCAGGCTTTTCTTGTAGAGGCGTTGCAGGGCAAGCGGCAGGGCCATGAGAGAGGTTCCTTCTTCTGCGGCGGCCCCGGGCCCGGGAAACATGTCCTGGGGCGGGGCGCCCGCAGGGGATGACCCGTCGCGGCGCGCGCGTCAAGCGATGGCCCCTAGCCCCCGTTGCTTTCGGCGGGCGGCGCCGGCCGGGCCTGCGGCGGGCCCTCGTCCTGCTCTGGCGGGCCTTGCTCGGGCCGGGCGGCGGCCCGGGCGCCGCGATCCTCGCGCCCCTCGGCCAGAAGGCGCCGGATCACCTGGGCGCGGATCGGCTTGGCCACCACATCGTCCAGCCCCGCCGCGCGCAGCCGCGCCGAGACCTCTTCGCCCACATGGGCGGTCAGCGCCACGATCCGGCTGTCGCGGTTCGGCCCGGCGCCTGCGCGGATCGCCGTCGCCGCCGCGACCCCGTCCATCACCGGCATCGAGACATCCATCAGGATGCAGTCGAAGGGCGCCTCGGCCGCCGCCTCGACCCCCTGGCGGCCATCGGCGGCCTCGGTCACGCTGTGCCCGTCGCGTTCCAGCAGGCGACGGGCCACGAAGCGGTTGGTGGC
The DNA here is from genome assembly GCF_050897975.1 of Pseudooceanicola aquaeponti. Lineage (NCBI taxonomy): Bacteria > Pseudomonadati > Pseudomonadota > Alphaproteobacteria > Rhodobacterales > Paracoccaceae > Pseudooceanicola > Pseudooceanicola aquaeponti. Next base: position 431,925 of record NZ_JBPAXY010000003.1, read on the forward strand.
GTTGTCCTCGACCAGCAGGATGCGCTGCGGGCGGGCGCGGGGCGGCGGCAGGGCGCCCTCGGCCTCGGCGGGATCAGTGGCGGGGCGCGCCGCCTCGGGCAGGGGCAGGGTCAGGCTAAAGACGCTGCCCTTGCCCGGGGCCGAGGCCACCTCGATCTCGCCCCCCATGGCGCGGGCCAGCTGCCGGGCGATGCCCAGGCCGAGCCCGGTGCCCTGGATCTGGTGGCGGATCGCTCCGTCCAGGCGGACGAAATCGTCGAAGACCCGTTCGGCCTCGTCGCGGGTCATGCCGATGCCGGTGTCGCGCACCAGGATCTCGACCTGGGCGCCGCAGCGCCGCACCTCGACACTGACCGAGCCGAAGCGGGTGAATTTCACCGCATTGGACACCAGGTTCAGCAGCACCTGGCGCAGCCGGGTGGCATCGCCCAGCACCCATCCCGTGGGTGCGGCGCCGATGCGGAACAGGCGGTTGTCCTGGGTGCGCGCGCGGGGCGCCTCGCTGGCCAGGATGTCGTCGATCAGCGCGTCCAGATCGAAGGGCGCCTTGCGGATCGCCACGTCCCCGCCCTCGATCTGGGTGATGTCCAGCACGTCGTTCACCAGCTGCAACAGCGTCTGGGCAGAGCCGCGCACCACCTCCAGGAACCGGCGCCCCTCGGCGGGGTCGTCATTCTCAGCCATCAGGTCGATGGCGCCCAGGATGCCGTTCAGGGGCGTGCGCATCTCGTGGCTGATCACCCCCAGGAAACGCGCCTTGGCCCGTTCCGCCGCCAACGCCTTGTCGCGCGAAGCCTTCAGCTCGGCCTCGGCGGCCACCTGGTGCGAGATGTCACGGATCACGCAGACCAGGATCGGCGCCCCCTCGCTGTCGGAACTATCCATCGACAGCTCGACCGGGAAGCGGTGTTCGTCGCTGCGCCAGGCGATCAGGCGATAGCCGGTGCGTGGCCCCAGGGCACAGGCGTCGAAGAGCGCGCGCCCCGAGATCGCCGTGGTGCCGTCGGCGCCGTCGCGGCGCAGCAGGCGGCCCACGGGCTGGCCCAGCACCCGGTCGCGATCCAGGGCGAACATCTCGGTCGCGGCACGGTTGGTGTCTCGGATGCGGCCGCGCGCATCCAGCATCAGGATGGCATCGCGCGAGGTGGAAAAGATCGTCTCCAACCGGGCCCAGGCGACCTGGCGTTCCTCCAGCCGCCGTTCTGAGACCCGCGCCAGTGAGCGGAACAGCACCACCATGGCGGTCAGGGCCGCCAGCAGCACCAGGCTGGCCGCCGCCAACCCCTTAAGCACCGAGAGCACTTCGAGACGGGCGCTGTCAGACTGGCCCACCAGGCGCAGGTTGGCCAGCGACAGCAGGCGCCGCAGGGCCGGGCGCAGCGCCTCGAGCCGGGCATCCATCTGCGGCAGGGCGGCCAGCAGGGCCGCGTCCGGCCCGTCGATCAGCGGCGCCAGGGCGTAGACCTCGGTGCGGATGCGGTCGAAGCTGCCGCCCTGGGCCGGGTCACGCAGGGCAGTATTGTAGAGGGCCGCCGCCGCCAGGGTCTCGAATCGTCCGTAAAGGATGTCGTAGCGACGCCGCAATTCGCGCAGGGCGGCGGCGGGTGGCGCCTCTGTCTGCGACAGTGTCAGGGCCGGTGGCGCATCACCCGCCGCCCCGTCGCGACCCTGGGCCAGCCGCGCCTGGGCGGTGGCCGACTGTAGTTTCAGATATTCGACCTCCAGCTGGGCCAGGGTCCATTGCACGTTGTCGGCAGGGGAAGAGGCCAGTTCGTCCAGCTTCTGGCGCACCTCGGTCAGCAGGTAGAGGATGACCAGCAGGCACAGGCCGGTAATCAGGGTCAGCACCGCCAGGCGCAGCACCCCGGCATCCCACCGGCTGGGCGCCGCCGCCGAACCGGGGGGCACGGGCACCGGTCCCAGCCCCGTCTGCGGGCCCGGATCGCTTGCGGCGGGGTCTATGCTGCGGTGCCTGCGGGCCATGGCCGCCTCCGCCGACGCTGCCCACGCGCCGGGACCCGGCGCGACGCGGCAGGGGCGGCCTATTTCACGACGATGCGGTCAAGTTGCCAGATCGAGTTGGAATAGATCACCTCGGACCGGAAGTCCGCCGAGGAATCATAGGGATAGACCAGCCAAAGAGGCCCCTTGCTGCGCAGGGTCATGGGCTGTCCGTTGCGTTCATAGGCCAGGATCGCGCCATCGGGGCGAAAGCTGTCGACCGGGATCTCGATGGCATAGTCATTGGCCGCGACCAGTTGCAGGATCCCGCCCTCGATCCCGTAGCGCGCCAGGAAATCCGTCATTCGCACACCGCGAAACTGCTGCACCCCCTCGGTCCAGATCGTGGTGGTCTCGAAGGCCGCCTCGGGCATCTCTTGCAGCGCGGCGCGGTCCAGGGCGACCACCCGGTCAGGCAGCGTCAGGCGCAACAGCACCGGCGCCTCGGCCCGTAGGGTCGCGGGCAACAGCCACAGCAGCGCGGCCAGCAGCAGCCAGGGCAGGGGACGCGCCCCCGTGAACCAGGGCAGGGTCCGGGCCTGCGCGGCGCGGGCGGGACGGGGAAAGGCAGGGATCATCGGCACACTCCGTCAGGACAGGAGACGATCGCACCTGCCTGCGCCATGGCTGGGCGACAGAGCGACCGTCGTTAAGGGAATGGCTAGCGGCAATGTCTTAATGTTCCCTCTAATCCCGCCCGTTCCCGGGCACAGAGGAGGCACGATGACCCCGCCCAGCGATCCGCCAGCCGCAGCGACGCCCATCGACCCGCCGGGGCCGCTGCTGCTGTTTGCCGATGATCATGCGCTGCTGCGCGACACGCTGGCCGCCTGGCTGCGGGCCCGGGGCCTGCGGGTGCGCTGCGTCGACAGCCTGGCCCAGGTGCTGGCGCAGCCCGCGCGACCGGATCTTCTGCTGATGGATCTGCGCCTGGGCGACCTGACCCTGCCCGATGGGTTGGCGGCGGTGCGCGCCACCTTCGGGCCGCTGCCGGTGCTGCTGACCGCAGGCGCCCATGACCCCACGCTGGCCCGGGCCGCCCGGGCCGCAGGCGCCACGGCCCTGCTGGGCAAGGCGTTGCCGCCCGATGCGGTGCTGGCCGAGATCCAGCGCCACCTGCCGCCAGAGAGCGCCGCGCCCCTGGCCCCCGACGCACCGCTCAGCACCCGCGAAAGGCAGGTGCTGGCGGGTCTGGCCCGGGGCCAGTCGAACAAGGAAATCGCCCGTGATCTGGCCCTTCAGGAGGTCACGGTGAAGCTGCATATGCAGCGCCTCAGCCGCAAGCTGGGCGCGCGCAATCGCACCCATGCGGCGCTGCTGGCGCGGGATCTGGGGCTGGTCTGACCCCAGAGGCACGGGCGCCCGGGCCAGGGCGATTTGCCTGCAATTGTTTGTATTTGCCCCCGCGGCCCCGGGGCGGATCGGGGGGGCGATTAAACCAATGTTCACGGCTGGCCGCCAAATCTGCCCCCCAGATGCGGCCCGGCGGATCGGGCCATCCCGCACGCTCGACCTCGCCCGACCGGGGCGGCGACGGGACTTTCAGCGACCGACCAGGGGAACGACATGGGTCTTTCGAAAATTCGCATTGCCTTGCGCCTGCCTGCCGCCTTTTTCCTGATCGTCGCGCTCTCCCTGGCGGTGCTGGTGGTGTTCTCTTATTCCTCGGCCAAGCGGACCCTGATCGCCTCGGGCGAGGAAGAGATGCGCCAGATCGCCGAAACCCGCGCCGCGGAACTGGCGACCTGGGCCGACAAGTTGCGCACCGACCTGACGCTTCAAGCCCATAACCCACTTGTTTACAACGCCCTACGCAGCTTTCATGCCGCCTGGCAGACCATGGGGCCGAGCGCCGCCGACCAGATGCGCGCGCTTTATCCCGAAGAGGCCGGGGCCGAGATCCTCGATCCCGGCGACGGCTCGGTCTATTCGCGGATCCACAGCCGTTTTCACGAGCATTTCAGCGCCGTGGCACGCCGGGGCGCCTACGAGGATGTCTATCTTCTGAACCCCGCCGGGACGGTGGTCTATTCGGTGACCAAGGGGGCGGAATTCGGCCTGGCGCAGGCCGATCTGCCCGAGGATCCGATGTTCGTCGAGGCGCAGCAAATGCTGGCCGAACGCGAAAGCGACGCGCTGCGCTTCCTCGATTTCGCCCCGCATTCGGCCTCTGGCACGCCCTCAGCCTTTGTCATGGCGCCGGTGTCCCATGGTGCCAATGTCACCCTGGGGGCGATTGTCTTCCGCCTCAGCGCCGCCACCATCGGCACCAACCTGGGCGCGGCCGGCGGGCTGGGCGAGACCGGGCATGCCTTTGTCATCGGCGCCGATGGCGCGGCCCGTACCGCGGCCCCCGAATGGGTCGCTGGCACCATCGCCCCTGACAGCGCCCTGGCCCGCGCGCTTGGCGGCGAAACCGTGCTGATCGAAGAGCCGCTGGCCCAGATGACGCGTGAGGGCATGATCACCGCCGCCGCCCCGGCCGAGGTGCTGGGGGCGCAATGGCTGTCGCTGGTCAGCAAGGCGAAATCCGAGATCCTCCTGCCGGTCTCCAGCTTTCTGTCCAACACGCTGCTGTATGGCGGGATCATTCTGGTCTTCGCGGCCATCGTCGGCACGGCCCTGGCTCTCAGCGTGACGCGCCCGCTGCGCGACCTCAGCCATTCCATCGCCGCCGTCAGCGAAGAGGATTACGACACGCCCGTGCCCCATGTGGACCGGGGGGACGAGCTGGGCACGATCTCGCGCTCGCTGGAGGAATTGCGCGGGGCGCTGTCGAGATCCCATGCCATCCAGGTGGAATCGGCCTTCAAGAGCGCGGCTCTGGCCTCGACCTCGGCGGCGCTGATGATCACCGATGAGGATTTCACCATCACCTATATGAACGACGCGGTGCGCGACATGATGCGCAATCAGGTGGAAGAGTTCCGCAAGATCCAGCCGGAGTTCGATCCCGACAATCTGATCGGCGTCAACATGGACATTTTCCATGCCCATCCGGGACAGATCCGCAGCCTGATCACCCAGCCCGACAAGCTGCCGTTCAGCACCGATATCCGCGTTGGCGAGGCCCGGATCCAGATCGAGCTGAACGCGGTCTACGGTCCCGACAAGTCCTTTGCCGGGCTGGTGGTGGAATGGGTCGATGTGACCGAGGAACGCCGCCGCACTTCGGTGCTGAACGCCATCGACAGCGGCCAGATCTTCGTCGAGTGCAACTCTGCGGGCACGTTCCGGCGTCTGAACGACAACTTCCTGACGCTGACCGGCTGCACCTCCGAGGATCTGCTGGGCCGCGCCCTGACCGACCGCATCCGCCTGGACGAGGGAACGGAAACGGCGGGGCAGGGGGGCGATCTGATGGCCCGGCTGAAACAGGCCGAGGCGGTGCAGGGCCGGTTCCTGATCACCCGCCCCGGACGGGACGATGCGCTGGTTGAGGGCGGGCTGTACCCGATCATCGACAGCCGGGGGTCCACCTCGGGCATGGCCCTGATCGGTTCGGACGTGACGGCGGCGCAACAGCAGCTGCGCGAGGCCGAGGCCCGGCAGAAGGCCATGCAGCTTGCCCAGGAAGGGGTGGTGGATGCGCTGCGGATCGGGATGCGCGACATTTCCAACGGCGACCTGACCGGTCGGCTGAGCAAACCCTTTGCCCCGGAATACGAACAACTGCGCACCGATTTCAACGACGCGCTGGAAAACCTGACCCGCGCCATGGGCAATATCGCCCAGCAGACCAGCCAGATGCACAGCGAAACCGCCGAGATCGTGAAGGCCGCCGATGACATGTCGCAGCGCACCGAACGCCAGGCGATGACCTTGCAGGATACCGCCGCCAGCCTGGATGAGCTGACCACCAATATTGCCCAGACCGCCGATGGCGCCGCCCGCGCCAACCAGGTGGTGACCGAGGCCCGCGCCCGGGCCGAAGAAAGCGGGTCGGTCGTGGATGAGGCGGAAACCGCCATGGCGGAGATTTCCAGCTCGTCCAAGGAGATCATGAAGGTGATCTCGGTGATCGACGACATTTCCTTCCAGACCAATCTGCTGGCGCTAAACGCGGGCGTCGAGGCGGCGCGGGCGGGCGAGGCGGGCCGGGGCTTTGCCGTGGTCGCCACCGAGGTGCGCGCCCTGGCGCAGCGCTGTGCCAATGCCGCGGCCGAGATCAACCAGCTGATAACGGTTTCCGGGCAGCATGTGTCGCGGGGCGTCGAACTGGTCGGCGTGACCGGTGAGACCCTGAAGAAGATCGTCAGCTCGATTTCCGAGATCTCGGATTACATCGCCGAAATCGCCCAGGCCGGGAAGGAGCAGAGCATCGGGCTGAACCAGGTCAATTCGGCGGTGAACCAGATCGACCATGTGACGCAGCAGAATGCTGCCATGTTCGAGGAAACCACCTCGGCCAGCCACCAGCTGGCGCAGCGGGCCAACAACCTGGCCGAAACGATCGGTCATTTCCGCATCTCCGGCGCGCCGGAGAGGGCCCGCACGCCCGCGCGCGAGAGCGAGCGCAGCGCCGCCTCGGGCCGGATGGGCGCAGCGCGCGCGCCCCGGGCCTCTGGCGGCACGGCGCCGGCACGGTCAGGCAACCTGGCCGTGGCCGCCCGGCCGAGCCCCAGTGCCAGCGACTGGGAAGATTTCTGAGCTGCCGCAGGTCCCGTTGCGGCCCCACCTGAACCCTTGTCGCGTGCCTGACGGCGCGCCCCTGCAAGCCAGCCAGCCCATGGAGCCCAGATGCCGCTGACGCCCCCGCCCTCGATCACCCGGGTTCTGATCGTCGACGATCAGCCCTCGGTGCAGGCCCTGATCCGCCACGCGCTGAGCAAGGATCCCAATATCGAGGTCGTGGGGGTGGCCAATGACGCCTATATGGCGCGCGAGATGATCAAGAAGTTGAACCCCGACGTTCTGACCCTGGATGTCGAGATGCCGCGCATGACGGGGCTGGATTTTCTCGAACGCCTGATGCGCCTGCGGCCCATGCCGGTGGTCATGTTCTCCTCGGTCACCCAGCAAGGCAGCGAGAACGCGGTGCGCGCCCTGTCTCTGGGCGCGGTGGATGTGCTGCCGAAACCCATTGCGGGCATGACCGAAGAGGCGCTGGAAAAGCTGGTCTCGCGGGTGCGCACGGCGAAACGGTTCCGGCGCGATGCCACCCCGGCGCAACTGCCCGACAACGAGGCGCCACGCGACATGGCCCAGCTGGGGCGCTGGAACGGGCGCAACGTGCTGATCGGGGCCTCGACCGGCGGCGTGGCAGCGGTCGAGGCCGTGCTGCGACGCCTGCCCAGGGCCTGCCCGCCGGTGGTCATTTCCCAGCATATGCCGGAAAGCTTCCTGGTCAGTTTTGCCCGGCGGCTGGACGACCTCTTGCCGCAAACCGTGCAGCTGGCCCGTGACGGGACCGAGCTGGAGGCGGGCCATATCTACCTGGCGCCGGGCGGGGCCGAACATACGGGCATTCGCCGCGCGGGCCGGAAACATCAGATTGCATCTATCGCGGCGCCGAAACGCAACGGCCATATCCCTTCGGTTGACGAGCTGTTCATGTCTGCCGTGGACACTGCCGGAAACGTGGTCGCCGTCATCCTGACCGGAATCGGCAAGGACGGCGCGGCGGGCATGGCACAACTGAAACGGAACGGAGCCTATTGCATTGGCCAGGATGAAGACACCAGCGTCGTCTACGGGATGCCCCGCGCCGCGGCCGAACTGGGGATTCTGGATGCGCAACTGCCCTTGCCGGAAATCGCCCAGGCCATCTGCACGGCCTGCGACGCCGCACGGCGCAACTGACCGGGGGGCCTGAGGTGAGAGAAGCCAGGGGCAGGGGCCCGCATATCAACATCACCCAGGGCGAATATGCCGTCTCCGATGTCTCGGGCGGCATGATCACCACCATTCTGGGCTCGTGCGTGGCCACCTGTATCTGGGATCCGGTGCGCGGCTGCGGTGGCATGAACCATATCCTGGTGGCGCGCTCGCACACCGCGCTTGGCGTGAACGACTTCGCCGGGGTCAACGCGATGGAGCTGCTGATCAACGGTCTTGTTCGCCTGGGCGCCGTGCGCTCGCGCTTTCAGGCCAAGGTCTTCGGCGGCGCCAACATGATCAACGGGCTGTCCGACATCGGTCATACCAACGGCAACTTCGTCGTCGAGTATCTCGAGCGCGAGGGCATTCCGCTTCTGGGCAAGAGCCTGGGGGGCACGTCGGCCCGGCAGATCCGGTTCATGGTCGCGGAAGGTCGTGTGATGCAACGCACGGTCTCTGCCGCGCCCGAGGTGGTCGAACGCCCGCCGAAACCCGAACCCGCCGAACGCAACGGGGTCGAGCTGTTCTGACCGTGCGAGGGGCGCGCGTCCCGGGGCAGCTTCGGGCCCGCCAGGGTGCAGACTGCGAGGAGCGACGCAAAGTGGAGCCAGGAGGCCAGTCGCCACAGGGATGAGATCTTTGCGGTAACCGTTTGTCTTTGCGGTTAAGCTATCTGGGCGGCAGGTCTTGCTGCCTGGGTCGGCAGATTAACACATTATTAACATAATACTGATTACCGAACTAATGTATCCAGGGATCTGGCACCGGAAACCGGCGCCTATCCTTCGGGTTCCCTGGCCCCCAAAAGCGAGAACTGCGCCCCGGTCCCCCGCGACGCAGCCCGTTTTTCTCACGACCCTATGCGCTCGGCGCCATCAGCCAAGCGCATAACCTGCGCCACGCACGGTGCGCAGCGGATCGTCGCCCCCATGGGCACAAAGCGCCTTGCGCAGTCGGCCAATGTGAACGTCCACGGTGCGGGTGTCGACATAGATGTCGCGGCCCCAGACCCGATCCAGAAGCTGTTCGCGTGACCACACGCGGCCCGGCTTTTCCATGAAGGTCGACAGCAGCCGGAACTCGGTCGGTCCCAGCTTCAATTCCTTGGCCGCCCGGGTCACCCGATGGGTTTCCGCGTCCAGCACGATATCTTCATATTCCAACCGTTCGCCCATCGATGCCGGCCGTGTGCGGCGCAGTTGCGCGCGCACCCGGGCCATCAGTTCGATCACCGAATAAGGCTTCACCACGTAATCGTCGGCACCGGTCTCAAGCCCCCGCACCCGGTCCACTTCTTCGGACCGGGCGGACAGCATGATGATCGGAACCCCGCGCGTCTCGCTGCGCATCTTCAGCTGACGGCACACTTCGATCCCCGAAAGGTTCGGCAGCATCCAGTCCAGCACGATGATGTCCGGCGCGACCTCATCGACGAGGAGGATCGCCTCCTCGCCGTTTTCGGCCCGGCTGACGCGAAAGCCTTCTGCTTCCAGGTTGTAGGCCAGAACCTCCCGCTGGGCCGGTTCGTCTTCGACGACCAAAACGGTGGGTTGCTGATCTGCCGCCATGTCACGCATCTCCGTTCAGGGGCATGTCGGGCGCGACCGACGGATCGGTCGAGGTCTTGTCACCCTTCACCCGCAGTTCATCCGGGGTTTCGCCGGTCACCAGATAGACCACCTGTTCGGCGATCGAGGTCACATGGTCGCCCATGCGCTCGGTGTTCTTGGCGATGAAATGCAGATGCATACAGGCCGTGATGTTGCGCGGATCTTCCATCATGAAGGTCAGGAATTCGCGGAACAGGGCGTTGTACATCTGATCGACGTCGCGGTCGCGGGCGATCACGTCGCGGGCCAGCTGCGGGTCACGCTGGATATAGGCATCCAGGGCGTCGCGCAGCATGGTTTCCACCTCGCGCGCCATGCGGCGCAGCGCCGTATGGGCGCCCGAGATCGGCTGCATCTGCACCAGAACCGAGGTCCGCTTGGCCATGTTCTTGGCGTAGTCGGCAATCCGTTCCAGGTTGTTGGCGATCTTGATGATCGACAGGATGATGCGCAGATCCCCCGCTGCGGGCTGGCGCAGCGCGATGATGCGGGCGGATTCTTCCTGGATCAGCTCTTCGAGCTCGTCGATCGCCAGGTCGTCCTTGCGCACCTTCTCGGCCAGCTCCTCGTCGCGCGCCTCCAGCGCCTCCGAGGCTTCCAGGATGGCCTGTTCCACCAGGCCGCCCATCTTCATGATCCGCGCCTGTACCGCTTCGAGATCGCGGTCATAAGCGCTTGCAATGTGCTGTTCTTCCATCATTTTCTTGGGTCCTCACCCTTGCGTCCGGATCAGCCGATCCGGCCCGTGATGTAGCTTTCGGTGCGGCTGTCGACCGGGTTGGTGAAGATCTGGCTGGTCTCACCATATTCCACAAGGTTGCCCAGGTGGAAGAACGCGGTCTTCTGGCTGACCCGGGCGGCCTGCTGCATCGAGTGGGTCACGATGACAACGGAATAGCTGTCGCGCAGCTCGTCGATCAGTTCCTCGACCTGGCCGGTGGCGATCGGGTCGAGGGCCGAGCAAGGCTCGTCCATCAGCAGCACTTCGGGCTCGGTCGCAACGGCGCGCGCGATGCACAGACGCTGCTGCTGGCCGCCGGACAGGCCGGTGCCCGGGGCATCCAGACGGTCCTTGACCTCATCCCAGATGGCGCCGCGGCGCAGGCTCTTCTCGACGATCACGTCCAGATCGGCCTTCGACTTGGCCAGACCGTGGATCCGGGGGCCATAGGCGATGTTGTCGTAGATCGACTTCGGGAAGGGGTTCGGTTTCTGGAACACCATGCCGACCTTGGCGCGCAACTGCACCGGGTCGACGCGCTTGTCGTAGATGTCTTCACCGTCCAGCAGGATGTCGCCCTCGACGCGGCAGATGTCGATGGTGTCGTTCATCCGGTTCAGGCAGCGCAGGAAGGTGGACTTGCCGCAGCCCGAGGGGCCGATGAAGGCGGTCACGGTCTTGTCCTGGATCTGGACGTCGACATCCTTGATGGCATGGGTATCGCCGTAATAGACCTGAACTTTGTTCGCGGCGATCTTGATATCTTTGTTGGTCACTTTGCTCTCCAGGGCGGGCTCATCGTACATGGATCTGTCCCCTATCCTATCGTTTACCAGCGGCGCTCGAAACGGCGGCGCAGGATCACGGCGATGATGTTCATGGTCATGAGGAAGAGCAGCAGGATGATGATCCCCCCCCAAGCACGTTCGTAGTAGGCCGGGTCGGCGCGTTTGGCCCATTCGTAGATCTGGGCGGGCATGGCCGAGTTCGGGTCAAGGAAGCCCGAGCCAATGCCGTCGGGGTAGTTGGAGGCGATGAAGCCCACCATCCCGATCAGCAGCAGCGGCGCGGTTTCCCCCAGGGCCTGGGCCAGGCCGATAATGGTGCCGGTCAGAATGCCGGGCATGGCCAGGGGCAGCACGTGGTGGAACACCGACTGCATCTTCGAGGCCCCTACCCCAAGCGCCGCATCCCGGATCGACGGCGGCACCGATTTCAGCGAGGCACGGGTCGAGATGATGATCGTCGGCAGGGTCATCAGCGTCAGCACCAGGCCACCGACCAGCGGTGCCGATTGCGGCAGGTGCATGAACTGGATGAACACGGCCAGGCCCAGGATACCGAAGACGATCGACGGCACGGCGGCCAGGTTCGAGATGTTCACCTCGATCAGGTCGGTCCATTTGTTCTTCGGCGCGAATTCCTCGAGGTAGATCGAGGCGGCCACACCGATGGGCAGCGACAGCACCAGCACGACGATCATCATGAACAGCGAGCCCAGCATCGAAACCCCGATCCCGGCCTGTTCCGGGCGGCTTTCCGAGGCGTCGGCGCCCAGGATGAAGTCCCAGTTGAAGGTCCGCTGCACCACACCTTCGGCGCGCAGGGCATCGACGATGTCCAGATGCGCGGCATCCAGGTTCTTGTCACGCTCCAGGTCTTCACGCAGCACGCGGCCCTTCAGGTAGCCATCCACCCGCGACGAGGCCAGCACGCGGAAATCCACGGTCTGCCCGATCAGCGAGGGATCGGCGATGACGACGTCGCGGATCTGGGCCGCGGCCGAGGACGAGACCATCTTGCGCAGGTCGCCGTCCGAGACCTCGGTTTCGACCCCGTTGTCAGCCAGCACACGCACCAGCGCGTCCTGGATCAGGGGGTTGTAGCCGAAGGTCGAGACCTTCTTGATCTCTTCCGGGTCACGGGTGCCGCTCTTGTCGAGGTTCTCGGCGCGCAGCTCCACCGGCAGGTTGATGAAGGTCTGGGTATAGGCCGGGACACCGTTGCGGATGATGGCCACCAGCAGCACGACCAGGAAGATCAGACCGATGCCGACAGCGGCCATGCCATAGGCGCGGAACCGGGCCTCGGCGGCATTGCGGCGCTTGGTGCGGTCGTTGAGTTCCAGCAGGGACCCGGCAGTATGTTTCGTCTGCGGGGCGCCTGCACCGGATGCGGTTGCGTCGGTCATTCGTATTGCTCCCGGTATTTGCGCACGATCCAGAGCGCGAAGATGTTGAGCGCGAGGGTGATCACGAAGAGGGTCATGCCCAGGGCGAAGGCCACCAGCGCCTCGGGCGAGGCAAAGTCGGCGTCGCCGGTCAGCTGGCTGACGATCTTGGCGGTGACGGTGGTCATCGCCTCGAAGGGGTTCATCGACAGCCGGGCCGCGGCCCCTGCCCCCAGCACCACGATCATGGTTTCACCGATGGCGCGCGAGGCGGCCAGCAGGATGGCGCCCACGATGCCCGGCAGGGCGGCGGGCAGAACCACCTGCTTGATGGTTTCCGACTTGGTCGCGCCCAGGCCCAGCGAGCCGTCGCGCATCGCTTGCGGCACCGCGTTGATGATGTCGTCCGACAGCGAGCTGACGAAGGGGATCAGCATGATGCCCATCACCAGGCCCGCGGTCATCACCGCGCGGCCACCGCCCATCCAGCCGGCGCCATCGGGGCCAAAGACGTTGAACAGCAGCGGGCCGACGGTCAGCAGGGCAAACAGGCCGTAGACGATGGTCGGGATCCCGGCCAGCACCTCGATCAGCGGCTTGGCAAAGCTGCGCACCGCCGGCGAGGCATATTCGCTGAGGTAGACCGCCGCGAAAAGGCCGATCGGCACGGCCACGGCCAGAGCGATCAGCGAGATGTAGAAGGTGCCCCAGAGCAGCGGCAGGATGCCCAGCTCGGAACCGCCGCCGAAGGACGGGGCCCAGGTGGTGCCAAAGAAGAAGTCCAGCGCCGGGTAGAGGCGGAAGAATTCGATGGTGTTGAAGAGCAGCGACAGGATGATGCCGACCGTGGTCAGGATCGCCAGCGAGGCCGCCAGGATCAGCAGCGCCTTGATCACCTTCTCGACCGAGTTGCGGGCGCGGAACTCTTTGTTTGCGCGGGCCAGGCCCAGGCCCAGACCGGCCAGGGCGACCAGCAGGACGACCCCGGTGCGGATCATGTTGCCGGTCTTGTCCATGGCGCGCCAGGCCTTGGCGGCGGTCAGGATCGGTGCCTCGACGTCAGAGCCGAGCGCCACGCCGACCGCGCCCAAGCGTTCGCGAATATTGGTGAATTCGGTGCGGATGTCGCTGGCCTGTTCCTCGGTCAGCGCGCCTTCGGCCACGGCCAGGTCCAGGCCTTCGGCGATGCGGCGCACGTCCGACATGACCAGGCTCAGCTCGCCCTGGGTCTCATAGCTGGTCTCGGGGACCATGTGTTCGACCTGGGACTGAATGATCATCGGCTGGGCGAAGAGCCAGATCACCAGGACCAGAAGCGAGGGCACCAGCACCAGAAGCGCGGCATTGGCCCCGTAATAGGACGGAAGGGAATGAAGGTGACGGGCGTCGCCCTCGGCGGAAGCAAGGGCGCGCGAGCGTCCCAGCACGTATCCGATGGCGGCGAGCGCCAGGACGATAAGGAAGATCCAGGTTGCCGGCATGGAATACTCGCTGGATGGGTCGTTGCGGCGAAAGGCCCCGGCCGTGGAAACGACCCGGGGCCCGGAGATGGGCGGCCCCGAGGGAGGCCGCCCGGAAGAGACTTACATGGTCTCTTCGTTCTCGATCATCGACTGGGTGTCGGCCAGCTCGGGGTCGGCAACCAGGCCGTAGTTCGACAGCGGGCCGGAGGGGCCTGCGATCTCGTCGGAGACGAAGAACTGAGCGAACTCTTTCAGGCCGGGGATGACGCCGATGTGGGCCTTCTTGATGTAGAAGTACAGCGGACGCGACACCGGGTATTCACCCGAAGCGATGGTGGCGGTCATCGGCTCGACGCCGGACATGGTGGCCACTTTCAGCTTGTCGGTGTTGTTCTCGTAGAACGCCAGGCCGAAGACGCCGATGGCGTTCGGGTTGGAGTCGATCGAGGCCAGGGTCTCGGTGTAGTCGCCGTCGATGTCCACGGACTTGCCGTCGGTGCGGACCGCGATGCAGGCGTCTTCTGCGTCGTCTTCGGACATGCCGGAGGCGATCATCGCTTCCAGGGCGCCGGTGGTTTCGCAGCCAGCCGCCAGGACCTTCTCTTCGAAGACTTCACGGGTGCCGTGCTTGGTGCCCGGGATGAAGGCCAGGATCTCGGCTTCGGGCAGCTCGGCGTTGAACTCGGACCACATGGTGTAGGGGTTGTCGACCAGCGCGCCGTCGACCACCACTTTCGGGGCCAGGGCGTTGTAGAGGTCGGCGGGCTCGAAGGCGGTGAAGGCCGGGCCGTCGATCTGGCTGGCGAAGACGATGCCGTCATAGCCGATGCGAACCTGCATGATGTCGGTCACGCCGGCTTCGGCACAGGCGGCGATCTCTTTTTCGCGGATGGCGCGCGAAGCGTTGGCGATGTCGATGGTGTTCTCGCCGACGCCTTCGCAGAAGCGCTTCAGGCCAGCGGAGGAGCCGCCGGATTCCACGACGGGGGTCGGGAATTCGAAGTTTTCACCGAAGGCTTCGGCCACGATCGACGCGTAGGGCAGAACGGTCGAGGAACCGGCGATTTGCAGGTTGTCACGGGCGGCCGCTGCGGTGGCGGAAACGGCGGCAACGGCCAGGGCCGAAGCGGTCAGTTTCATGAAGGACATGGAATGCTCCTGTTATCTGAAAGGACCGCCATCCCCCGGCGGCCTTGCGCCCCCTGCTAGAGGCCGGGCACGATGCTTTTGCGACAATCGTGTAACAGTTCCATGACAGTGTTTGTCCTTGCGCTTTGGGCCCTTAGGTCAAGACGCAACAGTACGGTGCTGCAGAAACTAGACAAATCCCTGCGGTTGTTGAGAAATCGTTATGAATTGGTCACATAACGGATCAGTCGAGGGGCAGCAGAATGCGGATCGTGGTGCCCTCGCCCAGGGTCGAGGAAATTCGCATCCGGCCCCGGTGACGTGTCACGATATGTTTCACGATGGCCAGTCCAAGGCCCGTTCCGCCCATTTCGCGCGAGCGGTGGCTGTCCACGCGGTAGAATCGCTCGGTGAGTCGCGGGATATGGATCTCGTCGATGCCTGCGCCGTAGTCCGTCACGCTTAGCGCCACGCCCCGGCCCTGCAATTCCGGCATCTCTTCCGGCTGGCCCAGGCGCAGGGTCACCCGCTTGCCCGTGCGGCCGTATTTGATCGCGTTTTCCACCAGATTGGTCAGCACCTGGCGCAGCTGGTCGGGGTCGCCCTGCACATGCACCTCTTCCGGGCCCGCCTCGATCTCGATCGCCACATCGGCGTCACGCGCCAGCGGCGCCAGCGCGCTGGAGACCGATTGCATCAGCCCCGACAGCTCGACCCGTTCCGTGGGCCGCATCCGCGCCTCGCCCTCGACATGGCTGAGCGACAGCAGGTCCTTGACCAGCCGTTCCATCCGCTCGGCCTCCCGCGCCATGATCTCAAGGAAGCGTTCGCGCGCGCCGGCATCGTCCTTGGCCGGGCCGCGCAGGGTCTCGATGAAACCGATCAGCGCGGTCAGCGGCGTGCGCAGCTCGTGGCTGACATTGGCCACGAAGTCGCGGCGCATCTGCTCGGCCTTGGTCAGCATGGTCAGATCCTGGAAGACCACCACCACCCCCTGGCCCAGGGGCGTGTCCACATAGGAACAGGTCACCTCATAGGTGCTGTCCTGGCCACGCCTTGTGGCCAGGTACTGGGTCTTGTGAACCTGCCGGTCCGCCAGGCAATGCTCGACCGCGTCCAGAACGTTGGGCTGGCGAATGACGGTGATGAAATGCCGCCCCGTGACCGAGGGACCGAACAGCGCGCTGGTCGGCGGGTTGGCGGCGATGATCCGCTCGCCCCGCCCCACCAGAAGGGCCGGCAGGGGAATGGCGCTCAGCAGCGCGGTGATCGAGGCGTCAGTCATGGCAGGATCCGTTGGGAAAGGGCGTCGGGGGCCCGGGCGCCGCCGAGGGCGCCGATCAGGATCCCCTGTCTGATCGCCCTCTGCATCCCCTGCCCCTCCGGTCGCGGCGCGCCTACAGCGCCCGCAGCCCGTCGCGATAGCGCCGGGCGTTTTCCTGGTAATGCAGCGCCGAGGCGGCCAGCCGCTGTTCCCAGTCGGGGCCCAGTTCCTTCACCACCTTGCCGGGCGCGCCCAGCACCATGGAATTGTCGGGGATCTCCTTGCCCTCGGTCACCAGCGCGCCTGCGCCGATCAGGCAATTCTTCCCGATCTTGGCCCCGTTCAGCACCGTGGCCCCCATGCCGATCAGGCTGTTCTCGCCGATCACGCAGCCATGCAGCATCGCCTTGTGCCCCACGGTGACATTGGGCCCGATCACCAGGGGAAAGCCCATGTCGGTGTGGCAGACCACGTTTTCCTGCACATTGGCGCCTTCGCAGACGCGGATTTCCTCGTTGTCGCCGCGCAGGGTGACGCCGAACCAGACCGAGCTGTCGGCCTCGAGCACGCATTTACCGATGACATTGGCGTCGGGGGCCACCCAGGCGCTGGCGGCAATCAGCGGCGCCACGCCGTCCAGGGAATAGATCGTCATTTGGCCTGCGTCTCCTCTTCGTATTCCGCGTTCAGCTGGCGCACCACCTCGACCACGCCGGGTTGCTGGCTCAGCCGCAGCCGCTCGGCGGCGATGATGGTGCGCAGCCGCTCTTCGGTGGCGTCCAGATCGTCGTTGACCAGCACATAGTCGTATTCCGGCCAGTGGCTGATCTCGTCGCGGCTTTGCGCCATGCGCTTGGCGATCACCTCGGGGGCGTCCTGGGCGCGGCTGATCAACCGCCGCTCCAGCTCGCGCATCGAGGGCGGCAGGATGAAGATAGACAGCACATGCTTGCCCAGGGCCGAGGCGCGGATCTGCTGCCCGCCCTGCCAGTCGATGTCGAACAGCAGGTCGCGGCCCGCGTTGATCGCCTCTTCCACCGGGCCGCGCGGGCTGCCGTAGCTGTTGCCGAAGACGGTCGCATGTTCCAGCATCTGCCCCGCCTCGACCAGACGGTCGAAATCGGCCTGGCTGTGGAAGAAGTAGTGCAGCCCGTGTTCCTCGCCCGGCCGGGGCGCACGGGTGGTGGCCGAAACGGAAAAGCGGATATCGCCGTCCCACTCCAGCAGCCGCCGCGACAGGGTCGACTTGCCCGCGCCAGAGGGCGAGGAGATGATGATCAGAAGGCCGCGCCGATGGGTCATATGGGGTCTTTCCGGGTCGCTGGTCACGTCCCCTTCAGCGTTAAGCAGGTTTCGCCCCGCCGGGCAAGCGTTGCGCCCGGCGAGACCTGGCCCGCCGCCGTCAGAACCGCCGCGTCAGACCCAGGGTCACGTCCTCGGCGTGATAGCCGTAGATCGCGATGTTCGAGCGCTGCCGCTCGGCACGCAGCTCGACATAGGGGGCGAAGCCCTTCCAGTTGACCTCGGCATGGCGCAGCCGCAGGCTCAGGGTCTGGCGGTGGTCCTCTTGCACCACGCCGAACAGGCCATGCGGCCCGTCCCGCCGGGTCCGGCGGAAGGCCAGATCGCCATCCAGGATCAGCCCGCCGCGAAAGGCATAGCTGGCCCCCAGGCCCAATTCCTGCGTCGTGGCGGCGATCTCGGCCACCGCCGCGTCGACCCGCTCGTGGCGCAGCGAGCCGCGCAGGGTCAGGGCCGAACTGGCCGCATGGCTGTAGCTGGCCCGCAGCGTGCGCCGCAGCCCGTCGGCCCCCGGCGCATGGGGAAAGCTGAGGTCGGTCAGGCTGAGGCCCAGCGTCACCCGCCCGCGCGCCCCGCTGCGCAGCACCAGGTCCAGCCCCAGACCGGGCCCTCGGGAATAGATGTCGCCGCCCAGATAGCGTTCCTGATAGGACAGCGCCCCGCGCAGCAGCGCGCCGGGGGCCAGCTGCGTGGTCAGGCTGGTCTCGATCAGGCCCAACAGGTCGTTGTCGTCGCGATCTTCAAAGAAACTGCCGTTGAAATGCAGCGCGATCTGCCCCTGGGTGCGGGGGCCGAAACGATGCGCATAGGCGCCACTGGCCTGCACCTCGACCCCGGTCGCGGGCTGGGCGCGCGAGGCCTCGTTCAGGGTCGCCTCGCCAAAGCCCAGATCCAGGGTTTCCTCCTGGGTCTTGCGGCCCGGGTTGCTGGAGGGGACAACGGCGATCCCGAAGCGGCCCGACCAGCGCTGCGGCGCTTCCATCCGGGTGGCGCCCTCGGCGGCGCGGGCGCGCTGGCCGGGGTTCAACTGTCCGCCGCGCGCCATCTCATAGTGATAGCCCGCCCGGTCGCGCTGCCCAAGGTCGGCCAGGGTATCGGCCAGTTCCAGCCGGAAGCGGGCCACATCGGGGCGGCGCGCCACCAGCGCCTCCAGCACCTGAAGGCGTTCCGGCCCCTGCCCGGCCTCGCGATAGACCACCGCCAGCAGCCACAGCCGCCGCTCGGCCTCTTCCGCGGTGTCGGGGGTCCAGGACAGCAGCACGTCACGCGCGCCCGTCAGATCCCCCTGCAAGACAAGGGCCCGGACCCGCTCGGGCGGGGTGTCGGCGGCGGCTGCAGCCCCGGCGCTGACCGCCAGGGCCGCGCCCAGAACCAGGGCGCACAGACGCAGCCCGGCCCGAAGGCCGGCCGCGCCGGGGCGCCCCCCTGTCGCAGAGCTCATCTCACTGACGCTCGAGATAGCCGGTGCCGGTGAAGTCGGTGTTGCCCGTGCCGAAGTCGACATTGCCGACCATCCCCACCGTGGCCGCATCCATGTTGTCGCCCTTGAAATCGCCGGTCATCGACAGTTCGCCCTCGACATCCTGGCCATCAATGACCAGGTCCGAGGCATCCAGATAGGTGCTGAGGCGGACCAGCGGGTAGGCACTGTTGACGGCATTGTTGCTGCGCGGACCATTGGCCATCAGGGTCATGTCGCCCTCGATCGTCACCGGGGTTTCGGTCGTACCGACCACGGTCTTGGCCGTCAGGTTTTCGGTGCCGCCGGACCAGACATCGGTCTGGGCGCCGCCCGGCGTGGCCGGGTTGTAATCCAGGTCGAAATCGAGGTCGCCCTGCACGAAGACCACTCTAGAGGTGTTCGCTCTGGGATCCAGCGCGCGCATCGAGAACTGGCCCTTGTAATTGGCCTGCACGCTGGCGGGGGCTGGCCAGGTGTTGCTCATGGCCAGGACGCGATCATAGTTTGCCTGATAGGCCGCCTCGTCGAACGTGGCGCCCGTACCGCCACCAGTACCGCCGCCCGTGCCACCACCGGTCCCGCCGCCTGTGCCTCCACCAGTTCCACCACCGGTGCCACCGCCAGTTCCACCGCCCGTACCGCCGCCGGTGCCACCGCCCGGAGTCTGGGTGGTGCCGCTGCCGCCACCGGTGGACAGGCAGCCCGACAGCGCGGTGCTCAGGCACAAGGCGGTCAGCAGATGAATGGTCGTCTTTCTCATGAATTTGCCCCGAAATTCGCGCCGCCGCTTCCGACCGCGCTCGTTGAAATGCGAAACAAGCGCTAGCGGATGGACCCGGGGGCGGCCTATCCTTCGTTCAGGGGAGAGAGCGGCGCGCGGGCACCGACTATCGTCGGGCAACGACCGCGGCGCGGGACCGCCGCCAGAGGGGACAGCGCAAGCAGATGCACGACATTCGCCACATCCTGATCCTGGAAGACCAGGCCGAGACCCGCGCCTCGCTGGTGGCGCTGGTGGCGGGCTGTTTCCCCCAGGCCCAGATCAGCGAGGCCGCGACCCTGCACGCCGCGCGGGCGCATCTGTGGAACAAACCGGTGGATCTGGCGCTGGTGGATCTGAACCTTCCCGATGGCGAGGGCTATTCCATCCTGCGCCTCTGCGCCGAGGAACGGCCCGAAACCCTCTGCGTGGTGACCACGGTCATGGCCACCGACGCGGCGGTGGTCAACGCCCTGGCCGCCGGGGCCTCGGGCTATCTGCTGAAGACCGACGCCCCCGCCCTGTGGCAGTTCCACCTGCGCCAGATCGTGCAGGGGGTGCCGGTGCTGTCCCCCGCCATCGCCCGCCGCATGATGGAACATTTCCGCCGCACCGCCCCGGTCTTCGAGGCCGACGAACGGCTGACCGCGCGCGAGACCGAGGTGCTGTCGCTGATCGCGCGCGGCATGAGGATCCCCGAGGTGGCGCGCCAGATCGGCGTGGCCGACAGCACCGTGGCCACCCATATCAAGAACATGTACCGCAAGCTGGGCATCTCGAACCGGGCCGAGGCGGCCACCCACGCCGCCCGCCTGGGGCTGCTCTAGCCGCCGGGGCGGCACCTGGCGTCAGGCGGTGGCCGCGCGCGAGGCGCCCGCGTCCTGCTCGGCCTGCTCGGCGCGGCGGGCGACGAAGGGCATGTCGGCCTCGATGCGGAACCCCTGCCCCGGCGCCTGGGTGACCTGCATCCGCCCCCCCACGTCCGAGACCCGCAGCCGCAGGTTACGCAAGCCGTTGCCACCCTCGCCTATCAGCGATTGCACCCGCGGCTCGGCCCGGCCGCGCCCGGCGCCCGCGCCGCCCCCCGCACCACTGTCCCAGACCGCCACGCGGAAGCCCTGATCGCCCAGGCGCAGATCGACGCCCACCAGATCGGCGCCGGAATGGCGCGCCGCATTATGCACGCTTTCGCGCAGGAAGGACCGCAGGGCATGGGCCACCCCCGCCGACAGGGCCACCTCGCCGCACTCGGGCAAGGGCCAGCGGCATCGGATCCCGTGGGCATCCAGATAGTCGCCCAGCTCGGCCCGCAGATCGGCCACCACATCGGCCATGGGCACGGCGCCGCCCTGGCCCTGGGTCAGGATGCGGCGAATGTCGGTGAAGGTCTCGCGGATCAGATCGTCCTTGTGGGCCGTCTCGGCCTGGCCCAGGGCGGCGGTCAGGCGGATGCCGATATTGTCATGCACGTCGCGGGCGATCCGCTCGCGTTCCTCGTACATGCCCGCCTCGAAGGCCTGGCGCCCCTCGACCAGTTGCTTGAGGATCGCCAGGATATCCTCGGCCTTGCGCCGGTCCTCGGGCGAAAACAGGCTGCGCCCCTGGTCCTTCCAGCGCAGCCGGAAGGCGGGCAGCGGCGGCGTGGCGGGCAGGCTCAGCGCCGCGCCCTCCTCCTCGATCCGCACGTCCAGCGCGGTCGCCCCCGGGCAAGGCTCAACCGCCAGCGGCGCGAATTCGGCCACCAGCAGATCCTTCCACAGCGCCTCTTGCCGGGCCGGATCGCGGGCCAGGGCGATGGCATCGGCGGCGCGCACCAGGGCGGTCAGGGGAAAGGCCTTGCCGCGCCGGGCGAAGAACAGCCGCGCCAGGGCGTCGCGCAGCGGCAGGTAGACCAGCAGGAAAACCACCAGCGCCGCCGCCAGCAGCGGCCGGTGATCGGAAGAGACCGAGAACACCAGAAAGGCATCCAGCAGCACCAGGATCATGCCCCCCACGACATAGTAAAGCAGCCGGAAGGACCAGCGTTCCAGGTCGAAGAAGCGGTAGCGCCGCACCGCCAGCGCCACCCCTGCGAAGACCAGCAGGAAGAGCGGGAAGGAAAAGGCCTGCGACACCGCCTCTTGCCGTCCCACCAGGGCGGGCAGCGTCGTCGTCAGCACGAAGCCCCCCGCGCCGACCACGATCCCCAGCCCGACCAGTTTCAGTGCCGCCCGCGCCAGCGGGTCGCGCCGGGCGCAGATCCATTGGGTGGCCAGCAGCGCCAGGATGCCGGTCAGGGCCAGAACGATGGGCAGATGCAGGAAAATGACGGGATTTCCGATCCCGGTCAGCACATTGACCAAAAGCGGCGCCAGCAGCAGGACCAGCGGCAGCAGGCTCAGCCGGGGCGACAGCAGGCGGCGCGGATAGGTCAGGAACAGCGCGATCAGTCCGCCCCCGAACAGCAGCGCTCCGACCGAGTTCAGCGGCGCCAGCACCTCGTAGGCGCGCTCTGTCAGGGCCAGTTCGCGACTGCTGTAAAGCGCCGCCGACAGGGCCGAAACGAAAAGGCCAAGGGCGGTCAGCGCCAGGAAGACATGGCTGGCCCGGCGCGGGTTCATCGCCCAGATCCAACCGCCGATCAGCGCCCCCGCAACCCCGGTCAGCACCTGCGCCCAGAAGCCCGCCGGCAGGTCGCCAAAGGGACGACCCGGTTGCACAGGCACCGTTTCACGCCGCGTCTGGCCGTCCTGTTGCAGCAACAGCTTTGCCACTTCGCCCGCCAGCACGGCGCGCAGCCGGTCCTGATCGGCGCGGAAGGCACGGATCAGCGCGTCATCGTTCAGCTTGTCCGGTTCTTCGATCAGCGTCTGCCGGTCCAGGGCCAGATCCGGGCCACCCGGCGCGGCGATGGCCAGCAGCCGCGCGCCCGCCAGCTCTGCCAGCTCGGGCCGATCCACCGCCACGATCCGCAGCCCCGCCCCCTGGCTGGGCACCGCAAGGTCCAGCCCCAGGGTCGGCTGCGACAGCGCCCAGAAGAGGACAGCAAAGGCCGTGGCGAGACAGGCAAGGGTAATTCCGCCCGCCAACACGAAGGGACGCGCCAATCGCATTCGGGAAGTTCCAAAAACACTAACGATCTAAAACAGCTAGCGGAGGCGCAGGGAAGGTCAAAGCACTTTCTGCATTGACCTGCGAGACAGCGCCGGACCGGGCCGCCTGTGTTGCCGGAAGGCCCCGTTCGCGCCCCTGTGGCCTGGCCCGCTCGGGCGCGCGCCCCCTGCGGCGGGGCGACGTTAGGGGGATTTTCACCCTCGCCCGCTAAGGGATCAGGGCGGGGCCCGGGGCAGATCAAAAGGCAAGGTCGATGAGATCAGTTGCGACCATCCTCTGCGGATGTCCCCTGTCCCGCCTCCGTCGCATCCGGGCGCTGCTGCCCTGCCTACTGCTGCTGCCGCTGGCGGTGCAGGCGCAACAGGCCGCGCCCGCGCCGCTGATCGCCCCCTTCACCCCCATTCCACCGCTGATGTACCTGGATGCCGAGGGCGGGCGCAGCGGCTTCTTCACCGCCCTGGCCGAAGAGGTCGCCCGCGAGGTCGACCTGCCGCTGGCCTTTCTCGACGTGCCCGATCCGCCCTCGGTGACCGCCGCCCAGGTCTCGGGGCGGACGCAGATCGTGGCCGGGATCACCCGGATCGCGCCCATGGCCGCCAGTCATGTCTATTCCGACGTGGTGGCCACCGACCGGCTGCGCTATGCCGCCCTGGTCGAGAATATCGGCCTCCTGGAACAGGGGCCGGTCACCGCAAAACGCATCGGCATCGTGCCGCCCACCCCCGGCTCCTCGGACCCCGAACTGGCCCGCAACACGCCCGTGCCCTACGCCAATGTCGAGGCCGCGCTCTTTGGCCTGCTGACCGGCGAGGTGGACGCGCTTCTGCTGCCGCCCCCGGCGGTCTTTCGCATGGCGCGCGACGCGGGCATCGACGGGCGCATCGCCTTTGGCGGCCGCACCGTGCGCGAGGTGACCCGCCATGTCGCCCTGCACCAAAGCCGCGCCGATCTGCTGCCCGCCGTCAATGCCGCCATCGCCCGGCTGGAGGCCCGCGGCGTGCTGGAGGATCTGCGCCGCCGCTTCTCGATCGAGGTCCCCCCGCCCGAGCCCGAGGTGCTGCGCGTGCTGATCGCCGATGCCCCGCCCTATGGCATCCTTGGCGCCGATGGCAGCGTTTCGGGCTATGCCGCCGATCTGTTCCGCACCCTGGCGGCGCGGGCCAGTCTGCGCTTCGAATTCGTGCCCGTCCCGCTGGAGGGGTATTTCACCCCCGATCCCGCAAGCCATTTCGACGTGATCCCCTTCGTGCTGGCCTCGGCCGAGCTGAGCCCGGGGCTGGATCTGACCCTGCCGATCGACAGCGCCCAGCTGGAGATCCTGGTGCGAGAGGAGGACACGGCGCTGACCGACTGGCAGGATCTGGCGGGCGCCCGGGTGGGCAGCTTTCCCGACACCGTCAGCATCGCCCGCGAAAGGGGCTTTGCCGCCGAGATGCGCGCCTATGACAGCGCCGAGGCCCTGGCCCGGGCCCTGCGCCAGGGCGAGATCGCGGCGATCATGGAGGTCGGGCATACCCTGGCCGGGGAAGGCCTGACCGAGCGCTTCCGCTCGATCGGCGGGCCCGAGTTCACCGTCGACAATGTGGTCGGCCTGCGCCCTGGCCTGGGCACCGCGCGCGAGCGGCTGAATGCGGTGATCCCCGGCTATCTGCTGTCGGAAGACTATGCCGCCCTGCGCCAGCACTATTTCAGCGACCCGGTCTTCTGGACGGCGGCCCGGCTCTACTATGCGCTGGCCGGGGCGGTGGCCTCGCTCTGCCTGCTGACGGCCTATCAGCTGCGCGAGCGGCAGCGCCAGCGCCAGCGCGCCTTTGCCCAGCAGGAACGCGAACTGCTGCGCGAGCAGGCCCATGCCCGCGAGCTGACGGCGCTGGTGCGGCAGCTGGAACAGGCCAACCGCGAACAGGCGGAATTCACCTATGCGATCTCGCACGATCTGAAATCGCCCGCCAATACCATCGGCCTGCTGATCGACGTGCTGGCCGAAGAAGGCGGCCTGGACGCCGAGGCCCGGGACCTGCTGGCGGACATGGCCCGCACCAACAACCACATGCGCCAGCTGGTCGATGACGTGCTGACCTATTCGCGCCTCGTCGGCGAGGAGATGGCCATCGAAGAGGTCGATCTGACGGCGCTTGTCGAGGGGATCTGCGGCGACCTGAAAAGCGCCATCGACCCGGCCGGCGCCCGGCTGGAGATCGGCAGGTTGCCGGTGATCCGGGGCAACCGGATGCAGCTGCGGATGCTGTTCCAGAACCTGATTTCCAACGCGGTGAAATTCCGCCGCCCCGACCGCGCCCCGCGCATCACCCTGCGCAGCCGCAGCGGACCCGAGGGGGTCAGCATCACCCTGGCCGACAACGGTATCGGCATTCCCGAACAGCACCGCCACAAGGTCTTTGGCCTGTTCCAGCGCCTGCATGACCAGACCACCTACGAGGGGACGGGCCTGGGCCTGACGATCTGCAAACGCGTCATGTCGAAACATGGGGGCGATATCCGCATCGGCCCGGGGATCGACGGCGGCACCGCATTCACCCTGACCTTTCCCGGAGGCCCGCCATGACACCCACGCCCAAACTGGTCTGGCTGATCGACGACAACGAGATCGACCAGCGGCTTTACAAACGCATCATCGCTCGTGCCTCGGTCGATTGGCAGGTGCAGGTCTTCACCTTCGCCGAAGACGCACTGGAAGTGCTGAAAGGCCAGCCCGACCGGCCGGTCGACCTGATCTTTCTCGACATCAACATGCCGCGCATGAACGGGTTCGAGTTCCTCGAAGCGGCCATCGCCGACCACGGTCGCGGCTTTGCGCGCGTGGTGGTGGCGATGCTGACGACCTCGCTTGACCCGGCGGACCGGCGTCGCGCGGAAAGCTATGAAGTGGTGAAAGAGTTCATCAGCAAGCCCCTGACGGTCGAGATCGTGCAGGAGGCCGACAGGCGGCTGGAGAGCGACCACTGGGCTGCGCCCCCGGGCGAGGGTCAGAGCTAGGGCCCGCGTCACGGGTGGGCGCCACAGGGCCGGACCGGCGCCCCTGCCCTCGCGGGATCAGCGGGACGGGCCTGGCATTGGTGGCATGTGCCCGCCCCTATACGTCCTCGCCCGCCGCCGGATCGCGCCACTCGGGATCGCGCGCCACCAGCTCCACGGTGTTGCCGTCGGGATCGAAGGTAAAGATCCCGCGCCATCCGACCCAGTCGAAGGTCTCGACGCTGAAGTCGTGCCCAAGCTGGCGATACCAGGCCATCACCGCCTCCTGTTCTTCCCAGGGCACCGTCAGGGCGATATGATGCAGCGAGGAGCCCGGCCCGGTGGCCGGCGGCGTGGCGCTGGCCCCGGTCTGTCCGGCGCCCGGGGTCTCGTGGCGGAACAGGGCCAGCACGGCGGTATGGCCCCCGAACCCCTCGGCGATGCGGAAAAAGGCGATCGGGGCCGCCTCGGGGTCGCGCATCGGCGCCAGGCCGATCACGTCGCGATAGAAGGCCACCATCGCGGGATAGTCGATGCAGCGGATGGCAATCTCGCCCAAGGCGCGGACGGTGAAACCTCGGGTCGTCATCTTGTCGTCTCCTTTCTGCAAGGCGTTCGGGGATCAGGCGGGGCGGATCGCCGCGCCGGGCGCCGGGCGCGGCCGGTTGGCCCGCTGCCCGGCCCAGACCGAGGCCAGCACGATCACCGCCCCCAGCCCCTGCACCGGCGTCAGGGCCTGACCCAGTACCCCCCAGCCCAGCAGGACGGCGGTGACCGGGCTCATCATGCCCAGCATCGACACGGCCCCGGGTTCGAGACGCGCCAGCCCCCGGAACCACAGCGCATAGGTGGCCGCGGCACCGATCAGGCCCAGCCAGGCCAGCCCCGCCAGGTTCAGCGCGCTGAGACCCGGCAAGGGCGGCTCCAGCAGCAGCGCCGAGGGCAGCAGGATCACCCCGCCCGCCGTCAGCTGCCAGGCGGTGAACCGCAGCGCCGAAACCGGCGGTTGCCATTTGCGGCTGAGGACGGTGCCCGCCGCCATCGAGGCCGCCGCCCCCAGCCCCGCCGCCACGCCCCAGGGATCCAGCGCCGCCTCGGGGCCAAGCAGCAGCAGCGCCACCCCCAGCACGCCAGAGGCGGCAGCGGCCACGGCGGCGCCCCGGATCGGCGTGCCCAGCCAGCCGCGTGCCATCACGATGACCATCATCGTCTGCATCGCGCCCAGGGTCGCCGCCACCCCGCCGGGCAGCCGGTAGGCGGCAACGAAGAGCAGCGCCCAGAAGAGGGCAAAGTTGAAGGCCCCCAGCACCATGACCCGCCCCAGCCAGGCGCGCGGCGGCGGCCCGCCGGTCAGCGCCAGCAGCAACAGCCCCGCCGGCAGGGCGCGCAGCGCCGCCATGGTGACCGGATAGCCCGCGGGCAGGGTTTCGGTGGTGACCAGATAGGTGCTGCCCCAGACCACGGGGGCCAGGGCGGTCAGGAAGATGTCGGTGCTGCGGGACATGGGGGTCTTTCCGAAGGTTGAACCGGGCGGCGACGGCGCCCGGGTTTACTGCGATAGCGGCGGCGCCTAGGCGGCGGCGCGGGCCAGGTCGGCCCCGGCCAGCCGGGCGGCGATCCGCGCCACATGGGCGCCCTGGAAACGCGCCCCGCTCAGCTCGGTCTCGGTGGGCGCGCGGCTGCCATCGGCGCCCGCGATCGTGCCGGCGCCATAGGGGGCGCCGCCCAGGATCTCTGCGGCGCCGGTCTGGCCCGCGAAGGTATAGGGCATCCCGGCGATCAGCATTCCGAAATGCTGAAGCGGGATCTGGGAAGACAGCAAGGTCGCCTCGTGCCCGCCGTGTTGCGAGCCGGTCGAGGCAAAGACCCCCGCCACCTTGCCGACCAGGGCATTGCGCGCCCAGAGGCCCCCGGCCTGGTCGAGGAAGGATTTCATCTGCCCCGCCATCATCCCGAAAAGGGTCGGCGTGCCGAGCAGGATCCCGTCATAGGCCTCGAGGTCGGCGGGACTGGCCAGGGCCGTGTCATCCGCGGCGAAACCGGCCTTGCGACGGATCTCTTCGGGCAGGGTCTCGGGGACGCGGCGCAGGTCTACTTGCGTGCCTGCCACGCTGCGGGCGCCCTCGGCCTCGGCCTGCGCCAGGGCGCGGACATGGCCGTAGCTGGAATAGTAAAGAACAAGAACGCGGGTCATCGGGGGGCCTCCTGGCCGTTACAGGGGATCTGCCCCCAGATGCCCCGGATCGGGCGGGCCGGGAAAGCGGGGCAAACGCATTTCACTCTTTACCCCGGTTGAAGAATGTCAGGGCCGCAGCGCCCGGCGCAGATGGTCGAGGAAGGCGGTGACCTTGGCCTCCATCCCCAGGCGCGAGGCGCTGAGCGCGTAGATCCCCGGCACAGGCAGCGTCCAGTCGGGCAGGACCGGCACCAGATCTCCCGCCGCCACCGGCCCGTCCGACAGGAAATCCGGCAGGGTCCCCAGCCCCTCGCCCGCGATCAGCAGATCGCGCAGCGCCATGCTGTTGCCGACGCGCACGGGCGGGTCCAGCTCGATCCGCACCGGCGCGCCCGGCCCCTCCAGCGCCCAGGTGGTCAGATGTTCGGCCAGCAGGAAGCCGATGATGCGATGCGCGGTCAGGTCCTTTGGGGTTTGCGGCGTACCCGCACGGGCCAGATAGGCGGGCGCGGCAAAGATCCCCTGCCGCATGGCGCCGATGCGGCGCACCCGCAGCGCGGTGTCGGGCAGTGAGGGGCGCACCCGGATCGACACGTCAAAGCCGCCCTCGACCATGTCCAGCACCCGGTCATCCAGGCTAAGCGAGACGCGCAGATCGGGATAGGCCCGCAGGAAAGCCGGCAGCAT
Source organism: Pseudooceanicola aquaeponti (assembly GCF_050897975.1). Taxonomy (NCBI): domain Bacteria; kingdom Pseudomonadati; phylum Pseudomonadota; class Alphaproteobacteria; order Rhodobacterales; family Paracoccaceae; genus Pseudooceanicola; species Pseudooceanicola aquaeponti. The sequence goes on from NZ_JBPAXY010000003.1 coordinate 460,558, forward strand.
CGGCGCGATCACCACCTGGCCGAAAGAGCTGGGCGCGTTGACCTTCAGGTGGCCGCGCACCGCCCCCGCCCCCTCGCGGATCCGCGCCTCGACCGCGCCGACCGCTTCCAGGATTCCCGAAACCTCGTCGTAATATTGCTGCCCGGCCTCGGTCAGGGCCATCGACCGGGTGGTGCGCGACAGCAGGCTGGTGCCCAGGCTTTCTTCCAGCAGGCGGACCTCGCGGCTGAGCAGCGCGGGCGAGACCCCCAGATCCTCGGCCGCGCGGGCAAAGCTGCCGCGATCTACGATGCGGCGGAAGGCGTGCATGACGGAAAGCTTGTCCATAGGGGCCTGTCCCGGCGGCAGAGGTTTGCCACGCCATGATGCGCATGGAACGGGGCGAATGGCCAGAATGGCGCAGGGGAAATCCCCGGGGCGGGACATTCGCCCCCCGGGCGGCCCGTTGGCTCTCACCCCTGAGAAACCGGCGAAAACCGGCCGTAAGCGCGCGCTTATGCGCCCCTGCGTCAGCGGCGCTGCAATCGACCCAGGCGCCGGGCCGGGGCCAATGTCGCCCCAGCCCCGGGTGCTGTGCCCGGGTCCCCCGAGAGGAGACACGATCCATGAAACTGATCCTGACCACCGCCCTTTGCCTCGCCGCGCCCCTGGCCGCCTCTGCCCTTCCGGCCGTCGGCGACCAGATCGGCACCGATCCCGCCACCGCCACCACCGCGCTAGAGGCTGCGGGCTGCATGGGCCCGAAATTCGAAGCCGAGGACGGCAAGATCGAGGCCAAGTGCCACGACGCCGCCGGCGCCAGGTGGGAAATCTACATCGACCCGCAAAGCGGCGCCGTGGCCCAGGTGAAGGCCGATGACTGAGCCCGCGCAAAGGCGGGAGACGGGGCGCGCCGCCAAGGGGACGCCCCCCGATCCCTGGGATCCGCTGGTCCGCATCACCCACTGGCTGGTGGCGCTGGCGGTGCTGCTGAACGGGCTTTTGCTGAAGCCCGGGGGCACGGTGCATATCTGGCTGGGCTGGATGGTGATGGCCCTGCTGGCCACCCGCCTGGCCTGGGGGTTGATCGGCCCCGCCGAGGCCCGGTTCAGCGCCTTTCCCCCCGCCCCCCGGGCGGCGCTGGCGCATCTGCGCGACCTGTTGCGCGGCCGGGTGCGCGAACATCCCTCGCATAACCCGGCCGGGGCGCTGATGGTCTATGCCCTTTGGGCCTCACTGGGGATCGTGGTGCTGACCGGGCTGGTAATGACCGATGCCCGCAGCCCCGTCACCATCGCCGAGGAGAAGGCCGCCGTCGCCGCAGGCGACTGGTCGGTTCTTGCAAAGGCCAGCACGGAGGACGACAATGAGGGCCTGAGCGAAGCCGCCGAAGAGGTCCACGAGGTGTTTGCCAACCTGCTGCTGCTGCTGGCCGCCCTGCATGTCGCGGGCGTCGCCTTTGAAAGCCGCGTGCTGGGGCGCAACCTTGTCCGACCGATGCTGACCGGGTCCCGCCGCCGATGATCCGCGACGGAGGCGCCCGCGACGAAAGACGGCAATCCGCCGTCATGGCCCTGATCCTGCTGTTGCAGGCCACCGCCGCGATCTTCTTCGTCGGCGATGCGGTGGCCGACCTGCTGGAGGATCCCGGCGCGCCGCACAGCGTCTTCGAGAGCCTGGTCGCCCTGGCCCTGATCCTGGGGGTTCTGATGGGCATCTGGCAGCTGCGCCAGGCCCTGGCCCGGATGCGGGCCCAGGAACAGGCGCTGGACACGGCGCGCGGCTCGCTGGCCGAGGTGATCGAGGCGCAGTTCGACCGCTGGGGCCTGACGCCCGCGGAACGCGACGTGGGTCTCTTGGCGCTGAAGGGCCTCGACGTGGCCCAGATCGCCGAGATCCGCGGCGCCGCCCCCGGCACCGTGCGCGCCCAGCTGACCCGGATCTATGCCAAGGCCGGTGTCTCGGGCCGGGCGCAGTTCGCCTCGTGGTTCGTCGAGGACCTGCTGCAACCCGCCGCCCCCTCGGCCTGACAGTCGCGCCCGCGCGCCTCCTGACCCGCCCCGACTGACCGGGGCCGGTCAGCCCCGAAGCCATTTGAAAGACCCGATGATGAAACGCCTGATCCTGAGAACCCTGGGGGGGCTCTTTGCCCTGCTGCTTTTGCTGACCCTGGGCGAGGCACAGATCTTTCGCTACGGCGCCGACCGGCTGCGCGCCGCCCTCGCCCCGGCCCCGGTGACCCGCGCGGACCGGGCGCCGCCGCAGGCCCTGCTGGACGGGCTGGCCCACGACCCGGCAGCGCTGACGCTGCTGGCCGCCGGGGATGTGGCCGAATGCGCCCGCCACGATGCCCTGGGCCAGTTCTGGCCCGCTCTGACCGGCGATCTGGGCCTGCCGATCGCGAGCGACGACAGCGCCAGCCTGGCCCGAGACACCGCCACCCTGGCCGCCGCCACGCCGGGGGCGCTGGTGCTGGGGCTGGGCGATCTGGCCTATCACCGGGGCACCACGACCGAATACGAGACCTGTTTCGATCCGCTGTGGGGCGCCCTGGTGCCGCGCATGTTGCCGACCCCGGGCAACCACGATTACCGCACCATCCAGGCCACCGGCTATTATGACTACTGGCGCCAGCAGGCCGGGGCCGGCCAGGAGGGCTATTACGCGGTGCGCTGGCAGAACTGGCTGCTGCTGTCGCTGAACAGCGAAACCGATGCCGCCCCCGGCTCGGCCCAGGCTGACTGGCTCGAGGCCCAGCTGGCCGCCGCCCCAGAGGCCTGCGTGCTGGCCTATTTCCACAAACCCGCCTGGTCGCTGCGCGAACGGGTGCACAGCGAGGCCGCCCGCGCCCTCTTCGCCCGTCTGGACCGGGCCGGGGCCACGGCGGTGCTGAACGGGCACAATCATTTCTACGAACGCACCCTGCCCCTGGATCCCGAGGGCCAGCCCGCCCGCGACGGGTTGGTCGGCTTCACCATCGGCGTGGGCGGAGAGACCAGCGGCCCCGCCCCCCTGGCGCCGACCACCGCCCGGGCGATCTTTGGCGCGCCGGGCCTGCTGGAGATCACCTTGCAGGAAGACGCCCTGAGCTGGGATTTCCTGCGCGCCCCCGATGGCGCGGCGCTGGACAGCGGGCAGATCCCCTGCCGGGCCCGCGGCCCCGCGCCCGAGCGCCACGCGGCCCTGGCCGCGCGCCCGTGACAAGGCGACGGGCCGGGGAACTGCCCCCCGGCCCGCCGTCGTCGTTCTGTGCGCAGTGAACGGGCCACCGGACAGGCCGGCCGCCCGCCAGGCTTATTGCGACGCGTAGAAGGTGCCGTTGATCGGCGCGTCGAAGATCTGCTGGTCGGGGTTGTCCATGTCGTTGATCCCGCCGGACACGCCGCCGACCATCGCCTCGCCTTCCGAACCATAGAACTGGCCGTTCAGCACCACGTAGACGCGGCCCTCGTCGCCGTCATTCTCGACATCGCCCCCCAGGGTGACGTTCATGCTGCCGCTGTGGACCTCGGGGCTCAGCCCGGGGATCGCCGGAATGGTCGTCCGGGTGATCTGGTTCAACTGCCCGGGGGCGACGTTCAGCGTGCCGTTCAGCTGGGTGCTGTTGCCCGAGGCCACATCGGTGGCGACCATGTTCGAGGCCGTGCCGCTGAAGGGATCGTTGCTGCCGACGCTCCAGTCGACCTCAAGCGTCAGATCGCCCAGGATTTCCAGGTCCGAGGCGTTGGCGCCGCCCAGCAGGTCGGCATTGCCAGAGGCGCCGACCTTGAACTGGCCCTGGTAGGTGGCTTCGATCTCGGTCGGCATGTCCGAGGTCAGGGTGCGCGCGACCACCTCGTCATAGGCGTCCTCAAAAGCGGCGGACCCGCCGCCGCCGCCACCACCACCGCCGCCATTGCCGCCGCCACCGCCGCCGGATCCCGACCCCAGGCAACCGCCCAGGGTCATCACAAGCCCGAGCGCCAGTACCGGCGCGCCCCGAAATGCGTGTTTCATGATGCAATCCTTTGTCCAAATGCCGCTTTGGCATAGCCAGCGGCGGGGCCGCCGTCCCTCCCCCGGTCAAGGGAGGCGCGCCGGTCTTGCGCAACAGCGACAGCCCCGGCCCGAGGCCCCGCGCGGATCGGAACCGCGCCCTCCGCCCCGGATCGCGCCGCCCGGGGGCCCCGGGGCGGTGACGTTTGCGTGACCACCCTGTTGCATGGCTTGCCCTGTGCGGCGCGGGACGCCAAAACCGGGCCGCAAGACAAGCTGCGGACGGCGAATGCTGCGTTACCTGACCCTTTGCGCCACCCTGGCGGCGCTGCTCCTGACGGCGCTGGCGCCCTTGCAGGCCCGCGCCACCTCGGGCTGCGCCAGCAGCCCGGGGATCTCCGACGAGGTCGTCTGCCTGGCGCCGGGCCTGACCTCGGCGCCGCGCGCCCCGGCCAAAAGCCCCTGCCTGACCTGTGCCCTGCCCGGCGCCACCGCGCTGCCCGCCCGCCCCACGGGGCTGGCCGCCCTGCGGTTCGTCTATGACGTCGTCGCCACGCCGGGGCGGGCCTTGCGGCCCGACCGCAGGCCGCCGCGCGCCTGATCTCCATCCCGCTGACACGCCCCCCCGGGGGCCGACCCTTGCGCGACGCCTGCGGGCGCGCGCGGATTATGGAGACATGAAAAGATGACGACCAACACCGAAACCCTGACCAAACCCGAAACCCCGACCCTTCTGCTGCCCGTGCTGGCGCCGGTCTACCGCCTGGCCGCACCCCTGACCGAGCTGTGGCTGCGCGTCATCAGCGGCGTGGCGCTGATGGTCCATGGCTGGCCCAAGATCCAGAACCCCACAGGCGCCGCCGAAATGGTCACCGGCCTGGGCTTCGCCCCCGGCTGGCTGTGGTCGATCCTTCTGTCGGTGACCGAGTTCACCGGCGGGCTGCTGCTGGCGCTTGGCCTGCTGACGCGGCTGGCGGCGGGCGGCACCACCGTCATCCTGCTGGTGACGGTCTATTTCCACTGGATCGTGCTGGAACAGGGCTATCGCGGCGCCGAGCTGTCGCTGATCTGGTCGGCGGTCACCCTGACCTTCCTCGCCAAGGGCGGCGGCCGCTACTCGCTGGACCGGCTGATCGGGCGCGAGCTGTGATGCGGCGGCGTTCGCTGCTGACGGGGGCTGGCGCTGCGGCGCTGGCCTCCACCCTGCCGGGCGGGGCCCTGGCGGGCAACAGCCTGCCGCTTCAGGCGCCGGTCCATGTGGGCACCGTCGGGCTGCGCAGCCGGGATGCCGAGGCCCTGGCGGCCTGGTACCGCGCCGCCGTGGGCCTGCAAGAGATCCGCCGCGAGGGGGCCACGATCTGGCTGGGCGCCGGGGGCGCGCCCCTGCTGGCCCTGACCGAAGTCAGCGGGCTGACCCTGGCCGCGCCGCAAGAGGCGGGCCTTTTCCACACCGCCTTCCTGCTGCCCACACGCCGCGACCTGGCGCAGTGGATCGCCATGGCCATTGACCAGCGCCTGCCCGTGACCGGCACCGCCGATCACCGGGTCAGCGAGGCGATCTACCTGACCGACCCCGAGGGCAACGGCGTCGAGATCTACGCCGACCGCCCCCAGAACAGCTGGGACTGGGTCGGCGGCGAGGTTCAGATGGGCACCTATGCCCTGGACGTCGAGGGGATCATGGGCGCGCTCGGCCTGCTGCCACCCTCCTGGCGCGGCGCCCCTGCGGGGACCTGCATCGGCCATGTGCACCTGAAGGTGGGCGATGCGCCCCGCGCCGGGCGCTGGTGGCGCGAGACCCTGGGCTTCGACGCGGTCAGCACCCGCGACGACGCGGTCTTCCTGTCGACCGGCGGCTACCACCACCATGTGGCGGTGAACCAATGGCTCAGCGCCGGGGCCGGGCGCCGGTCGGCGCGCGAAACCGGGCTGGACTTCGTCGAGCTGCAAAGCCGCGCACCCGGTCGGGCGGGCCTCTTCGAGGACGACTGGGGCACCCGGATCCGCGTTGTCTGAGCCCCGTTGCCGCCGTTCACGACGGCGGCAACCTGCCAGAGACCGGAGCGGCAACAGCATTGCCGCTCCGGCCAGGGAGAAATCCGTTCAGATCTTGAAGACCTTGCGCGCCACGTCCTCGTAGAAGGCCTTCTTGGCGCTGTCGGGCACATCCATGTGGTCGAAGACGCCGACCTCTTCGGGCACGTATTGCCAGGGGTAGTCCATGGCATACATCATCCGGTCGACGCCGATCACCTCTTGCACGAACTTCACCGGCGGCGCCCAGCCGACGCCCGAGGAGGTGTAGTAGAAGTTGTCGATCAGATAGTCCCAGGCGCGCCGCTTCAGCGGCTGCACATTGGGATGGCGCCCGGTCTTCGAGATATGCCCGTGCATGTAGTCGATCCGGTAAAGCCAGTAGGGCAACGCCTCGCCGCAATGGCCGAGGATGATGTTCAGCTTGGGGAACCGGTCGAACAGGCCCGAGACCACCAGCCGCAGCGCGTGCAACCCCGTCTCGCAGGCAAAGCCATAGACGGCGGCATCCAGGCAGCGCGGCAGGAAGGGGTCGATCATGTCGGCGGGCGGCGTGTTGGGGTGCAGGTAGATCGGCACGTCCAGCGCCTCTGCCGCCTCGAAGAGACCCCAGTATTTCTCGTCGTCCAGATAGACCCCCAGGGTGTGCGAGTTCAGGATGCCGCCGCGCAGCCCCAGCTTGGTCACCCCGCGTTCCAGCTCCTTCTCGGCCTCGCCGATGTCGAGCGGCGAGAAGGCCGCCAGCCCCAGGAAACGGTCGGGATGGGCCGCGACGCCCTCGGCCAGCATGTCGTTGGCCATGCGCGCAAGCGCCGTGCCCTGGGCGGGCTCGAACACCTGCACCCCGGGGCTGGAAAGCGCCAGCACCGCCATGTCGATGCCTGCCGCATCCATGTCCGCCAGCCGCTCCTCGCCCAGCGAGGTGATGCGCCGGTTATGCGCCTGGGCCTTCTCGGTCTTCGACTTGCCGAAGAAGCCCCACAGGCTCTGGAACCCCGGATCGCTGATCGAGCCGTCATCCAGGCCCTTGATGTAGAGATCCTTGATCTCCTGCGGCAGCCAGGCCTCTTCGGTGGCGATCCGCTTGTAGGGCGGGTTGGGATTGCGCGGCGGGAAATCGGGATAGCGCAGGGTCATGTCGTTTGTCCTTCTTCGAGTTTTCGATCTTCAGGGGTCCGGGAAGAGGCCCCCTGCCCGCCGCCCGCGAAGCGGGTCAGCAGCCAGGCAGCCGGAAGAGAGGCCAGCGTGCCGATCAGCGCGGGCAGGCTTGCGGGGGGCAGCACGGCGGTCAGCCCGCCGATGGCCAGCGCCAGGGCCCCCACGGCCAGGCGGCGGGCCCCGCCGCCGTAGGCGCGGCGGTTGGCCAGCACCTCGGCCAGCAGGAAGCCCGCCACGGCGATGGTCACGACAGAGACGGCGATCTCCGACCAGCTGCCATGCCAGACCAGCGCCGGGTTCAGGGCGAAGACGAAGGGCAGCAGGTAGGCGGTGATCGCCAGTTTCACCCCGGTCACGCCGGTCTGCCACATGTCCGATCCGGCGATGGAGGCGGCCGAATAGCTGGCGATGGCCACCGGCGGGGTCAGCATGGACAGCAGGCCAAAGTAGAAGATGAAGAGATGGGCGCTCATCTGCTCGACCCCGGCCTTCACCAGCGCGGGCGCCAGCAGGACCGAGATCACCACATAGACGCCCGTGGTGGGCATCCCGACGCCCAGGATCACCGCAAGGGCGGCGGTGGCCGCCAAGAGCGACAGCAGGCCACCCGCGGCGGCGATCTTGCCAAGGGCCAGGGTCAGGGCGAAGCCCAGTCCGGTGACGTTGATCGTACCGATGACGATCCCCGCCACGGCGCTGACCAGGATCACCGGCACCAGCGTCTGCCCCGAGATCGCCAGGATCCGGCCCAGGAAACGGGGCGACAGCGTCTCGCGCGGGGCGCGGATCAGGTTCAGCGCCAGCGCCGCCAGGGCCGAGTAAAGCGCGGCCTTGCCCGGCCCGTAGCCCAGCACGAAAAGGAACCAGATCAGCACGCCGAGCGGGGCCAGCAGCGGCCAGGCCCCCAAGAGGGCGGCGCCGGGTTTCGGCAGGGCCTCGCGCGGCTCGCCGGCGATGCCATGGGCCACGGCGAAGCGGTCCACCTGGCGATAGAGCAGGTAGTAGTAGAAGAGCGCGGGCAGGAAGGCCGCGATCACCACGTCGCCATAGCCCACCTGAAGGAACTCGGCGATGACGAAGGCCGTCGCCCCCATGACCGGCGGCGCGATCTGCCCGCCGTTCGAGGCCACGGCCTCGATCGCGGCGGCATAGCGCGCGGGGAAGCCTGCCTTCTTCATCATCGGGATGGTGACCACCCCGGTGGACATGACATTGGCCACGGTCGAGCCCGACAGCGTGCCAAAGAGCGACGAGGCCAGGATGGCCACCTTGGCCGGGCCGCCTCGGCGGTGCCCCATCAACGACAGCGCCAGTTGGGTCATGGCATCAGACCCGCCGACGGCGGTCAGCACGACGCCGAACAGGATGAACCCCATGATCTGATTGGCCGCCACGTTCAGCACCAGCCCGGGCACGCCGTTGCTGTCGTTGTAGACATAAAGCAGGTAGCGGGCGGGCTTCAGATAGGCCCCTTCGAAAAGCCCCGGCGCCAGCCAGCCCCAGAAGCCGTAGGCCATGAAGACCACGCCCAGCACCGCCAGGACCAGGCCGCAATGGCGCCGGGTGGCCTCCAGCATCCCGGCGATGGCCAGGGCTGCGGGCACCCATTTCTCGGGCCCCCGCAGATGGGCCGTCAGCAGCCAGTCCTCATAGTTCCAGGCCAGCCAGAGCCAGCCGCCCATGGCGGCCAGGGCAAAGGCCAGGTCGGGCCAGCGCCAGCCCCCCGCAAGGGGCTTGGCCACCAGGCCCGCCAGCACCGCCAGCCCCAGCACCACGGCCAGGTATTGCTCGGTGATGACCACGGCGCCCAGGCGCCCGGGCAGATCGAGGATCCAGGCGATCCCCAGCACCGGCAAAAGCGCGGTGACGATCCGACGGCTCATGACAGCTCTCCTTCGCCGCGCTTACTGCAAGGCTGCGTCGCGGGCGGCGTTTTCCTCGGACCAGATCCCCTTCTCGGTAAAGAAGGCGACGGCGGCCGGGTGGTAGGGCACCGTGTTGGTGGGCGCGGCCATCAGATCCTGCGCGGCGGCGGCCAGCGGCGGGTAGTCCGCCTTCAGCCCCGGCAGGTCGTCATAGAGGGCCGACAGGATCGCCGTGGCATCCTCGTCCGACAGATCGGCCGAGGTGGTCAGGTAGACGTCATAGGCCGAGACGGTGACCGGATCGGTGATCTCGGGCATCCGGGGATTGGGGGCGACCTCCATCAGATAGACCCCGTTGAACAGGGCGTTGATGCCCTCGCTGGTGGCGCCCTCGCCGGTGATCGACAGATAACGGATGCCGCCGGGGATCGTGGCATGGGCCTGCTGGGTCAACGGGATCCCCACGGCCACGCCGGTGGCATCCACCGCCCCTTCGGTCAGCGCCTCCATCCCCTGGCCCAGGCCCGCGACGGTCACGCCTTCGACCTGATCCAGCGACAGCCCCCCGGCCTGAAGGATGGCGGTATTCACCCGCCCCGTGGCCGCCTGGGCCGACAGTTCGGTGATGACCCGCTTGCCCGCCAGGTCGGCGACCTCGGTCATGCCGCTGTCGGCGCGCACCACCAGGGCCTGACGCAGCGGCCAGAGCCGGGCCAGGACGCGGATGTCGGTATAGGGATCATTGCCGTATTCGCCACGGTACCAGGCGCCCGCGTCGATCGAGGAATTCAGCCCCAGGGTCACCTCGCCCGCGTCGATCAGCGGGATATAGACCGAGGACCCGGTGAAGGGCTGCACCGTCACCTGGCGTTCCAGGCTGTCTTGCAGCGCGGCGGCGATGCCCCCGCCGATGGTGTAATACAGCGTCCCCTGCGGGTTGGTGCCCAGCGTGATGCGTCCCTGGGCCTGGGCCGGTGCGGCCACGCCAATGGTAGCGGCCACCGCGCAAGCGGCAGCCATGAAACGTGCGATCATGATATCCTCCCTTGCCGGCAGCTCCTCTTCCGCCGGGAGGTCAGGTTAGCATTGATAGATTGTCCCTTTTGATGAATGTTTACGTGATATTCATGTAGGAACCTTATGAATGACCATTTCCCACCTGACCCTTCGCCAGTTGCAGGCGATCCGGGCGATCTATGACGCGGGCCAGATCTCGGCCGCCGCCGAGGCCCTGGCGGTCAGCCAGTCGGCGGCCAGCGTCCTGCTGGGCCAGGCCGAAGCGACCCTGGGCACGCGCCTTTTCGACCGCACCACGCGGCGGGTGACTCCGACCGAGGCGGTCGAGCAGATCATCGGCATCGTGAACCGCATTCTTGCCGACGTGGCCTCGATCGACGCGGTGATGACCGACCTGAAAGAGCTGGAACGCGGGGTGGTGCGCATCGCGGCCACGCCCGCCACCGGCATTGCCCTGCTGCCGCGCACGGTCGAACGCTTCCTCGCGGCCCACCCCCGGATCCAGCTGGACATGAACGACTGCGCCCCCGACCAGTTCTTCAGCCTGATCCGGGACGAGAAGGTGGATTTCGGCATCGGCATTCCGCCGGGCGACCGGGCCGATTTCGACTATCGCGTGCTGCACCACGATCCGGTCCACCTGGTCTGCCACCGCACCCATCCGCTGGCGCGGCGGCCCCAGGTGGCCTGGCGCGCGCTGGATGGCGAGCCGCTGATCCTGGCGCGGCGCAACTACGGGGTGCGCGAGCAGGTCGAGGCGACGATCCGCGCCGCCGGGGGCAACCCCAATGTGGTCAGCGAGATCGGCTTTCTCTATTCCGCCGAATGGATGGTGGCCAGCGGCATGGGCATGGCGGCCTTCCCGGCCCGGCTGGCCCAGGCGATCCGCAATCCCGAGGTGGTGGTGGTGCCGCTGGTCGATCCGGTGATCACCCGCACCATGGCGGTGATCAGCCGCCGGGGCCGCAGCCTGTCGCCCCCGGCGCAACGTTTCGTCGAACTGCTGGCGGCCGATCTGCGGTAGCCGCGCCGTCGACGGACACACGGGTCAGGCCCTGAGACGGCCGCCCTCCGCCCCGGCCGGTCCGCGCGGATCCAGCCAAAGCCGCCCCGCCCGATAGCCGCCGCGCAGAAGATACCCCTCTTCGGCGACCTCGGGGTGGCGATCGACCCAATCACGGAACCGGTCGTTGGTGACCACCCGGGCGCCCCGTTGCCGCGCCAATTGCAGGATGACCTCATCCGCCGGAGTGCCCTTCGGCACCACCCGCACCTGGCCGGGCCGCATCCCGAGACGCTTGGCCAGGGCGCCGCTGCCCTGGTAGCGACCACAGAGCTTGTATCCGGCATTGGCATCGAAGACGACAAGCGGCACCTGGCCCCGGTCCCGCAACAGCCGCACCGCCTCTTGCACGGGGCCGAGGTCCGGCCCCTGCCCTTTCCAATGCATGATGTTGGACCCATCCAGGATGACCCCGCCCCGCCGCCACGCCCCGGGCGCCCCGTCGCCGCGCAGAAGCTGCCGCAGGAGCAGGAAAAGGCTGGCCAGCGTGCAGGGCCCGGCCAGCAACAGCCAATCCGAAAGCCCCGGCACCAGCAGCGCCGCCAGAAGGCCCGCCGTGGACAGGGCCAAAATGATGATGAGTGCGAACATGCCGGACCCTCCCCCTCGCCCGATGAAACGCCGCAACGGGCAAAGGTGCAACCGACATTGGCGGTTCGGCGGCAGACGAAGACGGAAAACACGTCCAGGGGGGCGGCCCCCGGAGGCATTCCGATGCGCCAAGGGATCTCCCCCCGACGGCAGCATCCTCCCGAGGGCCGACACAGTGGACGGGACCCGGAAACACGCGACACCGGCGCCCCTTGCCGCGCCCGAAGGCCCTGGGCCCCGGCCCGCCCATCAGTTGCGAAAAACACAACAGTTGGCCCTATCTTTGAAATTTCCGGACGTATCCCCCTCTGCTAAGCTTTCGGCATTGATAGGGAGGAACATCATGAACACTAAGCTCTGGCGCGCCCTGCGTGCCGCGGGCGTGCTGGCCGTGTGCGCAGCCGGCGCCCCCGCCCTTGCCGGCCCCGACGACGACACCCTGCGCGTCGCCATGGCCGAGGAAATCCTGAACCTCGACTACAACTACACCACCAAACGCGAATACATCATCCTGGCGCAGCTGACCGATGCGACGCTGTTCGACCTGGATCCGGAAACGCAGGAATTCAAACCCGCCATCGCCACCGGCTATACTTGGGTCGACGATGCGACGCTGGACGTGACCCTGCGCGATGACGTGACCTTCCACGACGGCACCCCGCTAACGGCGGCCGATGTGGCCTATAGCTACAACTGGATCGCCAACCCCGAAAGCGAGTCCAACGCAACCGGCGTGGTCGACCGCTGGCTGGACACCGCCGAGGTCCTCAGCCCCACCTCGGTCCGCTTCCACCTGAAGTCGGTCTATCCGCTGGTGCTGCGCGACATGGCCAACCGGATCATGATCCGCAAGGACGGCACCTATGGCAGCGGCGCCGAGATCGACCGCGACGCCATGGCCAGCGCCCTGATCGGCACCGGCCCCTACAGGGTCACCAGCTTCGAACCGGGGACCGAGCTTGTGCTGGAACGTTATGACGGCTTCTTCGGCGCGGCCCCCGCGATCGAGAGCATCGTGGTGCGCAACATCCCCGATATCGGCACCCAACAGGCAGAGCTGATGTCGGGTGGTATCGACTGGATGTTCAAGGTGCCGCTGGACCTGGCGGAAAGCCTGGGCGCCACACCCATGGCCACCCATCTGTCCGGTCCCGACCTGCGCGTCGGCTTCCTGGTGCTGGATGCCAACGGCTATACCGATCCCGAAGGGGCGCTGACCGATGTCCGTGTGCGTCAGGCGATCAACCACGCGCTGAACACCGCTGAGATGGCGCAATACCTGATCGGCGGCTCGGCCGAGGCGATCCACACCGCCTGCCACCCGGCGCAGTTCGGCTGCGACCAGTCCGTCACGGCCTATGACTACGACCCCGAGAAGGCCAAGGCCCTGCTGGCCGAGGCGGGCTTCGCCGATGGTTTCCCGCTGGAGCTGTGGGCCTATCGCGACAAGCCGGTGGCAGAGGCCGTGGCCTCCGACCTGACCGCCGTGGGCATCGACGTGGACCTGCGCTACGTGAAGCTGGAAAGCCTCAACCAGGCCCGCGCCGCGCGCGAGATCCCGGCCTATTTCGGCACCTGGGGCTCTGGCGGCACAGCGGATACCGCCGCCATCGCCCGGATCCACTTTGATGCCGAGTCGGATCGCAACATGTCCGGCGACCAGGATCTGGCCGATCTTGTCCTGTCGGCAGAACAGACCGCCGATCAGGAGAAGCGCAAGGAGATCTACTCCGAGGCCATCGGGCATATCGCCGATCAGGCCTATTGGGCGCCGCTCTTCTCCTACGCGGCCAACTACCTGGTCTCGCCCGATCTCGACTTCCCGCTGGACCCCGACGGGCTGCCCCGGTTGCAGAACTCGAGCTGGAAATGACCTGACGGTGGGGGCCTTCCCGGCCCCCGCCCCTCACCCGAGGACATCCTGATGCTGCGATACATCGCCCTGCGCGGCCTGCTGGCCCTGCTTGTGGCCTTCACCGTTTCCCTGGCCGCCTTCCTGCTGCTGAACGTCGCCGCCGACCCGGCCCAGGCCATCGCCGGAGAGGACGCCACCCCCGAGGTGGTCGAGACGATCCGCGCCCGCTACGGCCTCGACCGGCCGCTGGCCGTGCGCTATGCCGACTGGCTGGGCGGCGTGGTCCAGGGCGATTTCGGCGAAAGCTATTACTGGCACAAGCCTGTGGCCTCGCTGGTCGCCGACCGCGCGGACGAGACCATCACCCTGGCCTTCTCGGCCCTGGCCGTGACCATCCTGATTGCCATTCCCCTGGGCGCACTGGCCGCCCTGAACCCCAATTCCTGGATCGACCGCCTGGCCCTTGGGGTCGCGGTCTCGGCCCAGGCGGTGCCGAATTTCTGGCTGGGGCTGATCATGATCATCCTCTTCGCGGTGATGATGCCGATCTTCCCGGTCTCGGGCGATGACAGCTGGCGCCACTTCGTCCTGCCGGCCTTCGTCCTGGGCGCCTCCTCCGTCCCGGCGGTCATGCGCCTGACCCGGACCGGGCTGATCGAGGTGATGGGCGCCGATTATATCCGCACCGCACGCTCCAAGGGGTTTCGCGGCTGGCAACTGCTGCGCCGCCATGCCCTGCGCAACGCCATCCTGCCGGTGATCTCGGTCCTGGCGGTCCAGCTGGGGCAGAAGTTCGGCGGCTCCGTCATCACCGAAAGCATCTTTGCCATCAACGGCCTGGGACGGCTGGCGCTGGAAAGCATCCTGGGCGCGGATATCCCCACCGTGCAGATGCTGATCTTCGTCTTCGCCATCGTCTTTGTCGCCATGAACCTTCTGGCCGATATCCTGAACGCGGCCCTGGACCCGAGGATCCGGATCGGATGAGTACCACCGACACACCCCTGGCCCCCGTCGCCACCGACCGCGCCATGACCCCCGCCCAGATGTTCCGCCAGCGCATGTTCGGCCATCGCGGCTTTCTGCTGGGCGCCGGGCTGATCCTGCTGATCGTGCTGATCGCCATCTTCGCCCCGCTGCTGGCGCCCCATGATCCCTTCGCGCAAACCCTGTCGGCCCGGATGCGGCCCCCCGTCTGGTCCGAGGGCGGCAGCTGGGATTACATCCTGGGCACCGATCAGAACGGCCGCGATTACCTGTCGCGTTTGATCTACGGCACCCGCGTGTCGATCACCATCGGCCTTGGCGCCGCCACCGTGGGGATGCTGATCGGCGTGACCCTGGGCGTGCTGGCGGGCTATTTCGGCGGCTGGATCGACCACGGCATCAGCTTCCTTCTGACCGCCCAGCTGGCCCTGCCCGGCCTCCTGCTGGCCATGGCGCTGGTCTTCATCATCGGCCCCTCGATCTGGGTCGTGATCGGCATCGTCGGGGTGCTGCACTGGACCTATTACCTGGTGGTCACCCGCGCCGCGACACAGCGCATCCGGTCCCAGGATTTCGTCGCCGCCGCCGCCGCCTCGGGCGCGACCTCTCGGCAGATCATCTGGCACGAGATCCTGCCCAATCTGCTGAGCCAGATCATCGTGATCTTCACCTTCGAACTGGGCATCGCGATCCTCGCCGAAAGCTCTCTGTCCTTCCTCGGCGTCGGCATCCAGCCTCCGACGCCGTCCTGGGGCCTGATGATCGCCGAGGGCAAACAGGCCATGTTCTATCGTCCCTGGCTGGTGATCCTGCCCGGTATCTGCCTGTTCCTGCTGGTCATCGGCGCCAACCTGATGGGCGACGGGCTACGCGACATCACCTCGCCGGAGGGCCGCAACGAATGACGCTTCTCGATATCCAGAACCTCGACATCACCCTGACGCTGCCCAATGGGCCCCTGCATGTGGTCCGCGACGTCTCGCTGACCCTCGCGCGCGGCGAAGCCCTGGGCATCGTCGGCGAAAGCGGCTCGGGCAAATCCATGACGGCGCTGGCGCTGATGCGACTGCTGCCGCGCAGCGCCAGCTGTACCGCCGCGCGCATGGCCTTTGACGGTCAGGATCTGCCCAGCCTGGAGGACGCGACCTTTGCCGCCGCCATCCCCGGCCCCAAGATCGGCATGATCTTTCAGGAACCGATGACCTCGCTCAACCCGGTCTACACCATCGGCCGCCAGATGACCGAGGCGGCGGTGGCACGTGGCCTGCTTTCGGTCCCCGAGGCCCGGCAGAAGGCCGTGGTCCTGCTGGACCGCGTCGGCATCCCCGATCCGCAGGACCGCATGGCGCAGTACCCGCACCAGCTGTCTGGCGGGCAACGCCAGCGGGTGATGATCGCCATGACCCTGATGCTGGACCCGGACCTGCTGATCGCGGATGAGCCGACCACGGCGCTGGACGTGACCGTTCAGGCGCAGATCCTCGACCTGCTGGACGACCTGCGGCGCGAACGCCAGATGGGGCTGATCCTGATCTCGCATGACCTGGCGGTGGTGGCGCAGCGCACCGACCGCGTGGCGGTCATGTACATGGGCGAGCTGGTCGAACAGGGCCAGGCGCAGGACGTGCTGTTCCAGCCCCGGCACGACTACACCAAGGCCCTGCTGGCCGCGATCCCACGCCTGGACGGACCGCCGCGCCACGCCGAGGCCCGCCCGGCGACGGATGAGGTTATCGCCGCCCGCGACGTCACCCGCCGCTTCACCTCGCGCAAGGGGCTTTTCGGGCCGAAACGCGAGACCCTGGCCCTGGACGGGGTCAGCCTGTCGGTGAAACGCGGGGAAACCTTGGCGCTGATCGGCGAAAGCGGTTCCGGCAAGTCGACCCTGGCGCGGATCCTGCTGGGCCTCGACCAGCCCGACGCGGGCGAGGTGCGGATGCTGGACCGCCCGGTGGCCGAGCTGGCGCCCACGGACCGCGCCGCCTTCGTGCAGCCGGTCTTCCAAGATCCCTATACCTCGCTCAACCCGCGCCGCCGCCTGGCCGAGATCATCGCCCGCCCGCTGGTGCTGCGCGACGAGGGCGACCGGGCCTCGCGCCTGGCCGCCGTGGAAGAGGCGATGGAACGCGTCCGCCTGCCCGCCCGGCTGCTGCACGCCTATCCCTCGCAGCTGTCCGGCGGCCAGCGCCAGCGGGTGGCCATCGCGCGCGCGCTGGTCACACGGCCCCAGGCGCTGATCTGCGACGAACCGACCTCGGCGCTGGATGTCTCGGTGCAGGCGCAGATCCTGGATCTGCTGGACGAGTTGCGCCGCGACATGGGGCTGACCTGCCTGCTGGTGACCCATGACATGGCCGTGGTGCACGAGGTGGCCGACCGGATCGCGGTCATGTACCGGGGCCGGATCGTCGAGGAAGGCACCGCCGAGGCCGTCCTGTCCAATCCCACCAACGATTACACCGCCCGGCTTCTGGCCGCGGCGCCGCGGTTCGGTGAAACCGCTGAAGACAGGCAGGTGGCCCGATGAAGCTGAACACCCCTGAACTGACCCCCCGGACCCTTTTTGCCCGGGAAACCCTGTGGCAATCCTGGCTGGACGTCGAGGCGGCCCTGGCCGAGGTCCAGGCGGATATGGGGATCATCCCGGACACGGCCGCCCAGGGCATCCGCGCGGCCGCCCGGCTGGACCGGATCGGCATCGCGGCGCTGGAGGCCGACATCGCCGTCACCCATGCGCCGATCCTGTCGCTGACCCGCCTGCTGGCCCAGGCCGCAGGCGAGGCCGGCGCCTATGTCCACTGGGGCGCGACCACCCAGAACGTGATGCAAACGGGCCGGATCCTGCTGATCCGCGAGGCCGACCAGGCGATCCGCCGGGCGTTGGCGGGGGCGCTTGGCCAGTTGGGCCAGATGGCCGAAACCCATGCCGAGACTCTCATGCCTGGGCGCACCAACCGAATGCACGCCCTGCCGATCACCTTCGGCTTCAAGGTGGCGGGCTGGATCGAGGAGTTGACCCGCGCCCTCGACCGGCTGGACGGCGGCGGGCGGCGGCAGTTCGTCCTGCCCTTCGGCGGCGCGGTCGGTGCCATGCACGCCTTCGGCCCCGAGGGGAAAGAGCTGAACACCCGCCTCGCCGCCCGCTTCGGGCTGGCGCCGCTGCTGGTGCCGGGCCGCACGATCAACGACATCTTCGCCGACTACATCGTGCAGCTGTCCCTGCTGGCCATGTCGCTGGAACGTATCGCTTCCGAGCTATACCTGCTGATGACCGAAGAGATCGGCGAGATTTCCGAAAGACTGGATGCGGGCACCGTCGGGTCTTCGACCATGCCGCACAAGGTGAACCCGAAATATGTCGTCCGGGTGCTGGCCGATGCGGCGGAACTGCGCGGCCTGGCGGCGCCTGCGATGGAAACCGGGCGCTCCAGCCACGAGGGCGACAGCGCCACCAACCAGCTGCTGAGTTCCATCATGGATCGCGCCATTCCCCTGGCCTGGGAGATGTGCGAGCGGTTCGAGGGGTTGATGGGCCGGATCGCCGTCAACGTCCCGCGCATGGCGCAGAACGCCGCGTTGACCGGCGGGGCCATCGCCACGGAAAACCTGATGATGCTGCTGGCCCCCCGCACCGGGCGCGCCCGCGCCCATGACCTGATCCACCATGCGCTGGACCACCCCGCCCCCGGGGGAACGCTGGCCGAAACCCTACTGGCAGATGCCGAGATCGCAGCGCTGCTCTCGGCGGACGAGGTCACCGCAGCGCTGGACCCGGCGAGCTATTGCGGCGACAGCCAACGCATCGCCCTGGAGGCGGCAGAGCTGGCCCGGGATCACGCCGCAAGGCTGCGCGCTCAGATCAGGTAGACCATCTCGGCGAACTGGGGATCCTCGGCGCGGCGGGCCTCCACATGGGCGCTGAGCGCGTCGAGGAAGACCTCGCACAGCTCGGCCCGGGGGCCCTTGGCGTGCAGGCTGGCATAGGTGATCCAGTGATCCCCCTCCAGCGGGCGCAGCACAAGGCCGTCGCGGGCCGAGGCCGGCAGGGTCAGCTGGTCGATCAGCGTCAGGCCCAGCCCGTGGCGCACCATCTCGACCGTCACCAGGGTCGAGCCGGTCTCGAAGGCGACGCGCGCGCGCAGGCCCGCCTCGCCCATGGCCTCATCCAGCCGGTCGCGCCAGCGTTGGCCCACGGCCAGCGTGACCAGCGGCACCTCCGACAGGGCTTTCAGACTGACCTCCCGCTGGGCTGCGAGCGGGTGATCCGCTGGCATCAGCACGGACAGCCGTGAGCGCAGCACCGGCATGGCGTCCACCGGGATGATCCGGTTCTCCATCGGCAGCGAGATCAGGCCGATGTTGTAGCCCCGCGCGGCCACCTTGCTTTCGATCTCGAAGCGGGTTTCGACGTGCAGGGTACAGCGGATATCGGGGTTCAGCTTGCGGATCTCGGCGATGGTGGGCACCACCAGCCCGTTGGCCAGCGGCGCGGCGGTGACCACCGACAGCCAGTTGCGGCTGCGGTCGCGCAGGTCGCGGGCAATCAGCGGGATCTCGTCGATCCCGTCCAGGGTGTTGGAAATCTGCTGGTAGAACAGCGCCCCTTCCTCGGTCAGCGACAGATTGCGCCGCGAGCGCGAGAACAGCGTGAGCGACAACTGTTCCTCCAGCTGCGACAGCAGGCGGCTGGCAGCGGAGGAGGACAGGTTCACCTTCTCTGCCGCTTCCGCCAGCGATCCGGTGGCGACGACCAGCCGGAAAAGACGCAACCCCTTGATGTTCATCCGGCCCCACCCTTTCGTTTTCCACAACAGACTGGACCGAAGCAGCGAATGGTGCAAGCGTGGACGACGAGGGCGCAGGCGCTCCGGCTCACATGCGACGGTCAGAACAGCCGCCTACCCGGGCGCAGGTGTTTCCCCGGGACAACGTCCAGGCCTGCGACGAGAGCGCCCGAACACGCCCCCCTTCTGCGACATCTCCGCAAGGACAAGCGAAACCAGCCCTGCCCCAAGGGGCGGAGAGCCCCTTTCGCGGCGGATTGCCTGGGGATGGGTCCGGATGCGGCACCCCCTTGGCGCGATGCCTATCGCGCACCAATGCATGAAGACCACCGAAGCCTAGCCTGCGAGACGGAATCCCAGGTGGCTGGACGTGGCCGTCACGTGGTTCGACGTGCGCGCAGAGACCCTGTAGCGGTTGCAATAACTTGCGTGGCACAGATACGAGCCACCGCGCATGGACCGGATCGCAGGGTCGTCCCGCCAGGGCGAGGCCGTCCATTCCCAGACGTTCCCCAGCATGTTGAACAAACCATAGCCGTTGGCGGGAAAGCTCTCGGCGGGGGCCGTCGCAAGCCAGCCGTCCTCGCCGGTGTTGCTGTCGGGGAAGCGGCCTTGCCAGATGTTGCACATATGAATGCCATTCGGATGCAGGGCGTTGCCCCAGGCATAGATCGCCCGGTCCAACCCGCCACGCGCCGCCACTTCCCACTCTGCTTCGGTCGGCAGGCGTTTGCCGTGATAGGCCGCGAAGGCTTCGGCGTCGCGATGCGAGACATGGACGACCGGGTGATCGGCGCGCGACAGCAGGGTGCTGCCCGGCCCGTCGGGGCGCTGCCAGGAGGCGCCCGCCACGGGCAGCCACCATTCCGGCGCGGTCGCATCCGCGCCTTCGAAGACCCTGGCCTCTGGATGCATCTGTGGTGCAAAGACGAAAGACCATCCGAGCGCCTCGGCGTCGGTGACATAGCCGGTCGCGGCGACGAAACGCGCGAAGTCCGCATTGGTGACGGTCGTCTTCGATATCTGGAACTCGGGCAGAGAGATCCTTCGCACGGGCCCTTCGTCGTCGCCGACATTGGCCTCGGGGCCCTCGTAGCCGATCACGTAGCCTCCCCCCGGGATCGTCACCATCCCATCGCCCCCGCTTGCGGCTGTCGCCGCCGCGGCAAAGGTCTGTGCCAGTGGCGATGGTGCCTGCGAACGCGAAGATTTTGGACTGCAACAGGACATTTCCGCGGCTCCTTGCTCGCTGGCTGGCAATTTACCTTGCCAGAGACATATTTCCGAAACAAGGTGGTAGGACGTCCTACCTCTCAAGGTGCGGCGCAAGAAAACCGGAGGCAGAGCGTGGCAAGCACCGTTGCAGAACACATCCTATCCTACATCTCCGAACAGGGGCTGGCCCCGGGCGACAAGCTGCCCGCAGAGATGGAGATGAGCCGCATCCTGGGCTTCAGCCGCAATTCGATGCGCGAAGCCTATTCGGACCTGATCGCCAAGTCGGTGATCAATCGAAAGCACGGCGTCGGCACCTTTGTCGCGGAACCGCCGATCTACAACTCGCCCGGTGTCACCTTCGGCTTCTGGCGGATGATTGAAGCGGCGGGCATGACCCCCGGCCTGACCGAGTTGGATCGTGGCCGCGTGACGCCGGACGACACGCTGATCAAACGCTTTGAATGGGACGCGCCCAGGCCGCTTGGCTATTTGCGCTGGCTCTTCCTTGCCAATGGCAAGCCTTGCGTGCTGATAGATCACTACATCCTGCCCGACGTCCCGATGGAGGCCTTCACGACGGACAAGGTCAACAACGTGCTTCCGCCGCTTCAGGATCACATCCAGACCGAAGGGGCCACCCTCGAAACCCTGAATTCGGCCGAACTGGCCCACCCGGATATCGCGGAGATCCTCCAGGTCGACAGCGGCACCGCCATCCTCAAGAACCTCGCCACGATCCGGTCGGGCGATGGCTCGGTGGCGCTGTGTTCAACCGGCTGGATGTCCCCCGCCATGGTCGTGGCGCGCAGCGTCACCCCGCTTTCACCCCTCGATTTCGTCAAGGCGCCGTAGAGCGTCCAACCCTCCAACAGGAATAGGAACACCCAAATGAGATTCGAACGTCTCTCGGGCGTGGCGGCCTCCGCCATGCTACTGGCCTCGCTTGGCCAATCGGCCCTGGCCGATGACATGACCACCGTCCGCTTCGGGGTCGACCCCTACACCACCGGCTCGCAGATCTGGGTCGCCCAGGACATGGGCTTTTTCGAAGACCAGGGGATCGACGCCCAGATCACCACCTTTGCAACCGGGGTCGAGGCGATCGACTCGATGATCGTCGGGCGGGCCGATCTGGCCGTGGGCCTGGACTTCCCGACCGTGACCCGCGCCACCAATGGCCGGCTGACGGTTCTGGCGGGCATCTTCCGCGCCAATCCCGGCTGGCACAAGCTGGTGGTCGCCGACGAGATCAAATCCGCCGCCGACCTTGCGGGCAAGAAGATCGGGATCGCCACCGGCACGCTGGAACACCTGGTGACCGTCAAGTACCTCGAAGCCAACGGCCTGAGCCAGGACGATGTCGAACTGGTCGGCTTTACCAGCCTGGTCGAGCTGGTCGCCTCGCTGAAATCGGGCCGCATCGACGCGTCGTTCGTCTGGGCAGACGGCACCGACAAGTCGATCGAGGATGGCGAGCATTATGTGCTGGTCGACGACAGCGCCGCAGGCCTCAGTTCCAGCGCCTATATCACCGGCCTTACAAGTTTCGTCGAAGAGAACCCCGAGGCGGTGGTTGCGGTGCTCGAAGCGATGGACGCGGCCAGCGCCTATATCACCGAGAACCCGGAAGAGGCCGCCGCGATCATCGCGTCGCACACCCGCGCGCCGGAAGACGCGGTGCTTAGGCTCTTGGGATACAACACCTTCAAGCTGGCGCTGACCGAGTATGAACGCACGGGGTTCGAGGCGATCTCGGCCTTTGCCGCCGATACCATGAACGCGGATATCTCCTTCGATACCGTCGTCGTGCCCGACTACCTCATGCAGGTGTCGCCTGACGCCGTCCAGCTTGGGGAATGAGTGCGTGACGGACACCAAAGACACGGGCGGCCCCTTGGCCGCCCCGACCTCCCCTGCCGTCAGCTTTGACCGGGTGGGCATGGCCTATCCCGGTCAGGCCGCAGGCAGCGAGCTGATCCTGGCGGACCTGTCGCTGGACATCTCCGAGGGTGAGTTCTTCGTTCTTGTCGGTCCCAGCGGGTCGGGCAAGTCCACCCTGCTGAAGATCGTCGCGGGCACCGAAACCCAGACCGAGGGCCGGGTGACCGCCCATGGCGAAACGATCTCGGGCCCGAACCGGCGGCGCGGGATGGTCTTTCAATCCATCGACGACCCGCTGTTCGAATGGCTGACGGTGGAACAGAACGTGGGCTTCGGCCCCTCCGTGGCCCGGAAATCCAAATCCGAATGCGCCCGGATCGCCGCCGAGTACATCGCGCTTGTCGGCCTGAAAGGGCACGAGCACAAGTTCCCGCACGAATTGTCCGGTGGCATGAAGCAGCGGGTGCAGATCGCCCGCACCCTTGCCGCCGAGCCCGATCTTGTCCTCTTTGACGAACCCTTCGCCGCGCTCGACGCGCTGACCCGGCGGGTTCTGCAAAAGGAACTGATCTCGATCTGGCAGAAGACCGGCCGCACCATGGTCTATGTCACCCACGACATCCGCGAGGCGGTGATCCTGGGCCAGCGCGTCGCGGTGATGAGCCGGGGCCCCCGCGCCAACATCACCCGCAGCTACGACATCGACCTGCCCTATCCCCGCGATGACCTCGACGTGCGGTTTGCAGATGCCGTACGCGCCATCGAAGCCGATATCGAACGGGAATCCTCTACCCAATGGGACGAACTATGAAATCCGATTTCCTCTTGTCGGCGCTTAGCGTCTGCATCGTCCTGGTGCTGTGGCAGATCACCTCGATGTGGTTCATCGACGATACCTTCCTGCCCTCGCCCCTGGCGACCCTCGCCGCCACCTGGGAGCTGTTGTTGAACGGCACCCTGATATCCTCGATCCTGATTTCGATGATGCGTATCCTTGGCGGCTGGATCCTGGGCAGCGCGGTGGCCGTTCCCATCGGCCTTCTGGTGGGCTCGTCCAAGGCGACCCGCGCCATGGTCGACCCCTTCATCCACTTCTTCCGCTTCGTGCCCGCCATTGCCCTGGTCACCCTGTTCATCGTCTGGTTCGGCGTGGGCGAAATGTCGAAGATCCTGCTGATCGCCTATGCGACAGGGTTCATCGTGACGGTGAACACGGCCAGCGGCGTGGCCTCGATCTCGACCGACAAGATCAATGCCGCGAAATGCCTAGGCGCCTCGGCGACACAGGTGTTCTGGCGCTGCGTGATCCCGGCCTCGCTGCCCTCTATATACGTGGGTATGCGCCTGGCGCTGGCCTCGTCCTTCCTGGTGATCGTGGCGGCCGAGATGCTCGCCGCTGACAGCGGGCTTGGCTACATCATCTGGACCTCGCGCCTTTATTTCCAGGTCGACTGGATGTTCTCCGCCATTGTCGTGCTGGGCCTTCTGGGCTTCGGCACCGACCGGGCGTGGCGGCTGCTTGGGCGCACGCTTCTGAAACGTTACCTGCGGTCCATCACCGCCTATTGATCCGAAGGCCAAACCCATGACCCATTCCCCTCACCTCGGCCTGACGCATCACGAGTCCGAGCGGACCTACGCCGGGTTCCCGACCGCCGCTCCGGGCGCCCCCAACGTGATCTATGTGGTGCTCGACGACGTCGGCTATTCCGATCTCGGATGCTTCGGCTCTGGCATCGACACGCCGAATTTCGACAGCCTCGCCCAGGGCGGGCTGCGGTTTTCGAACTTCCACACGACGACGCTGTGTTCCCCGACACGCGCCTGCCTGCTGACCGGGCGCAATCACCATTCCGTCGGGATGCGCTACCTCTCGAATACCGACATGGGCTGGCCGTCTGGGCGGGGGGCGATCGACCACCGGGCGGGGACGCTCGCCGAAATGCTGCAATCGGACGGCTACGCCACCTTCGCGGTCGGCAAATGGCACCTTGCGCCGACCGAGCGCGCCAATGCCGCCGGTCCCTTCGACCAATGGCCCCTGGGGCGCGGGTTCGACCGGTTCTATGGCTTCATGAACGGCTCTACCGATCAGTATTACCCCGAGCTTTTCGAGGACAATCACCGCGTCGATCCCCCTGCCGCGCCCGAGGACGGCTATCACCTGTCGGACGATCTGGCCGACAAGGCGGTGCGCATGTTGTCGGATCAGGTCTCGATCTGGCCGGACAAGCCCTTCTTCCTCTACCTGTGCTACGGCGCGGGGCATTTTCCGCATCAGGCCCCGCAGGCCTGGCTGGACAAGTACCGGGGCCGGTTCTCGGACGGCTGGGACGAGGAACGCATCAAGCGGCTTGCCCGGCAGAAGGCCATGGGCCTTGTCCCCGACAACGCCGACCTGCCGCCCTCGAACCCCGGGGTCGAGGCCTGGGACAGCCTGAGCCCCGAACAGAAAGCCGTGGCCGAGCGCCTGCAAGAGGCCTATGCCGCGCTTCTGGATCACGCCGATCACAGCTTTGGCCGCGTGCTCGATTTTCTCGAACGGACCGGGCAGCGCGACAACACGATCATCGTCCTGATCTCCGACAACGGCGCCTCGGTGGATTGCGACCCGCCGGGGACCACCAACGTGATCCGCTGGTTCAACCAGATCCCCGAAACCTACGAGGACGGAACCCGCGACATCGACCTGATCGGCGGGCCGCGCAGCGCCACCAACTATCCCTGGGGCTGGGCCCAGGCCTCGAACACGCCGCTGAAACTGTTCAAGTCCTTCACCCATGGCGGCGGCGTCCGCGACCCGATGATCGTCAGCTGGCCAAAGGGCATCGCCGACGCGGGCGGGATGCGCCACCAGTTCACCCATGTGACCGACATCACCCCCACGATCCTGGACCTATGCGGCGTCAGCGCGCCCGACAGCATCAAGGGCGTGGCCCAGATGCCGATCCACGGCAAAAGCTTTGCCTATGCCTTCGACGAGCCCGATGCGCCGACCCAGAAGGAAACCCAGTATTTCGAGATGTACGGCCACCGTTCGGTCTGGCACCAGGGCTGGAAGGCGGTGACCAAGCACAAGACCGGCGATGACTTCACCGCCGAGGCCTGGGAGCTTTATCACCTTGACGAGGATTTCTCCGAGCTGAACGACCTTGCCGGGTCCGAGCCCGAGAAGCTGGCCGAGATGAAACAGCGTTGGTGGGCCGAGGCCGGTCGCTACGGCGTTCTGCCGCTCGACGACAGCGACGCCCTCTTCGCCCCGCCGCCGCGCCCCGGGGCCCCCAGATGGCGGGCCAGCTCGACCTATTACCCCCCCATTGCCACCATCCCCGCCGAGACCGCCCCCGTCCTGGCCGATGCCTCGCACCGCATCGACATCGACCTGGAGCGGCCCCTGGGCACGGAAGACGGCACGCTTCTGGCCTTCGGCAACTACGGCGGCGGCTACATGCTGGAAATCACCGGCAATCGGCTGATCTATATCTACAATTATGCCGGGCTGGAGGTGACACGCCTGACCTCGACCATCGCGATGCCCACCGGACGCAGCCAGCTGAGCATGGTCTTCACCCGGACGGGGCCACTCGCCGGCGAGGCCGAGCTGTTCATCGGCGGGCAACCCGCAGGCCGCGCCGCCATTCCGCGCACCCTCCTGCGCCCGTCGCTGACGGGGCTGACGCTGGGCCAGGACAACCTGCCCCCGGTCGACCCGGACCGCGAGGTGCAGCGCAACTTCACCGGTGTCCTGCACCGCGTCGACTTTCACGTCGAGCGCAATGCAGAGACTCTGCCCGACACGCTGGACGTCGACTGAACCGCCACTTGCGGTGTAGGGACCAACCCCCGGGGCACCGGACGCCCCCTCAGGCCCTCCGCCCACGGCGGAGGGGCAAAGCGTCGTCGTCGCGGACGCCGCGATGGCCGAAGCTCTGGCCTGGGGATCCCCCGGACGGTCTTGCAGAAGAATACCCGCAGGGTCGCCCCCACGCTGTCGCCAAGGGCACGCTGGCCGCAAATCCCCTGAAGGACAGTGTGGTCGCGCTGCGCCTCGGCGCGGCGCAAGCCGTGCTGAGCCTGGCCTCCGAGCGGCGCCTGTTCCCTCAAGTCGCGCATGATCAACTGCTCTTCATCCCGTCCCGACACGACAGAGGGCGCTTGATGAAGGCTCTGTCACAGCTTCTAGCCATTGCAGCACAGGACGCTGGCATCTTGGGAAGACCGGCTCGCGGCCCGCGCTCTTCCTCACCGAACGCCGCTGGCCCCCGGATGAAATCGGCGCCTGAAAGGGTCAAGAGAGCCTGGCAGGGATCGTGCAGAACAGGCGCGGCGCCAAGAAGAAGCACTCAGGAAAACGGATTGGGAGGTCCGGAGAAACCAGTCTGCAAGGTGCTGAAAAACGGAATAAATATCAGAAAACTGGCGCACCCGACAGGCTTCGAACCTATGGCCTCTGCCTTCGGAGGACACATTTTGCGTGGAGTTTCGCCATATGTTCCCGTTAAGACCCGCGTTGCTCCTGCAACGGATAGGCTTGCCCAGCCCGTTTCGGTTATCCCTCTGTCTTTCAAGACGTCTTGGAAGCAGTCGACACTTGGCGTTATGCTGTAGCCCGCACAAATGTTACGGAAGGGCTGAGAGCGGTCGTCCGCTGCGCCGAGCACGAACGGCAGCATGGCGCAAATGAGAGCGATTGCTGGTTACACGCGGCTAAGCGGAGTGGCCTGAAACCCTGCCCTGCCCCTCGAGTGAAATCACTTGCGCCAAAGGATTCCCAGGGCGCCAAGCCGCCTCCATGACTTGCCCAGGTCTTGATTGCGCATAACGTCAGACTTCGCCGAGACGCTCATTGGCTTCATCGATCAGCCGCAGACGTCGTTGGGCGTCTCTGCCGGCCTTCAGGGTCGTTTGCGTGACGATCCGATGGCAGACATTGACGACGGCGGCGTGGTTGAATTGCGGGCTTGAGGTTTCGATGCGGCATCGGAAATGCCAGTCGGCGCGATCATCTCGGCCGCTGCCGTCATCCGTGATCAGGGCAAGCGGTACGCCTATCCTGTCGAGTTCGGCGATCAGGGGCCCAGTGTTCGCGGCCCGGCGACGCAGGGCGACAAGGATGACCAGGTCGGACGGGCTGATCTCGGCGGTGTATTCGCCAAGGCTTTCGCCCGCCTGTGGAATCGCTGTCGCTGCGGGGACCACCTTGAGCAACTGCCAATACAGGTAGTCGGCGAAAACCCGGCTGATCCGGTATCCCACCAGCCAGACCCGACGGGCGGTCAAGATCGCATCGGCGAGCGTGTCCAGCTCCTCGGGGGCAATGCGATCAAGCGTCCAGACAATATTCGCCATCTCTTCTTTCAGGCTTTCGGTCAGCGCATTGGTCGGGCTGCCAGTTTCGGCATGGGCGATGAAGTGCCGCGAGCCGGTCTGCCGCTCGTCGCGCGCGGCGCGGCGGGCGGTTTCGTAGTTCTCGAACCCGATCCGGCGGACAAAGCGCGAAACCGTCGCCTTCGACACACCGCTGAGGCGTGCCAGCTCCTGCGCGTCATAGGAGGCAAGATCGCCCGGGAAGTCGAGCAGGAACGCGCCCAGCTTGCGCTCGGCTCGGTGCAGGTCCGGCATGGCATCGCGGATTCGCCCGAGGAAGGAAGCAGGGCGCGGTTCGTGAAACTGTGGTTCCATATCGCTACGCTGATCCATGTCGAGCGCGATGGCAAGCCAAAGTGGGCGGCGGCACGTCGATGTGGCGCTGTTTCCTCTTACCTTACTCGCAGAATATGACTCATCGCCGGGCAAATATCAGGCGGTGGCGGCATCATTTGCCCGCCAATTAGACGGAAATCTGGTTTCCAGCACCCCGCCTTAGGAAATTTGGGTTTCTTGTGTTGGCGCAATCCCTGCGGCGTGAAACGCTGTTTTCATAACAGAGAGGACCCTTCCGATGCTTCGCAGAACGCTTTTGACCACCGCCCTTGCCACCCTCGCTGTCGGCGCGCTGCCTGCAGCCGCGCAGACCGACTGGCCCGAACGCCCGGTCCGGATCATCGTGTCCTTCCCTCCGGGCGGATCGTCCGACCTCGTGGCGCGGCTCTTGTCCGAAAAGCTCTCCGCCAGTCTCGGCCAGCAATTCGTCGTCGAGAACAAACCCGGCGCGGCGGGCACAGTCGCGGCCTCGGCGCTTCAGCAGGCCGACGCGGACGGCTATACCTTGATGCTGTCAAACCTGACGCCGTTCAACGTGGCGCCGATCCGTTTTCCGGACACGCCCTATGATCCGATCGCGGATTTCGACCACATTACCTATATCGGCACGGTGCATCTGGGTCTTTTCGCCGCGCCGACCGTCGGCGCCGAGGACCTTTCCGGCTTGATCGAGATGGCCAAGGCTGACCCCGGCAAATACGAATACGGCAGTTCCGGCGTTGGCTCCTGGGGGCATATCATCGCCGAGCAGTTCCAGAAGGAAACCGGGGTCGAGCTGTTCCACATCCCCTACAAGGGCTCCGGCCCGATGCGGCTGGATTTCCGGGGAGGCGTTGTACCGATGATCTTTGACGCGGTTCCGCAAAACCTGCCCGCCGTCGAAGAAGGAACCGCGGTTCCGTTGGCGGTCTCGGCGCGCGAACGCATCGCATCCCTGCCGGACGTGCCGACCTTTACCGAGGCCGGCTATGACATCGTGGCCGAGAACTGGCTGGGCGTCAGCGCACCGGCAGGCGTGCCGGATGAGATCAAGGCGAAGCTCGACGCGGCCCTGGTCGAAGCCATGGAAAGCGCGGAGGTCATGGCGCAATTCGACAACTGGGGCCTGATCCGCGAACCGAAATCCAGCGCTGAATTCGCAGATTACGTGGCGGCGCAGCTGTCCAGCTGGACCCCGCTGGTCGAGGCTGCGACGCAATGAGCGCAACGATGAAGATCGCCGTCTTTTTCGTCGGCGAGGTCGAGGACGCGGGCTTCAACGCCAGCGCCCTCGCCGGGGCGACGCGCGCCGGGCAGGCAGATGGCGTGGAGATCACGCTCGTGTCTGGCGTGCGCTACGATCAGGATGAGATCCGCTACCGTCTGAACGAGGTTGTCCCGACGGTCGACGGCCTTGTCTTCATCGGTGGCCAGGGGAACATCACCACACCGGAAATTGCCGCGGCCTTTCCGGATAAGCGGTTCGCCATTGTTCAAGGCCAGAAGACCGGGCCGAACCTGGCCAGCTATGATGTGCGGCAAGAGGACTCGGCCTTTCTCGCCGGAGTGTTGGCGGCACATCTGACACGGACAGGCACGGTTGGCCACCTGTCGGGGCATCGCGTCCGGCCGGGACTGAAGGGGCGCGCGGCTTTTGTGGCGGGTGTGGCCCATGCCGCGCCGGATGTCACCGTTCTGACAGGCTTCTGCGGCACCCAGGACGACAGCAGCGTGACCCGAGCCTGGGCCGAGGCCGAGATCGCGGCGGGGGCGGATGTGATCTTCACCATGCTCAACGATGCGCGGCGCGGGGCGATCGAGGCCTGCCGCGCCGGAGGTGCCCGCCAGATCGGCAATGCCCTGGACTGGGTCGCGCGCGCGCCAGAGGTCTTCGTCGCCTCTGCCATGGCGCGGATCGACATCGGGGTTGAACAGGCCGTCGCAGATATGGTCGCGGGCCGCTTGCCCGAGCAGATCGTCGAGTTCGGTCTGGCGGATGGGGATGCCGTTTCGTTGCGGATGGGCAGCGATGTGCCCGAGGCCGCGGTCGCCGCAGTCGCCGAGGTGGCCGAGGCCATCCGCGCCGGGCGCATCACGGTGCCCGACAGTTATGACGGCCCCGAATTCCAACCGGATGCGGCACTATGCGACGACTGACCAGCCATCTTGGCCCGTTGATCCTGCTGGGGGCGGGGCTGTTTTTTGCCATCGGGTCTGTGACGTCACTGGATCTGGGATCATTCCGGCGCATGGGGCCCGGAGCGTTCCCGCTTCTGGTGGGTGGGCTTCTATGCCTGCTGGCGCTGATTGGTCTTTTGCAGAATTTGCGTGCGCCAAAGGCGGTGGACCACGCGGACCCGATGGCCGTGCTGGGCGTGTTCGGCGGCGTCGCGGCCTTTGCCTTTTTCACGCCGCTGACCGGCGTGTTGCCCGCAACCGCTGCGGCCGTGCTGGTGACGGGATCAGTCATCAAGGGGTTTCGTTGGCCGCTGAGGATCGCATTGGCCATCGGCGTTTCCGCGGGAGTTTGGCTGATCTTCGTAGAAGGTCTTGGCATTCCCTTCATCGCGATCCGGGGGCTCTGAGATGGAATTGCTAGACAACTTGATGCTGGGGCTGGCCACGGCGGCCACCGTGCAGAACCTGATGTATTGCTTCGTCGGCGTCTTTCTTGGCACCTTCATCGGCGTGCTGCCCGGGGTGGGACCGCTGGCAGCTGTCGCGATGCTGCTTCCGGTGTCGTTCTACCTGCCTCCAGAGACCGCGCTGGTGATGCTGGCCGGGGTCTATTACGGCGCGGAATATGGCGGGTCGATTGCGTCGATCCTGCTGAACATCCCAGGCACGCCTTCGGCCTCTGTGACCTGCCTCGATGGCTACCCTATGGCGCAGCAGGGCCGCGCGGGAGTGGCCCTGTTTGCAACGGCCATGGCTTCGATGGTCGGTGCCCTTTTCGGCGTCGTGGTGATGGTGCTGCTGTCGCCCAGACTGGCGGAATTCGCGTTGCTCTTCCAGCCGGCCGAGTATTTCTCGGTCATGGTGCTGGGGCTGGTCGCGGCCTCCATCGTCAGCTCATCCGGCGCTGTGCGTGGGTTGATGATGGTCTGTCTCGGCATTCTTTTGGGCACCATCGGCGTCGATGTGAATTCAGGTGAGACACGATTCACCGGCGGCATTCCGCAACTGCGTGACGGGGTGTCGCTGGTCGTGGTCGCCATGGGGCTTTTCGGCATATCCGAGGTCATGGTGTCGCTGCGCGGCACGACGCAAAGCTACGCGGGCGCAGGACTGGCTGGCAGCATGTTCCCCACATTGGCCGAATGGCGGCGCAGCGCGATGCCGGCGCTGCGCGGCTCTGCCATCGGCAGTTTCTTCGGAACGCTTCCGGGGACCGGACAGACCGTGGCCAGCTTTGTCGGCTACGCGCTGGAAAAGCGGGTGAACCGCAACCGCGATCAATTCGGCAAAGGTGCGATTGAAGGTGTGGTGGTCCCGGAGGCGGCCAACAATGCCGCCGCGCAGACCGCCTTCATCCCGACGCTGACTCTGGGCATTCCGGGCTCGACAACCATGGCGCTGATGCTGGGCGCGCTGATGATCCACGGCATCACGCCGGGGCCGCGCCTGATCGCGGAACACCCCGAGCTGTTCTGGGGGCTCGTTGTCAGTTTCGTCTTCGGCAATATCTTCCTGCTTATCCTCAACATCCCGTTGATCGGGATCTGGGTGCGGCTGCTGCGCGTGCCGCATTATTTCCTCTATCCCACCGTCATCGTGCTGATATGCGTGGGCGTCTATTCGATCTCGAACTCTCTGATGGATGTCTGGGCGACATTGGTCTTTGGTCTTATCGGCTACGTGTTGCGCCTTTTCAGGTTCGAACCGGCACCGCTGCTGATCGGCTTTGTCCTGGGGCCGATGATGGAAGAGTTCTTTCGCCGAGCGATGCTGCTGTCTCGTGGCGACCCTGCCGTCTTCGTGACGCGCCCGGGAAGCGCCGCGCTGCTTTCGGCGGCGGTGATCCTGCTGGCGGCGTCGCTGATCCCGTGGAAACGATGGCTGTTACGCGGCAAGGGGGCATCAGGGTCGGGACAAGAGGACGGCGCATGAGGCTTTACTGGCTCCCCACGATCACCCCGGCACCTCAACACCGAAGGACTGCAAGCGATCCTTGGATAGCTCCGCCCAGACCTGTGCGATGCTCGCCGCCGTCCAGCCGCCAGAGCGGGTCACCGCGCTCAGCTCTCGCGGGTGGGACCAAATCGACAGGCGGTCGCCGCCGATCCCCAAGCACTGCCCGGTGATGTCGCGCCCAACCGGCGACGCCAGGAAGCTTACCAGCGGGGCGATATCCTCGGGCGTCCCGATGCCCTGCTCGGCGCGCAGATGATCCGGCAAGGCCTCTCCACGGTTCAGCGCCTCAACATAGCCGGCCAGCGACGGCATGGTTTCGGTCATTCGGGTCAGCGCTGTCGGGATGATCGCGTTGACCGCGACGCGGGCGCGCTGCAACTCGACCGCCCAGGTGCGCGCCATGCCGACGATCCCGGCCTTGGCGGCCGAATAGGCGGACTGGCCGAAGTTCCCCAGTTGCCCGGCAGGCGAGCCGACAACGATGATCGCGCCCCCGCCGCCGGTCTGACGGAAGTGCCGGGCCGCGGCGCGTCCGCATTGGAAGCTTCCGCGGAGGTGGGTCCGCAACACCAGATCAAAAGCCTCGTCCTCGGTCTTCCACAACACGCTGTCACGCAGCACGCCGGCATTGGCGCAAAGAATGTCGAACCGACCGAAAGCCGCCAGCGCGGTCTCGATGCAGGTCTCGGCGGTGCCCTCGGCCCCGATCTCGGCGGCAACCGCCACGGCCTGACCGCCCCCGGACAGGATCTCGTCCCGGACCGCCTCCGCCGGAGCGGCGTCGAGGTCATTGACCACCACCGCGGCGCCGGCCCGGGCCAGGTCCAGCGCGATGGCCCGGCCGATGCCGCGACCCGCCCCGGTCACCAGGGCCACCTGCCCCGCCAGATCCACCGTATCCCCGACCATCTCAATACCCCCTGTAGCGCGGTGCGCGTTTTTCCATGAAGGCGCGCGGTCCTTCGCGGGCGTCCTCGGTCTCCATCACGATGGCCTTGGCCCGGTCCTCCAGCGCATAGCCCTCATCCAGGGGGCGCCCCATGGCCTCGGTCACGGTCTTCTTGATCTGCTGCACAGAGACCGGCGCGCTGGCCGCGATCCGGTCCGCCATCT
This sequence comes from Pseudooceanicola aquaeponti, assembly GCF_050897975.1. Lineage (NCBI taxonomy): Bacteria > Pseudomonadati > Pseudomonadota > Alphaproteobacteria > Rhodobacterales > Paracoccaceae > Pseudooceanicola > Pseudooceanicola aquaeponti. Next base: position 493,894 of record NZ_JBPAXY010000003.1, read on the forward strand.
CGCGCGCGGCCTGCATCAGCGCCTCGGGCGGAACGATGCGATTGATCAGCCCGTGCCGCAGGGCGGTTTCCGCATCCATTGGCACATTGGCGACCATCATTTCCATCGCCGCCGCATAGGGGATCTGGCGTGGCAACCGGGCCAGCGCCCCGGCAAAGGGGATGACACCGCGCGCCGCCTCCGGCAGGGCGAAGCGGGCAGCGGGCACCGCCAGGCGGATATCCGTAGCCAGCAGGATCTCCATGCCCCCCGCCATGCAGGGGCCATTCACCGCCGCTACAATCGGCTTCGTCATCTCGAAACCGCGCAGCGCGGTCCGCGCATGGACCGTCTCATCGGTGAGGAAGCGGCGGTCCCACTCCGTCTCGGGCGCCCGCGCCCCCGACAGCAGCGGCAGCGACAGCGCCAGGTCGCCGCCCGAGCAGAAGGCCTTGTCGCCCGCGCCGGTCAGGATGACGACGCGGATCTCGTCATCCTCGGCGACCTCGCCCATGGCGTCGGCCAGGCGGCAGGCGACCTCGGGGCTGATGGCATTGCGCCGCTCGGGACGGTTGAAGGTCAGCGTGGCGACATGGCCGTCGCGCTCATAAAGAAAAGGCAGTGTCATCGGCGCACCGGGGTCAGCGCGCCCGAGGCGACCAGGCGCGCGGCCTCTTCGCGCAGGGCGAATTTCTGCACCTTGCCGTTGGCGGTCAGCGGTAGGGTATCCATTGCCTGGATGTACTTCGGCATCTTGTGGCGCGCCATATGGCTTCGGCAAAACGCCTGCAAGGCCTGCGCATCCAATTCAGCCCCCGGAGCAGGCATGACGAAGGCACAGATTTCCTCGCCCAGATCCGCGTCGGGCACGCCGACCACCTGGGCCTGGCTTACGGTTTCATGGTCCAAGAGACACTCCTCGATTTCGACCGGATAGACGTTCTCGCCGCCCCGGATGATCATGTCCTTCAGGCGACCGACGATCTTCAGGTGCCCGGTGGGCGCCAGCTCGGCAAGATCGCCCGAATGCAGCCAGCCCTCGGCGTCAATCGTCTCGGCGGTCTTCTCGGGCATGTCGAAGTACCCCGCCATGGTGTTGTAGCCGCGAATGCAGAGTTCCCCGCTTTGGCCCCAGGCGCAGACCTCGCCGGTTTCCGGGTGGATGATACGGATCTCGGTGCGCGGCAGGGGCGTGCCGGCGGTCGCAAGCTGTTCCTCGAAACTGTCATCGGGGCTGGTCAGGGTGATGACCGGGCTGCATTCGGTCATCCCCATCAGGATCAGGGGATCGCCGCCCGTCTGCTCTTTCATGCGCCGCATCAGACTGGGCGGGATATTGGTGCCGCCGGTGAAGGCCTTGCGCAGGGTGCGGATGCGATAACGGGCGAGGTCGGGATGTTCCAGCATCCGGGTCATCATCGTAGGCACGGCGTTTATCACCGTCGGCGCATGGGCATCCCAAAGCTCCAGCATCCGCCCCGCCTCGAAGCTGTCCATGGTCACCAGGTGGCCACCCGCGACCAGCATGGTCATCACGTTGCACACGCAGCCCGCAGTATGGAACAGCGGCATGGGCGAGAGGAGGACATCTGCCGGGCCGAAGCCGCCGCGATCGGCGACCAGCCGGGCATTGTTGACGGTGGATCGGTGGGTCAGCATCGCGCCCTTCGGCTTGCCGGTGGTGCCGGATGTGTACTGGATCTGGCAGACGTCACGGCTCTGCACCTCCGCCTGGCGGGCCGACAGATCGGCGGGCGTCACCGCTCCGCCGCCAGAGCGCATCCGATCAAAGGACATGGCAAAGCCGGGGGCCGCGCCAAGGCCGATCAGCAGCTCCAGTGCGGGCAGCGCCGCGCCCTCCTGCCTATGGCCATCGTCAAGCGCCGCAAGGTCGGGCATCAGCTCCAGCAGCGACGCCGCAATATCGTTCGACCGGTGGGAGGGCGCAAAGATCAGCGCCCTGGCGCGGCTCTGGCCCAGCACATAGGCCAGTTCATCGCGCAGCAGCGCCGGGTTCACGGTGACCAGCACCGCCCCCACCTTGGCCAGGGCATATTCCAGCAAGATCCACTCGGCACAGTTCTGCGCCATGACCGCCACATGATCGCCGCGGGCGATTCCCTGGGCCATCAGGCCGCGCGCCACCTCGTCGACAGCCTCGCGCAGCTGCGCATAGGTCCATGTGGCGCCGCCAGCCCCGGCCTCCTCGTCGATGGTCACTGCCGGACGTGCGCCAAAGGTCGCCGCCTGACAGTCCAGCATGTCCCCCAGGGTCACGTCCAGAATCTCCGGCCCGCTGTCATCGGGGCGCCACCAGGCGTAGCTTTGCATCTCGGTCGTCATTGTCTGTCTCCTCCTCCGCGCCCCGCCTCCCCCAGCGGTCAGGTCGCTGGACAGGTCGCAAAAGGGATGCTATCGAATAGTTCGACATCAATCAATCTGACATCGAACAATCAAGCAGACCATGAGCGACAACCTCGACACCCGGGCCGCAGGCCCTGCCACGGAAGGCCCTGACGGGCTGCTGCCCCTGGGGGAGGACCTTCAGCATTCTCTCAACTTCCAGATCCGCATGGCGCAGATCCTGTCCTATCGGCAGTTCGAGAAGAAACAGCCGGGCTACGGGGGCGCCGCGCGGTTCCTTGGCCTGCTGTCGATCATCAAGAACAACCCCGGAGCCCCGCAGCACCGCCTGGCAGAGGCCGTGGGCCTGCAACGGTCCAGCCTGGTGCCGATTCTCGACCGCATGGAAAACGAGGGGATCGTGGAACGCCGCGACGTCGAGGGGGACCGCCGCGCCAAGGCCGTCTTCCTGACGGAAAAGGGCGGCCAGGTCGTCGCCGAGCTTAACGACTCTGCGATGCAGATGGAACGCTACATGACCGCAGGGCTCAGCCCCGAGCAGATCCGGATCATGATCGAGGGGCTGGCCCAGATCGTGGAGAACCTGCGCAAGCTCTGACGAAAGATACCGATCCGCGTGGAGGAGACGCGGGCCGGATGACAGGTGCCGCCCCGACGCGGCGCATACTTTAGGGAGGACTACATGAAGAAGACTTTGCTCGCCGCGGTCGCGACCACGGCCCTGACCGCCCCGCTCGGCGCCTCGGCGCAGGAGGTCTCGCTGGCCTTCTCGCACTGGCTGCCGCCGGTGCACTCGCTGCAATCGACCGGGTTCGAGCCCTGGATCGAGTCGATTTCCGAGGCCTCGGAAGGCCGGATCGGCATCGACATCTACCCCGCGCAACAGCTGGGCGCCGCGCCCGACCACTACGATATGGCGCGCGACGGGATCGCCGATATCACCTTCATCAACCCCGGTTACCAGGCGGGCCGCTTCCCCGTCATCGCGGCGGCGGAACTGCCCTTCCTGGTGTCCAACGCGACCACGGCCAGCAAGGCGTTGCACGAATGGTACATGGACTATGCCGAGCAGGAGATGCCCGACGTGAAGGTCTGCCTGGTGCACCTGCACGACCCGGGGATGCTGCACGGCACCGCCGGCCCGCTGGTGGCACCGTCGGACCTTGAGGGCAAGAACGTGCGCCCACCCCAGGCCACCATCGCCAAGATGATCGCGACCGCCGGCGGTAGCACCGTGCAGGTCCCGGTGCCCGAGATGCGTGAAATCCTGTCCTCCGGTGCCGTCGACATCACCGCGTCGCCCTGGAACTCGCTGATCCTGTTTGGCGTGGACGACGTGGTTACCCATCACCTTGACGTGCCGCTTTACTCGGTGGCCTTCGTCTATGCGATCAACAAGGGCGTCTACCAGGGGCTGTCGGATGAGAACCGCGCGGTGATCGACGACCATTGCACCCCCGAGTGGTCGCAGAAGATCGCCACCGGCTGGGCCGAGGTCGAGGCAGGCAGCCGGGCCGATTTCGAAGGGCGCGAGGGCCATACCTTCTACACGCCTGACGACGCGCAGATGGCCGACTGGATGGCGCTGTCCGGCACGATCCGGGCCGCCTGGACCGAGGATGCCACAGCCGCCGGGCTGGAAGATCCGCAGGCCGCCCTGCAAGAGCTGGTGGATGGCCTGACCGAGGTCGGCGGCGCCTTCGGACAGTGACCCCCTGCCCCGGCTCGCCCTGTGGCGGGTCGGGGCCCTTCCCCTTCCTCTCGACGAACCGGAGGTCGCCTTGCGCGCCATCAATCTGTTCATTCGCGGGATCGAGGTCGTGGCGGCCCTCCTGCTGGGGGCGGTCATGCTGCTGGTCGTCGCCTCGACCCTCAGTCGCTATGCCTTCTCGGCGCCCATCCCCGACAGTTTCGACATCGCCCGCCTGCTGGTCGGCGCCTGCCTTTTCTGGGGCTTCGCCGTGGTCGGCTTTCGCGGCGGCCACATCCAGGTGGACCTGCTGGTCGATGCCACCGGCCCGCGCCTGCGCCGGATGATCAACAGCTTCGCCTGGGCCGTGCTGCTGCTCTTCGCCGGGCTGCTGGTCTGGAAGGTCTACGGGTCCACCTTGTCGGCGATGCGGTCGAACCAGCTAACCTATGACCTGCGGCTGCCCGTCTGGCCCTTCTATGGGCTGATCTGGCTGGGCATGTTGGCAAGCCTCTTCACCATCGCGATCAAGCTCTGGCGGATTGTCAGCGGACGCGATCACCTGACCTCTGCCGACGCGCAGGAGATCGAGGACGTGGCCAATGACTCTCGCTGACCTGACCGCCATCGGCGGCTTTGTCGCCCTCTTCGCCCTGCTGCTGGTCCGCGTGCCCATCGGTGTTGCCCTGGGCCTTGTGGGGCTCGGTGGCTTCGCGATGATCCGCGGACTCGGGCCCGCGCTGAACCTTCTGGCCAGCGCGCCCGTCCGCACCGTGACCGACTTCAACCTGACCCTGGTGCCCTTCTTCATCCTGATGGGGATCCTGGCCACCAACTCAGGGATGAGCCGCGAGATGTTCCGCGCCGCCAACGCCTGGTTCGGCCAGTTCCGGGGCGGCCTGGCGCTTTCGACCGTGGCGGCCTGCGGCGGCTTCTCGGCGATTTGCGGCAGCTCGGTCGCCACGGCGGCGACAATGACCAAGGTCGCCCTGCCCGAGATGCGTCGTCATGGCTACCGCGAGGACGTGGCCACAGGCGTGATCGCCGCCGGCGGCACGCTCGGCTCTATGATCCCGCCCTCGGTGATCCTGGTGATTTATGCCTACATCACCGAGAATGACGTGGGCCAGCTGTTCATCGCGGGCGTCATCCCGGGCCTGCTGGCGGTCCTGCTCTACATGGGCACGATCCTGACAATGCACCGCCGCGGCCTGCCCGCCGGCACCCCCTTCGACTGGCGCGAGGCGCTGGCCGCCCTGGCCCCGATCTGGGCGGTGACGCTACTTTTCATCGCCGTCATCGGTGTGATCTACACCGGCATCGCCACGCCGACCGAGGCCGCTGCCGTCGGCGCCTTCGTCACGCTCGCTATCGGCGTTGTCCGGGGCCGTCTCAGCTTCCGCACCATCCTCGACAGCCTGATCGAGGCGCTTCGCACCTCGGTCTCGGTCTACACCGTGCTAATCGGTGCCGTGCTCTTCGGCTATTTCCTGGCCATTACCCGCGCGCCGCAAAAGCTGACCGACTGGCTCGTGGGCCTCGATTTCTCGGCCTATGGCACCCTGGGGCTGATCCTGCTGGCCTTCATCCTGGCAGGCTGCATCCTGGACACCATGGCGATGATCCTGCTGCTGGTGCCCATCGTCTACCCGGTGGTGATCTCGCTCGGCTTCGATCCGATCTGGTTCGGGATCATCGTGGTCATGGTGGCGGAACTGGGGATGATCTCGCCCCCCGTCGGCATCAACGTCTTTGTCATCAATACGATTGCCCGGGACGTGAAGCTGACGACGATCTTCCGGGGCGTGATCCCCTTCATCTTCACCGACCTGTTGCGTCTGGTGCTGCTGATCGCCTTCCCAGCCCTGGTACTCTGGTTGCCCAGCACCATGTAACACCTGCCGACCGCGCTATCAGGTAGCGCGGTCGGCGCTACAGCCTGCCGTTAGCTGACGCACCCGCTCTCATCAGCTGTCGAGTGTCCAAGCTCATCGCTTCGGGTGGACTTTCTTCTCCAATCAGGCGCGCACGAATGGTCCCATTCGCCCACCGGTGAGGAGCATTTTGCCCTGATTTTCAGATACCCGCCGGGTGACGTTGGCGAGTGCCCACAGCCAGCCCATGGCGAAATCAACGCGAGGTGCGGCTAAGGTCGGCTTCGAGCCGTACTTACCACTCTTCTGCGACGCGACTAATGACCGGAACCGAGGTTTCTGAGACGTTCGGCGACTAGCTGGTGCGCAGCTTCCCCCGCCGCTTCAGCATAGGCTGGATCTCGATGCGTCAACATCGCAGAAAAAGCACCGTCCATAAGTAAAGCCGTATGTCTGGCGACAGCCCCAGCTTCTCCAATTCCAGCCTCTGCAAACTGGTCTGATAGCCATCTCTCGAATTTCTTCTTGTGGGCAGCGCCGACTGCCACGGCTGGATGCCCGGGCATATTTGCCAGCTCTGCCACCGTTCGCAGGAAGCCACAGCCCTTCCATTCAGGATGCCGGGCACTATCAGCAACTCGGTAGAAGATCGCAAAAGTCTTGTCCGCGACGGTCCCTTCAGCTTCTTCGAACCAGCGTTGAAACGCAGCCAGATTCGGTTGGTCGCGTGAGACAAGGTAGGCCTCGATCAGATCATCCTTGCTCTTGAAGTGATAGTAGAGCGTCCGCTTCGTAAGCCCTGCTTTCTCGGCAATGGCGTCAACGCTGACCGCTCGGATGCCTTCGCCATAAAAGAGCCTGTTGGCGGCATCGAGAAGCCTGTCACGAGTAGATTGTGGGGACTGCTTCGCCATGTATACTACCTAGTCAATGTACAACAAAATGCTATGCAAGCAGGCTCCTGTCAACAAAGCGGCGGAGTGCAAAAATGACAGAAACAGTTTTGATGAAAAGAGAAGGCCCGATTGCCGTTCTCATCCTCAACCGGCCCGAGAAACTCAACGCGCTGAACTACGCGACGAACGATCGGCTGATGGAACGCTTGGATGAAATCGAGGACGACAACAGCCTTCGAGCAGTCGTGCTGACAGGTGCGGGCGACCGTGCGTTCTCGGCCGGGGGCGACATCCATGAGTTCGCCCAGAGCGTGAAGGCCGGTCCAGACATCGCCGTCAAGGAGTTCGTGCGCAGAGGTCAGCGCATGACGCGGCGATTGGAATCTTTTACCAAACCCATCATCGCTGCAGTGAATGGCCTTGCCTTTGGTGGCGGATGTGAAATCACCGAGGCGGTTCATCTCGCCGTGGCGTCTAACATGGCGACCTTTTCGAAGCCCGAGATCAACATCGGCATCCCACCGACCTTCGGCGGCACCCAGCGTTTGCCGCGACTTGCGGGGCGCAAGCGCGCCTTGGAGCTCCTGTTGACAGGGGATGTGTTCAGTCCGGAACGCGCCTATGAACTGGGCCTCGTGAACAAAGTTGTCCCTCACGACGATCTCATGCCTGCTGCCTTCAACCTTGCAGAACGCATATTGCGGCATTCGCCGGTTGCAGCGGCGCGGATAATCACGGCAGTGACGCGGGGCTTGAATGCGACAATCACGGAAGGGCTTGAAATCGAGAGTGAGCAGTTCGGACGGATGGCAGCGACGCAGGATATCCACGAGGGATTGTCTGCCTGGATGGACCGGCGTAGGCCGTCCTACTCAGGTCTCTGACGGCATCACCTGCGATCAATTAGCTGTCGATCAGAAGCAGCGTCGATTTCGAAGCGGACATTGAGCCTCCTAATTCGAACGGCAGGAAATCCCACACAGCAGTCCTTGCTGCCAGGCGCAGCAAAGGTTCGATGGCAGCCCTTCCGGGGCATTCGCGCAAGGGGCGGTGACGGCAAAGCAGAATCTTTATCAATCGCCGTGGTCCGCGCTGGCATGATGCGCCGAAAGAGTATGGGCCCCACTTGGCCCCGTACAAGCGTTGGAAGCACTGGCGCAACAGCGCCATCTTCGCCTTGAAATCAGCTGCGCGCTGTTTGCGTGCCGACAACTTTGACCTGCGTCTCGGCGAAGATGAGCAGATTGCAGATCGTCGCTTATGCCAGTGTCAGAATTTCAGGGGGCCGCTCATGAACCAGGGGCCTGGCAAACGCGAGAGAGTTCGCGGCCCAGTCCACGCGGCTCAACAGTTCTCAACGACCAGCGCTGTCTTCACACGCACCAGAACAAAAGGGCCGAGCTTTCGCCCGGCCCTTCGCATCTGTCTTTTCTGCTGGCTTACCAGGTCATCCGGAATCCGAGCTCGCCATTGATGGCATGGCTGTCGCCGAAGTTGTCGAGGCCAGTGGCGGCGGTGACTTCACCGAAGACAGCGTATTTGCCGCCGGCCCAGTGGTATTTGCCGCCAAGACCGATTTCGCCGGTCCAGCCGTTTGTATCCGAGGCCAGCGTGGCCTGCGACGCGGTGACCGTGGTGCCATCGCCGAAGCCGCGATAGAGGTTCACGATGCCATAGGCATTGGTAGAGCTCTCAAGGGCGGTGTCCGCCTGCCGGACCGCATTGCGTTCCAGCATCAGGCCCAGACGCAAGTCGGACCGGGTGCCATCCCGCAGCGCCACGTCGATCCCGTTGGAATCGGTGAAGTCGTCGAAGGCAACCTTGGTGTATTGCAGCTGCGCCTGCGGGGTCAGGGCATAGCCCTGGCCAAGGTCGAAGCGGTGGCCGACTTCCAGCGACAGGCCGTGGCCCTTGCCCGAGTTCGATACGATCCCGTCTTCGGTGCCGATGGTGGCGTCATAGAAGGCCAGCTTGGCCTGCGCGTCCACATAGGTGCCGCTCAGCCCGTACCAGGTCAGAGTCCCGGCGAGGATCTTTGCATCGACGTCGATCGACCCGTCACCCGAGCTGGCGCTGGTCTTGGCCGAGCCGTTGGCGACCTCGACGTTCAGACCGGCCACGATGGCCATGTCTTCGCTGTCGAAAAGCAGGCGTTCGACACCGGCTTGCAACGCCCAGCGGTCAAGGTCGTAGGCGACGCCCGAGGTGGTGTCGCGCCCGTCCGAATGGGTGGTGCCCCCGGCGACCTGCGCCCAGACGTAGACCGGCGTCTCAAGTGTCAGCGCGCCCTCGCCGATACCATGCGTGCCACCGGTCCGGTTGCGCAGCGCATCCATGCGCAACATGCCACTCAGGATCTGCGAATAGGCTTCGTAGGCGGCGACGGATTCGGTGAACGCACCGGTCGAAGCCAGCATATAGTTTTCGCCCAGATGCTCGACGTCATAGTAAAACGCGCCCATCTCGAGCGGGCCGTCAGCCAGATAGAAGGCATCGTCCGCGCCCGAACCGTCGGCAACGGAAACCAGCGTCCAGGTGCTGTCCTCGGTGACGCCATCGGTGGCCCCCAGAACATCGAGCGTGATCGCGTTCGAGGTGGCGCCGAGCGAGCCAACCTCCAGCATGTCGGCCGCGCCGGTCTCGGCGTCGATCTCAAACGACAGCCTGCCCGAGCCGGAATAGGTGCCGTCGACCTCCAGCGTATCCCCGGCCGTGCCGGTGACCAGCGTGGTCTCACCGTCGTTGAGGTAGTCGCCGCTGATCGAGGCGCTGCCGGCCAGCGCCAGTTCGCTTGCCGCGTCGCTGGCGACATTGCCCAGCACCGACAGGCCATCACCGAAGGTCAGCTGCGAGTTCACCAGGTGAACACCGTTGCCCGCACCGTCCGAAAGGACTTCCAGTTCGTCCCCTTCGATCACCATCGTGGAGTTCTCGAAGGTAATGCTTTCCAGAAAGGCGAGGTATTCGGCCTGAGTGGTGACACCGACGATCCCGTCGAAGGTGAGCACATCGAAAAACTCCTCGCCGGATTCCTCCGCCACGACCTCGTCATCATTCCAAGAGTACAGGCCACCGGTCACGACCTGCGATCCGTCGTATTCGCCGGCGGTGATCAGGAAGCTATCGGAACCGGCGCCACCGGCCAGCACACCATGGGCCACGTTGGTGCCGAGGTTGCCCGAGAGCCAGCGAATGTCGTCGTCACCATCCGGGTCCGCCGCGTCCGTGTCGCCGCCACCGATGATCGCTTCGCCGATATCGGCGCCATCAAGGATGATCAGGTCAGACCCCGCATCGCCAAGGACCGACGCGCCGACGCTGCCCGAATAAAGATAGATCGTGTCGTCGCCGTCCGGGACACCCTCATTGTTCCAGCCACCTCGCAGGTATTCAAGCACATCGGCACCGTCCAGGGTGATCACGTCGGCGTCGCTATTCCCGCCGACATAGCCGATCGTGCCTCCGGTCAGAGTGATAGTGTCTGCACCAAGGCCGGACATCAAACTGCCCGTAACCACGCCGTCGGACATGACGATCGTATTCGACCCGGTGTTGCTCTTGGCGGCGGAATGACCAACGGCCAAGACTGTGCCACCCGAGATCTCAAGGTAATCGTCGCCCGCATCGAGGCGGATCCGGCCGGTCGAGCCGCCCGTGACGTAAATCTCGTCATTGCCGTCGCCTGCGAAAAGCTCGCCGACAATCTGACCGTCGTCGTTCACATAGATCGTGTCATTGCCGTCGCCCGTATCAAGGCCTTTGCCGTGGACGGCTGTGCCATAGCCGACGATACCGGTGCCATCGATCGTGATCGTGTCGGCGCCGTCGCCGAGCGTCACTTTGCCGGCGATCACATCGGTCACTGTCACGGTGTCACCGAAGGCCGTGGTCGAGAGCGCGGCTTCTGCCGGATCGTTCGCCGGGGTACAGGCAACAGTCTGGCTGGTGTCACCATTCACGGTGACGTCGCAGGCCGCAAAGGCGGCTGCGGGGGTGATCATGCAAAAGGCGGAAGTAAGGGCAATGGGCGAAACCGACGTAAGAACAGTCTTGCCCAGGGCCGGGATAAGGCGTTGGGTGTGCATATATTCTCCAAGTTACTGCCCACTTGGGGCTTTCAATCTGGCTGCTTCGAAACAGGGCGAAGCCCTGCTAGGGCACTCGTGACGCAGGGCTAATGGGCCCCGACTTTGGAAATCAGATCTTGCCGCTTTGGCGTTCGCCTTGCGGTCGGGCGTAAATTGCTGCCGCTTGAATTGGTCCTTTCACGTTGTCATTTCCCCTTTCAGCCTCATCGAGGCTGACGGGATCGGAGGGACCGAGTGCAGCGTCGGGGCTTGCCGCAGCCTCGGTTGACTCCTCTCTGGGTGGGAAAAAGATCGGCACATTCCAGAACCAGTGCTCTGGCCCTGGAAGATCACCAGACATAGTGACCTCACCAACCATTGCGCTTGAGCGATACAGCGCACCGGGCTCTGCTCGTTCCGTCATACCGCATCCCAAGAACAGCGATCGTCGTCTTGATTGAGCAGGCCACACTGCGGGCCACCCGAGTACAAGGCGGCGTAGGAATAGGACTGCAGCAGCAATCCGTTGGCGCTCATGATCTGCGGGAGCTCCGTAAAGATCGCGATGTACTCGACCTCATGCATGACGCAGGTTTGAATACTCGACGATTGCCGGGCGAGTTCCGAGGCGCTGAACTGTTCCAAAACTGTCAGACCATTTTCTCTCACCACTGAGAAAATCGTCTGCCCCGGAGAAACATGGACAACCTCTTGAGGCATTTGCGGCCCCAGGGCAAAGGGCCCGAAACGCAGCGGCCAAAAGGCGGCGCGCAAAGAATGGCCCTTCTCGGCGAAACGGATCGTGCGCGACAGGATGTCGACGATCTCGACGTTACGGTCGATCAAAGGGTCGAAGATCTGGTCACCGACCAGAAGCTCCTCAACGGGTGTGCTACGGCCATAGCCATCGCGCCGGATACGTGCTCCTTTTACCAACATTACGCAGCCCCCTGCGACGTGCGACCGCGCACGATGGAGGCGCGCAGCAAGGCAGCTTCGTAGCTTTTCAAGGTCGTGCGGGCAGTTGTCCTTGCGGCAGCCAGCGTTTCAGCACTCATCCCCGGGAACAGCTCCAGGATTTCCGCGCGTGTTTCTTCGCAAAGTGTGCCCAATCCCTCCTTGCCCGGATGGAAGCTTTCCGACCAGGCTTCTTCGGCGAGGATGATTTCATGATTGTCGAACAGGATATGCCAATATTCGACCGTGCCCCCTTCGACCTGGCGGATGTGCGCGCCATCAACTAGGTGTTTCGCGGCCACCAGAACTTCGCTGTGGCCCACGATCAGCTCCACTTCGGCGCCCTTGAGCAGCATCCGGTGGTTCGGAGACACTTTCAGATCGCGGGTGTTGCCCAACGTGCCTTCCGGGATCAGAACGGGCGCAACCTTGCCCGTCGCCGCGCGTTTGGTGGAACCGATCCAGCGCACCGGACGGAAGCCGTTGTCGCGCGTCAGGACCATATCGCCAGGAGAGAGGTCTTCGATCTGGACCAGCCCGGACTTCGTCGCGATCAGCGTACCCGAGACGAAGCAGATGACATTGGTGTTGTCCCAGGTCAGATCGGACGAGGCGACCGCTGAGCCGCCGTTCTCGATCCGCAGGCTGTTCCCCGCACCCCAGGCATGAATGTCGTTCAGGATGCCGTCGTCGTCCTGGTCGGCGCGCATCCATTGAAGCGGGTTCTGGATGACGTTTGGATCAATGTCGCCTGCCGCGACGGCAGCGTCATAGTTTTCCTGGTTATAGTGGGCAGACAAATCGGCGAAGTCGTTGTTGGATTGGTCGCCGTCGTCGATCGCCCCGGTATTCCCGATATTGAAGTCGGTGATGACGTCATTGCCGTTGGTCGCCGGGTCCAGGACGAAAATGTCGTCTCCGCTTCCGCCGAACATGATGTCATTCCCGGTGCCGCCATGGATCGTATCATCGCCCGCACCACCATATACGGTGTCATCACCGAGCCCGGCATCGACGCTATCATCGCCGCCATATGCTTCGATCAGGTCATCGTTCGAGCCTTCGACGCCACCGGCATCAACCCCTGCCGCGGTATTGTCATTGTTATCGACAAAATCCGCATCCGGGTCCCCGTTGTAAGCCGCATCGATAACGTCAGCGCTTTCGGTGCCTTCGACGATGCCGTCACGCGGGTCGATGGAAGACGGGTGTAACCGCCAAGATAATCCCCGCCCAGCAAGACGCTGGATTGAACCTCGATGGATTCAACGATTACGTCGGTATATTCCGAGGGAACGCGGACCAGATACCAAAGGTACTGTCCGTTTGCCAGTTCGAGGACCCGTGCATTCTCGGGGTAGCCATAGGCATCCCAATTGATCACGCTGCCATCAGAAAGCGTCAGCTCAACGTCTACCGCATAGATTTTGACGACCGTTGTTTCGACACCATCGACGACAACGGTTTCGTCGGAATCATGCCAATTGTCGTTGTCGTAATCGAGATCGAATGTTTTAAGGTCGGCGGTGGTAACATCATAAACCGTACCGCTTGTCAGATCGAGGGACGACGTCACGAAGGTGACTCCGCTGCCATCAAAACTGGGAACTCTGGTCAACGCCATCTTACATACTCATTCACTTACATAATCAGATTTGTATGCGCTTCGCGTGTAGTCGACCGCCCCAACTCTACTTTGAGTAGTGCGACAAGCCCTCGCATCACTGTTATTGTGGTGCCACCCGAACCGAAAATTTTGTTCCGAGCACTTGCCCACAAATCCCAGGCTTGCGGCTACTGATTAGGGGTTAAGGGACGAAATTTGGTACCAAGGGATAAAATCGAGCAGTCGGGGGGCTTGTCCGGGCCCTCTGGCCCTCAACGTGACGCAACCGCTGCGGTGAGGGCCTGCATGGAAGTCGCCCGCTGAGTTGAGCGCCCTGGGCGTTCCTGATCACGCATCCCTTTGGCGCAATGTCTGGGCCTCCGCCGGACTGACGCTATTTGGCGTCACTTCTGGCTTTTCGCTCACGTAGGTTTCGCCATCTTGCTTGTTTTTCTAAGGACACAACAAACTTTCGGTCGACTCACTAGAGCGTCACATGTGAGTTGTGAAAGATACCTGTGTGTGTAGTATTGACCCTCCGTCAAGCCAGTTCGAGTGAGCCAGATGAGTACAGTGAAGACGTCGCCTGTTCAGATAACCCTCAAATTCCTGAATGGAACGTCAGTTACTTTTGGCGCCGACAAATGCCTGAAACTACTGTCGCATCGCTTCACTCTCATATCTATGATCGCATATATTTTTTTGTTCAGCCTTCTTGCACCTTGGGACAATGGCGCCTCCCTGCCTTACATTCAGCAGTTCATTCTCCTCACCCTCGCGGTCGTGATTAGCTGGCTGGGGTATATGCTGTTTCTGAAGCTCCATGCGCACCTGATGCGACGCAAGGGCGCGGTCAACGTTTGGTCTGTTTTCGTTGTGATTGCCCTTGTCGTTTCCACAACGCCAGTCATGTTTTGGCTAACGCACCTTCTGGGAGGCGAGCCGCTCGCCCTAAAACCTCTCGCCTTTCAATTTATCTTCAACATCTTCATAAATGAAATGCTGATGACGGTTCTTGGCAATTTCGTCATTCCAAGCGCCCTTATGGATATGCAAAATACCCACAAGAATGCAAACGCGCACTCGCAGGCCCCGAAAGATGATCTGACATCATCCGAATCGGGCCCTAGATATGTCACTCTGGGAACGGAAACGCTGAACGCTGAAAGCGTTACAAAAATTGAGGCACAACAGAACTACGTCCTTATCAGCACGACCGATTCAGGAAATCGAATTGCGAGGATCAGCCTGACGGGTGCCACCGAAAAGATGCCCAAAGATCTGGGCTCGCGAATTCACCGAAGCTATTGGGTCGCCTACAGCCAGATCACCAAGGTCGATAAGGTTGCGAACGGATATCGAATAAGCCTGAGTGACGGAAGCACGCTGCCAGCGCCGCGCTCACGCTTTTTGGCGGAGGTAGACATGAGCAAGCTCACCGAGAACCTCCCAGCCGTCGACATTGCGTGAACGCTTGTTGGCAGGCCGAAGCGCGCAACGGTGCAGGCTGAAGGCCGCTCACTCCTCTTGCGCCGTGCCCCTTCTGTATCTCCAGTTCGCTATGAGAGCCCATGGGCTGCCGCATCCTCCTTGAGGTGGAAGAGCCCGACGGTTCTCGAACCTACCGACTGACCATCCTCGGTCAGGTCCTCGCACGTCAGAACCATGGCATGTCGCAAGACACCCCCTCTTTCAAACCGGCCTCCCCGGGCTTTGCCATCCAGGAATCTCTCGAGGACCGCGAGCCAGCGCCAAGTCTCGTTCCAAAGCGCCTGCGGCCGACCTCGAACTTCATCGACATCAGTGCGCTCGAAAGCCAGCGCAAGGCCGAGGCGCGCGCGGCCCTGGCGGCCAGGGCACGCGAACTGGGCTACTCGCTGGATGACATCGCTGCGGAGAGCGCAAGACGCCGCAGCAAGCTGCCTGGCAAGTACCGACATCCAGAAGACCCGACGCTCACCTGGTCCGGTAGGGGCCGCAAGCCCCAGTGGCTTCACTATGCGCTTTCCGCCGGTTTAGAACTGGAGGCGCTGTCGATCTGACCCCAGAACGCGAAGAGCCGAGGCATCCGCCCCGGCCCTATCGTCTCACCGTTTCGATCCAGATCCCCTCAGGCCGCCCGCTTAAGCGCCCACGAGATCAGGAAACACCGGGCTGCCGTCTTCAAGGAGAATGGCGCCACGCCAGAGCAACGCATGGCAATTCTCGGGCATGAGACGCAGAGCGAGGCGGCACGTTACAGCAAGAGCGCGGTGCTCAAAAAGATCGTATCGGGAACAGAAAGTCCCAACTCGACCGAAACCAAGTTCCAACTTCTGCAGTTTTACGAATGATAACAGTCGTTTGGCGATCTACTGGCGCACCCGATAGGATTCGAACCTATGGCCTCTGCCTTCGGAGGGCAGCGCTCTATCCAGCTGAGCTACGGGTGCCTGTCGCGGCTCTATAGCGGCTCGGGGCGCGGGTCGCAATGGGCCGTGGGCGCGCGGGCCCAACTTTTCGAAGGCGCTCTGCCCCGGCCCAGCCCGCATGGGGTGCGCGGGCGGGTGCGGGGCGGAAAATCCTACCCACTCAGGGCTCTGGGCGGCAGGCGGGGCACGCCTCAGGGCTTCATCCCGCTGGCCAGCATGGTCATTTCGGGAATCATCGTGCGGATGCCCACCTCGGCAAAGCCCGCCTGCTTCAGCGCCCCGGTCAGCCAGGCCGCATCCAGCGAGCGCGCTTCGGGGGTGAAGGCCGTATGTTGGAGCTGCCACAGAGCAGCCAGCGGCGGGCCGGTGCGGTCTGCCTCGACCACGAAATCATGGATCAGCAGCAACCCGCCGGGGTTCAGCGCCGCGCGGGCGCGCTCGATCAGCCCCTCGTGCGCCGTGCCCGGCACGCCGGAGAAGAGATAGGACATCAAGACGATGTCCTGGCCGCCGGGAAAGTCGGTTTCCAGGGCGTTGCCCTCCAGATAGGTGATCCGGTCCGACAGGCCCGCGCGATCGACATAGCGCCGCCCCAGGGTCGCGACATTGGGAAAATCCAGCACCGTGGCGTGCAGATCGGAGTTGGCGCCGCAAAGCACGATGTCGAAGGCCGCCGTGCCGCCGCCCACGTCCAGCATCCGCGTCCGGCCGCTGAGGTCCAGCGTCTTGGCCAGCTGCCGCGCCGGACCCAGCGAGCCCGCGTGCTGGCTTTCGGAATAAAGCCGCGCCTCTTCCGGATCGGCGAACCAGTCGGCATAAGAGGCGGTGTCGTCCTCGGCCATATCCCCCTTCAGCGCGCCCTCGATCTGATCCAGCAGAGGGTACATCTGGCGGCCCACCTGTAGGCGCAGGTAGTCGCCGAAATCGTATTTCGCCCCTTTCACCAGGAAGGCCTCGGCGGCGGGGGAATTGCTGAACCGGCCCGCCTCGACCGAGACCAGCCCCATCCCCGCCAGCGCCGTCAGCAGGGTCATGGCGCGGTCCTCGTGGATGCCCGCCGCCGCCGCCAGCGCGCCCGCGTCCTTCGGCCCCTCTGCCAGATGCGAGAAGACCCCCAGTTCCAGCGCCGCGAAAAGCGCCTTCGAGCCCATGAATCCAAAGGCGATTTGAGAGATCTGGTCGGCTTCGGTCAGCAGGGTCATGAGTGTCTCCGGGTTGGTTGCGTTGCCCGCAGCCTAGCGGCAGATCGGGCAGGGCAAAACCCGGCAGGGCAAAAAGCGACAAGATTCATGTCGCAAATGCACGGTCGCACGGCAGCGGGCGGGACCTGTCGCCGCACCCACTGGCGCCCGGGCGCGGGCCGGACTATCCCCGAGACAGGCGGGGCGGCCTGCCCGCGCGCAACGAAAGGGACATCGGATGAGTTGCCAGATCCCCACCCTGCACACCGCCCGGCTGCGGCTGCGTGCCATGCATCCCGACGACTGGCCCGCCTATGCGGCGCTGATGGCGACCGAGCGTGCGCGCCACATGGGCGGCCCCTTTGCGCCTGCGCAGGCCTGGGGCCTGTTCTGTCACGATCACGCGCAATGGGATTTCTTCGGCTGCGGCGCCCTGATGATCGAGGACCTGGCCAGCGGCGCGGTTCTGGGCCAGGTGGGGATCAACGGCGGGCCGCTCTTTCCCGAATGGGAGCTGGGCTGGCTGCTGTTCACCGAGGCCGAGGGGCGCGGGATCGCCTTCGAGGCGGCGGCCAGCCTGCGCGACTGGGCTCAGGACCGGCGCGGCCTGCCGACGCTGGTCAGCTATATCGACCCCGACAACCACCGCTCGCGCCGCCTGGCGGAACGGCTGGGGGCGGCACCCGATCCGCGCGCCGCGCGCCCCGATCCGACCGATCTGGTCTATCGCCACTTCGGCGCCGCCCAGAGCCAGGCGCAGGCCTGACCCCGGGGCGCGCGCCCTGCCCCGGCGCCCTCAGGCGAAGAGGTCGTGGGCCAGTTCCAGCGCCTCGATCAGCACATCGACCTCGGCGCGGGTGTTGTACATGGCAAAGCTGGCCCGGCAGGTGGCACTCACCCCCAGATGTTCCATCAGCGGACCGGCGCAATGGTGGCCCGCACGCACCGCGACGCCCTTCTTGTCGAGGATGGTCGAGATGTCATGGGCATGGGCCGCGCCGTCCAGGGTAAAGCTGAAGATCGCCCCCTTGCCCGGCGCCTGCCCCTGCACGTTCAGCCAGTTCAGCCCGTGCAGGCGTTCGCTGGCATAGGCGGCCAGGTCGGCCTCATGGGCGGCAATGGCCTCCATGCCCTTGTCCATCATGTAATCCAGCGCCACGCCCAGGCCGATGGTCTGCACGATGCCGGGGGTGCCCGCCTCGAACTTCATCGGGCCGTCGGCATAGCAGACGGTGTCGCGGGTCACTTCCTTGATCATGTCGCCGCCGCCCAGGAAGGGGCGCATCTCGGCCTGGCGCTCCTTCGAGATCCAGATCGCGCCAGAGCCCGAGGGACCGTACAGCTTGTGCCCGGTGATGGCGTAGAAATCGCAGCCAATGGCCTGCACATCCACGGGCATGTGGACGGCGGCCTGGCTGCCGTCGATCAGCGTCGCGATACCGCGCGCCCGGGCGGCGGCGCAGATGGCGGCCACGTCAACAACGGTGCCCAGCACGTTGGACATATGGGTCATCGCCACCAGCCGGGTTTTCGGGCCCATGGCGTCGATCACCTTCTGCGGATCCAGCGACCCGTCGGCCTCGGGTTCGACCCATTTCAGCACCACCCCCTGGCGTTCCCGCAGGAAATGCCAGGGCACGATATTGGCGTGATGCTCCATCACCGACAGGACGATCTCGTCACCCGGCTGGAGACGCGGCGCGGCCCAGGCGTAGGAGACCAGGTTGATCCCCTCGGTGGTGCCCGAGTTGAAGATGATCTCATCCTCATCGGCAGCATTCAGGAAGCGCTGGATCTTGCCACGCACCGCCTCGTATTTGTCGGTGGCCAGGTTCGACAGGAAATGCAGGCCACGGTGGACGTTGGCATATTCCTCGGCATAGCCGCGGGTCACGGCGTCGATCACCGCGCGCGGCTTCTGCGCCGAGGCGCCATTGTCGAGATAGACCAGCGGCTTGCCGTTCACCTCGCGCGCGAGGATGGGGAAATCGGCGCGGATGGCGTTCACATCATACATCTTCGATCCTCCGGCCCGCGCGGCTGGCGCGGTCCTGTCGTCGGGCCGGACGCGCCCAGGGGGGCGGCGCCGGTCCGGCCCGGGGCGCGCACAGGGTGCCCGGGGCCTTGGGGTTCCAGTTGGCCGGGCCCGTCCGGGGCCCCGCCTGTCACATCACATCGCGTCGCGGCGCGTCGCCGCGCAGGCCACGTCGCGGCCTAGATATCGGTCAGCGCCGCACCGCCCACCATCGACATCAGCACAGAGGCGGCGACGATCACCACCACGAAGACCGCGCCCAGGGTGCCAAGGGCCTTCAGCCGGTTGTCGAACCCGTGCGCCTCGGCCAGGAAACAGACCATCATGTAGATGCCCCAGACCCCGGCCACCAGGCTCGCCATTCCCGCCAGCGGCGGCACCAGCGCGCCCAGCACCAACAGGGCCGCCTGGGCGATCAGCCGCAGCGCCTGCAGGAACAGCACCACGCGCAAGAGGCGCGGCAGGTCGCCCTGCCCGCCCATGAACTGCCCGACCCGGGCGAAAAGCCAGGCACTGAGCCAGATCACGACCCCCGCAACCACAGCCATGGCAATGGGCGAGAACACCATGCCCGGCGGCAGGATCAGCGTGTAGAGGATGCCGTTCAGCACCGCCAGCAGCGCCAGCAGCAACGGACCCGCCGCCTCCGGGAAGGGCGCGGCCATCACCTCGGCCGCCCCGCGCCGCGGCTCGATCACGCTGAGGCGCATCAGCTCCAGCCAGTCTTTCATCATGCCACCGTCCCGGCTCCAAATTCGGCCCGCCGCAGCCCGGCCAGCCAGATCCATCCAAAGCCCAGGCACCAGGCCAGGCCGATAAGACCTTTCGCCGCGCCGGGCCCGATGAAGCCCGCGACCAGCCCGTGCAGCAGCATCAGCGGCGTCGCCGCCACCAGCGCCCAGAACAGCGCCAGCCGCGCGCCATAGCCGGTGCCGCGCCCGCCCAGCAGACGCGCCACCCCGTGGCTGAGCCCCGCCAGGAGGTACAGCGCCAGCGGCAGGATGAAGACCACGCCCAACAGGGCGCCGCCCAGAAGCATTTGCAGGTCTTCGCCCGACAGATGCGCCTCGCGCGCCAGGCGCGGCCACTGGGCGACAAACATCGCCCCGCAACCGCCCATGCACAGGGCCAGCGCGCGGTCTTCCCGCGCGCCCTCGCCCAGCATCCGGCCCAGCACATCGCCCGGGTGGCGATAGCTGGCGGCGATATTGGCCACCAGCGACATCAGCCGCGCCGACGTTCCAGCCAGCCGGTCAGCCGCTCCAGCAGCTGTTCGCGCAGGCTTTCGTCCTCGATCTCGTCCAGGGCCTCGGCGATGAAGGCGATGACCATCAGGTCCTGCGCCTCGCGCTCGGGCACCCCGCGCGAGCGCAGGTAGAAGAGCGCCTCTTCATCCATCGCCCCCGAGGTCGAGCCGTGCGAGCAGGCCACGTCATCGGCGTAGATCTCCAGCTCGGGCTTGGCCAGGAACTGGCTGTCGCCATCCAGCAAGAGCGACTGGCTGATCTGATAGCCGTCGGTCTTCTGCGCCCCGTCCTTGACCAGGATCTTGCCCTGGAAGATGCCCTTGGCGCCGTTCGTCAGCACCTTCTTGAACACCTGGCGGCTTTCGCAGTTCAGGGCGTCATGGGTGACGAAGACCGTGTCGTCATGGTGGAAATCACCGTCGCCCAGGCAGGCGCCGGCCACATGGGCCACCGCATCGTCGCCCAGCAGTTCGATCACCGCCTCGTTGCGGGTCATCACGCCATTGGCGGTCAGGGTAAAGCTTTTGAACAGGCTTTCCCGGCCCAGGCGGGCGAAGATATGGGTGGCGGCGCGGCGCTCGTGGTCGCGGCCCTGGGTGCGGATATGGTGGAACCGCGCCTCGTCGGCCACATCCACCTCCATCACCTTGTTGAAGCGCGCGGCGGCGGGGCCGTTCTCCAGCAGGGTCAGCTCGGCGCCTTCTTCCAGCTTGATCACATGGTGCAGCATCGCATCCGAGGTCTCGGAGGCGTGCTGATAGATCAGGCTGACGGGTTTCGAGGCCCGGGCCGTCACCCGGATCAGCAGACCATCGGTGGCGGCCCAGGTATTCAGCGCGGCCAGCGGACGCTCGACCGGGCTTTGCCCGCGCGCCTCCAGGGTGCCGTAAAGCTCGAACGCCCAATGGATGTCGCTGCCCGCGTCGGCCAGACGTTCGATCGTCACGCCCGCCAGCTCCAGCGGATCGCTCTCTTCGGCCGAGAAGACGCCGTCGATGAAGACGACCTTGACCCGGTCGACCTCGTCGAAAATGGGCGTCTCGGCGGGGTCGAAGACGGCGGCCGCCGGGGCCTCGGGGGCGTTCAGCGTCGCCGGACGGGTCCAGCGCCAGTATTCATCGCGCGGCTGCGGCAGGCCCATGGATTTGACCCGCGCCAGGGCGGCCTCGCGGTTGGCCACGCTCCACCCTGCGGTGGCACCGGGGGCCAGCACCGCCAGACGCGCCGCCGTGTCCTCATCGCGCCGGGCCGAGGGCTTGGTCTTGATGGTTTCCGACAGGATCGCCGCCATCACTCCACCTCCGCCAGCAGATCCGCATAGCCGTTCTGTTCGACCTCCAGGGCCAGCTCGGGGCCGCCGGTCTTGATGATGCGGCCATTGGCCATGATGTGCACCACGTCGGGTTTGATGTGGTCCAGCAGGCGCTGATAGTGGGTGATCACCAGGAAGCCGCGGCCCTCGTCGCGCAGGGCGTTCACCCCGTCCGACACCAGCTTCATCGCGTCCACGTCCAGGCCGCTGTCGGTCTCGTCCAGGATGCACAGCTTGGGCTCCAGCATGGCCATTTGCAGGATCTCGTTGCGCTTCTTCTCTCCGCCCGAGAAGCCGACGTTCACCGGGCGCTTCAGCATCTCGGCGTCGATCTTCAGGGTCTTGGCCTTCTCGCGGACGACCTTCAGGAACTCGGCGGACGACATCTCTTCCTCGCCGCGCGCCTTGCGCTGCGCGTTCACGGCGGTGCGCAGGAAGGTCATGTTGCCGACGCCGGGGATCTCGACCGGGTACTGGAAGGCCAGGAAGACACCGGCGGCGGCGCGTTCCTCGGGCTCCATCTCCAGCAGGTCCTCGCCCAGCAGGGTCGCTTCGCCCTCGGTCACCTCATAGCCGCCACGGCCCGACAGCACATAGGACAGGGTGGATTTGCCCGAGCCGTTCGGACCCATGATCGCATGAACCTTGCCGGGCTCGACCGTCAGGTTCACGCCCTTGAGGATCTGCTTATCCTCTTCCTCAAGTTTCACATGCAGGTTTTTGATTTCCAACATCTTTTTACCTTTCCTCACGCAACGCATCAAGGTTGCGTCATCATCCGTATCACGTCCAGAAGCCGGGTCACGGGGACCGGCATGGGGTTTATGTCGAAGACGGCCAGACGGCCGATCAGGGTTGGCTGGCCCACGAAATCCTCGATCTCGTGGTACTGCTCGCGGTGTTTGTAATCGTCCAGCAACAGGGTCACCGGACGGGTAATGTGAAAGGCGGTGGCCAGGACACAGCCGGTGCGGAACCGCCCGTCGACCAGCACCACGTCCGGGTGGGGCATCGCGCCCCTTTCCCAGACCGCCAGGGGATAGGCGGCGAAGCGGCGCCAGCCCTTGTCGTCCTTCGGGTGGCCCCATTCCTTGGTTCGCCCGATATCGGCATGGATCACCTCGACCGCGCCCCGGGGCGGATTTGCGGCAAACCAGTCGCGCATCATCTGCGCCCAGGCGCCATCGCTTTCCACGCTGGTGACCTGCTTGCCCAGATCCCCCGCCAGCACGGTCGAGCCGCCCGATCCGTATTCCAGGATCACCTTGGCCTCCCCATAGGCCAGGCGCAGCACCTCGGCCTCCGCCTCGGGGAAGGTCAGCTCTGGGCGCGTCATCGGCGCGTCGGAGGGCGACAGATCGCTCACCTCAGGCGACCACCACGGCGGTGCCCGAGACCGAGACCATCAACATGCTGTCGCCGACCACCTCGT
This sequence comes from Pseudooceanicola aquaeponti, assembly GCF_050897975.1. Classification (NCBI taxonomy): domain Bacteria; kingdom Pseudomonadati; phylum Pseudomonadota; class Alphaproteobacteria; order Rhodobacterales; family Paracoccaceae; genus Pseudooceanicola; species Pseudooceanicola aquaeponti. The sequence continues at coordinate 516,945 of NZ_JBPAXY010000003.1, forward strand.
AATCCAGATCGACGCCCACCACCGCATTGGCCCCCAGGGCCGCCGCGCGGCCCTCAAGCTCGCGCATGGCGATGTCGCGGGCATCCTGCAACTTGGTCTCATAGGCGCCAGAGCGGCCGCCGATCACATCGGTGATATTGGCGAAGAAATCGCGCACGATATTGGCGCCCATGATCGCCTCGCCCACCACGACACCGCGATAATCGGTGATCTTGCGGCCTTCGATGGAATTTGTCGTCGTAATGATCATTGCACAGCTCCTTCGGTGGCTTTCAGCGCGGCGGGGAAACTGGCCCGCAGATCGGCCTTGGACCGCGCCACGCCCTCGGCATAGGGCAGATCGCCCTGGGGCAGCTGCGCCAGCCGCGCGGGCAGATCTGCCAGGGCCAGGGGGCGCGGCAACGCCCGTTCGATCCCCGCCGCGTAGTCGAGAAACTTCAGCTTCGGTGCCGCATGGATGCCCTCGGGGTTGAGCCAGGTATTGGGCACCCCGAAACTGTCGGCCACGATCAGCCCATGCAGGGAGGAACTGACCACATGGGCGCAGCCGGCGATCTGGCGGCAGACCTCCAGCGCGTCGCCGCGCACGTCGATCAGATCCAGCACCGGGTTGGCCTCGACCATGGCGCGGAAGGCCGGGTCGCCCAGTTGCGCATAATGGGGGATCAACCCGATCCGGTCGCCGCGCGGCACCGGGCCCAGCACCTCGGCCATCAGCAGGCCCGGGTCGCCGTAGCCCGGCACCTCGACCTCCAGCAGGCTTTCGCTGATCGGGCCGCGCAGCAGGGCGAAATCAACGTTGGGCACGAAATCCGTATTGATCGGCTTCATGCAGCCGGATCCCCAGACCACGGGCCTGGCCCCTTCGCGCGGCTGTTTGGTGCCGCGCCGCACCACATGCATGATCGAGCCGATGGCGAAAAGATCCACCGCGCCGGGCTTCGCCCAGGCGACGTCGCGGCCCGACAGATGGGCCACGATGGCGCGCGAGATGGCATCGCCGAAATTCGGCTTGCCCGCCCACCAGTAGAGCTTCACCGGCTCAGTCATGACCGCACTTCTTCTCCTCAACATACTTCGACAGTCGGACCATCTTGCGGAGCTCAGTTCCGTATGAAGACGAAAGCCCAGCCTCCTCGGCAACCAGGTTCAATTCGCTCATAGGCAGGTCCTCAAGCTCTTCGGCATAGCGAATGCCGAAGAGATGAATAGCTACCGTCTTCTCACGTTCCGAGAAGGAAACGTGTAGCGCCTTGAGGGCTTCAACGAGCGTAGAACGCGTCATCAGCCCACGGACCCTTCCAGAGAGATGGCCACCAACTGCTGCGCTTCCATGGCGAACTCCATCGGCAGGGCCTGCAAGACGTCCTTGCAGAAACCGTTGACGATCAGCGCCACTGCCTCTTCCTCGTCCATGCCGCGCGACTGGCAATAGAACATCTGGTCATCATCCACCTTCGAGGTCGTGGCCTCATGTTCGACCCGCGAGGAATTGTTCTTCACCTCGATATAGGGCACCGTGTGGGCCCCGCAGTCGGACCCGATCAGCAGGCTGTCGCACTGGGTGTAGTTGCGGCTGTTGCTGGCCTTGGGATGCATGGCGACCTGACCGCGATAGGTGTTCTGCGCCTTGCCTGCGGAGATCCCTTTCGAGACGATCCGCGAGCGGGTGTTCTTGCCCAGGTGCAGCATCTTGGTGCCGGTGTCGGCCTGCTGGTAGTTGTTGGTGATGGCGATCGAATAGAACTCGCCCTGGCTGTCGTCGCCGCGCAGGATGCAGGACGGGTATTTCCAGGTCACGGCAGAGCCGGTTTCCACCTGGGTCCACATGATCTTCGCCCGGTCGCCGCGGCAATCGGCGCGCTTGGTGACGAAGTTGTAGATGCCGCCCTTGCCCTCGTCGTCACCGGGGAACCAGTTCTGCACCGTGGAATATTTCACCTCGGCGTCTTCCTCGACGATGATCTCGACCACGGCGGCGTGCAGCTGCGCGGTGTCACGCTGCGGCGCGGTGCAGCCTTCGAGGTAGGAGACGTAAGACCCCTTGTCGGCGATGATCAGGGTGCGTTCGAACTGGCCGGTGTTTTCCGCGTTGATGCGGAAATAGGTCGACAGCTCCATCGGGCAGCGCACGCCCGGCGGCACGTAGACGAAGGAGCCGTCGCTGAACACGGCGCTGTTCAGCGTGGCATAGAAGTTGTCGGAAACCGGCACGACAGACCCGAGGTATTTCTTCACCAGCTCGGGGTGTTCACGGATCGCTTCCGAGATCGAGCAGAAGATGACGCCCGCCTTCTTCAGCTCGGCCTGGAAGGTGGTGCCCACGGAAACCGAGTCAAAGACCGCGTCCACCGCGACCTTGCGCTCGGGGGCGCCCTCGTCCTTCATCTCTTCGGCGCCTTCGACGCCCGCCAGAATCATCTGTTCCTTCAGCGGGATCCCCAGCTTCTGGTAGGTCTCCAAGAGCTTGGGGTCGACCTCGTCCAGCGACTTGGGCTTTTCTTCCATGCTTTTGGGGCGGGCATAGTAATACTGGTTCTGGAAGTCGATCTCGGGGTAGTCGACCATCGCCCAGTCGGGCTCTTCCTTTTCCAACCAGCGGCGATAGGCGGCCAGGCGCCATTCGGTCATCCACTCGGGCTCGTGGTTCTTGGTCGAGATCAGGCGGACGATATCTTCGGACAGGCCCAGGGGGGCATATTCCATCTCGATATCGGTGTCCCAGCCGTATTTGTAGGTGTTAATCTTGGCGACGGCGTCGACCGTTTCCTGATCCACGCCATCCTTCACTTCGGGGGTATCCATCTTACTCATCATCTCGTCCTGTCCAGCGTGTCGCGGCTCTGGTTCGTGTCTTTGAAATAGGGGCCGGGCGGAGGGCGCCGGGCGGCTTCGGTCGGGGGCGCTGTCTGGGGGCGGATCAAGCCGCCCTGGCGCGCCGTTTCTCTCTCAGCGCCAGCCAGGCTGTGGCAAAGCGCATCGTCTCGTCCTCGGTCGTCTCGGGGCCGAGGCTGACGCGCAGGGCGCCCATGGCCTCGTCCTCGGCATAGCCCATGGCGCGCAGCACCTGGCTGGCGCGGACCTTGCCGCTGGAACAGGCCGACCCGGCACTGACGGCGAAACCCGCCAGGTCCATCTGCATCACCTGGGTCTCGCCCTTCCATCCGGGCGTCACCAGGCAGGTGGTGTTGGGCAGGCGCTCGGCCCCTGCCCCGGCAATCTCGGCCTCCAGGCCCAGGGCCTGCAGCCCCTCGCGCAGCCGCACCTCCAGCCCGTCACGCAGGGCGCGGACCCGGTCCCAGGTGCCCGCCTCCAGGTCGCGGGCGGCGGCCTCGGCGGCGGCGCCGAAGCCCGCGATGCCGATCACGTTCTCGGTGCCTGCGCGGCGGCCCATTTCCTGCCCGCCGCCCTTCAGCTGCGCGGGCAGATCAGTGCCGCGCCGCATCACCAGAGCGCCGACGCCCTTGGGCCCGCCCAGCTTGTGGGCGCTGACAAGGGCCATGTGGCAATTCAGCCAGTTGAAGGCAATGGGCAGCTTGCCGAAAGCCTGGGTCAGATCGCTGAGCGCAAGGCCCTCGGGCAGGGCCTGGATCACCCCGGTTTCGCTATTGGCCAGCTGCACCGCGCTATGGGCGGGATCGGCGACCGTGACCCGGCCGTCGTGATCCACGGGCAGCGGGTCGCCTGCGCCCCAGGCCCGCACAGCGTCATGTTCCACATCCGCCACCGCCAGATCGCGCCCGGCCATGGCCAGCGCCGCGCCTTCGGTGGCGCCAGAGACGAAGACGATATCGGCCCCCTCGGCGCCCAGGGCGGCGGCCACCTGGGCGCGGGCCCGTTCCACCAGCGCCTTGGCGGCGCGGCCCTCGGCATGGACCGAAGACGGATTGCCGGTGACGTCCATCGCCGCGATCATCGCGGCGCGCGCCTCGGCGCGCAGCGGCGTGGTGGCGTTATGATCGAGGTAGGCGCGGCTCATGACGCAGCTGCCCCGACCCGATGGCCGACCAAGGGATATGCGGCGCGCGGGCTCACTCGTCCACCACCTCGAAAAGGTGCGGCACGGCGGGGCACGGGGCCAGCTCGTTCTTCACCACGTCGCCCAGGGTGGTCTGGTGCAGGAAGACATAGACATGGGCCGACAGCCCCTCCCACAGACGGTTGGTCACCGACTGCGCGCGCGACCCCGACAGGCCGCCCGAGACGCCCGCGCCCTTGTGCATGGCCGAAACCGTCTCGTCGACGGCGGCCAGCACGTCGACCACGCGGATCTCGGTCGCGGGCCGCGACAGTTTGTACCCGCCCCCGGGCCCGCGCACCGAAGACACCAGCCCGGCGCGGCGCAGCTTGACGAAAAGCTGTTCCAGATAGGGCAGCGACACCGATTGACGTTTGGAAATGTCGCCAAGAGCCACCAGGCTGCCCTCGGGTTGCAGCGCAATATCGGCCAGGGCGACCATGGCGTAGCGCCCCTTGGTGCTCAGTTTCATGGGCCTAAACTCCCTTTTCCACAGCCATTGTCACGGCATCCGACGCCAAGGCGCCCTGATCTGCGGGTCCGGGGTCACGGCGGTCTGGCGAGACAGCCCGGGACGGTTGATTTCATTGACCTTCGCTGCGCCCCGGATTATCCCGCTTTGCAGCGCGTCGCCAGAGGCAGCGGTCTCTTTAGAACTTTTCTAAGGTGCCCGATAATATTCGTCAAGAATGAAGGTTCAGCCGCAAGGCCCCGGGCCGGACGGGTCCGGGCCACCGGCAGGCGACGCAAGAGGACAGACGGACCGCGCCGCGGCCCGCGCCAAGGTTGAGGATGTATTGAATGCCCGAGGTCATCTTTCCCGGACCCGAAGGCCGCCTGGAAGGCCGCTATCACCCGCAGAAGGACCGCGATGCGCCGATCGCCATCGTGCTGCATCCGCATCCGCAGTTCGGCGGGACGATGAACAACAAGGTCGTCTACAACCTGCATTATGCCTTCTACAACATGGGCTTCACCGTTCTGCGCTTCAATTTCCGCGGCGTGGGCCGCAGCCAGGGCGAATATGATCAGGGCGTGGGCGAGCTGTCCGATGCGGCCTCGGCGCTGGATTACCTGCAATCCATGAACTCGAACTCGAAGCACTGCTGGGTCGCCGGCTTCAGCTTTGGCGCCTGGATCGGGATGCAGCTGCTGATGCGCCGCCCCGAGATCACCGGCTTCATCTCGGTCGCGCCGCCTGCCAACATGTACGACTTCTCGTTCCTGGCCCCCTGCCCGTCCTCGGGTCTGATCATCAACGGCAGCGCCGACCGCGTCGCGCCGCCCGCCGATACCCAGACCCTGGTGGGCAAGCTGCAAGAGCAGAAGGGAATCACCATCACCCATGAAGAGGTCGAGGGCGCCGGGCACTTCTTCCAGGAAGAAGACCAGATGCAAACCATGCTGGGCAGCGTCACCGACTACGTCAAACGCCGCCTGACCGAAACCAGCCGCTAAGGACCGCGCCCATGGCCTCGACCGTCGAAACGCTGGCCTCCGCCCTGGCGGAGGATTGCATGAAGGCCATGAAGGCCACCGGGCAAGAGCGTCTTTACGTCGAGGTGGGCGCCGTTCTGGGCGCGGCCTCGCAGACCCTGGAAGAGGCGTTCCTGACCGAGGTCCGGGTGCGCCTGGCCGAACGCGCCGCGCGCGACTTCCTGATCCGGCGGGTCAAGGAACTGCGGGCCAGCCCAGAGGGCTGAACCCTCGCAGGCTGAACCGGCGCGGGGGGCTGTCTGCCCCCCGGCTGCGGGTCGCAGTCTCCCCCCGAGCGTATTTTCAGCTTCAGGATCGGCAAAGGGCGCCCCTTGCGCCGGGCGCGCGCCGGGTCTAGGCGGGGGCATACCCCCAGACCGGAGTGATGATCATGGATGCCCAGAGGCTTGACGCGCAGCTGTCCTTCCTGAACGAGGCCGACCGGCTGAAAGGGGTCACCAGGGCCTCGACCCTGACCGACCAGTCGCGGGCCGAGAACTCGGCCGAGCATTCCTGGCAGGCCGCCCTGGGGGCGCTGATCTGGCTGCCCGAGGTCGAGACGGCGCTGATGGACCGGATCCTGGCCATGCTGCTGCTGCACGACCTGGTCGAGATCGACGCGGGCGACCAGCCGATCGACCTGCCCCATGATGCCGCAGCCCTGGCCGCCGCCGAAGCCGCCGCCGCCGATCGCCTCTTTGCCCTCTTGCCCGCCGATCAGGGCCCGGGCCTGCGCGCCCTGTGGGAAGAGTTCGAGGCGGCGGAGAGCGAGGCCGCGCGCCTGGCCAAGAGCGTGGATTTCGCTATTCCCGTCCTTCAGGTCTGGACGGCCGACCCGCGGCGCGCCGATCACGAGGCGATCGCGCGCGACAATACCGCCCGGGGCCGCGCCCGGCTGATCGCCGAGACCCGGCCCGCGCTTTACGCGCATCTGCATTCCGAATTGCAGGCGGGTCCGGCCGAGATCGCCGCCCAATGCGCCTTCCTGGCCGAGGCCGACCGGCTGAAGCGGATCGAACGCGCCACCACCCTTTGCGATGCCTCGCGCCCCGAAAACTCGGCCGAGCATTCCTGGCACCTGGCGCTTTACGCGCTGGTGCTGGGCGAACATGCGCCCGAGGGGGTCTCGCTGTCCCGGGTGCTGCGGATGCTGCTGCTGCATGACCTGGTCGAGATCGACGCGGGCGACGTGCCGATCTATGCCCAGACTGCCGCAGGTCAGGCGGAAACCGAGATCGCCGAACTGGCCGCCGCCCGGCGCCTTTTCGGCCTTCTGCCCCCGGCCCAGGGCGCCCCCCTGCTGACGCTGTGGCAGGAATTCGAGGCGGCCCAGACCCCGGACGCGCGCTTTGCCAAGGCGCTGGACCGGTTCCAGCCGCCGCTTCAGAACCTGGCCTCGGGCGGCGTGTCCTGGCGGGCCCATAACGCCACCTTCGAGATGGTCGAGGCCCGCGTGGGCGCGGCCATCGCGCGCTCGATGCCCGCCTTCTGGGACCATCTGGCGCCGCGCATCCGGGCCTTTCTGGGCTGAGGCTACCCGCGCCGGGCGTCCGCACAAACCCGCACGAAAACGTATAGTAAGCGCAAGGAATTTCGCCCGTATATGGCCAATGCAGGGAGAATTGTTGGCTATACACAAGGAATTTCCCGGGCGCAGGGCGTGCTGTGGAAAAGCTGTGGACAACCGCGACAACCGAAACAACTTGCCGCCCTTTTCCTGACCCAAGTCAAATAGATACTTGACGCCGCGCCGGTAGCGGACAAAAGTCAGCTACATGACAACCGATCCGATCTCCCGTTTTCGCCGCTTCTCGCGCGCCGTCACCTCCGAGGTGGGCGCGCTGGACCAGTCCTTTCTTGGCCGGGGCCGCCCCCTGGGCAGCGCCCGGGTGCTGAACGCCATCGGCCAGGGCCGCAGCGAGGTGGCGGCGATCCGCGACTACCTGGGGCTGGACTCGGGCCTGCTGTCGCGGCTGCTGCGCGGGCTTGAGGCCGAAGGGCTGGTGACCACCGCGCCCCACCCCGAGGACGCCCGCGCCCGCATCGCGCAGCTGACCGAGGCCGGAGAGGCCGAGTTCGCCGCCTATGAGGCCCTGTCGGACCAGCGCGCCGCCGACACGCTGGCCCGGCATCCCCGCCCCGAGGCCCTGCTGGCGGCCATGGATCTTGTCGCCTCGGCCCTGGGGCGCGACCGGATCACCCTGGAAGAGGTCGACCCGCGGAGCGATAAGGCCTTGTATTGCTTGCATGAATACTATTCCGAACTGGCGCGCCGCTTTGACACCGGCTTTGACGTGTCGCTGTCGCGCGACCCCGAGGCGGCGGCGATGCAGGCCCCACGCGGCGCCTTCCTGCTGGCGCTGTCGGACGGGATGCCCATTGGTTGCGGCGGGCTGAAGGGCAACGGCGGGCCGGTGGCCGAGATCAAGCGGCTGTGGATCGCCCCCTCGGCCCGGGGTCTGGGCCTGTCGAAACGGCTGATGGCAGCGCTGGAGGATCGGGCGCGCGAGTTGGGCATCACCACCCTGCGGCTGGACACTAACTCGGCCCTGCCCGAGGCGGTGGCGCTGTATCGGGGGTTGGGCTGGCGCGAGATTGACCGGTTCAACGACGATCCCTACCCCGATCATTTCTTCGAAAAAGACCTTTGATCAAGGCATTACGTGGCAAGGCGAAGGCATCGCCCGAGCCTGCCGCGCGGCCTTAGCGCCCGGCCTTGCCCTGCTTTTCGGCCTCTTTCAGCTTGGCCGCCAGGTCGCGGGCGATGGCGAAGGCGCCCTTGATCCGGTCGGCCTCGCCCTTCCAGTCGCGGCGCACGACGATCTTGTTGTCCTTCACCTTGGCCAGGCCACGCTGATCCTTGAGGAATTCCACCAGCCCCTCGGGCGAGGCGAACTTGTCGTTGTGGAACTGGATCGTGGCCCCCTTCGGCCCGCCGTCCAGCTTGGCAATCCCGGCCCGCTTGCACATGGCCTTGATGCGAACAACGAGGAGCAAGGTATTGACCTCCTTGGGCAATTTCCCGAAGCGGTCGATCAGCTCTGCGGCGAAACCTTCCAGCTCCACCTTGGTGGTCAGACCCGACAGGCGACGGTAGAGGCCCAGGCGCAGATCCAGGTCGGGCACGTAATCCTCGGGGATCAGCACCGGCACGCCCAGGTTGATCTGCGGCGCCCAGGTCTCTTCGGTGTCGCTCAGCCCTTCGGCCTCGCCGGAACGGATCTTGGCGATCGCCTCTTCCAGCATCGACTGGTACAGCTCATAGCCCACGTCGCGCATATTGCCCGACTGTTCCTCGCCCAGCAGGTTCCCCGCGCCCCGGATATCAAGATCTTGGGAGGCAAGGGTAAATCCGGCGCCGAGCGTGTCGAGAGAGCCCAGAACCCGCAGCCGTTTCTGCGCCGTATCGGTCAGTTTCACGCGCGGCTTCGTGGTCAGATAGGCATAGGCGCGGGTCTTGGCCCGGCCGACGCGGCCGCGGATCTGATACAGCTGACTGAGGCCGAACATATCGGCCCGGTGCACCACCATGGTGTTGGCGCGCGGGATGTCGAGGCCGGATTCGACAATGGTCGTCGCCAGCAGCACGTCATATTGTCCGTCGTAGAAGGCGTTCATGCGCCGGTCCAACTCGCCCGCCGCCATCTGGCCGTGGGCGGTGACAAAGGACACTTCGGGCACCTGGGCCTTCAGGAACTCTTCGATCTCGGCCAGGTCGTTGACCCGCGGCACAACGAAGAAGCTTTGCCCGCCCCTGTAGTGTTCCCTCAACAATGCTTCGCGAATGGTCACAGCGTCGAATTCGCTCACATAGGTGCGGATCGCCAGACGGTCGATGGGGGGCGTGCCGATGATCGACAGATCGCGCACGCCGGACAGCGACAGTTGCAGGGTGCGCGGGATCGGCGTCGCGGTCAGGGTCAGGACGTGGACATCGGTGCGCAGCTGCTTCAGCCGCTCTTTATGAGCCACGCCAAAGCGTTGTTCCTCGTCGACGATCAGCAGCCCCAGGTTCTTGAAGCGGATATTCTTGGCCAAAAGCGCATGGGTGCCGACGGCGATATCCACCGTGCCATCGCTGATCCCGCTGCGTGTCCGGGCCGCGTCATTTGCGCTAACAAAGCGCGACAAGGGGCTGACTTGAATGGGAAAACCCCGGAACCGTTCGGCAAAACCCTGATAGTGCTGGCGGGCCAGAAGCGTGGTCGGCGCGATCACCGCCACCTGCACGCCCGACATGGCCGCGACGAAGGCCGCGCGCAGGGCCACCTCGGTCTTGCCAAAGCCCACGTCGCCGCAGACCAGCCGGTCCATCGGGTGGCCCGAGGCCATGTCGGACAGCACATCGTCGATGGTCGACAGCTGGTCGTCGGTTTCCTGATAGGGGAAGCGGGCGAGGAAGGCGTTCCATTCGGCCTCGGGCGGCTCCAGGATCGGGGCGCGGCGCAGGGCGCGTTCGGCGGCCACCCGGATCAGCCGGTCGGCCATCTCGCGGATGCGTTCCTTCAGCCGCGCCTTCTTGGCCTGCCAGGCGCCACCGCCCAGCTTGTCCAGCAGCCCCTCTTCGTGGCCATAGCGCGACAGCAGCTCGATGTTCTCGACCGGAAGGTAAAGCCGCGCGTTTTCGGCATATTCCAGCACCAGGCATTCGTGCGCGGCCCCGGCGGCGGTGATGACCTCCATCCCGTGGTAGCGCCCGATGCCGTGATCCACATGGACCACCAGATCGCCGGGCGACAGGCTTTGCGCCTCGGTCAGGAAGTTCTCTGCGCGGCGCTTCTTGCGGGCCGAGCGGATCAGCCGGTCGCCCAGCACATCCTGTTCCGAGATCACCGTCAGCGGCCGGTCATGCCAGCGCCCCTCGAAGCCGTGTTCCAGCGCCCAGACCGCCAGATGCAGCCCCGTCCGCCCGATGCGCGAGGCATCGCGGGCCGGGATCGCCTCTTTCAGGCCTTCATCGGCAATCAGCCCCTCCAGCCGCTCTCGCGCGCCTTCGGAATAGGAGGCAATCACCACCGGCCCGTCCTGAAGTTTTACCTTCACATGATCAGCCAGAGATTTGAAAAGGCTGATATTCTCAAGCTGCCGCTCGGGCGAGAAATTGCGCCCGATGCGCCCGCCCGCGTCCAGGACGCCGGGCCCGGGGCTTTGCGCCAAGGGCGACAGCTGGATCACCCGGCGGCCGCTGACCTGCCCCTCCCAGGCGGCATCGTCGAGGTACAAAAGCCCCGGCGGCACGGGCTTGTAGACCGATCCCAGGCGGGCCCGGTCGGCCAGGGCGATGCGGCGGCTTTCATACTGATCGGCGATCGCCTCCCACCGGGCCAGCCGCGCGGGCGTGGCCTGATCGTCCAGCGAGATGGTTGCCTGGGGCAGATAGTCGAAAAGGGTCTCCAGCCGCTCGTGGAAGAAGGGCAGCCAATGCTCCATCCCCTGTTGCTTGCGCCCCGCGCTGACCGCCTCGTAGAGCGGATCGTCGGTGCCCGCGGCACCGAACTCGATGCGGTAATTCTGCCGGAACCGGGTGATCGCCGCCTCGTCCAGGATCACCTCGCTGACCGGGGCCAGTTCGATCACGTCGAGCTTGTCGGTGGTCCGCTGGCTGCCCGCGTCAAAGGCGCGCGCCCCGTCCAGGACGTCGCCGAACATGTCCAGCCGCACCGGCCCGGCGGGCCCGGGCGGATAGATGTCGATGATGCCGCCGCGAATGGCATAGTCGCCCGGTTCCGTCACCGAATGGCTTTGCGAGAACCCCATGCGCACCAGGAAGTTGCGCAGCGCCGCCTCGTCGATCCGGTCCCCCACCCGGGCGCTGAACGAGGCCTCTTGCAGCACCTCGCGCGCCGGAATGCGCTGCGTGGCGGCGTTCAGCGTGGTCAGCAGGATGAATTGATCCGGCATCCCGTGCACCAGCCCGGCCAGGGTGGCCATCCGCGTGGCCGAGATATCGGCATTGGGCGAGATCCGGTCATAGGGCAGGCAATCCCAGCCCGGGAAGTTCAGCACCGGCATGGTGGGATCGAAGAAGCGCAGCGCATCGGCCAAGGCCGCCATGCGCTTGTCATCGCGCGCCACATGCAGAACGGGTCGCCCGGTCTTGGCGATCTCCTTCAGCAGCAGCGCCGCGTCATAGCCCTCTGGCGCGCCGCCGAGGATGAAATGGCTGTCATCTGCCAAGGGATTAGCCTCCGAGAACACCGAGAGAGGAGTTGACGTACATGCCCCAGAACGAGGTGGTCAAGACCGACAGCATCCCGATGACCTGGATCCCCAGGCGCAGACGGCGCAGGCGCAGGTACAGCTCGGCCGTGGTCAGCGGTTGCAGGGCGATGCGTCGCGCGGTGCGCACCGACAGCACCCAGACGATGGTCAGCGGCAGCCCGATCAGCAGCAGGGCCTGGGCGAACTCGACCCAGTAGAAGAACCCCAGGATGGCCAGCACGGTCAGAAGGAAGCTCATCACGCCGACGACGATCACCCCGGCGGTATCGGCGATGAACAGCATCCGGTTCACGTTGATGCGCACCAGGTCGCGCATGTCCTCTTCGATGGTGCCGCCGCGGCGATGCGCACGCAGCACCAGGTCGAAGGGCACGCCCAGCACCCAGTGACTGGCCGAGGACCAGACCACGGCCAGCGCGATCCAGAACCAGAGGTTGGAGAAGGACCGCAGGTCGATCAGTTCAAAAATCGTGGCCATCGCACCCAAGGGTACTTGTCCTTTCTGCTCACCTCTGCCCGCCCTTCGGATATAGCCCCGCGTGCGACGCTTGCCCAGCCCCTGCCGCGGAAGCGCCCAGTTGCGGCCAATGCGCCCAACCCCTTGAGCTTGGCCGCCGATCCGTGCCACCTGAAGGCAACGACCGATCGGAGGTGTCACCATGCAAACCATCCAGGCCCCCTTCCCCGCCACCCGCCTGCGGCGCACCCGCAAATCCGCCGCGATCCGCGATCTGGTGCAGGAAAACGTGCTGACGCCGAAGGACATGATCTGGCCGGTCTTCATCTGCGAGGGCGAGAACCACGAGGAACCCGTGCCCTCGATGCCGGGCGTGATGCGTCGTTCTGTCGACCGGGTGGCCGAGGCCGCGCGCGAGGCCTTCGATCTGGGCATTCCGGCGATCTGCCTCTTTCCCTACACGCCCGACGCGGCGCGCACCCAGGACGCGGCCGAGGCCTGGAACCCGGGCAACCTGTCGAACCGCGCCACCCGCGCCATCAAGGCCGCCTGCCCCGAGATGCTGGTGATGACCGATGTGGCGCTGGATCCCTATTCCTCTGACGGGCACGACGGCTATGTGGTGGACGGCGAGATCGTCAACGATCCCACCGTCGAGGCCCTGGTGAAACAGGCCGTCAGCCAGGCCGAGGCGGGCGCCGACATCATCGGCCCCTCGGACATGATGGACAGCCGCATCGGCGCCATCCGCGCCGCACTGGAGGCAGGCGGGCACCAGAACGTGATGATCCTGTCCTATGCAGCCAAATACGCCAGTGCCTTCTATGGCCCCTTCCGCGACGCGGTCGGTGCCTCGGGGGCGCTGAAGGGCGACAAGAAGACCTACCAGATGAACCCCGCCAATTCCGACGAGGCCCTGCGCTTGGTGGCCCGCGATCTGGCCGAGGGCGCCGACATGGTGATGGTCAAGCCCGGGATGCCCTATCTGGATATCTGCCGCCGGGTGAAGGACAGCTTCGGCGTGCCGACCTTCGCCTATCAGGTGTCGGGCGAATACGCGATGATTCAGGCCGCCGCGCAAAATGGCTGGATCGACGGCGAAAAGGCCATGGTGGAAAGCCTGATGGCCTTCAAACGTGCGGGCTGCGACGGGGTGCTCAGCTATTTCGCCCCCGCCTTCGCCCGGCTGAGCGGCGGCTAAGCGGCGACGGCACCGCGCCGCGCAATGCAATTCGCCTGCCCCGGCAGGCCGAAGGGGCCGAAATCGGCCCCTTTTCGCTTTCTGCCCCTGTCGGGGTGGATGTTTGGATGACACCCCGCCGCCGCACAGGTAAAACATGGGCCAGTCACGCCGGGCATCCGGCACACAACACCGCACCGGGCATCCGGCGACGCAACAAGCCGGACCACCGGCAGAGGCAGTATCGAGGCGCCCCGGCGCCACAAGAGGGCAGTATCATGAGCCAATTGACGCGACGCGCGTTCACCCTTTCCGCGCTGGCCGCCGTGCCGGCGCTCTCGGCCTGTTCCGGCAACGGTTACGGCAACAACGGCGCGGCCACGATCGACGCCCGGGTCGACGCGACCCTGGCGCAGATGTTCTCGGACTATCCGCAGACCCGCGACCTGGCGGCGAAATCGACGGGGATGCTGGTCATGCCCCTGGTGACCGAGGCGGGCCTGGGCCTGGGCGGCGGCTATGGCCGCGGCGCCCTGCGCGTCGGCGGGGCCACGGTGGACTACTATTCCGCCACCCGCGCCAGCGCCGGGATCCAGATCGGCGCCCAGCAATACGCCCATGTGCTGTTCTTCATGACCGAGGACGCGTTGCAAAGCTTCCGCATCAATGACGGCTGGGCGGCAGGGGCCGATGCCGAGATCGTCTTCAACAACCTGGGCGAGACCCTGCGGGCGGAAACCACCACCTCGCTGGCGCCGGTCGTGGCCGTGATCTTTGCCCAGGCGGGCCTGCGCGTGGGGGCCACGATCGAGGGCCTGAAATACTCGCGCATCATCCCCTGAGCCGGGGCCGATCCAAGCGAGTGCGGGGCGCCTTCGGGCGCCCTTTTGCTTGGGCCTGCCCCGCCCCCCCCCGGGCCTTCAGTGATAGCGCAGCTCGCCCACCACATTGCGCCAGTCGGTGGGCCCCAGGGCCCGGCTGTGGGCGAAGCGCACCGAATGCAGCGGCCCTTCGATGTTCTCTTGCCAGAACTCGATGAACCCGAAGAGGCGCGGGTAATCCGGCGCCAGGTCGTAGTCCTGCCAGATGAAGCTTTGCAGCACGTTGCGATAGTCCGGGAGACGGTAGAAAATCTCGGCCGTGGTCAGCCCGTAGCCCTTCAGAAGTCGTTCGGTTTCCCCCATTGCGGAGCCCCCTGTTGATGCCTGTGCAAAAACTCTGCGCAGGGGAAATTTAACATTCAACAAAAACAGCATGTTAGCCATCTCGCCCGGTGGCTGCCAGCTTCGCCCCGGGGCGGGCATTGCACCCCAGATCATGGCGGTGTTATACTTCTGTCAACAAGATATAGAAGCCATCCCCAGACAGGCAGACCCAGTGACCGATACCCCGGAACCCCCTGAAAACGAACAGGAAAATAAGCCTGCGCCGGCCAGCGGCCCGACCGTGTCGATCTCGGAGGAAATGCGTTCCTCCTATCTCGACTACGCCATGTCGGTCATCGTCAGCCGCGCCATCCCGGATCTGCGGGACGGCCTAAAACCTGTGCACCGCCGGATCCTCTTTGCCATGCACGAGGTCGGCAACACCCACGACAAGCCCTACCGCAAATCCGCACGCCCCGTGGGCGACGTGATGGGTAAGTATCACCCGCACGGCGACAGCGCGATCTACGACGCCCTGGCGCGGATGGCGCAGGATTTCTCGATGTCGCTGCCGCTGTTGGACGGCCAGGGCAACTTCGGCTCGATGGACGGGGATAAGCCCGCCGCCATGCGTTACACCGAAGTGCGCATGGACAAGCCCGCGGCCTACATGCTGAACGACATCGACAAGGACACGGTCGATTTCCAGGACAACTACGACGGGAAGGACCGCGAGCCTTCGGTTCTGCCGGTCCGCTTCCCCAACATGCTGGTCAATGGCGCGGGCGGTATCGCCGTCGGCATGGCCACCAACATCCCGCCGCACAACCTGGGTGAGGTGATCGACGCCACACTGGCGCTGATCGACAACCCCGACATGTCGGTCGAGGAGCTGATCCAATACGTGCCCGGCCCCGACTTCCCCACGGGCGGCGTCCTGCTGGGCCGGTCCGGCGCCCGCAAGGCCTATCTGGAAGGGCGCGGCAGCTGCATCATCCGGGCCAAGACCCACGTGGAAGAGCTGCGCAAGGACCGCTACGCCATCGTCGTGGACGAGATCCCCTATCAGGTGAACAAGTCCGCCATGATCGAGAAGATCGCCGAACAGGTCCGCGACAAGCGGATCGAGGGCGTGGCCCATGTGCAGGACGAGTCCGACCGCGAAGGCGTGCGCGTGGTGGTCGAGCTGAAGCGCGATGCAACGCCCGAGGTGGTGCTGAACCAGCTGTTCCGCTTCACCCCCATGCAGACGTCGTTTGGCTGCAACATGCTGGCGCTGAACGGCGGTCGCCCCGAGACGCTGACCCTCTACGGCTTCCTGTCGCATTTCGTCGACTTCCGCGAAGACGTGGTGGCGCGCCGCACCGCCTATCTGCTGCGCAAGGCGCGGGAACGGGCGCATATCCTCTGCGGTCTGGCCGTGGCCGTCAGCAACGTCGACGAGGTCGTGGCAACCATCCGCGCCTCGGCCGATGCAGCGGAAGCGCGCGAAAAGCTGATGACGCGCAAATGGCCCGCCGCCGGAATCGCCGATTACATCCGCCTGATCGACGACCCGACCCACACGATGAACGAGGACGGCACCTATAACCTGTCCGAAACTCAGGCCCGCGCCATCCTGGAGCTGCGCCTGCAACGCCTGACCCAGATCGGCGTGAAAGAAGTCACCGACGAGCTGCAAGAGCTGGCCGGCAAGATCAAGGAATACCTGGAAATCCTGGGCTCGCGCGAGCGCATCATGGGCATCATCGCCGATGAGTTACGCGAGGTCCGCGAGCTGTTCGCCGTGCCCCGCCGGACCGAGATCGTCGACTGGGCCGGCGACATGGACGACGAGGATCTGATCGAGCGCGAGGACATGGTCGTGACCGTCACCGCGGGCGGCTATATCAAGCGCACCCCCCTGGCCGACTTCCGCGCGCAAAAGCGCGGCGGCAAGGGCCTGTCGGGCGGCGCGATGAAGGATGACGACGCGGTCACCACCCTGTTTGTCGCCAATACCCATACGCAGCTGCTGTTCTTCACCACCGAGGGCATGGTCTACAAGCTGAAGACCTGGCGCCTGCCGGTCGGCGGACGCACCTCGAAGGGCAAGGCGGTTGTGAACATCCTGCCGATCCCCACGGGCGTGTCGATTGCCGCCATCATGCCGGTGGACCGCCCCGAAGAGGAATGGGGCGATCTTCAGATCGTCTTTGCCACCTCGGCGGGCACCGTGCGCCGCAACGCCCTGTCGGATTTCACCAACGTCATGCGCAACGGCAAGATCGCGATGAAATTCGAGGGCGACGCCGAGGGGATGCGCCTGATCAACGCCCGCATCTGTGGCCCCGAGGACGACGTGATGCTGTTCACCCGCTCGGGCCGGGCAATCCGCTTCCGCGCCGATGAGGTGCGGGTGTTCAACTCGCGCGCCTCTACCGGGGTGCGCGGTGTGCGCCTGAACGAACAGGACGAGGTCGCCTCGATGTTCGTCCTGCCCCATTTCGCCGCCGAAAGCGACGAACGGGCCAGCTACCTCAAGATGCGCCGCGCCATGGCGGGCGATACCGAGGCGGCGGAAGAGGAAGAGGGCAATGCCGACATGCCGCTGGAACAGGCGCGCTATGCCGAAATGTCTGCCGCCGAGACGCTGATCCTGACGGTGACGGCAGGCGGCGCGGGCCATATCAGCTCGTCCCATGACTATCCGGTGCGCGGGCGCGGTGGCATGGGTGTCACGGCCTGGGAAAAATCCATGCGGACCGGGGAAATCATTGCCGCCTTCCCGGTCGAGCTGGATGATCAGATCATGCTCGCAACGTCGCGCGGACAGTCGATCCGCGTGCCGGTTGAAGGAATTTCCTTCCGCTCCCGTAGCGCGGGTGGCGTTCGTGTGTTTAATACGGGTAAAGAAGAGCATGTCGTCTCCGTTGCGCGGATCATCGAGCAAGGCGAAGAGGAGGACGGCGAAGGCGAGACCGGCTGACGGGGACCTCAGCCGCTTGGGAGCGAAGTGATTTGAAGAATTGGGACGACCTCCGCTATCTGGTCGCAGTCCACAAGACCGGCTCGATGAGCGCGGCCGCGCGATTGCTCGACACCAACCCGGCCACGGTGTCGCGGCGTCTGGGGCGTCTGTCGGAAACGCTTGGCTTCGAGCTGTTTCTGAAGACCCCCCAGGGCTGGACGGCGAATGACTCGATTGGCGAGTTGATCGAGACGATCACCGCCTTCGAGAACGAGATCGAATCCTATCTCAACACCCGCGACAATGTCGGCACCACGATCACCGGCCATGTGAACATCGGCTGCTCGCCTTCCGTCGCCACCTATGTCCTGCTGCCCGGCCTGAAGGATCTGATGGAGGAAAACCCCGACCTCCAGATCACCCTGACCAACCAGTTCTACCAGGATGCCCTGGGCGACAACGACCTGTTCATCTCGGCCATCCGGCCGCAACAGGGGCGCCTTGTGGTCCGCTTCGTGGGCAAGTTCGCCACCAATGTCTTCTGCTACCCCGACAGCCCGCGCGACGGACGCTGGGTCGGGCTTCATGCCCTGCATGACCGCTATCCGCCGGTGCAGCATTGCCGCACAATCATGGGGGGACGGGATCCGATGATACGGGTCGAGACAATGATGGACTCGGTTCGCACCGTCCGCTCGACCCGCCTGCCCGGGATCCTGCCCACCGGGGCGGCCCTGGGCGACCCCGAGCTGATCCCTTTCGAGCCCGAAAGCCGGCCGATGCAGACCCCGCTTTACTTGTGTTTTCATGAGACGCGCCGCAAGGATCCCCTTGTACAGATGG
This sequence comes from Pseudooceanicola aquaeponti, assembly GCF_050897975.1. Lineage (NCBI taxonomy): Bacteria > Pseudomonadati > Pseudomonadota > Alphaproteobacteria > Rhodobacterales > Paracoccaceae > Pseudooceanicola > Pseudooceanicola aquaeponti. The sequence goes on from NZ_JBPAXY010000003.1 coordinate 535,236, forward strand.
TCGCGGACTGGGTCGCAGACCGTTTCAACGCATACGAAAACGTCTGACCCCCCTTGCAGGAATGCAAGCGCAGGTATGCAGCGCGCACATATTGTACGCATTCGGCAAGATGCTCATAGTCACAGGCAAGGTGTTTTCCAAACGGGTGATTAGCCTTCTTCCAAGGTCATTTTTCTCAGCCTAAGGTAGAAGAGTGGATCACCGCAGGACCCGACCGGACGTTTTCTCATCCGCGGGTCTTTTGCAAAGTGTCCCTGGCGGTGGCTCGACGCGCCTGTTCAGCGGCGAACTTCGGTTCGCAGCCATTGCCAACCAAAGGCTTGACGCTTCTACCCCGTCAAACCCTTCACTGGGCCGGCCCGAACAGCCGGCCCCTTTTCTCTTCCGGCAGGGCGAAACAGGGCCGCAACGGCCCACCATGCGGCAGCGTGACTGCGTCCTCTGTGCAGCAATTGAGGCTCTTTGCGCGCCAGGGGCCTTTTCCTTTGGGCTCTGAGGCGCCATTTTTGCCTCAGCCAGTTCTCGCCGATCCTCCCAAACGCGGCGTCTGCGGGCACTTTCACGTTTTCCCGGCCCCCGGGGCCGGCACTTAAATGGATGGTCGCCATGCCCAAACTCCCCCGCCCCGCCCCGACGCGCGCCCTGCGCGCCGCCGCCCTGCCCGCTCTTGCCCTTCTGGCCGCCAGCGCCGCCGCCCCGGCCCGGGCGCAACTGGTGCTGGACGGCACCCTGCGCCTGGAGCTGGCCCATAACGAAGACACCTCGATCAACACCAAGCGGTTCAGGGGCTCGTTCGACGGGCTGGTGTGGAATGATATCGGTGTCCAGCTGGACCTGGGCGTGGGCAAGCACGAACACCACGAGTCGACCCAGCCCTCGGCCACGCTGCACGGCTATTACCGCGTCGATGAGACCCTGTCCTATGGCCTGTTCCTGGCCGCCGAAGACCGCCGACCGGGCAATTCCTACTTCTACGGGGCCGAGGTGGCCTATCAGGGCGAGGCCCTGGGGATCGAGGCCTTTGCAGCCTATCGCGACGACATCGCCGAAAGCACCGATGGCGGGCGCTATGGTCTGGACGTGACCTATGCCCTGCCCGCCGCCCCGCGCTGGACCCTGCTGGCGGGCGCCGTCACCGACAATGGCGCGCCGGTCGATCAGGGCTTCGGCTATCTGGGGGCCACCTACGAGGTCCGCGACGGGATCGACATCGGCATGACCGCGGGCAGCACCGAGGACGGCGCCGCCATCGCCTCGGTCTTGGCCACCTTCACCTTCGGCCGGGGCGCCACCTTCCGCGCCCGCGACACGATGGAGCTGTACCCGGGCTACTGACCCCGGACCTGCGCGCAAAACAAAGGGGCCGCAGCATCCGCGCGGCCCCTTTCGCATGTCCCGTCTCAGGGATCAGAGATCGTAAAGCTCGGTGAACTTCGCCTCGATATAGTCCAGCAGCGGCCCCGCCGTGGGGGCCTGGCCACAGGCGCGGGTGATCACCTCGCGCGGCTCGTAAAGACCGCCGTGGCGCTGCACATTTTCGCGCAGCCAGTCGGTGGCGGGCGCGGTTATGCCCTTGGCCAGTTCCACATCCAGATCCGGCACATCGGCGCGCAGCGCCTCGGCGAGGCAACCGGCATAGACATTGCCCAGGCTGTAGGTCGGGAAATAGCCGAAGAGACCCACCGACCAGTGCACGTCCTGCAGGCAGCCCAGCGAGGCGCGCGGCACGCCGTAGCCGAAATCGGCCTCGAAGCGTTCGTTCCAGGCGCCTTCCAGATCCGCCACCTTCAGATCGCCCGCGATCAGCGCCCGTTCCAGATCGAAACGCAGCATGACATGCAGGTTGTATTGCAGCTCGTCCGCCTCGGTGCGGATGAAATCCTTCTGCACCCGGTTCACGGCGGCATAGAAGGCCTCGGCACTGTCGACGCCGATGTCGCCGAAATCGGCCCGCATCTGATCGTAGATCCAGCCGGTGAAGGTGCGCGAGCGGCCCAGCTGGTTCTCGTAGATCCGGCTTTGGCTTTCATGCACCCCCATCGAGACGCCCTGACCAAGCGGGGTCAGCGCATAGCCCGCGTCGATGTTCTGCTCGTAGCAGGCGTGGCCCACCTCGTGGATGGTCGAGAAGAAGCAGTTGAACGGGTCGTCCTCCGCGGTGCGGGTGGTGATGCGCACATCGTGACCCGAGCCAGAGCTGAAGGGATGCACCGCCTTGTCGATGCGGCCGCGCGTCAGGTCATAGTTGAAGGCCAGCGCCAGCTTGCGGGCAAAGGCCATCTGCGCCTCTGCCGGGAAGCTGCCCGACAGGCCCTTGGGCTGCGGCTTTTCCAGCACGGCGCCGCGCAGGGCCACCAGGCGCGGGCGCATCTCGGCGAACATCGCCTCCAGCTGGGCGGCGGTGGCGCCGGGTTCATAGTCGTTCAGCAGGGCGTCATAGACATCGCCCCCCGCGGCCAGGGCCTGGCCCTCTTGCTGGCGCAGCTCGACCACCCGGGCCAGCACCGGGGCGAAGGCGGCGAAGTCATCGGCGGCGCGGGCCTCGGCCCATTGGCCCTGGGCGACAGAGGTGACGCGGGCCAGCTCGGCGGCCAGATCGGCGGGGATCTTGCTGGCGCGGTCGTAGTTGCGGCGGATATGGCGCAGCTTGGCAGCGTCGGCCTCGCTCATCTCGGAGCCCTCGCAGGCGGCCAGCCAGTCGCCCAGTTGCGGGTCGGTGCGGCGCGCGTGCAGTACCGCTTCCATCGCCGCCATCTCCTCGCCGCGCTGCGCGGCCGCACCGCGCGGCATGACGGTTTCCTGGTCCCAGCCCAGACGGCCCGCGACCTGAGCCAGGGCCTCGGTCTGTTTCTGATAGGCCAGCAGATCGGCCAGGGGGATATTGGGGTGGGTCATCTCAGCCTCGGATACTGGTGGCAACGGGATAGGCGGCGGCGAAGCGGGCGCGCAGGATCAGCACCCAGAACAGCACCGCGACGATCTGGTGGGTGATCGCCACATGCAGATGCGCGGCGGTCATCACCGCGGCCACGCCCAGGGCGATCTGCCCCCAGAGGGCGATATAGGCCGCCGTGAAGGCCCGGCGCGTCGCCGGGTTGGCGCTGCGGCGGCCGCGCAGGAAGGCGACGGTGCCGAAGATCAGCAGCAGATAGCCCGACATGCGGTGGATGAACTGCACCAGCCCGGGGTTTTCCAGGAAGTTGCGCCAGGCGGGGGTGATGTCGAAGGCATAGGGCGGGAAGAACTGCCCGCCCATGGTCGGCCAGTCGGTAAAGGACCGGCCCGCGTCGATCCCCGCCACCAGCGCGCCCAGCAGGATTTGCAGGAAGGCGAAATGCATCCAGCCGGTGGCCAGGCTGAACTGTTTGCCCTCGCGCATCCGGCGGGCCTGCATCAGGTCGCGTTCCTCACGGCCCAGCAGGAAAACATACCAGGCGATGGTGCCCAGAATGGCAAAGGCCAGCCCGAGGTGCACCGCCAGCCGGTAGGAGGCAACGCTCAGCATCCCCTCGCCCAGGCCAGAGGCCACCATCCACCAGCCGATCGCCCCCTGGGCCCCGCCCAGGGCGCCGATCAGCAGCGAGCGCTTCACCCAGCCCGTGGGCATCCGCCCCGAGATCCAGAAGCCCAGGAAGCCCACGGCCCAGACCAGGCCGATGGCGCGGCCCAGCTGACGGTGCGACCATTCCCACCAGTAGATCTGCTTGAAGTCCGCCAGCTCCATCCAGTGGTTCATCTGGGTAAACTGCGGGATCTGCTGATAGAGGGCGAACTCGGCCTGCCAGTCGGCCTCGGTCATCGGCGGCAGCGCGCCCGACAGGGGTTTCCACTGGGTGATCGACAGCCCGCTGTCGGTCAGGCGGGTCAGCCCGCCCAGGGCGATCATCGCCACCACCATCAGGAACAGCAGGATCAGCCAGACGCGCAGGCCCTTGCGCGATCCGCGCCGCCCGGCGTCAACCCCGCCCGTGCGGATCTCGGGGCGCGCGTCGTCGCTGCCCACCTCTTCGAAAATGCTGCGTTTCCCGCTCATGCGACCCTCGCTGGCTTCAATTGCCCGCGGACCCTAGTCGCGCCGCCCCCGGGGGGCAAGTCAGTCGCCGCGTTCCTTCCAGCGCACCATTTGCCGCAGGATGCCATGCATCATCTGCACATCGGAGCGGGTCAGGGGCATCCGCGACCAGAAGTTGCGCAGCACCATCTTCATCCCCTCGGCCTTGGTCTCGGGGAAGAAGAAACCCGCCTCGTCCAACCGGCCCTCGTAATGATCGGCCAGCTTCTCGATCTCTACATGGCTGGCCCAGTCGGCGCCGGCCATCTCCATCCGTTCCGCCTCGACCTCGACCGCCTGGCGGCGCCATTCATAGGCGGTCAGCAGCACGCATTGCGCCAGGTTGAGAGAGGCGAACTCGGGGTTCACGGGGACGTTGATGATCGCATTGGCCCGGGCGATGTCGTCATTTTCCAGGCCCGCGCGTTCCGGGCCGAAAAGCACCGCCACCTTCTCGCCGCCCGCGATCTTTTCGCGCGCCATTTCCATGGCCCGTTCGGGGGTCACCACCGGCTTGGTCAGGCCGCGCGCCCGCGCCGTGGTGGCAAAGACGTAGGAACAGTCGGCCAGGGCATCGGCGGTGGTCTCGCACAGCTGCGCCTCGTCCAGCAGGCGCCCGGCGCCAGAGGCCAGGGCCACGGCGCGCGGGTTGGGCCAGCCGTCGCGCGGACTGACCAGGCGCATCCGGTCGAGGCCGAAGTTCCACATCGCCCGCGCGGCCCCGCCGATGTTTTCCCCCATCTGGGGGCGGACAAGCACGAAAGCGGGTTGCGACATGGGTCAGGCTCCTTGAAAGACAGGCCCCCTCTACCCGCGCCGCGCCCTCCTGTCGAGGCCGGGGCAAGGGGGCACAGGGTTTGGGGGCCAGGGGACGCGCGCCCCACGCAATCCCTTTGCACCAGCGCCGGTGGCACGCTATATCGGCGCGAAACGTGAGAGGCCCCGATGTCCCAGGAAGAGCAGCCGCAGATCTATCTGATCTCCCCCCCGGAATTCGACCTGATGGAATTCCCCGAGCGCCTGGCCGCCGTGCTGGATGCGCAAGAGGTGGCCTGCGTCCGTCTGGCGCTGGCCAGCCATGACGAAGACCGCATCTGCCGCGCCGCCGATGCCCTGCGCGAGGTGACCACGCCGCGCGATGTGGCGCTGGTGATCGACCGCCATATCGTGCTGGCCGACCGGCTGGGGCTGGACGGGGTGCATCTGGACGACGGCGCGCGGTCTGTCCGCAAAGCGCGCAAGGCGCTTGGCGCCGATGCCATCGTCGGCGCCTTCTGCGGCGCCTCGCGGCACGAGGGCATGAACGCGGGCGAAGCGGGCAGCGATTACGTGTCTTTCGGCCCCGCAGGCCTCACCGCCCTGGCCGATGGCGAGACCGTGGATTTCGAGGTCTTCGAATGGTGGTCGCAGATGATCGAGGTGCCGGTGGTGGCCGAGGGCGGCCTGACCCCCGAGGTGGTGGCCAAGCTGTCGCCCGTCACAGATTTCTTCGGCATCGGCGAAGAGATCTGGCGCGAGGCCGACGCCCTGGTGGCGCTGAAGGCCCTGACCGACCGGTTCTGACCTTCGCCACAGACAGACCAGCAGAGCGGGCCATGGGCCCGCTCTTTTCGTTTCGCTCAGCTGTTTTTCTGCCAGTCCCAGGGCATCCCGCCGCGCACCCGGGCTTCGCATTCGGCGGCCAGGGCCTTGCGGTCGGGGAAATCACTGACCGCCAGCGGCGGGTGATAGATCACCTCGACCCCGCCCTGACGCCGGGCGCCAAAGACCTTCAGGAAATGGGCGCCAAACTCCATATCGCCCCACCACCCGTAAAAGCGCGGCTCGGCCCCCTCAGGCGCACGGTACAGCACGCTGACCGGCTGGATATGGGTCAGATCGCGCAGCTCTGGCGCGAAGAAGGCGGCAAAGAGCGTCGTCTTGAAGGGCAGTACCCGCTTGCCATCGGTCGAGGTGCCCTCGGGGAAGAACAGCAACCGCTGCCCGGCGCGCAGCCGTTCCAGGAACATCTCTTGCTGGGCCCGGGCCTCACCGCGCTTGCGGTTGATGAAAACGGTGCCGGTGGCGCGGGCCAGAGGGCCGATGCCGGGCCAGCTGCGCACCTCGGCCTTCGAGACGAAAAAGACCGGCGCCGCCGCCGACAGGCTGAAGATGTCGAGCCAGCTGGAATGGTTCGCCACCAGCGCCCCCGCGTGGCGCATGGGGGTGCCGGTGATCTTCAGCCCGATCCCCGACAGGCGGAAGAAGGCGCGGCAGACCAGACCCTGGAAGACCGGCGAGACCGGACGGCGGGCGCCGCAAAGGGGCGCCTCGATCAGCCGCACCAGCAGCAGCAAGACCAGGCAGAGGATCAGGAACAGTGCCAGCGGCAGGATGCGCCGCGCCGCGCGCAGCTTGGCGCGGGTGTCGAAGGGCGGCGGCGGCGCGGGCGGCTCGGTCGAGTCCCAGGTGGTGGTCATGCCTCAGCCCTCGCGCCGGAACAGGTGGCTTTGCTTTTCGTTCAGCAGGGCGGTGTCCAGCACCAGGCAGACGTCCACGGTATTGAAGGCGTGATCGACAAAGGCCCCCTCGCCCACGAAACCGCCCAGCTTCAGATAGCCCTTGATCAGCGCGGGCACGGCGCGCATGGCCGCGACGCGGTCCAGCGCGGCCTCGGGGATCAGGTCCATCCGCTGGAAGGCCTCGTCGCGGGCGCGCACGCGCAGCGCCTCGGGGGCCAGGTGGCGAGCGTGCAGCACCGACAGCGGCTCGGCCAGGGCGGCCACATCGGTGCCATGGAACGAGGCCACGCCGAACAGCACCTCGATCCCGCGCGCGGTGACGTAATCGGCCAGGGCAGCCCAAAGATGCATCATCCCCGCCCCGCCGCGATAGTCGGGATGCAGGCAGGACCGGCCCAGTTCCAGCAACTTGCGCCCCGAGCCGGTCAGCTTGGACAGGTCGTATTCATCGGCGGAATAGAACTGGCCGATCTCGGCGGCAGCAGCATCGGTCAGCAGGCGGTAGACCCCCACCACCTTGTCGCGCAGGTCGCCCGGGCGGGCGTGATCCAGCAGCAGCAGGTGATCGAAATGCGGATCGAAACGGTCCCGCTCCAGCTGGGCGTCATGATCGACCAGCGCGCCGCCCCCGCCCAGTTCGGCCACGAAGACCTGATAGCGCAGGTGCTGTGCGGCGCGCAGATCCTCTTCCGTCGCGGCCAGGCGGGTTTCGAACTGCGGGGCGGCGGTCTGCGTCATGGGCTGCGGTCTGGTCCTGCGGTCATTCGGCGGCCAGGAAGGCCCCCGACCTTGCGGCGTTGTAGGCAAGAGCCGGGCCACAGGCAAGCGCCGGGCACGTAGCGCTTTGGGCTTTCCGCGCGCAAAGGGGCCGCGTTAACCTTCCGTATACCATTCCACGGTTTCAGTGGTCGAAGACCGGAATCAAGTCGATTCTGGACCCGTCGATGACGATCTTGCCGGCCTCGGGGAAGTTCACCGTGATCCGGCCGGCGATGTTGGACTGGACCTGACCCGTGCCCCAGTCGGGGTGCATCGGGTGGCGCACGAACATGCCAGGTTCCAGCAGGGCGTTCAGATCGGACATGGCGGCGGGGCTTTCGACGTTCAGGGTAAGGGGTCATTCACCGTGCAATCTACGCATCTTCTCGCCTCGCTGATAGGGTCGCGTATCTGCCACGACCTGATTTCCCCGGTCGGCGCGATCCAGAACGGGCTGGAACTGCTGTCGCTGGAAGGCGCGGTGCAGGGCCCCGAGATGGGGCTGATTTCCGACTCGGTCTCGGCGGCCTCGGCCAAGATCCGCTTCATGCGCATCGCCTTTGGCCTGGCGGGCGAGGGTCAGCGCATTGGCCGCAAGGAGGTGGCAGCGATCCTGGATGACCTGAGCCAGGGGGGGCGGATCACCTATGACTGGACCCCCACGGGGGACTTCCGGCGCACCGCGATCCAGGAGGTCTTCCTGGCCCTGCTCTGTCTGGAAAGCGCCATGCCCCAGGGCGGCGTGATCTCTGTCACCCGGCCCGATGACGACCCTGGCGGCTGGGAGGTGTCGGGGCCCGGCACCAGCGCCCGACCCGACCCCGAGCTGTGGCAGATCCTGGCCCGTGGCGCGGGCACCGAGGCGGTGATGCCCGCCCATGTGCAGTTCGCCCTGCTGCCCGCCCTGGTGGCCGAACGTCACGGGCAGATCCAGGTGATCGGAAACGACGATAGCCTGACCCTGCGGTTCTGAGCCCCCCACGCAACAGGGCCCCGCCGTGGCGAGGCCCTTTCCGATGTCTCTTGCCTGCCGCGATCAGCCGCGCACGGTGCCGTTGCCGGTCACCAGGTATTTGAACGAGGTCAGCTGCTCGGCCCCCACGGGGCCACGCGCGTGCATCTTGCCGGTGGCGATGCCGATCTCGGCGCCCATGCCGAACTCGCCACCATCGGCGAACTGGGTCGAGGCGTTCCACATCAGGATGGCACTGTCGACCCGCTGGAAGAAGCGCTCGGCCACCTCCGCGTCCTCGGTGATCACCCCTTCGGTATGGCTGGAGGAATGGTCGCGGATATAGGCGATGGCCTCGTCCACATCGGCCACCACGCGGGCGGCGACGATGCTGTCGAGGTATTCGCGCCCCCAGTCGTCCTCGGCCGCCTGACCGATGCCGGGGATCTTCGACAGGGTCTCGTCGCCGCGCACCTCGACCCCCTTGTCGGCCAGCGCGCGCAGCACGCCCTGCCCGATGGTGTCGACCACGTCACGGTGGATCAGCAGGCATTCCACGGCGCCGCAGATGCCGGTGCGCCGGGTCTTGGCGTTCAGCACCACATCCAGCGCCTTTTGCGGATCGGCGGCCTTGTCGATGTAGATATGCACGATGCCTTCCAGGTGGGCAAAGACCGGCACCCGCGCCTCGCGCTGCACCAGGCCGACCAGACCCTTGCCGCCCCGGGGCACGATCACGTCAATATAATCGGTGGCGGTCAGCATCTGGGTCACCGCCGCGCGGTCGCGGGTCGGCACCAGCTGGATGGCGGCCTCGGGCAGACCGGCGGCGCGCAGCCCCTCCAGCAGGCAGGCATGGATGGCGCGCGAGCTGTGAAAGCTTTCCGAGCCGCCGCGCAGGATCACCGCATTGCCGGCCTTGAGGCAAAGCGCGCCCGCATCTGCCGTCACATTGGGGCGGCTTTCGTAGATCACGCCGATGACGCCGAGGGGCGTGCGCACCCGGCGGATCTTCAGCCCCGAGGGCTGTTCCCATTCGGCGATCACCTGGCCCACCGGATCGGTCTGGGCGGCAATGGCGCGCAGGCTGTCGACGATGCCCTTGATGCGGGCCTCGTCCAGGGTCAGCCGGTCCATCAGGGCGGGTGTCAGCCCCTTTTCGGTGCCGTATTTCAGGTCTTCGCCATTGGCGGCGATGATCTCGGCGCGGGCGGCCCAGACCGCGTCGGCGGCGGCCTCCAGCGCCTTGGCCTTGGCCTCGGCGGGGGCAAAGGCCAGCTCGGCGGCGGCGGCCTTGGCAGCGCGGCCGATGCCGGTCATCACTTCTTCGATCGTCAGGGTGTCGTTCATCCCATCCTCCTTGGGCGGCGGCGCGGCGCGCGCGTCTCAGCCTGCCCGTGCAAACAAGGTCATGTCGTCGCGATGGACCAGGGCGGCGCGGCCCGGATAGCCCAGGATCTCTTCGATCTCCTGGCTTTGGTGACCGGCCAGCGCGCGGGCCTCTGCCGCGGTATAGCGGGTCAGGCCCTGGCCCAGGAACACCCCGCCTGGGCCCAGGATTTCGACCGGTTCACCCCGGCCGAAACTGCCCTCCACGCCGGTGACACCCGCAGGCAGCAGGGACCGACCCTTTTCCAGGGCGCGCAACGCGCCCGCGTCCACCAGGATCCGCCCCTGGGGTTTCATCGACCCGATCCAGCCCTTGCGGGCATGGGCCGGGTCGCCCTCGGCGGTGAACCAGGTGGCGCTGGCGCCCTCGGCCAGCCGCGCCAGCGGGTTCATCCGCGAGCCCAGGGTGATGGCCATGGCACAGCCCGCGCCGGTGGCGGTCTTGGCCGCCATCAGCTTGGTCTTCATGCCGCCCTTCGACAGGCCCGATCCCGCATCCCCCGCCATCGCCTCAATCTCGGGCGTGATGCGCTCGACCACGTCGAAGCGGCGGGCGGTCTCATCCTCGTTGGGATTGGCGGTGTAAAGGCCATCCACATCCGACAGAAGCACCAGCCGGTCTGCGCCCACGGTGACGGCCACCTGGGCCGCCAGACGGTCGTTGTCGCCATAGCGGATCTCGTCGGTGGCCACCGTGTCGTTCTCGTTCACGATGGGCACGGCGCCGAATCCCAGCAGGGTTTCCAGCGTGTTGCGCGAGTTCAGGTAGCGGCGGCGGTTGGCGCTGTCTTCCAGGGTCACCAGAACCTGGGCCACGGTGATCCCGTGGGATTTCAGCCCGTGGTCATAGGCGGCGGCCAGGCCGATCTGGCCCACGGCGGCGGCGGCCTGGGCCTGTTCCAGCGCCAGCGCGCCCAGGCCCAGCCCCAGCACCCCGCGGCCAAGCGCGATAGAGCCGGACGAGACCAGCACCACTTCGGTGCCCCCCGCCTTCAGCGCTGCCACGTCATCGCAAAGCGATTGCAGCCAATGCGCCTTCAGCTCGCCGGTGACCGCATCGACCAGCAGGGCCGAGCCGATCTTCACCACCAGGCGCCGGGTGCCCGCCAGCGAGGCCGACAGGCCCGCGCCCGCCGCCACGCCAGCGTCGCTTTCGGTCAGGGATGCCACGCCGCATCCTCCTCATCTTCGCCGCCCTCGTCCTTCTTGCGGCGCAGGCGGTCTTCGTCGATCTGGGCGCGCAGGGCGCGCAGCACTTCGGTCACGCCCTCGCCGGTGGCGCCGGACATGAACATCACCGGCCCGCCGGTAACCTCGGCCAGGAATTCGCGCTGCATCTCGCGCAGCTCGTCATCCAGGGCATCGACCTTGTTCAGCACGGTAATCCGGGGCTTGTCGGCCAGGCCCTCGCCGTAGGCCTCGATCTCGGTGACGATGGTCTGGTAATCCTCGGCCACCTCATTGGCGGTGGCGTCGATCAGATGCAGCAGCACGGCACAGCGTTCCACATGGCCCAGGAACAGATCGCCCAGGCCGCGGCCCTCGCTGGCGCCCTCGATCAGGCCGGGGATGTCGGCCACCACGAATTCCACCCCGTCCACGCCCACGACGCCCAGGTTGGGGTGCAGCGTGGTGAAGGGGTAATCGGCCACCTTGGGCCGGGCGTTCGAGGTGGCGGCCAGGAAGGTGGACTTGCCCGCATTGGGCAAACCCAGCAGACCCACGTCGGCGATCAGCTTCAGCCGCAGCCAGATGGTGCGCTCGACCGCGTCCTGGCCGGGGTTGGCGCGGCGCGGCGCCTGGTTGGTCGAGGTCTTGAAATGCGCGTTGCCAAAGCCGCCGTTGCCGCCCTTGGCCAGCACCACGCGCTGGCCGACCTCGGTCAGGTCGGCGATCACCGTCTCTTCGTCGTCTTCCAGGATCTCGGTGCCCACGGGCACCCGCAGGATGATGTCATTGCCATCACGCCCGGTCGACAGACGACCCATGCCGCCCTGCCCGTTCTGCGCGAAGAAATGCTGCTGATAGCGGAAGTCGATCAGGGTATTCAGCCCCTCGACCGCCTCGGCAATGACCGAGCCGCCCCGGCCGCCGTTGCCTCCATCGGGGCCGCCGTATTCGATGAACTTCTCGCGCCGGAACGAGACGCACCCGTTCCCGCCTGCGCCCGAGCGAATGTAGACCTTTGCGAGATCGAGGAATTTCATGTTTCTTTCCCTGCCGCAAAGGTCGCTCTATCTCAGAGGCGACGGCGGCTCAATCGAGTTTTCTGATATAGGTCCAGGTCGCAACCTTGGCCCCGCGCGCCACCGAGAAGGCCTCGGCGTCGCCTACATATTCGAACCCGGTCTTGGTCAGCACGCGGGCCGCACCGGGATTGTCCTGAAAGACCGTGGCGAAATAGGTCCGGTCGTTCAAGGGGTTGGCCTCGACCAGGGCCTCGACCGCGGCCGAGGCGGCATTGCCGTTCCACCAGCTGGGCGCCACCCAATAGCCGATTTCGCTTTGCCCGCCATCCATCCGCTTCAGGCTGATCACGCCCTTGAACTCGGCCCCGCCCTCGGCGGAGGCATCCATGGCCCAGATCACCTCACGCGGGCTGGGTTTCAAGGCCCGGGCGACGAAACTGTCGGTGGTGCCCGGCGGCAGCGGATGCGGGATCGAGGTGGTCATCTGTGCCACCCGCGCATCGCTGGCGTAAAACTCGATCATCCCCGCATCGGCATAGCTGAGCGGACGCAGGACCATGCCCCGCGCGGGGATCACCGGCAGGTCGAAACCGGGCGCCTCGCCGGTGGCCTTGCGGGCCGCCTCGGCGATCATCGCGCCGCTGCGCGATTTCAACGGATCCTTGATGTCTGCGTCGTCCATGGGGGTGCTCCTCTCGGGGTCTGGCCCCTTCACCACCGAAACGGCAAAGGGGACCGGCTGTCTGCCGATCCCCTTTTTGTCTGTCGCGAGGGCAGTCGGCTTACTCGGCGGCCTCGGCCACTGGCATAACCGAAATGAAGGTCCGGCCCTTCAGGCCCTTGTGGAACTTCACGGCGCCTTCGACGGTGGCGAAGATCGTGTGATCCTTGCCCATGCCGACGCCTTCACCGGGGTACCATTTGGTGCCGCGCTGACGTGCGATGATGTTACCGGCCAGAACGGCTTCGCCGCCGAATTTCTTGATCCCGAGGCGGCGGCCTGCGGAATCGCGACCGTTGCGGGAAGAGCCGCCAGCTTTCTTGTGTGCCATCTTGCGTGTCTCCTGTTAACGGGGCCCTTACTGGGCCAGTTCCTTGGCTTGATCGACCCAGCCTTCACGCTGGATGCGGCCCTTGAAGGACAGCTCTTCGTCGAACTTCTCGATGTCGGCTTCGGTCCAGGCAGCGATCTGGGCGAAGGAGGTGATGCCTGCGGCCAGCAGTTTCTTCTCCAGCGCCGGGCCAACGCCGGACAGCTTTTTCAGGTCGTCGGCACCTTCAGCGGCAGCGGCCTTGGGCGCGGCGGCTTTCTTCTCGGCCTTGGCGGCCGGAGCGGCAGCAGCGGCGACACCGGCGATCGAGCCCGCGCCAACGGCAGCCTTGACACCGGACTTGTCTGCGCCTTCGGCCAGGATCTCGGTGATCTTCAGCAGGGTCAGTTGCTGACGGTGACCCTTGGTGCGCTTGGAAGAGTGCTTCCGGCGGCGCTTGACGAAGTTGATGACCTTGTCGCCCTTGACCTGGTCGATGACCTCGGCCTGGACGGCGGCGCCAGCCACGAAGGGCGCGCCAACGGTGACGGTTTCGCCACCCAGCATCAGAACGTCGTTGAATTGGATTTTCTCGCCGGCATCAGCCGCCAGCTTTTCGACGCGCAGCAGGTCGCCGGACTGGACCTTGTATTGCTTGCCGCCGGTTTTCAGAACCGCAAACATATGCTCTTCCTTCTTTCTGACGCGTCCTGCGGCCCCCTGCGATCCCGGCCTTGCGGCGGCATCCTGTCGGGTGTTGTGACCAGGCCCCTGCCCGCTCGCCTTCGAACTGCGCGCCCTCTCTTGGGCGAAATTGAAACGCCCGGCGAAGCACGCAGGCCCGCCGGGATGGGCGCTATATCGAGGCAAGCGATCGCCTTGTCAAGCCCGCAGGCGTGGCGAGGCAAGGAAATCAGGGCTTTTGACCGGCCCGACCGCCTCCGCCCCGAGGGCGGTTACAGGTCCTCGCCGCTGAGCAGGGTCGAGACGCCCCGCCCGAGCGCATGGTAGAGGTCGTTATAGAGCACCCCGTAGGCCTCGAACAGGGCCGCGTTCAGGCGCTGGCCCTCGGCGCTCTGGATCAGGGTCAGGTAGTCGGCCAGTTCGGCCTCGGGCAGATCGCGATAGGCCCGGGTCAGGAAGGCACGCAGCCACAACTCGATCTCCAGCCGGGCGCTGTCTTCCTGCTGCCAGACATCGGCCAGCATCTCGTCCTCGCTCAGCACGAAGGCGCCGCCGTCGACCAGGCCCAGGTAAAAGTGGTAATTCGCCGTCAGCATCCCGCCCAGGTTCATCTCGACCAGGTCGGCGGCCGCGACATAGCGGTCGACCGCCTCCGACAGGGTCGGGTTCTGCACCCGGGCGATCTCGGCGGCGCGGGCGGCGGCCTCTTCCACCTCGGCATCCAGGAAGGCGCGGCGGGCGGCCAGTTCGGCGGTGACGATGCGCTGCGCGGCCGGGCTGTCGTAGAAGGCCAGCAGATGTTCCAGCTGCCAGGGCGCGGCCTGGCACAGGTGCCGGGCGAAGGCGCGGCGCATCACCCGCTCCATCCGGGGGGTGTCGTAGATCCGGGCGGCCATGTCGTGAAAGGCGGGGGCGGCGGCGGGGGCCAGGTAGTCCTCGGCCAGCTGCGCGCTCATCGCCAGGCCCTCGATGCGCATCGTCTGGACCAGGCGCGGCAGGCCCATCAGGTCAAAGATGCGGTCGGCCTCGGCCCAGCCGGGCTGGGCGATCTCCTCTGACGCCAGCGGCGCGACAGGGCCCGGGGGCAACGCGGGCGGCAGCCCCGGCCCGGCCGCCGCCGCCACCGGCCACAGCGCGAGGGCCACCGGGGCCAGCAGCAGCGGGGCCGACAGCAGCGGGACCAGGGGGGCGCCCGCCCGCATCGCTCAAAGCTCCTGGCTGGGCTGCGCCCCGACCAGCAGGCTGGCGGCGGTCTCGAACCGGTCCGCCATCACCTCGTATTGCACCGCATTCATCAGTTCGTAGACCCGCTGCATCCCCGGATCCTCCAGCGCCTCGGCGTAGCGGTCGATCTCTTCGGTGGTGAAGTCGCGGTAGGTCCAGGCGGCATTGGCCACCCCGTCCTGGCTGCCGCTGTCGGCCTGCATCTGGCGGAACTGTTCGGCGATCAGGTCGCGCAGGGCGTCATCGCCGACGCGCAGCTCGATCACCCCGGCATTGCGGGCGGCGATCATGAAGCGGCTTTGCACCTCGGCCATGGCCATCACCCCGTCAGAGGTATCATCCAGCGCCGACACCAGCCGGTCCAGTGCCGACAGCCGCGCCACGTCGCGTTCCTCGATCAGATGGGCCAGCAGGGCCGAGGCCAGATCGGCGCGCCCCTCGTCCTCATCCAGATGCGAGGCGTTTTCCACCTCGACCAGGCGCTGCCCCAGATCGGAACCGTAAAAGTCGTGGGCCGAGCGGATCGCCGCCTCGTCCAGGGTTTCCTCCAGCATGGCGGCGGCCATGTCCTGCATCGTGGCCCGGTCGAAGACCCGCTTGGCCATGACGTTCCACACGGTGACAAAACCCGGGTCGTCGAGGCCCAGCATCGCCGGGCCGCGATCGGCCGACAGCGAGATCGAATCGATGGCCGCGTCGAATCCCGTCACCTTGAGGAAATCGCGCACTTCCTCGCGGCTGGCCGCCCGACCGGGCAGCGCCAGGCTCGCCACCAGGGCCAGCGCCAGCAGGGCGCTCAGCAGCAGCGGACGCGGATCCGGCAGGGCCAGCGCCCGGCGCCGGGCGCGCGGGGCGGCAGTGGCGGGATCGGGGTGGGGATAGGTCATCCGGTTACTCCTCATGTCTCTGCTTCCAGAATGGCGCCCTGCCCGCGCAGATTTCAAGGGCCATGGCGGTCACGTCCGCGCGCGCGGCTTGTCAGGCGAAGCTTTGCCCAAAGGCCCGGGTGAGTGCCCCGGGGGCCGCCCCTATTGGAACGCCCCCGCGCCCCGATGAGACAGCGCGCGCCCGGCGCCCGCGTCTCGCGGCGGCGGTGGCGGCCCCCTCGGGCGGGGTCAGATGACATTTCTGTCGCAGAGAGGTGAAACCCCTCTTGAACCCTCCGCCATTTCTCTTTAGACGGCCCTCCACGACCCCCGCGGAGAGGTGCCGGAGTGGTCGAACGGGGCGGTCTCGAAAACCGTTGTGGGTGCAAGCCCACCCAGGGTTCGAATCCCTGTCTCTCCGCCACTATCCTTCTAGGATAGCGCGCAAATAACGCCCCGGTGGCTCTGATGGGCCCGGGGCGTTTTTCGTTCTGATCGCTTTTGATGTGCCCCTTTCGGGCTGGCCTCTTTCGATCTGGCGCCTTTGGGTCTGCCCCCTTCCGGCCTGACCGTCGCCTGGCGGCGCCTTTGGCCGAGGGCGCGGCCCTCGCCGCCGCCCACAAAGCCCCGCGCCCTGCCCTGGCCTAGCCCGGGCCGTCCAGCATCCATTCATGCGGCCCGCCGCGCAGGGCGCGCGCCACCACGTCGAAATTGCCGATCAGCGCCGACAGGGGCTCTGGGTTCATCTTCAGATTGCCCGGGCGCGGATCCACCGGCGCAGGCGCCATGATGCGCTGGCCCAGTTCGGCCACCGGGGCGGCGAACATCCCCTCGGGGGTGAACATCTCTTCATAGGTCAACGGCACGGCCCCCGGCCCCGCCGCCAGCATCTGCGCCACGCGGCGGTCCTGACGCTCTAGCCGTTCGATCACCGCCAGCACCTCGTCGGGGTCCAGGTCCAGCCGGGGTTTCTCGGCCACAAGCTGATGATCCTTCTCGGCCGACCAGCGCCCGGTGGCGATGGAGATCTGCTCCGACACATGCACCCGCAGCTTGTTGCGCCGTATGATATGTACCACATGCGCCCCCTCCTCGCGCATGAAGCGCATCAGGAAGGGGGCGCGGGCATCCACATCCTCGCGCGCGGGGATCAGGTTCAGGCCGAAGTATTTCACATCCAGCGCGATCACCCGCCCCGCCGCCTCGGCGCGCAGCGCGGCGATGAACTGGCGAAAGACGGTCGGGTGGGTCTGCGGATGCACGAACCGGGGATCCTCGGCGATGCGGTCGCGCAGGAAGGCGTAGAAGCGGTGGCGCGGGGCCAGGTCGCCGTGAAAGATCTCATCGGCATTCATGGCGCCGGCCCGCACCAGCAGGTTGCGGAAAACGGTGGTGCCGCTGCGCTGGCGCCCGACGATGAAGACCAGATCCGAGCCAGCCGCGCGCGGACCTGCCTGCCCCTCGGCCTCGGGCCCGGGCTGCGGCTTGGGGGCGGCGGGCCGGGTCGCGGCGGCCACTCCTGCCACGCCGCCGCCACCGGCCACCGGGCGCCGCCCCTGACCAGGACCAGGCGGAGGCGCGAAGGCCACCGGATCGGCGCGCCTTTCGGCGCAAGGGCTCACCTGCCTGGGCGCGCACTTCGGGGCCGCCCGTCTCTCTCCTCCAGTCATCCTGTCGTCCCTCCGCATGTCATCCGGGCCACCTGTCATCCGGGCCCCGCTGTGAACACCCGCCCCTCATGGCCGCACCCCGGCCGCGTAGAGCGCCCGCGCCAGGGTTACCGCCTGACGCGGATCCTGGCGGCACATCTCGATCGCCGCGTCGCGCACCATGCGGCGGCTGCCTGCGTTCTGCCCCTTCGACCAGGGCCAGGACATCGAGCCCTTGCGGAAGCGGTAGAAGAACCCCTGTTCGGGCAGCAGCGCGCCACGCAATCCCCGCGCGGTGAACTCCAGCCAGAAGGCCCAGTCGTCGCCCTCGCCATTGCGCCGGGTGGCGTCGAACCCGATGTCGCGCAGCACCTGCACAGGCAGAAGCGCGGTCATCCGATAGTCGTTTTCCAGCAGATGCAGGTGATCGCCCAAGAGATGCGCCAGCACCAGTTCCGCGCTTTCGCCGAAGTTGCGCCGCTGCGGAATCACCGCATCGGGGCGCGCGGGATGTTCGTTCCAGGCCTGAAGCAGATGATCCAGCAGGTCGGGGGCCAGCAGGTCGTCGGTGTCGAGGAAAAGCGCCAACTCGGTCTCGCAGGCCTCGATCAGCGTATTGCGCGCCGCCAGCAGCCCGCCATTGGGCTGGCGCAGGACGCGCGCCTCGGGCAGCAGGGCGCGGGCATAGTCGAACCAGGGGCGCGCGGCCTCGGGACTGCCGTCGTCGCAGATCAGCACCCGGGGCGGGCCGCCCTGTTGCCAGGCCAGGCTGTCGACGGTCTCGAAAAACTCGGCATCCGGGTTGTAGGCGGGGATCAGCACCGTCAGATCGCCGCGCGTCGCCCGGCGGCGCGGCGCGGCATAAAGGGTGCGCCCGCGCTTGGCCTGCAAGGCGCGGTCATAGCTGCGGCCCATCTGCTCGGCCACCTTGTCGGGCGCCAGGGTCTCGGCCCCATGGGCGCGCAGCCGGGCCGAGATCTCGCCCGCCTCGGCCAGCATCCGCTCCATCTGTCGTTGCAGGCCCCGAACCGAGCGCATCCGCGGGTCCAGCACATGGTGCAACAGATCTTCGGGGAAGAATTCCGCCATGGGCGTGCCGTCGCGCACCACCGGCAAAAGCCCGGCGTCGATGCTCTCGATACAGGCGTAGGAAAAGGTTTCGGCCGAGCCCAGCTGCGGGCAGATCGCCCCCGGTTCCAGCAGGTCGAGGGCTCGGGCGCGCGGCAGGTAGTCGCTGAAGAAGACCGCATCGCGCAGCTCGGGGCGCAGACGGGCGCGGATATAGCTGCGCATGTCGCTTTGGCGGAAGGGGGTGTCGACCACCCGGCCCACCAGGCGGATCTGGCGCAGGGGATGGACGTCATGCAGCAGGTTGGCCAGGTAGATCAGCTTGTCGATCCCCTTCGAGATCGCCAGGCGGCCCATATACTGGATCTCGTCGCGCAGCCCCGGCCAGGGGTCGGTCTGCTGACGGAAGATATAGGGTTCGCGCACCACCTCGACCCGGTCGGAAATGCCATAGCTTTGCAACCGCGCCGCTGCGGCCAGCGAGGGGGCAATCACCAGGTCAGAGCCGCGCGCCTGCTGGCGTTCGCACAGGTTGTTCAGCCGCGCCGCATCGGGCAGCGGCAGTTGGTCGGCCTCGAAGAAATCCTCGATGAATCCGTGGTTATAGGTGACGAAAAGACGGTCGCTGGCGCCCTGCCGCGCCTGCAACGCCTGATAGGCGGTCAGACAGGGGGCCAGGAAATCGGTCGCCTCGACAACGTCGATCTGCCAGTCGCGCACCTTTTCGGCGATGCGGTCCGACATCCAGGAAGCGACAAAAAGGTTGTGGGCGGGCACCGGACAGATACGCCACAGCTCGCGCGGGTCGATCGCCTCGATATGCACCCGGTCGGCGCGAAAGGGCGCGTGGCGCAGGGGACGCGCAGGCGTCTCGGCCTCGGTCCAGGAGAAGAGGAAGACCTCATGGCCCGCCGCCTCCATCGCGGGGACCATATACTCCAGATAGGTGGCGATCCCGCCCGCCGGCGCCAGGGGCGTTTCGCGCGAGACATAGAGGATCCGCATCTCAGCCCTCACCCGCGCCGTTCAGCGCCACAACGGCGAAATGATCCAGATGCAGCGTGTAGGTGCCCGCCAGGGGCAGCTCCAGGATCACCGTGGCCTCGGTGACATCGCTCAGCTCGATCTCGGCCAGGGTGGCGGCCGAGACGCGGGCGGCATGATCAAAGGGCATGGTCGAAACCGGCAGGCGCAGGTTCAGGTGGTCGCTGGTCTTGCCGCCCGGCCGG
Organism: Pseudooceanicola aquaeponti; assembly: GCF_050897975.1. Classification (NCBI taxonomy): domain Bacteria; kingdom Pseudomonadati; phylum Pseudomonadota; class Alphaproteobacteria; order Rhodobacterales; family Paracoccaceae; genus Pseudooceanicola; species Pseudooceanicola aquaeponti. The sequence goes on from NZ_JBPAXY010000003.1 coordinate 554,828, forward strand.
TGCAGGCGCAGGTTCAGGGTTACACTGCGGGGGAACTCGGCCGAATTGCCCGGGCCGATCTGGAAAAAGGCGATGCATTCGATGCGCAGGGCCTGGGCGGTTTTCAGCGCCGCGACCGAAATATCGGTCTCCAGCGTGACCCAGCGCGGTTTGCGCGCCAGGGGAAAGACCGGGTTCACGCTGAGCCGGGCGACGCCCCGGGCCTCGCCACCGGGGGTGGGACGGCGCTGCGCCTTCAGCGCCACGGTGGCGCCGGTATCGCCGGTTTCCTGGTCGAGGCCGATCCAGACGCCCGGGGCGAAATGGGTGTAGGGATCAGCGGCCTGGGGGCTGTGCGGCGCAGCCTCGCGGAAGAGACTGGCCAGCCCATTGGGCACCTCTGTCTCCTGGTCCAGGGCGGCCGGGTCGAAGCCCCCGATCTGGCTTTCGATCTCGGCGCGCAGGATCCGGGTCATTCGTTCCATCCCGCTCAACTGGGTGCGGATGCGCCCCAGGCTCGTCTCTATGTTCATCCCGTCCTCCACCGGATCTGCGTCCCCGCCCGGGGGACGACCAACTTGCGCCCGGATGGCCCAAGCCGTGCCTGCGGTCATCTCGGCACAGGAGGGTTAAGGCGCAGTTAAGTGAGATCGGCCCTCAGCAAGGCAATGCAGCGCAGAGGCTGCGACAAAGCGCCCTGAGACCTGAGACCTGAGACCTGAGACCTGAGACCTGAGACCTGAGACCTGAGACCTGAGACCTGAGACCTGAGACCTGAGAAGGGATCGCGGGAATCCGGTGTTCTGAAATATGCAAATACGGAATTTGCAAACCAACGTTGCAAATGGCGTTCTGCAAAATCCCTTCTGCATATTTCAGGTTCAACTTTGCAAAACAGGCGTCGATAGTTCGATCACCGACGGCCTTGTCGAGTACCGACGCCCACAGTCCAAGCGTAGTGGCATAGACGCGCGCATAGCGACGATTTATTCCGGCCTCAACCTTCAGAAGGAAGGGACCAAAGCGGCGCGAGATCGCAAGGGAAGCCGAGGACATGGGCACCACAGGTCTCGTGCAACCGCGAACGGGACAGGTTGCCCGCAACGCCCATCGAAACCCTGTTCGGATCCCCCAAAGACGAAACCTCTAGGGCCAAGCATCCGCAAGGGCCACGCGTGCCCGAGGGGCGAGGTGACTCTGAAGCCTGGGCGCTGCCCGTCTTGCGCGAGGCCACGCGCCCGAGGGCCGAGACAAACAACCAGACCTAACCTGCCGCCCCTTCCACGCGGGCGCGGGCCATCTGAAGGGCCTGGGTCAGGGCCAGGGACATCGACCGAGGATCGGCCTTGCCGGTTCCGGCGATGTCAAAGGCCGTGCCGTGGTCGGGCGAGCTGCGCACGAAGGGCAGGCCGAGGGTGATGTTCACCCCCTCTTCCAGACCCATGTATTTCACCGGAATCAGCCCCTGATCGTGGTACTGCGCCACCACCACGTCGAACTGCCCCTTGCGGGCCTGCATAAAGATCGTGTCGCCGGGCCAGGGGCCGCTGACCTCGATCCCCTCGGCGCGGGCGGCGGCGATGGCGGGGGCGATCACCTCGATCTCTTCGCGCCCGAAAAGGCCCCCCTCGCCCGCATGGGGGTTCAGCCCCGCCACGGCGATCCGCGGGTGGGCGATGCCGAAGGCGCGGCAGCCCTCATGGGCCAGGCGAATGGCCCGCAGGTTGGCGTCGTAATCTGCCAGGGCCACGGCGTCACGCAAGGAGACATGGATGGTCACCAGCACCGTGCGGATCTCGGCATTGGCCAGCATCATGGCCACCTCGACCCCGCCCGCGTGATGGGCCAGCATTTCGGTATGACCCGGGAAGGGCACCCCGGCGGCGGCCAGCGCCTCTTTGTGGATCGGCGCGGTGACCAGGCCCGAGGCGCGGCCCGCCAGACACAGATCAATGCCCGCGCGGATCGCGTCATAGGCCGCCTGGCCCGCCGCCGCCGATATCGCGCCATAGGGCGCGGGCGCGGCATCTGGCGCGCCGGTCTCGATCAGGCGCAGGGCGCGCGGGCTCTCGAGCAGCTCCGAAGGGTCGGCGACGGTTTGCAGATTCCAGTCGCCCCCCAGCAGGGTCAGCCCCCGCGCGGCCACCGCGCGTTGCCCCAGCAGGACGCCCGCCTCGGTCCCGGCCTCGGCCAGGGCCTTCAGCGCAATTTCAGGGCCGATCCCTGCCGGGTCGCCCAGGGTGATGGCCAATGGTGTCATGATCCGCTCCTTCCGTCCCGGGCGACGCCCTGCCGCCGGGGGGCTTCGGGGCGGAGCATACCGCGCTGCCCGCCAGCGAAAAGGGCAAAAGCCCGTGCGGACCAGCCGACCCGGCACCGGCGGATCCAGGGCATTTGAACGAAATGCCCCATGCTTTTCCCTGGGCGCCGGATCCGGGCAGGCTAGGCTTGGTCCCGATGAAGGAAAGGGGCCGATGATGCCCGACACGGGATCGCAAGACGATGACGATATGGGCCGGGGTCCAGACGCAACGTCCGGGGCTGGGGCGCCGCTTGGACCCGAAGGGTCAGAGAGCGCGACCAACCCCCTGCACGCCGGGCGCGCGCAGCTGTTCGACCTGCTGCGCGAACAGGGCGCACCGCCCGCAAGCCGCCCCGCCGACGCGCCCGAGGTGACGGCGGTCTCCGACTTTTTGCGCGCGCAGATGGCGCGCCCGACCGACAGGGGCGACAAGAGCCGCAGGCTCTTGCGCTGGCTGCTGCGGGGCTGAACCGGGAGCTCTCCCATCCCGGAGGTCGTGGCAAAGACACCTCCTCGCAAAGAGCGCTGAACCACGGGTGATGCGCACCATCGGGTCAGTCATCCAACTGCACCCGCGTGCTGTGGGATCCTTTCCTCCATGTCCCTGTGCAGATAACCATTTCCAAGGCGGACAGGGGGGGGAGACAACGGACGGGGATCTGTACGAAGTGAGACGAAATGGAGTTCGTGGGGCACGAGCTGCATTCTCCGGGGATCCGGCGGCGCCCTGAGTGGCTGAGACAGACAGGCGCCCCCAGGGTCCAAAGCGGGCAATCGGGACCTAACCGCGCGTCCCCCTGGACAAGGAGCTGGCGCCAGAAACTCGGAAGCTCAAGGCTCAAGGCTCAAGGCTCAAGGCTCAAGGCTCAAGGCTCAAGGCTCAAGGCTCAAGGCTCAAGGCTCAAGGCTCAAGGCTCAAGGCTCAAGGCTCAAGGCTCAAGAAAAGGCGCGAAACCTGAAGGACTAGTCGAGGGGCAAAAGCCGGAAAACCCGAACCAGTCGGCCCCCGCCCGGCCGGGCGCAAGGGCCAAGGCACTGCGCCCGTCCGCCGAAGATCACCCCAGCGGGCCGGCCTCGGGGTCTTCGTCCGCCTCCGCCTCCACCGGCGCGCCGCCCCGATACCCGGTGGCCACGACGAATTTCTCGGAACTGTCGGACCGCGACGAGGGCGGCTTCATGTGATGGACCTTGGTGAACTTGCGCTTCAAGAGCTGCTGCAAATCCCCCTCGGCGCCGCCCGCCAGCACCTTGGCCACGAAGGTCCCGCCGGGGGCCAGCACGTCGAAGGCCAGATAGGCGGCGGCCTCGCACAGCGCGATGATCCGCAGGTGGTCGGTCTGCTTGTGCCCGGACGAGGCGGCGGCCATGTCCGACATCACCACATCGGCCTCGCCGCCCAGCCATTCCTTCACCTGGTCATCGGCCCCGTCGCTCATGAAATCCAGCTGATGGATCTCGGCGCCGGGGATCGGGTCGACCTCTTGCAGATCGACGCCCAGGATCGTGCCCACGGCCTTGCCGCGCTTCTCGCCCAGGGCATTGACCCGCGGCACCGCCACCTGGATCCAGCCACCGGGGGCACAGCCCAGATCGACCACCCGCGCGCCGGGCACGAGAAAGCGGAACTTGTCATCCAGCTCCATGATCTTGAAGGCGGCGCGGCCGCGATAGCCTTCGGCCCGGGCCCGCGCCACATAAGGGTCGTTCAGCTGCCGCTGCAACCAGCGGGTCGACGACAGCTTGCGGCCGCGCGCGGTCTTCACCTTCACGGTCAGATCCCGCTGGCCACGCCCCGATGTATTCTTGCCGGTCGGTTTCTTGGCCACGGCCCACCTCTTCTCATTGCCAAAAATATCCCGGGGGGAATCGCGGCCTGCCGCGACGGGGGGCAGCGCCCCCCTTCCCCCTTCGCAGGGAAGTTCCGCTTAGAATAGCAAAACCGCCCCGCTGTCAAAGGGGGCGGTTTCGGCCTTGGTCACCAGGGCCTCAGAAAGGCCCGTCCTCCAGCACGCCATCGGCGCTCATCTGGGCATAGAGCAGCCCCTCGCGCAGGCCCCGGTCGGCCACGCTCAGCCGGTCTGTGGGCCAGCAGCGCAGCAGCGCCTGCAAGATCGCGGCCCCCGACATGATCAGCGCCTGCCGGTCCTGACCGATGCGCGGATCGCGCCGGCGCCCCTCGGGGCCAGCCTCCAGATAGCCGCGGATCACCCGGTCGATCTGGTCGCTGGTCATGCGCAGCCCGTCCACCTTGGTCCGGTCATAGCGCTTCAGCCCCAGATGGCTGGCCGCCACCGTAGTGACGGTGCCCGAGGTGCCGATGATCTGGAACCCCTCGCGGGCCTGTTCGTCCTTGTAGGGAGCGAACTCGGCCAGGCTCTCCTCGAAGAACCAGGACATCAGCGCGAAACGCGCGCTGTCATCCTCGACATCGCGAAACTGGTCGCGCAGGGTCGCCACGCCCAGAGGGACCGAGATCCAGTCCACCACCTTGGCGGCCGGGAACGGGCTTTCGGGCGGGTGAAACCCCGCGTGCAGCCGCATGATCGCCTTCGGCCGGTCACGCTGCGGCACCGAGGTCAGGTCGATCCAGACAAGCTCCGTCGAGCCGCCGCCGATGTCCACCACCAGCAGTTGCTCGGTCCGGGTCGAGACCAGCGGCGCGCAGGAAATGACCGCCAGACGGGCCTCTTCCTCGGGCTCTATGATCTCAAGCTTCAGACCGGTTTCCCGCCGCACCTGGTGGATGAAGTTCTTCGCATTGCAGGCCCGCCGACAGGCTTCGGTGGCCACCAGGCGCATATGCGTCACCTTGTGGCGCTGAAGCTTCTGCTTGCAGATCCGCATGGCCTGCACCGTGCGCGCCATGGAAGAGCGCGACAGCCGACCAGAGCGTTCGAGCCCGGAGCCGAGCTGAACGGATTTCGAAAAACTGTCGACCACATGGAATTGAGAACCCTTGGGCTGGGCGATCAACATGCGACAGCTATTTGTGCCCAGGTCCAGCGCAGCATAGAGCTCCGCCGGGTCTGGGGCGTTGGATGCGGGGCCTTCGACCGGTTTCGGGAATGCGCCCGCACCTTTGGGACGCCTGGGCGCCATCTTTGCGCCCTCCTATATCGTGTTGAGAATGAAGGTAGTGCTTTGGCCCCCGGCGCGCAAGATGCTTGCTCACCCGGCCGTGATCACGCCGTGGGGTCGGGACCGGGACGCGCGCGTCGCCGGACAGCAGAAAAACAAGGCGCCGCAATCATCTATGCGCTTGCGCACAGCCAGCGCTCACATTTCATTGATGCGCGCTTCAGCGCACGCCCCCTTGGGTCGATCCGCACAGCGGCACGCCCGGGCGCGCCGCCCCGGGGCTGCGGCCCGACCGGGCGAAGGCGCCGCCCTCGACCTGGTCCCGACCCGTCCAGGCGGGCGCAGAGGTCGCATTCCCGCGCTTGCAGGTCGCGCCCCGGCAGGCCCGCCCCCGCGCCTCTGGCAGAGTTGAGGGATCACAGGGAGGGCCCCCATGCCGCAGCTTACCATCCTCTACTGGCGCGACATGCCGGCCCAGGTTCTGGTCGGGCGCGGCCGCCGCGCCGCCAAGGCGCCCCTGCCCGAACGCTTCGAGCAGGCCATCGACCGCGCCGCCATGGCCACCGGCCTGACCGGCACCGACGCCTATCTGGCCGCCTGGCGCAAGGGCGAGCCGGTCGAGGTCGAAGGCGATCCACAACAGGTCGCAGATGACGCAATCGCCCGGCTCGACGCCGAATACGATCAGGACAGACTCAAGACCCTTATCGCCAACGGCGGCCACGCGCCCGCCTGATGCCAACCCCGGGGCGCCGCGCCGCCCCCAATGCGGAGCTGCCCATGGCCCTCCTTCCCTTCCGTCGCAAAGAGGCCCCCGGCCCCTCGGGCGATCTCTCCGCCATTCTGTCGGGCTATTCGATCGAGGTGATGCCCCGCACCGCCGCCAAGATCGACGATTTCAAGGCGCTGCTGCCTGCGGGCACCCGGGTCTATATCGCCCATATCGAAGGTACCCCGATTGACGAGATGGTGGCCACCGCTGCCCGTCTGGCCGATGACGGTTTCGACGTCATGCCGCATTTCCCGGCCCGCATCATCGCTGATGCCCGGGTGCTGGAAGACTGGATCGCCCGCTACCAGGCCGAGGCCGGGGTGACCCAGGCGCTGCTGCTGGCCGGTGGCGTGGCCAAGCCCCATGGCGACTTCCACTGTTCCATGCAGCTGCTGGAAACCGGCCTCTTCGACCGCGCGGGTTTCACCAGGCTGCATGTGGCGGGCCACCCCGAGGGCAATCTGGACATCGACCCCGACGGCTCGGACCGCGCGGTGATGGAGGCGCTGCGCTGGAAACAGGCCTTTGCCGAACGGACCGACGCACAGATGGCCATGGCGACGCAGTTCGCCTTCGACGCCGCCCCGGTGCTGGCCTGGTCGCGGCGCCTGCGCGACGAGGGGATCACCCTGCCCGTCCACCTGGGCATCGCCGGTCCGGCCAAGTTGCAGACCCTGATCAAGTTCGCCGTGGCCTGCGGTGTCGGCCCCTCGCTGAAGGTGCTGCAAAAGCGCGCGCTGGACGTGACCAAGCTGATGCTGCCCTACGAGCCGGTCGAGATCCTGTCGGATCTCTCGGCCACCGCCGACCTGGGGCTGATCGAACAGATCCACATCTTCCCGCTGGGCGGCATCCGTGCCTCGGCCGACTTCGCCGCCCGCCACGGCGCAGGCCAGCAGGCCCCCGTCCAGGCCGAGGCCTGACCTCTTTCCGGGCCGTTTCGGCGGCCCGGCCAGCCAAGACAGACGTGTTCTCGCGTGCTTTTCAAAGGGGGATCTCATGACCCGCACGACACTGGAATCGGCCACCAAGACGGTCACCATCGGCTTTGACGAGCCCTTCTGCGTGATCGGAGAGCGCATCAACCCCACGGGCCGCAAGAAACTGGCGGCCGAGCTGGAGGCGGGCGATTTCTCGACCGTCGAGAAGGACGCGCTGGAACAGGTCGCCTGCGGCGCGGCGGTGCTCGATATCAACGCGGGCGTGGTCTACAACTCGAACCCCAACCCGAACGAGACCGAACCGCCGCTGATGCGCGACATCGTCACCCTGGTGCAGGGGCTGGTCGATGTGCCGCTGTGCATCGACAGTTCGGTCCCCGCCGCGCTGGAGGCCGGTCTGGCCGCCGCCAAGGGCCGCCCGCTGGTGAACTCGGTCACCGGCGAAGAGGACCGGCTCGAACTGGTGCTGCCGCTGATCAAGAAATACAACGTGCCGGTGGTGGCGATCTCGAACGACGATACCGGCATTTCCGAGGATCCCGAGGTGCGCTTTGCCGTCGCCAAGAAGATCGTCGAACGCGCCGCCGATTACGGCATCCCGGCCCATGACATCGTGGTCGATCCGCTGGTCATGCCCGTGGGCGCCATGGCCACCGCCGGGCGCCAGGTGTTCGAGCTGGTCCGCAAGCTGCGCGACGAGCTGGGGGTGAACACCACCTGCGGCGCCTCCAACATCTCTTTCGGCCTGCCGCATCGCCACGGGGTCAACGCCGCCTTCCTGCCCATGGCCATTGCCTCGGGCATGACCTCGGCGATCATGAACCCGGTGCGCCAGGTCGAGATGGAGGCGGTGAAGGCCGCCAACCTGCTGATGAATGCCGACCCGAACGGCGGCGAGTGGATCCGGTTTTCGCGCGTCGTCGATGCGGTGGCCGAGGGGGCAACCTTCGCCGAGGCCGCCCAGGCCAGCGCCAGTGCCGGTTCCGGCCGGGGCGCCCGCCGACGTCGCCGGGGCTGACCCCCACACCCCGCTTCGAGGCCCCTCCGGCGCGCTCCCTCCGCGCCCGGGCGCGTGCCCCTCGCGCCCTGCCCCGCACCGGTTCCCTCCGGGCGGGGCTTTTCATTTAAGTCTATTTTTCAGCGACTTCTTCCTGCACCAGCCGCCGCAATCGCGGCCGGGCCCGGAAAAAGCGCGGCAAAGCCAGCACCGCGTAACTTCGTCTTAACGGGGCCAGCCCTATCACCATCGTGACGCAATGGAACGATGGGAGAACGGCATGGAAACGCTCCGCCTTGTGACCCGCGGCAGGTGGCCATGACTGAGCCGCTGGTCCTGCAACCGAAACTGGATCTGCCCGCCGCCGCCCCGCTGGCGGAGGAACTGCGCGCGCGGCTGGACGGGGATGTGGTCCTTGACGGCGCCCAGGTCACCCAGGTCGGCGCCCTGTGCCTTCAGGTGCTGCTGTCGGCGGCCACCTCGCTGCGGGCCAAGGGGCACGCGCTGTCGTTGACCAATGTCAGCGACAAGGTGATCGAACAGCTGGCGCAGATGGGGTTCTCGCCCGAAAGCCTGGCGGAGGGGCGCGGATGACCATGAAAGTCCTCGCGGTGGATGACAGCCGCACGATGCGGGACATGATCCGCATGGCGCTGATGCCCGCCGGGATCGACGTGCACCTTGCCGAAGACGGTGTGCACGGGATCGAGGTGCTGGCGGGGCTGGGCCCCGACGCCATCATCACCGACATCAACATGCCGCGGATGGATGGCTTCGGCTTCATCGACGCCGTTCGCGAACAGGACGAACACCGCGCGACGCCGATCCTAGTGCTGACCACCGAAAGCGCGCCCGAGCTGAAGATGCGCGCCAGAGAGGCCGGGGCCACGGGCTGGATCGTCAAACCCTTCGACCCCGCGAAACTCGTCAAGGCCCTTCAAATGGTCGCCGGATAAGAGGAGGGCCAGCTATGTCCGATCAGAACGACCCGATGGCGGAAATCCGCGCCTCCTTCTTCATCGAATGTGAAGAGCTGCTGGAGGCCTTGCAGGATGGCCTGCAAGAGATGGACGAAGCCGAAGACGGCGAAGGCGATTCCGAGACGATCAACGTCGTCTTCCGCGCTGTCCATTCGATCAAGGGCGGCGCCGGGGCCTTCGGGCTGGAGGCGCTGGTGCGCTTTGCCCACCGCTACGAGACCGTTCTGGACGAGGTGCGCAACGGCAGCCTGCATCCCGACAGCGACGCGATGAAGCTGTTCTTCCTGGCCGCCGACCACCTGTCGGACCTGGTGCGCGCCTGCCGGGACGAGACCCCCATCCCCGAGGAAACCAGCGAAGAGCTTTTGACCCGGCTGGATGCCCTGCTGGGCGACGAGGGCGGCGCCGAAGAGGTGGAACCGGAGGATTTCCAGCCCATGGGGCTGAGCCTGTCGCTGGACCTGCCCGACCTCGACGCGCCCACGGCCAACCGCTATCTGATCCGCTTCAAGCCCGAGCAAGAGCTTTTCGCCACCGGCAACGAGCCCTTGATGCTGCTGCGCAATCTCTGTGACCTGGGCACCTCCTCGGTCACCTGCAACCTGGCCGAGCTGCCCCCGCTGGAGGATCTGGCGCCCGAGACGCCCTATATCGAATGGCATATCGCGCTTGAGACCGAGGCGGCAGAGCCCGAGATCCGCGATATCTTCGAATTCGTCGATGGACTGTGCGAGATCGAGATCACCGCCGAGGGCGGCACAGCTGCCTCCGAGACGGAAGAGGACGAAGACGCCCCCGAAGCCGAAGAGGCGCCCGCCGACGAGGCGGAGGAGGCAGAGGGCGACGAGACGCCCTCCGCCCCGCCCGAGCAGGCCACGCCTGCCGCAGCCGGCCCCCCGGCCCCGCCGCGCAAGCCCGGCGACAAGGAGGCGGCGAAGGACGGCGGCGAGCCGCGCAAGGGCGGACAGGCGGCGGCCAAATCCGTGGTGCGGGTCGATCTGGAACGCATCGAACGGCTGGTCAATCTGGTGGGCGAGCTGGTGATCAATCAGGCCATGCTAAGCCAAAGCCTGGACGAGGCCGGCCTGTCGCCCCATTCCGACGCGATGAACGGGTTGGAGGAATTCCAACGCCTGACCCGCGACATCCAGGACAGCGTGATGATGATCCGCGCCCAGCCGGTGAAGTCGCTGTTCCAGCGCATGTCGCGCATCGTGCGCGAGGCCTCGGCGGCGGTCGACAAGGACGTGCGCCTGGTCACCGAAGGCGAAGGCACCGAGGTCGACAAGACGGTCATCGAACGCCTCTCCGATCCGCTGACCCATATGATCCGTAACGCCGTGGACCACGGGTTGGAAAGCGCCGCCGACCGCGAAAGCGCGGGCAAATCCCGGGCCGGAACGGTGACCCTGACCGCCGCCCACCGCTCGGGCCGGGTGATCATCGAGGTGGCCGATGACGGCGCCGGGATCAACCGAAAACGCGTGCAGGAGATCGCCGTCAACAAGGGGCTGATCCCGCCCGAGACGCAGCTGACCGACAGCGAGATCGACAACCTGCTGTTCCTGCCCGGCTTCTCGACCGCCAAGACCGTGTCGAACCTTTCGGGGCGCGGCGTGGGCATGGATGTGGTGAAAACCGCGATCCAGGGGCTGGGGGGACGGATCTCGATCACCTCGGAACCGGGCAAGGGCACGACCTTCTCGATCAGCCTGCCGCTGACCCTGGCGGTGCTGGACGGGATGGTGGTCAATGTCGCGGGCGAGACGCTGGTGCTGCCGCTGAACGTGGTGGTGGAAACCCTGTCGCTGGGCCCCGACGACGTGCAGATGCTGCGCCCCGGCCATTACGTGGTGCGGGTGCGCGGCGGCTTCGTGCCGCTTTACGATCTGGGGGTCATGCTGGGTTACCGCCATCAGCGCAAGACCGGCGAAGGGGCCATCGTGCTGTTGATCGTGCTGGAGGACAGCACCCGCGCCGCCCTGGTGATCGACGGCATCCAAGACCAGCGCCAGGTGGTGATCAAGGGTCTGGACGACAGTTTCTACCGTGCCCCCGGCATCGCCGCGGCAACGATCCTGGGGGATGGACAGATCGCGCTGATCCTCGACCCGGCGGATGTGATTGCCGGGATGGGGCATATGCGCGGTGCCGATCTCATGCTTTCGGAAAGGATGATCGTCAATGAGTGAACAGGGCCAAAACAACGACCTGGAACTGCTGACCTTCCGGGTCGCGGATCAGGAATATTCGCTGGACATCATGTCGGTACGCGAGATCCGCGGCTGGACCCGCACGACGCCGATGCCCCATGCCCCCGACTACATGCGCGGCGTGATCAACCTGCGCGGGACGGTCCTGCCGGTGATGGACCTGGCGCGACGGCTGAACCTGCCCAGCCAGGAAACCAATGATCGTAACGTGATCATCGTGGTCAACCTGAACGGCACCCTGACCGGGCTGCTGGTGGATGCGGTGTCGGACATCGTCGCCATCACCGAGGATGACTTGCAACCGCCGCCGGATATCTCGTCGGATCCGCATATGTCCGTTGTCCGCTCTCTCACCGTCATCGACGACCGCATGATCCGCGTTCTGGATCTGCGCGCCGTCGTGCCGGTTTCCAGTGACGAGGTCGCATGACGCGCGGCGCCTCCGATACTGCGGCGCTGGCGATGGACAGCAAGTCCTTCGCCGCCATCGCCGAAATGGCCAAGAAAGAGGCCGGGCTGGTCCTGCCGGAAGGCAAGATGACCATGGTGCAATCGCGCCTGCGCAAGCGGCTGATGGCCACCGGCCAGCCGGATTACGAAAGCTATTGCCGCTTCGTGGCCTCTGCCGCGGGCGACGAAGAGCGGCGCCAGATGATCTCGGCGCTGACCACCAATGTCTCGCATTTCTTCCGGGAGTCGCATCACTTCGACATCCTGCGCGACAAGGTGCTACCGGTGCTGCAACAAAAGGCCCGCAATGGGCAGCGGATCCGGATCTGGTCGGCGGGTTGCTCCTCGGGGCAGGAACCCTATTCGATCTCGATGTGCCTGCACCATGCGGCCCCCGACCTGTTCAGCCACGACCTGTTGATCCTGGGGACCGATATCGACCCGGCCATCCTGGAGAAGGCCCAGGCGGCGACCTATTCCGACCAGCAGGTCAGCGGCATCCCCAGCGAGATGCGCAGCAGCTACCTGGTGAAGGAGAGCGCCGCCGGCCAATACCGGGTCAGCGATCAGATCCGGCGTATCGTGCGCTTTCGCGAGCTGAACCTGCTGCGCGACTGGCCGATGAAGGGCCAGTTCGACGTCATCTTCTGCCGCAACGTGGTGATCTATTTCGATGCGCCCACCCAGGCCTCCCTTTGGCCGCGCTTCCGTCAGCGGCTGGATCCGGGCGGGTGGATCTTCCTTGGCCATTCCGAACGCATTTCGGATTCGGCCATGAGCCTTTTTGAACCCAACGGGATGACGGCCTACCGGGCGGCCGCCTCCGCGACACGCTAAGCCGGGAAGGAATGCTTGAATGGCGCTGCGAGATCAGATCAGAATCATGGTTGTGGACGATATGTCGACCAGCCGCGGGCTTATCACCCAGGCGCTGGATGCTTTCGGCATCACCAATGTCGCCAGCACCTCTGACGGGCCCTCGGCATTGAAGACGCTCGAGACGAAACCGGTGCATCTGGTGATCTCGGACTTCAACATGCCGGGCATGGACGGGCTGCAACTGCTGCAACATCTGCGCGGCGGGGCCAAGACCAAGGGGGTCGGCTTCATCCTGATCACCGGCAAGGCGGACAAGGCGATCATCGACAAGGGCAAGCAGCTGGGGATGAACAACTTCCTGAAGAAGCCCTTCGAACCCAATGATCTGCGGGCCTGTATCGAGGCAGTCGTTGGGCGTCTCTGATGCAACCGGAGTCGCCAAGCCCCCCGGAGGAGGCCACCGGTCTGCATATCGACATCGACGCCCCGGAACTGGCCGAGATCCTGGCGGGACAGGTTGCGGGGCTGCGGGGGCTGACCACGGGTCTGGAAGAGGCCCTGTCGGCGGCCTTGTGCACCTGCAAACCGCTGAGCGAGGATGCCTTCCTGACGCTTCAGCGGATCGACTACATGCGCCAGTCGCTGAAGGACATTGAAGGGATTTTGCTGCGTTTCGGCCCGGCGCTAGACTGGGTCGAAGGGCACCGGCTGACCCATGCCGCCTTGCGGGACACGGTGGATATGAACGAGTCGATCACGCCGATCCTAAAGGCATCGAAATCCCGCAGCGGCACCCAGACCGAGGAGGCGCCGCCCAGCCATGGCGCAGGCGATCTCGACCTGTGGTGAGGGTTGGCCCTCTGTGGTGAGGTCAGGCCCCGGTGGTGAGGACCGCCCCGGGCACCTCGCCCTGTCACGCCGAACTGTGGCAGGCTCAACAGCGCCCGGACCGGGCCAGGGCACACACAACAGACCTCCGCCTCCGTCGCACCGCATCGCGCTGTGGCGCGCGCAGCAGTCTTGGGCCGGGGGCCGACGGCGGGTCGCCGCCCCGCTTGGTAGCCGTCAAAGCCGCCAAGCCAATAGCAACGGCAACGGCAACGGCAACGGCAACGGCAACGGCAACGGCAACGGCAACGGCAACGGCAACGGCAACGGCAACGGCAACACGCCTCAATGGCGGGCGCAAGCCACAAGATGGCCGCGGGGCCCTTCGCGCGTTTGTAGCTCGGGCCCGTAGAGGACACCTCTGCCAGATAGCGACCGACCAGACACCGGTCACCGGCTATGGCGCAAGACGGCCCCGACGCCTGGGCGCGAGGGCGACCGGCCCGTGCCTCCCGTGGCGCGCCAGGGGCCCCGGGGCGTAAACATCTGCGCAAAGGCCTGAAACAGCGGGCCCGGAAACAGAACGCATCCTCGACAAACCCGCGTCAGTCGGGCTACACCCGCTGGGTGTTGCCGTGCTGGACGGGGCCCTTGCCGCCCCCTCGGGCCCGGCAATCCGCAGTTCAGGGCCATGTCTACCGGGGGGGGACAACCAGAATGATGCGCCGCGAATATTTGGAACAGCTGACCAACGCGCCTTCGATCGAGGCGCTGTGGGATCTGCATTGTCGGCGCATGGCAGACTATGGGTTCGACCGGCTGCTTTACGGCTTCACCCGCTACCGCACCGCAACCTCACTGGGCGACCCCGAGGATTTCGTCATCCTGACCAACCATTCTGCCGCCTATCGCGACGCCTTCCTGGGCAAGGGCCTGTATTTCCACGCCCCGATGGTCCGCTGGGCGCTGGACAACGAAGGCGCCTGTTCCTGGCGGATCCTGGGCGAGATGACCGCCTCGGGCACCCTGACAGAAAGCGAGCGCAAGGTGATCGAGTTCAACCGCTCGATGGGGGTCACCGCGGGCTATTCGATCTCTTTCAAGAGCATCTCGCCGCGCACCAAGGGCGCCATCGCCCTGACTGCCCGCCCGGACATGAGCCAGGATGAGGTGGACGCGGTCTGGGCCGAACATGGTCGCGATATCGTGATCATCAACAATGTCGCCCACCTGAAGATCCTGACCCTGCCCTATTCCGGCCCGGCGCGAGAGCTGACCCGGCGCCAGCGCGAGGCCCTGCAATGGGTCGGCGACGGCAAAACCACGCAGGATATCGCCCTGTTGATGGGCCTGACCACCGCCACGGTGGAAAAGCATCTGCGCCTGGCGCGCGAGAATCTGAACGTGGAAACCACCGCCCAGGCGGTGTTGAAGGCCGCATTCCTTAATCAGATGTTTATCCTGGACGCTTGACGCCGCTTGGCATCTTCCGGCAAAGGTATGGAAAACCAGCCTTTTAACCCGATTCAGCTAAGTCTCTGGGAATAGGTAAGGTTTCCCTTACTTCCGATTGGTTGGTAAAAATCGCATTCTCGAGATGTTCCGTGAGTGGTGGCTTTGAGCCATGGAGCATCCGACCCGCATCCCTGTAATTCCAGGGCCCTGCGGGTTGGCCGGGAAACCGGAGCCGGTTGGGGGGCGTATTGATCCGCCCTCCCATCCGGCATTCTGGCGGGGATCTCGTGCCATCCCCTTTGACGAGCACCTGCCAATTCGCGGTGCCGGTCGCTGTCCCGATCGGCACCGCCTCTCTGTCTTTGCGCGCCTTTCGGACCCCTGGATCAGGGCGCCGCAGAGAAGCCGCGACCGATGCCGCGCCAGGCCAGGGCGGTCATCACCGCCACCCCCACCCCGGCGAAGACGAAGGGCAGCATCAGCGCCTGGGCGCGCGGCAGGATGTCCGCCCCCAGATCCACCAGCAGGCCCGAGACCAGCAGCCCCACGGGCATCATCCCCCAGGAGGCCATGCGGTAGAGGGAATTGACCCGTCCGCGCATCTCGTCGGGCACCGCGCGCTGGCGGTAGGAGATCGACACGGTGTCCCACAGCAGACCCAGAAAGGAAAACCCCGCCAGACAGAGGGCCAGCCCGACCGCGCCCCCGGTCAGGGGAATCGCCAGATAGGCCAGCACGATCAGCGCCGAGGACATCTGCGCCAGCCGCGCCCCGCCGACCCGGGCGATCAGCGGCGCGGCGATCAGCCCGGCCAGCAACCCGCCGCCCGCCCCCGCCGACAGGGCCAGGCCATAGGCCCGCGCACCCAGGCCCAGAACCTCTTGCGCGAACAGCACCAGACCGACCACGACCATCTGGTGCAAGCCGTTGAAAACCCCGGTGAAGATCGCCAGCATCCGCAGGGTCGGCTGGGCCAGAAGGAAGCCCGAGGCCTCGGTGAACTCCTGCCGCCAGTGGCGCCGGGCCCCGCGCGTGGCGCGCTGCTGCACCACCAGCCCGGCCACCAGCCCCGCCGCCAGCAGATAGGCGGCGGCGTTCAGCACGAAGGGCAAGGGCAGGAAGGCGGCGATCAGGAAGGCGCCAAGCGCCGGGCCCGCCAGGGTATTGCCCAGGATCTCGACCGTGGCGAACCGCGCATTGGCGGCCTCCAGCCGGGTGCGGTCGACCAGCGAGGGCAACAGGGTCTGAGCGGCGGTATCGCGGAACACCTCGGCCACGCCGATGACCACCGCGCAGGCGGCCAGGGCAAGGAACAGCCCCGGCGCCGACACCCCCTCGTCCGGGGGCGGGGCCAGCGGCAGGGCCTGCCACAGCACCAGGGCCGCCACCGCAAAGGCCAGGGCGCGGGCCAGATCCATGGCCAGCACCAGCGCCTTGCGGCTGACCCGGTCGGTGACCAGCCCGGCGGGAATGGCAAAGAGGAACCAGGGCAGCCGCAGCGCCACGGGCATCAGCGAGATCAGGAAGGGATCGCGAGTCAGCCGGGTGGCCAGCCAGGTCCAGACCAGGGTCGCCACCCCGTCGCCCAGGTTGGTCAGCCCGCCCGCCGCCAGGAAGCGCCAAAAGGCGCTGGTCTGCCTGTCCTGCTGCATCCCCGGTTCCTTCTGCCTGCCCGTGCCCTGCTGCCCGGTGCCAAGCTAGACCCTCAAGCCCGGTTCAGTACAAGCGGATAACTATGTTGCCTGCCAAGGCCTTGCACAGATGCCCCTGCCCCGACAGCGGGGCGCATGAAAAAGGGCCGGGAAAATCCCGACCCTTTCCGTGTTCTGTCGCATTCGGCGCGAGGCCGGATGGGGACCACCAGGCGATCAGCCCTTGGCGACCTTGGCCACCTCGGCGGCGAAGTCCTCTTCGGCCTTCTCGATGCCTTCACCCACTTGCAGGCGGATGAAACCGGTGATCTCGGCGCCGGCTTCCTTGGCAGCTTCCTCGACGGTGACGTCGGGGTTCACCACGAAGGGCTGGCCCAGCAGGGTCACTTCGGCCAGGAACTTCTTCATGCGGCCCACGATCATCTTCTCGATGACGGCGTCGGGCTTGCCGGATTCCTTGGCGATGTCGATCTGAACCTGACGCTCTTTCTCGACCACGGCCGGGTCCAGCTCGGCTTCGTTCAGGGCGGCGGGGTTCACGGCGGCGATGTGCATCGCAACCTGCTTACCAAAGGCTTCGTCGCCGCCTTTCATCGCAACCAGCACACCGATCTGACCCAGGCCGGGGGCAGCGGCGTTGTGGACATAGGCCGCCACGACGTCACCCTCGATCTTCGCCATGCGGCGCAGGGTCATGTTTTCGCCGATCTTGGCGATCTTGTCGGTGATCACGTCCGAGACGGGCTTGCCGCCCATATCGGCCGAGGCCAGCGCCTCGACGTCGGCCACGCCCAGGGCGGCCTTGGCGATACCGCCAACCATTTCCTGGAACTCGGCGTTCTTGGCGACGAAGTCGGTCTCGGCGTTCACCTCGACGGCCACGCCGGTGGTGCCGGACACTTCGACGGCCACCAGGCCCTCGGCGGCGGTCCGGCCGGATTTCTTCGCGGCCTTGGCCAGGCCCTTGGTGCGCAGCCAGTCAATGGCCGCTTCCATGTCGCCGTCGGTTTCGGTCAGCGCCTTTTTGGCATCCATCATGCCTGCGCCGGTCATCTCGCGCAGTTCTTTAACCTGTGCAGCAGTGATCGCCATCGGGAGATCTCCTTACGGTCTGAAATAGGGTCCGGCTGCGCGTAACACGCAGCCGGTGACAGTTCTGTAACGACGGGCTTACGCCTCGGCTTCGGCCGCGGCTTCTGCTAGGGCTTCCTCTTCGAGGCCCTCGACGAATTCGCCAACGTCCACACCGGCGGCGCCCAGCTGGGCGGTCATGCCGTCCAGGGCTGCGCGCGAGGCCAGGTCGCAGTACAGAGAGATGGCGCGGGCCGCGTCATCGTTGCCGGGGATGATGTAATCCACACCCTCGGGCGAGCAGTTGGTGTCGACGACGGCCACAACCGGGATCCCCAGTTTCTTGGCTTCGGCGATGGCCAGCTGCTCTTTCTTGACGTCGATGACGAAGAGCAGGTCGGGCACGCCGCCCATTTCGCGGATGCCGCCCAGGGACGCTTGCAGTTTGGTCTGCTCGCGTTCCATGTGCAGACGCTCTTTCTTGGTCAGGCCTTCGGCGCCCGATTCCATTTTCTCGTCGATTTCACGCAGACGGTTGATCGACTGGGAAACGGTTTTCCAGTTGGTCAGCGTGCCACCCAGCCAGCGGTGGTTCATGTAGTACTGCGCGCATTTCTCGGCGGCTTCGGCGACGGGGCCGGCGGCCTGGCGCTTGGTGCCGACGAACAGAACGCGGCCGCCCTTGGCGACGGTTTCGCGGATCGCGTTCAGCGCCGCGTCCAGCATCGGGACGGTCTGCGTCAGGTCGAGAATGTGGATGCCGTTGCGGGCGCCGTAGATGAACTCGCCCATGCGGGGGTTCCAGCGCTGCGTCTGGTGGCCAAAGTGAACGCCAGCTTCCAGCAGCTGACGCATGGAGAACTCGGGAAGAGCCATGCCGTTTTCCTTTCCGGTTTGCGCCTTGGCGGGGGTGTGAGACCATCTGGTCAACCGGTGGACGCATGGGGATGTCTCCCCCATGGGCCCGACCCCGCCTGCGGGATTGAGTGGCGCTTCCTTAAAGGCAAAGTTCCGGCGGCGCAAGCCCGCTTTGCAAGGGTCCGCTGCGAGAGGCGGCGTAGCCCTTGGGTGCCGGTTGCCCGCCGGGGCGCGCGCCGGTCAGATCAGCTGGCGCGACAGGCCGATCAGGGCCAGCACCATCACCAGGGCAGAGGCCCGCAGCCGCGCCTCGCGCAAGAGCACGGGGCGGCGTGTCACCCAATGGCCCAGCCCGAGGTACAGCAGCATCAGCACCAGCGCCTCGGCCAGCATAAGCCCCAGGCTGAGCCCGGCAAGGGCCGCCACCGGATGGGGGGCAGAAGGCAGCCCGGCAGCGGTGGCAGTTTGCGCCAGCCCCAGCCCCTGCACCGCGCCCACGACGCCCAGAAGCAGGGCCCGCCACAGATCCAGGCCCGGGCGCAGCATGTTGGACAGGGCCACCGCCAGGGTCGCCAGGGCCAGCGCCACCGGCCCCACCCAGCCCGCCAGCGCCCCCGGCTCTGGCAGAAGCGCCAGCCACAGCACCGCGTTATGCACCGCCGCGAACCCGGCCACCTGCCAGGCCTGGCGATCACCGCGCAGGCTGAGCGCCGCGATGGCCAGCAGACAGCACAACAGCGCCGCCCCCTGGGCCAGGATCAACCCGGCACCTGCCGGGATCGAGGTCAGAAAGGTCATCGCCGCCGACAGCGTCCCCGGGTCCCCTGCGGCCAGGGGCTCTGCCGTCGCCGCCGCGCGGGCCATGCCCGCCGGGGCGCACAGCACCAACGCCAGCGCCGCCCCCCAAATCCCGCTGCGCCGCGCAGGCGGCGCCTGCCCCCTTGTTGCCTGCTGTCCTGCTGTCTGCCCATGGACCCCGCGCCCGCCTTTCAGCGCCGCCGCCCGGCTCTGTCCCGCCATGTCTTGTCTCCCTCCCCCCGGACCTCCCCGTCCGCCCGTCGAAACGGAGGCACAGCATAGCCCCGGCGCCCCTGAAAGGAACCCAAATCACCTACGCATCCGTAGCGGCCCCGCCCGACCGCCCAGCCTGCGGGCGACGGGTGGGATTTGCAGCGGCCCGGGCTGCGCAAAGTCTTGCGCCCGCGCCCGTTCGCGGCGACAAGACCTGATGACACGACAGCCACACCCCCTGCCCGAAATCCTTTGCATCGGTTCCGTCCTGTGGGACGTGATCGGCCGTTCCGCCTCGCATATGCGCCAGGGCTCGGACGTGCCGGGCCGCATCACCCGCCTGCCCGGCGGCGTGGCGATGAATATCGCCATGACCCTGGCGCGCTTCGGGATGCGCCCGGTGCTGCTGACCGCCATCGGCCAGGACCCCGAGGGCGACGAGCTGGTCCGCGCCTGCCATGACCTGGGGATGGAAACCGCCCATGTCTACCGCTCGGAGGATCTGCCGACCGACCGCTACATGGCGGTCGAAGGGGCCAACGGGCTGATCGCCGCCATCGCCGATGCCCATTCCCTGGAACAGGCGGGCGCCAAGATCCTGCGCCCGCTCAGCGACGGACGCCTGGCCAGCGAGGCGGCGCCCTTTGCCGGGCTGGTGGCGCTGGATGGCAACCTGACCCAAACCCTGCTGGAAGAGATCGCCGCCGCCCCCGCCTTTGCCCGCGCCGACCTGCGGGTGGCCCCCGCCTCGCCCGGCAAGGCCGAGCGGCTGCGCCCCTTCCTGGCCCATGGCCGCGCCCTGCTTTACGTCAACCTCGAAGAGGCCGGGCTGCTGTGCCAGCGCGAGTTCGACAGCGCCGAGTCCGCCGCCGCCGGGCTGATCGAGCGCGGCGCGGCGCGGGTTCTGGTGACCAATGGCGACAAACCCGCCTGCGACGGCAGCCCCGAGGGCCTGGTCACCGGCTGCCCGCCCGAGGTGCTGGTCACCCGGGTGACAGGCGCGGGCGACACCTTCATGGCCGCCCATATCGTGGCCGAGGCCGAGGGCTGCGACCGGGCCCAGGCGCTGGACCGGGCCCTGCGGGCCGCGGCGCGCTATGTCTCGGGCGAAACTGCCCTGTGAGCCTGTCACGACGGGTCCGGGCCGCACCCCCGCGCGGCCCCGCACCGCCCCGGCCCGCCCGAAGACCCGCAGGTCCAGCTGCCCGCGCTCTGGGCGCAGGCCCCGCAGGTGCCGGGCTGTCTCGCTTTTGCACGATTGAATCCGGGCTGGCCCATTGCGGCCTGCCCCGTTCGTGCCTAACTTCCTGAACCGAACCCTCTTTCGCGCGGCGCCCCATGAACGACCCCCTGTCCGAGATCCCGACCCACACCCCGCGCCCCGGCCTGCTGGCCCGGCTGCGCTCGTCCTTCCTGACGGGGATCGTGGTCATCCTGCCGGTCGCGCTGACGATCTGGCTTCTGTGGTCCCTGCTGGGCTGGGTCGACGGCTTCGTCCTGCCGCTGGTGCCCGAACGCTTCCAGCCCGAGCAATATATCGGCATCAACCTGCGCGGCGTGGGGATCATCTTCTTCCTGATCTTCACGATCCTGATCGGCTGGATCGCCAAGGGGCTGATCGGGCGGTCGCTGATCCGCTATGGCGAAAGCTTTGTCGACCGGATGCCCTTTGTGCGCTCGATCTATTCCGGCGCAAAGCAGATCGCCGAGACGGTCTTTGCCCAGTCCGAACGCAGTTTCGAAGAGGCCTGCCTGGTGCAGTACCCGCGCAAGGGGATCTGGGCCATCGGCTTTGTCTCGACCGAGGCCCGCGGCGAGGTGGCCCGGCGCGCCGAGACCGGCTCGCAGCTGCTGTCGGTCTTCGTGCCGACCACGCCCAACCCGACCTCGGGTTTCCTGCTGTTCTTCCCCGAGGAAGACGTGATCAAGCTGGACATGACCATCGAGGATGCGGCGAAACTGGTGATCTCGGCCGGGCTGGTCTATCCCAACGGCGTCGATCCCACCAAGCCGCCCAAGGGCTGAGGGCCCGGGCGCCTCAGCCGAACATCTCTTTCAGATCCACGGTAGACCGCGTGTTCAGCGCGTCGCGGCTTTCGTCCAGAAAGCGGTCCGCCGCCGCGCGCCCGGCCGCCTTCAGCGAGGCCAGCACATAGCCATTGGGGAACATCTTCGTCACCACCGACAGGTCCTGCATGACGCTGTCCTCGGCGATCAGATGCACCAGCACCTCTTTCTTCTCGGCGGTCGAGACCTTGCCCTCAGCCAAGAGGCGCTGCACGAATTCGACCGCGCGCAGCTCGCGCAGCAGGGACGAGTTGAAGCTGATCTCGTTGATCCGGTTCTGGATCTGGTTGGGCAACATCGGCAGCTCGTCGCGTTCCAGCGGGTTCAGCGCCACGATCAGCACGTCGCCCGGCAGGTGTGACTTGAACAGGGGAAACAGCGCCGGATTGCCGGAATAGCCGCCATCCCAAAAGGCCTCTTCCCGGCCCGACTGGGCGTCGAAGAACTCGATCGCGGTAAAGACCGTGGGCAGGCAGGCCGAGGCCAGGATGGCATCCGCCGTCACCTCGTCGCCCTCGAAGACGCGGATCTTGCCGTCGCGCACCTTGGTGGCAGAGATATACAGCTCGGGGCCCTCGCAGCCGCAGACGGCGTCGAAATCGAATCGTTCGACCACCGGGCGCAGCGGGTTGCGGTAGAAGGGGCCCAGGGCATAGGGGGTGGACATCAGCGACAGCATGTCGGCCACCTGCCCCGCCACGGAATATTCCACCGCCATGCCGATCTCGCGCGTGCCGGGCAAGGGCAGCCCGGCCAGGAACCAGGGCCAGAACCCCTGTTCCTCGACCGCGCCCATCTGGGCCCAGAACCAGTTCAATTCCTCGCGCGCGCCCTCACGCCCGCCCTTGGCCCAGCCCGCCTTCAGTGCGGCGCCGTTCATCGCCCCCGCCGAGGTGCCCGAGATGCCGCAGATCTCAAGGTCTTCATCCTCCAGCAGGCGATCCAGCACGCCCCAGGTAAAGGCGCCATGGGCGCCGCCGCCCTGGAGGGCCAGGTTGATACGTTTCTTGGGGGCCATGGGTCGCCTCGGTTTTGCCAGGGGAAAACTGCGGGGGAGAAAGGCGAAGGCCCCGCGACTGCGGGGCCTTGGTCGGGGTCTTAAAGGGCGGTCCAGCCACCGTCGATGCTGATCGTGGTGCCGGTGATCTGCTCGGCGGCGGGCGAACAGAGGAAGGCCACCGTGCCGCCCACCTGTTCGGTGGTGGCGAACTCTTTCGACGGCTGGCGTTCCAGCAGCACGTTGCGCACCACATCCTCGCGCGACATGTCGTATTTCTTCATCGTGTCGGGGATCTGTGCCTCGACCAGCGGGGTCAGCACATAGCCCGGGCAGATGGCGTTGCAGGTGATCGGATCCTCGGCGGTTTCCAGCGCCACGGTCTTGGTCAGCCCGACGATGCCGTGCTTGGCCGCCACATAGGCCGATTTGTAGGGGCTGGCGGTCAGCCCATGGGCCGAGGCGATGTTGACCACCCGGCCCCAGCCCTTTTCGCGCATCCCCGGCAGGGCGGCGGCAATGGTGTGGAACGAGCTGGAGAGATTGATGGCGATGATCGCATCCCATTTCGCGGTCGGGAAATCCTCGATCGCCGAGACGTGCTGGATGCCCGCGTTGTTCACCAGGATGTCGCAGCCGCCGGCCTTTTCGACCAGGGCGCGGCAATCGTCGCCCTTGGACATGTCAGCCGCGATATAGCGCACCTCGGTGCCGTATTTCGCCGCCAGCTCCTCGGCCAGCTTGTGATCCTCGTCGCGGTCGGTGAAGGAGTTCAGGACCACCTTGGCCCCCGCCTTCGCCAGTTCCTCGGCCACGCCAAGGCCGATGCCGCTGTTCGACCCGGTCACGATCGCCGTCTTGCCGCTCACACTCATTGGTCTCTCCTTCTTGAGCCGGGGCCAGCCGGGGTTCATCCGGGGCCGCCCGTCGCCGCTGACAATAATGCTGCGGATGCAAAAAGCGAGGGAAAGGCGCCCGGCCCGCGCGCTAACGTGAGAATTCCTGAAGGGACGCGACAAGCGGACCTGCCAGGTCAGCGGCCTTGGTGCGTTTTCGAGGGGATATGGGGCTCTGCCCGCCGGATCTCTGCCCCCGTGACACAGCCAGGGATCGGGCAGAAAAAAACGCCGGCGCAAGGCCGGCGTTCAGTTATTGAGGCAGGTTTCATACAGGCAAGAAACCTATCGAGCAGTGGCTTCTTTATAAGCAATCCGGCGCCGTCATGAAAGCTAAAAGTTTGAAAAGGCGAAGGTCCGCGGTTACCGTGAAGACCAAGAAAACAAGGTTTCCAGGGAGCAGTCGCAAAATGAAACCCCTCTCACCATCGCATACCCGAGGCCGGATCGCGCAAGCGGGACCGCTTGTCAGACGCCTTGTCTCGGGGGCGATTCTCTGCGCCGCGGCGGCGATTCCCGCCCGGGCAGAGCCCTCTCATGGCCTTGCCATGTACGGCGATCCGGCGCTTCCGGCCGACTTCACCCACCTGCCCTATGCCAATCCCGAGGCCCCCGAGGGCGGGGTTTTCGTCACCGGCAATACCGGCGGTTTCGATAGCCTTAATCCCTTCATCATTCGCGGCAGCGTGCCCTGGCAATTGCGTTTCATGACCCATGAAAGCCTGATGTACCGCACCCAGGACGAACCCTTCACCCTTTACGGGCTGCTGGCCGAATCGGTGGAAACGGACCCGAATCGCAGCTGGGTGGAATTCACCCTGCGCCCCGAGGCAAAATTCTCGGACGGCGCGCCGGTGACGGTCGAGGATGTCATGTGGACCTACGAGACCCTGGGCACCATCGGCAACGCCCGATACCTCGGGCTGTGGCAAGCCATCGAGAAGATGGAGCAGACCGGCCCGCGCTCGGTCCGCTTCACCTTCGGCGGCGACGACCGCGAACAGGCGCTGGTGATCGGCCTTTGGCCGGTGCTGAAGAAGGCCCAGTGGGAGGGTCTGGATTTCACCCAGTCGGGCCTCGACGTGGTGCCCGTGGGCTCCTCTCCCTACGTGATCGACAGTTTCGACGCGGGCCGAAACGTGGTGCTGAAACGCAATCCCGACTATTGGGGCAATGACCTGCCGATCCGCCAGGGCGTGGCCAATTTCGACGAGATCCGCATTGAATTCTTCGGCGATCAGGCGGCCCTGTTCGAGGCCTTCAAGGCGGGCGAGATTTCCTTCGTGCGGGAATTCAACGCCGAGAAATGGGATCGCGATTACGATTTCCCCGCCGTGCGCTCTGGCGAGATCGTGAAATCCGAAATCCCCTCGGAGCGGCCCTCGGGCATTACCGGCTTCGTGATGAACACCCGCCGCGCGCCCTTTGACGACATCCGCGTGCGCGACGCGATGATCCACGCCTTCAACTTCGAATATATCAACGAGACGATCACCGGGGGCAAACAGCCCCGCATCACCTCGTATTTCTCGCATTCCCAGCTGGGGATGCGCGAGGGCCCGGCCGAGGGCCGCGTGCGCGAACTGCTGGCGCCCTTCGCCGACCGCCTGGCCCCCGGCGCGCTGGAGGGCTACGCCCTGCCCGCCGGCGACGGCTCGGCCCGTAACCGCGCCAATATCCGCACCGCCGCCGAGCTGCTGGATCAGGCCGGTTGGGTCACCGGCGACGACGGGCTGCGGCGCAATGCGGCGGGCGACCCGCTGGCCTTCGAGATCCTGCTGCGCCAGGGCGATCAGCAGAACGAGGCGATCATCGACATCTACCGCGACGCGCTGGAACGTCTGGGCGTGCAGACCACGGTGACCACGGTGGACAATGCGCAATATACGATGCGGATCGAGACCTTCGATTTCGACATGACCGACATCCGCCGACAGTTCTCGCTGTCGCCGGGCAATGACCAGCGCATCTACTGGGGCGGCGACACCGCCGACCAGCCCGGGTCGCGCAACCTGATGGGGGTGAAGAACCCGGCGATCGACGCCATGGTCGAGGCGATGCTGGCCTCGCGCAGCTCCGAGGATTTCACCGCCGCCGTGCGCGCCCTGGACCGGATCCTGACCACGGGGCGCTACGTGATCCCGATCTTCATGTTCGACAAGGGCCGCGTGGCCCATGACGCGGCGCTGAAATACCCCGAGGAGATCCCGATCTACGGTGACGGCGTCTACTGGCTGCCCGAGGTCTGGTGGATGGATCCCGAGGGCTGATCGCCTGCCCCATACAGACGACACCTTTCAGACCACAACGGAACGCCGGGCCATCGCCCGGCGTTTTGCTTGTGACAGACGACAAAAGGAGTGCCCCCATGCAATGGCCCGACATCGCCCGCAACTGGACCGCCTATGTGCCCGCCGTGATGGACCAATGGCCCGAGGCCGAGGAAGAGGACCTGCTGGCCCTCGATGGCTCTCGCGACGCGCTGGCGGCCTATCTGGCCCAGGCCACGGGACGGGACTACAACGACCTTCAGGACGAGATCGCCAGCTGGCGCGAGGGCGCCATGCCCGCCGATGTCCGCATGGACGAGAGCGAGGACATGGAGGCGATCAGCGCCTCGGCCCGCTATATCCCCGAGGGCGAAGATCCCTCGGACGATGACGCGGCGTTTGGCGATGACGGGCAGGCCGAGACGCCCATCGGGCGCACCGGCTGAGGGCCTGGGGGATCTGGGGGATCAGGCCAGCGAAGTGACCCAGAGGATCGTCGCATCCTCGGGGCTGGTCGAGATCACGTTGTGGCCCATCGAGGCGTCGTAATAGGCGCTGTCGCCCCGGCGCATCTCGACCGGCTCGTAGAACTCTGTGTACAGCTTGATGACCCCGGTCAGGACGTAAAGGAATTCCTCGCCGTCATGGCGCACCCAGCCGTCGAACTCTTCCATCGAGCGGGCGCGGATGCGGGCCCGGTAGGGCAGCATCTGCTTGCGCGTCAGGTTGGCGGCCAGCAGGTCATGTTCGTAGGTGGCGGTGGCATAGGCCTGCCCCTCGCCCTCGCGGTCCAGCGCCATGCGGCCCATCACCTGCTGCGCCTTGGGCGGGGTGAAGAGCTGCGGCACCGAGATCCCAAGCCCCGTCGCCAGCTTCTTCAGCGCGTCATAGGTGGGCGACATCTGCCCGTTCTCGATTTTCGACAGGGTCGAGCGCGCCATGCCGGCCTTGACGGCGGCCTGTTCCAGCGTCCAGTCGCGTTCCCGGCGCAGCTCGCGCACCCGGGTGCCCAGGTCCAGGGGCTCGGCGCTCATGTCCTCGCCCGTCTCGCGGGCGATGCGGATCAGCTTGCGGGGGTCACTCTCGCTCATGGCGCAGTCTATAGGGCCGCCCGGGGCCGCTTGCAACGCCCCTGCTTGCCAGCGCGCGGCCCGCGCCCTAGCAAGGGGGCATGACGCGCCTTTCGATCTGTGATCGCGGCCCCGCCGCGCCCTGCCCCGCCCCGTTCAACATGGCCGCCCATGTGCTGGCCGCGGGCCATGCCACGCCCGACAAGGTGGCCCTGGCGATCCTTGGCCTCTCACGCGCCGAACGCTGGTCCTACGCCCGGCTAGAGGCGGCGGTGCGCGGCACCGCGACCGGCCTCTTGGCCGCCGGGCTGGTGCCGGGGGATGTCGTGCTGATGCGCCTGGGGAATACGGTGGAATTCCCCCTGGCCTATCTCGGTGCCATCGCCGCCGGGCTGGTGCCGGTGCCCAGCTCCGCCCAGCTGACCGCCCCCGAGGTCGCCCGGCTGATCGAGATCACCCGCCCGGCGGCCATCCTGCAAGGGGACGGCGTGGTCTGCCCCGAGACGGACTTGCCGGTCTTCGATCAGGCCACCCTGCTGGCCATGCGCGACCTGCCCGCCGCAGACTACCACATGGGCGACCCGGACCGGCCCGCCTATATCGTCTTCACCTCGGGCACCTCGGGCACGCCGCGCGCGGTGGAACATGCGCACCGCGCCATCTGGGCGCGGCAGATGATGCACGCGGGCTGGTACGGGCTGGGCCCCGAGGACCGGCTGTTGCACGCGGGCGCCTTCAACTGGACCTTCACCCTGGGCACCGGGTTGATGGACCCCTGGACCGTCGGCGCCACCGCGCTGATCCCGGCCGAAGGTGTGCCGCTGACCTCTCTGCCGCTGCTGCTGAAGCGGCATGAGGCGACGCTTTTTGCCGCCGCGCCGGGGGTTTACCGCAAGCTCCTGTCGGATCACCCCACGCTGCATCTGCCCAAGCTGCGCCACGGGCTCGCGGCGGGCGAGAAACTGTCGGACCGCATCCGGGACGAGTGGCGCGCCGCCACGGGCCTTGCGATCCACGAGGCCTTCGGCATGTCCGAGATCTCGACCTTCCTGTCGGGCAGCCCCGCCGACCCTGCCGCCCCCGGCACCCTGGGCCGCCCGCAGCCTGGCCGCCGGGTGGCGATCCTGGGCGAGGACGGCGCGCCGGTGCCCCTGGGCCAGGACGGCACCATCGCCGTGGACCGCGCCGATCCGGGGCTGATGCGCGGCTATCTGGGCGCGCCCGAGGCCACGGCCGCGCGGATGCGCGGCGACTGGTTCCTGACCGGCGATCTGGGCGCCATGGCCGAAGATGGCGCCATCACCTACCGGGGCCGCAGCGGCGACATGATGAACGCGGGCGGCTACCGCGTCTCGCCCGCCGAGGTCGAGGCAGCCCTGGCCGACCTGCCCGGGGTGACCGAGATCGCGGTGACCGAGGTGCCCGTGAAGGCAGACGCCAGCGTCATTGCCGCCTTCTATACCGGGACCGAACAGGATCCCCTCACGCTCACGTCACTGGCGGCCGAACGGCTGGCCCGTTACAAGCAGCCCCGCATCTGGCAGCACCTTGACGCGCTGCCGCGAAATCCGAATGGCAAGTTGCAGCGCCCGGCCCTGCGCGCCCTGTGGGAGACCAAGACATGACCGACACGCCCGAGACCGCCGCCGCCGCGGCCACCGTGAAACTGGACATCCTGTCGGACCCGATCTGCCCCTGGTGCTATATCGGCAAGACCCTGCTGGACCGCGCCCTGGCCGAGCGCCCGGGCCATCCCTTCGTGATCGAATGGCACCCCTTCCAGCTGAACCCCGACATGCCGCGCGAGGGCATGGACCGGCGCGATTACCTGGTGTCGAAGTTCGGCGAAGAGACGGCGGACAAAGTCTATGGCCAGATCGCCGAACGCGCCAAGGCCGAGGGGGTCGCCGCTGACTTCGCCCAGATCACCCGCACGCCCAACACCCTGAACGCGCACCGGCTAATCCATTGGGCCGGTCTGGAACAGGTGCAGGACAAGGTTGTCGACGCGCTGTTCACCGCCAACTTCCGCGATGGCCGCGACATCGGCGATGCCGAGGTGCTGGCCGATATCGCCGACAGCGCGGGCATGGACGCCGCCGTGGTGCGCCGCCTGCTGGCCAGCGATGCCGACGAAGAGGCCATCCGCGAGCGCGACGCCCACAGCCGCAAGATGGGCGTGAATTCTGTCCCCACCTTCATTGTCGCACAGCAACACGCCGTACCCGGCGCCCAGCCGGTCGAGCTGTGGTTGCAGGTGATCGACGAGATCATGGGCCAGCTGGACGCCCCGGCCTGAGCCGGGCTTGGGGCCCCCTGAAGCCCCGAAAGGCGCGCCTGCGGCCTGCGGGCCAACGCCTCCGGCGGGGATATTTCTGGCAATGAGAAGAGGGGGGCGTGGCGCCCGGAGGGGCCAGCGGGCCGCGAAACCCGGCGGGTTTTCCGCAAGATCCCCCTTCAAATCCGCCCCGATCCGCCCTATATCTGCCCTGTCGCCTCGGCGACTATGGGCATAAACGCGCATGTAATAAGCGGATCGGACCCGGGGGCGGTACCCGGCGGCTCCACCAAACATCCCTTGTTGGGGGATCATGGGGCCGAAACAGGATCGACGAACGTGTAAAGATGTAGCTTTGTCCCGGTGAGATACCACCGTTATCGGTTCGCTAAGTACAATTGCCAACAACAATCGTGCTCCGGTTGCTCTGGCTGCGTAAGCAGTTCGAGGAATCGAAATCTAAGTCCTTGCGCCTAGCAGCGTAAGGCGGGGTTCGCAGGTACCTGGCAACAGAAACCTGCACTTCCCCCCCCCTTTGGAAACACCAGGTTCGACAGGACTGATCCTTTGCCCCTGCCGGGACTCTGTCACCCCATGCAAAAGGGCGACCCCAGCGGGGCCGCCCTTCGTCTGATCTGTCTTGTCGGGCCGTGGCGCTTAGCCTTCGACGGCGGCAGAGCCTTCTTCCGAGGGGGACTCGGCCGGGGCTTCGGCGGCGGCCTTTTTCGGGCTGCGCTTGCGCGGGGCGGGCTTGCTGCCCGCATCCTCGGGGGTTTCCACCAGCATGGAATTGTCGTCGCCGCTGATGTCGATCACATCCTCGGAGGCCGGTTTGCGGCTGCGCGCGGGCTTCGGCGCGGCCTCGACGGCATCGTCACCGGATCCCTTGCGGCTACGGCTGCGCGTGCTGCGCGGCTTGGGGGCCTTCTCGGGCTTGTCGCCCGCCTCGGCGGTCTCGGCCTGGGCGTCCTGGCCCCGCTCCTGAGGCTTGCTGTCAGAGCTCTTGCCGTCTTCGCCACGCTCGGCGGACCGGTCCTGGCCCTTGCGGCCCCGGTCCTCGCTGCGGTCGTCGCCGCCGTCGCGCTGGTCCTGGCGGGCGGCGCGTTCGCGGTCACGCTCAGCCTGACGCTGACGGTTTTCCTGTTCCTGCTGCTCGCGGCGATTGTCCTGCTCTTTCTGGGCTTCGCCCAGCATCCGCAGGTAATGTTCCGCATGTTGCTGGAAGTTCTCGGTCGCGACGCGGTCACCGGCCAGCTGCGCATCGCGCGCCAGCTGGTTGTACTTTTCGATGATCTGCTGCGGCGTGCCGCGCACCTTGCCCTCCGGCCCCGAGGAATCGAAGACGCGGTTGACGATATTGCCGACGGACCGGTTGCGCGACTTGCTACGCGAACGTGATTTCGAAGATCTCATAAGGTCAGCTGTCCAGCCTTGTTCTGTCTAGGGGCCGCTGCGCTGTCTCGCGGCGCATCCTGCGTCGGACCATTGCGAGCGGCTTTTCTCTGGCTTGGCATCCGGCGGGCGCGGGCGAAAACTGCGCGGCCTCAGGCCCGGATAGTCCCGACTAACCATGCCGGGCGCATGAAGACAAGGGGGAAGTGACAGTTTTACGCAGATTGTGCGCCTTTAGACCGGGCTTTGTGGCGCCCGGGCTCTGACAACCCTGTCCCTGCCGTCAAGATCGGTGCGGATGGTGACATCTTCAAGACCCGCCTGGCGAAAAATCCGGACAACGGCGGGGCCTTGCCGCCAGCCGATCTCGACCGCCAGCCGCCCGCCGGGGCTGAGATGGGCCAGCGCGCCCTCGGCTATGGCGCGATAGGCCGCCAGACCGTCGCCGCCGGGGGTCAGCGCCATGGCGGGTTCGCGGCGCACTTCGGGCGAGAGTTCGGCCATCTCGGCCTCGGAGATATAGGGCGGGTTCGACACGATCAGGTCGAACTGCCCCTCGACGGCGGCGAACCAGTCCGAGGGGGTCAGCTCGGCGCGCCCCTCCAGCTCCAGATCGGCACGGTTCTGCGCCGCCACGGCCAGGGCGGCGGGGGACAGATCTACCCCCAGCCCGGTGGCCCCTTCCCGCTCGGCCAGCAGGCTGAGCAGCACGCAGCCCGAGCCGGTGCCCAGATCCAGCACCCGGGCAAAGGGGGCCGACAGACCTTCGGCGACCAGTTCCTCGGTCTCGGGGCGCGGGTCCAGCACATCGGCGCTGACCCGGAACATCTGCCCCCAGAAGAAGCGGCGCCCGGTGATATGGCTGACCGGCTCACGCGCGGCGCGGCGGGCGATGGCCTGGGCAAAGGGTGCCGCGGCGGCGCCCAGGGCATCGGGCATGTCGATGGACAGCCGGTCGGGGCTCAGCCCCAGCACATGGGCCAAGAGCCAGCGGGCATCGCGGGCCGGATCGTCGACACCGGCGGCGCGCAGATCGGCCACCGCCTGCGCCAGGGCAGCCCGGGTGGTGCTCATGCCGCATCCTCCGCCAGCAGCCGCGCTTGATGATCGGCGATCAGCGCGTCGATCACCTCGTCCAGGTCGCCTTGCAGGATCTGGTCCAGCTTGTAGAGGGTCAGGTTGATACGGTGATCGGTCATCCGGCCCTGGGGGAAGTTGTAGGTACGGATCCGTTCGCTGCGATCGCCCGAGCCCACCTGGGCCTTGCGATCGGCGGCGCGGCTATCGGCGGCCTGCTGGCGTTGCAGGTCGAACAGGCGGTTGCGCAGCACCTGCATGGCGATGGCGCGGTTCTGGTGCTGCGACTTCTCGGAACTGGTGACCACCACGCCGGTGGGAATATGGGTGATGCGCACGGCACTGTCGGTGGTGTTGACGTGCTGGCCGCCCGCGCCACTGGCGCGCATGGTGTCGATGCGCAGATCGTTGGGGTCGATACGGATATCCACCTCTTCCGCCTCGGGCAGAACGGCGACGGTGGCCGCCGAGGTATGGATGCGCCCGCCGCTTTCGGTGCTGGGCACCCGCTGCACCCGGTGCACGCCGCTTTCGAACTTCAGCCGCGCAAAGACCCCCTCGCCCCGCAGCGCGGCGGTCACCTCCTTGATGCCGCCCAGCTCGGTCAGCTGCTGCTCGACGATCTCGAAGCGCCAGCCCTTCGACTCGGCATAGCGCTGGTACATGCGCAGCAGGTCGCCCGCAAAAAGCGCCGCCTCGTCGCCGCCGGTGCCGGGGCGGATCTCGATCATCGCGGGCCGGGCGTCGGCGGCATCACGCGGCAGAAGGGCGATGCGCAGGGCCTGCTCCATCTCGGGCAGACGCGCCTTGAGGCCGGGCAGCTCTTCCTCGGCCAGGGCGCGCATCTCGGGATCGGCCAGCAGCGCCTCGGCCTCGGCCAGATCGGCGCGCAGCGCCTCATAGGCGCGCACGGCCTCGACCACCGGCTTCAGCTCGGCATATTCGCGCGCCAGCGCGGCGAAGTCGCCCCCGCCCTCGGCCATCCGCGCCTCGATATATTCGTATCGCCCGATGATGCGGGCCAGCCTGTCTTCGGAAATCATGGGGCGAAGCTGTCCCCTAAAGCGCGGCTTTGGTCAAGCCTCGGCCCGTGCTAGACTGGGCCATGCTGCGTTATGCCCTGATCCTTGTGGCCCTGCCCGCCACGGCGCAAGAGGCCCCGATGCCGCCCCTGAAGGCGATCGAGTGCTATTGCACCGACCGCCAGGGCGACCGGGTCGAGCTGGGCGAGGTGATCTGCCTCAGCGTCGATGGCCGCAGCTACCTCGCCCAGTGCCAGATGTCGCTGAACGTGCCCATGTGGCGCGAGGTCGGCCCCGCCTGCCTCTCGTCGCGCGCCGCAGCGCCGCAGAGGGGGGCCAGCCCCCCGTCAGCCGGAGGCTGACTCCCCCGGAGTATTTTCGGCAATCGGATAAAGAAAGGGCCGCCCGCGCTGCGCCCCGGGGGCGATCTACTTTGCAGCCGGGACGCCGCCGGGGCTTTGACGTGCCGCGCCCCTCTCTTCTCATTGCCAGAAATATCCCGGGGGGTGAATTGAGCCCCCGGCTCAAGAGGGGGGCAGAGCCCCCCTGCCCGCCCTCAGCCCTGGCGCCGGGTCCAGCACCAAAGCGCGATGATTTCCATCGCCACATGGGCGCCCGCAATGGCCGTGGCGCCGGTGGTGTCGAAGGGTGGCGAGACCTCGACGATATCGCCGCCCATCAGGTTGACGCCCGCGATGCCGCGCAGGATCGCCGCCGCCTGAGCCGAGCTGAGGCCGCCCCAGACCGGGGTGCCGGTGCCGGGGGCAAAGGCCGGGTCGAGGCAGTCGATGTCGAAGCTGAGGTAGGCCGGGCTGTCGCCCACGATCTCGCGCACCTTTGCCGCGACGGCCCGGGGGCCGATCTCGTGCACCTCCGGCGCGTCGATGATGTTCATCCCGAACGCCCCGTCCTCGTTCACCGTGCGGATCCCCACCTGGACCGAGCGCGCGGGGTCGATCAGCCCCAGCTTGATGGCCTTGTAGAACATCGTGCCGTGGTCGATCCGCGCCATGTCGTCATCGCGCCAGGTGTCGCTATGGGCATCGAAATGGATCAGCGACAGGGGCCCGAATTTCTCGGCGTAGGCCTTCAGGATCGGGAAAGAGATATAGTGATCGCCCCCCAGGGTGACCGAGCCCGCCCCCTGGGCCAGGATGCCGCGGATGTGGTTGGTCAGCGTCTCGGGGAAGTCCGCCACCTTGGCATAGTCGAAGGCCAGATCCCCGTAGTCGGCCACGGCGAACTCGCCCAGCGGATCGAAGCCCCAGCCATAGGGCGGGTCATAGGGTTGCAGGGTCGAGGCCTCGCGGATGGCGCGGGGGCCAAGGCGGGTGCCGGTGCGGTTGGTCACCGCCTGATCGAAGGGCACGCCGGTCACCGCCAGGTCAAAGCCCGTCAGATCCTTGGTATAGCGCCGCCGCAGAAAGCTGGGGGCGCCGCCAAAGGCGTTCTCATAGCTCAGCCCCTTGGCCTCGGTGCGGGTAAAGGCCTGATCGACCTGGGTTTTCGCGTCTTCCAGGGCCATGTCACCCCTCCTTCAGCGGCAGCGCCGTTTCGACCATGCGGGCAAAGAAACTGGCCCCGATGGGCGCGATGGCGTCGTTGAAATCGAACTTCGGATGGTGCACCGGGGCGGTGTCACCCTGGCCCAGGAACAGATAGCAGCCGGGGCGCGCGTTCAGCATGTAGGAAAAATCCTCGGCCCCCATCTCGCGGTCGTCGTTCAGCAGCACCGCGTCCGGCCCCACCACCTCGCGCGCCACCTGGGCGGCGAATTCGGCCTTTTCAGGATTGTTGATCGTGGCCGGATACCAGCGAGTATAGATCAGCTCGGCCGCGACGTCATAGGCGGCGGCCTGGCCCTTGACGATCTCGTTCAGGCGCCGTTCGACCATGTCCTGCACCGCCGGATCATAGGTGCGCACGGTGCCGTTGATAAAGGCCTTCTCGGGCACCACGTTCTCGGCGCTGCCGGTGTGGATCTGGGTGACCGAGACCACGACATCCTTCACCGGATCATGGTTGCGCGACACGATGGTCTGAATGGCGGTGTAAAAGCCCACGGCGGCGGCCACCGGATCCTTGGTCAGATGCGGCGTGGCGGCATGGCCGCCCACCCCGGTGATATTGATGGTGAAGGTATCCACCGCCGCCATCAGCGCCCCGGGCGAGGTGCGGAACCGCCCCTCGGGTTCGCCCGGCGCATTGTGCATCCCGTAGACCTGCGAGATGTCGAACCGGTCCATGATGCCTGCCTCGACCATGCGCCCGCCGCCGCCGCCGTCTTCCTCGGCCGGCTGAAAGATCAGCGCCACGCGACCGGCGAAATTGCGTGTCTCGGCCAGGTATTTGGCCGCGCCCAGCAACATGGTGGTATGGCCGTCATGGCCGCAGGCGTGCATCGCGCCGGGCGTCTGCGAGGCGTGCTCTGCCCCCGTCTCTTCCTGCATCGGCAGGGCGTCCATATCGGCGCGCAGCCCCACGGTCGGCCCCGGTTCGCGGCCTTCGATGATGGCCACGATGCCGGTCTTGGCGATGCCTTCGTGGATCTCCTCGATGCCGAACTCGCGCAGCCGTTCGGCCACGAAGGCCGCGGTCTTGAAGCAATCGAAGCTCAGCTCGGGGATCGTATGCAGATGCTTGCGCCAGCCTTCCATCTCGTCTGCGAGACCGGCGATGCGATTGACCACGGGCATGGTCTGGACTCCTTGGGATACCTTCGTCAGGTTGCAACCAAATCCCAAAGCACGAGGCGCTGCAATGGCCGATCACGCCCGCGACCCCATCCATGACGTTCCGGCAGGTCTGCCGCGCCTGCGCGCCATCATGCGCCGCTTGCGCGATCCCGAAACCGGCTGCCCCTGGGATATCGAGCAGGATTTCACCTCGATCGCGCCCTATACCATCGAAGAGGCCTATGAGGTCGACGATGCGATCCAGCGCCAGGCCTGGGACGAGCTGGAGGGCGAGTTGGGCGATCTGCTGTTGCAGGTGGTCTTTCACGGCCAGATGGCCGAAGAGGCGGGGCTGTTTGATTTCGACCGGCTGGCCGAGGCCTCGGCGCAGAAGATGATCTTCCGCCACCCGCATATCTTCGGCGACGAAAGCCGCGACAAGTCGGCGGCGCAGCAGACCGTGGACTGGGAAAAGATCAAGGCCGCCGAGCGGGCCGCCAAGGCCGAGACCCGGGTGCTGGACGGGGTGGCCCGGGGCCTGCCCGCCCTGATGCGCGCGGTGAAGCTGCAAAAGCGCGCGGCCCGGGTGGGGTTCGACTGGCCCGATGTGGGCCAGGTGGTCGACAAGGTGGCCGAAGAGGCCGCCGAGCTGGTCGAGGCGCGCGCCGAACTGACACAAGACGAGGTGGCCGAGGAATACGGCGACCTGCTGTTCGTCATGGCCAATCTGGGCCGCCACCTGGGCGTCGACCCCGAAGAGGCGCTGCGCGCGGCCAATGCCAAGTTTACCCGCCGTTTCAACGCCATAGAGGACAGCCTGGCGGCCCAGGGCCGCAGCCCCGCCGACAGCGACCTGGCCGAGATGGACGCCCTGTGGGACGCCGCCAAGGCTGCCGAGAAGGCGGCGAAAGCCGCCGAATGAGCCGGATCGGAAACCCTATTCTTTTAATCGGGTATTGACCGAGGGCGAGACCCTTCGTCATAAGCGGGCGCAGTCAACAGTATGCGACCCGGAGAGTCCCATGTTCCTGCGTTCCACCACCACCCTCGTGACCCTTGCCGCCATGACCGTGCCTGCCCTGGCGGACGAGCTGAACATCTATTCCTATCGCCAGCCCGAGCTGATCGCCCCCCTGGCCGAGGCCTTCACCGCGGAGACGGGGATCGACGTCAACATCGCCTACCTGGAACAGGGCATGGTGGAACGCCTGAAGGCCGAGGGGATGCGCTCGCCCGCCGACCTGGTGCTGACCGTGGACATCGCGCGCCTGTCGGCCATCGTCGATGCCGGCGTCACCCAGGCCGTGGACAGCGACGTCCTGCGCGACGCGATCCCGAGCGCCCTGCACGATCCCGCCGGGCATTGGTGGGGCATCACCACCCGCGCCCGCGTGGTCTATGCCAGCAAGGAACGCGTGGCCGACGGCGAGCTTGAAAGCTACGAGGATCTGGCCGACCCCAAGTGGAACGACCGTATCTGCACCCGCTCTGGCACCCATGCCTACAACGTCGCCCTGGCATCGGCCTATCTGGCCCATCACGGCGAAGAGGCGACCAAGACCTGGCTGGAAGGGCTGAAGGCCAATCTGGCGCGCAAGCCGCAGGGCAACGACCGCGCCCAGGTACGCGCGATCTGGGCTGGCGAATGCGACATCTCGCTGGGCAATACCTATTACATGGGCAAGATGCTGGAGGATCCCGAACAGCAGGAATGGGCCAACTCCGTGCGCATCATCTTCCCCCACTTCGAGGAGGGCGGCGCCCATGTGAACGTCTCGGGCATTGCCATGACGCAATCGGCGCCCAACCGCGACAACGCGCTGACCTTCATGGAATTCCTGGTCTCGCCCGAGGCGCAGCAGATCTACGCCGAGAAGAACTACGAATACCCGATCGTGCCGGGCATTCCCGCCTCGGAACTGGTTGCCAGCTGGGGCAGCTTCACCCCGGACGACCTGCCGCTGATCGAACTGGCCCGGCTGCGCCCCGACGCGCTGCGCCTGATCGAAGAGGTCGATTTCGACGGCTGACCGGCTCTGGCGGCGGCGCGCGCCCCTGCGCGCCGCTGCGACCGGACGCCACCGTCACGGGCATTAGCCTAGCGTCCCTGCATCCCGCCCGCCCCGCGCGCGGGATTTCCGCCGGTCCGGCGCGCATCCCATGGACAATTCCGCGCCGCCGCCACATGGTCCGCCTCGACCCCGGGTCTGCCCCGGGCCAAGGACATCCCGAAGACCAAGGAAAACCACATGGCGCGCAAGATCATCATCGACACCGACCCCGGACAGGACGATGCCGTCGCCATCCTGCTGGCCCTGGCCAGCCCGGAAGAGATCGACCTGCTGGGCGTCGTCGCCGTGGCCGGCAACGTGCCGCTGCCGCTGACCCGGGTGAACGCGCGCAAGGTCTGCGAACTGGCCGACCGGCACGACGTGCCGGTCTACGCGGGCTGCGACGCGCCGATGCAGCGCGCCCTGCACACCGCCGAACATGTGCATGGCAAGACCGGCCTCGACGGCCCCAACCCGCCGCTGCCCGAGCCCACTATGCCCCTGCAAGCGCAGCACGGCGTCGATTTCATCATCGAGACCCTGCGCCGCGAACAGGCGGGCACCGTCACCCTCTGCCCCATGGGCCCGCTTACCAACGTCGCCACCGCCTTCCAGAAGGCCCCCGACATCGTCGAGAAGGTGCAGGAGATCGTCCTGATGGGCGGCGCCTATTTCGAGGTGGGCAACATCACCCCCGCGGCCGAGTTCAACATCTGGGTCGACCCCGAAGCCTCTGACGTCGTGTTCAAATCCGGCGTACCCATCGTGGTCATGCCGCTGGACGTGACCCACAAGGTGCTCTGCACCCGCGCCCGGATCGAGGCGATCCGCGCCCTTGGTTCGAAGGTTGGCGTGGGCGTGGCCGAGATGATCGACTTCTTCGAGCGCTTCGATGTCGAGAAATACGGCTCGGACGGCGGCCCGCTGCATGATCCCTGCGTGATCGCCTATCTGCTGAAGCCTGACCTATTCACCGGCCGCCACATCAACGTCGAGATCGAGACCCAGTCCGAGCTGACCCTGGGGATGACCGTGGCCGACTGGTGGCGCGTCACCGACCGGCCCGCCAATGCGCTGTTTATCGGCGATGTCGACGCGCAGGGCTTCTTCGACCTGCTGACCGAGCGGCTGGCCCGTCTGTGACCGTCCTGCATCTGGCCCGCGAGGGCGACGAGACGCGGCTTCTGCCGATGCTGCGCGCCTGCCATACCGAACTGGGACTGGCGACCGAGGAATGGGCCCTGCGCGAGGCGCTGATGCCGATCCTGGAAGGCGCGCCCCATGGGGCGGTCTATATCGCGGGCCCGTCCCGGGCGCCCATCGGCTATGCGGCGATCAGCTTTGGCTGGTCGCTGGCGGCGGGCGGTCTGGCGGCCGAGCTGGACGAGATCTGGGTGCGGCCCGCCATTCGCGGGCGCGGCATCGGCGGCGAGCTGTTGTCGATCCTGCCCCGCGCCCTGACCGAGGCGGGGCTGAAGCGGCTGCGTTTCCAGGTGCCCGGCCCCGACCATGCCCTGGCCCGGCTGGCGGCGCGCACCGGCTATCGCAGCAGCGATGGTGCGCAAAGCTTCGCCCGGGCCTTCTGACGCCGCCTCTGGCAAAAGGCGCGCCGAAGACCTAGCTTTGCGCCATGAGCATTTCCTTCCCCTTCGACAACAGTTTCGCCGCCCTGCCAGAGGGGTTCTTCCTGCGTCAGACGCCGCGCCCGGCCTCGGCGCCCGAGTTGCTGGCCTTCAACGCGCCCCTGGCGGTCGAACTGGGCATGACCGGCGAGGCGCCGCCTGCCGAACTGGCGCAGATCTTTTCCGGCAACGCCCTGCCCGAGGGCGCCGATCCCCTGGCCCAGGCCTATGCGGGGCACCAGTTCGGCGGCTTCTCGCCCCAGCTGGGCGATGGCCGCGCCCTGCTGATCGGCGAGGTGGTGGACCGCCACGGCCAGCGCCGCGATCTGCAACTGAAGGGATCGGGGCGCACGCCGTTTTCGCGTGGCGGCGACGGCTTGGCACCTCTGGGCCCGGTCTTGCGCGAATATATCCTCAGCGAGGCCATGGCCGCCCTGGGCGTGCCGACGACCCGCGCCCTGGCCGCCGTGGCGACCGGCGACACGGTCTATCGCGAAACGCCCCTGCCCGGCGCCGTGCTGACCCGGGTCGCGGCCTCGCACCTGCGGGTCGGCCATTTCGAGTTCTTCGCCGGGCGCCGCGACGCCGCCCGGATGCGGCTGCTGCTGGATCATGCCATCGCCCGCCATGACCCGGCCGCCTCTGACCCGCTGGAGTTCCTCAAGGGCGTCATCGCGCGCCAGGCTGAACTGGTAGCGCATTGGCTGTCGCTGGGCTTCATCCACGGGGTGATGAACACCGACAACACCACGATTTCCGGCGAGACCATCGACTATGGCCCCTGCGCCTTCATGGAGGGGTATCACCCGCAGACGGTCTTCAGCTCGATCGACCGGCAGGGGCGCTATGCCTATGACAGCCAGCGCCATGTGCTGCCCTGGAACATGGCGCAGCTGGCCTCGGCACTGCTCTTGCTGGAAGAGGACGCCGAGGCGATGGTCGAACCCTACACCCAGGCCGTCCACGCCATGCCCGGGCTGATCGACGCCGCCGTGCTGGCGCGCTTTGGGCAGAAGATCGGGCTGGCCACGGCGACCGAGGAGGACCGGGCGCTGATCGACGGGCTGCTGACGCTGATGCAAAACCAGGGCGCCGATTTCACCAATACCTTCCGCGCCCTGGCCGAGGATCCGGACCGGGCCGAGGCGATGCTGGGCGCCCCCGCGGGCTTTGCCGCCTGGCGGCAGGACTGGCAGGCGCGGCTGGCGGGCGAAGAGGCGCCCGAGGCGCGGATGCGGGCCACCAACCCCGCCGTGATCCCCCGCAACCACCGGGTCGAACAGGCCATCACCGCCGCCCAGGCGGGCGATCTGGCGCCCTTCCACCGGCTGGTGCGGGTGCTGGCCACGCCCTTTGACCTGGCCCCGGAAGATGCCGACCTGGCCCAGCCTGCCAGGCCCGAGGAAGAGGTCGAGACCACGTTCTGCGGGACGTGAGGGAGCTTGAGCCACAACCTCGCCCTAATCAGTACCAGCCCGAAGGCAAGCAGATCAGAGCACCCCAGACCCACACCTTAAAAGCCACATTTGCAGCAAGTGTACCGCCCGGCGGCAACGCCGGGCAGCGCCGACCCGCCCCATGGGCGGCGCTGCCCTCAGTGCTTTAACCCTGCGTATCATCATGCTTGTGCTGCAACTCGCGCAGTCGCTTGAAGAACCGCGGATTGCGCTGCACGAAATCGCGGATGATCCCGGTCAGCCCGCCGCGTTCCTGCCCCTTGAGATAGGCAAACCCCGCCGAGGCCCCCAGGATCGCGCCCACATGATCGACGATAATGTCGCCCATGGTGTCCATCAGCCCCGATTTCTGCATCTGGGTGCCGAAAAGCTGATCCATGGTGAACTCGAACACCTCCCAGGTGGCGCCGATGGATACGGCAAAGCAATAGGCGAAGAAGGCAATGGCAATGGGCGGCGCGGCGTAGCGGTCGCCCTGGAACATGATCAGCACCAGCACCGTGCCAATCAGGCCAAAGCCGATGGCCGAGCCGCCATGCATGACGATGTCCCACCACCAGTAGCGGTTGTAGAAATCAAAGACCTCGCCCAGAAAGATCGTGCCCCAGATGAAAAAGACCACGGCGGCCATGAAGCTGGGCGGCACGCGAATATGAATCCAGCGCGCCAGGACCAGCGGCGTCACCGACAGCGCCAGGGTCACCGTGGCGATGAAGGCCAGCGACCAGCGCCCCAGAACAAGCGCCTCGGCAATGGAAAACAGCAATGAGATCCAGATCAGCCGGGTGACGAGGGATTGTTCCGAAAACATGCTGGAAGCTCCGTCAGGGGAATGTCACATCTATCCCATGAATGACGTGTCGCTGCGGATCGCAACCTATAACCTGCAAAAATGTGTCGGCCTGGACTTTCGCCGCAACCCTCGCCGGGTGCTGGAGGTGATCGAGGATACCGGCGCCCAGATCGTTGTGCTGCAAGAGGCGGACAAGCGGCTGCCGCCGCGCCCGGCCGCCCTGCCCCATGACATGATCCAGGCCGAGGGCTGGCAGATCGTGCCCTTCGGCGCGGGCGGCTCGCTGGGCTGGCACGGCAACGCCATGCTCTACCGCCCCGGGCTGCGGGTGACCGCCACCGACCGGATGGATCTGCCGGGGTTGGAGCCGCGCGGCGCCGTCCTGGCCGAGTTCGCCACCCCCCTGGGGCCCCTGCGGGTGCTGGGCACGCACCTTGGGCTGGTGGCCCGGTCGCGCCGGTTGCAATGCGCCGCCCTGCGCCGGGCGCTGGAGGGGCGCGTGCCGATGCCTGTGCTGATCGCGGGGGACTTCAACGCCTGGGGATCGGCGGCTGATCTGGACGCGGAACTGGGCATGGTCGACCTGCTGCCCTCGCCCCCCAGCTATCCCGCGCCGCGCGCCGTGGCGCCGCTGGACCGCTTCGGCATCGGCGGCGGGCTGCGCGCCGGGCCGGTCCGGGCCCATATCGCCCAGCCCGCGCGCATCGCCTCGGACCATCTGCCGCTGACGGTCGAGATCCGCGCCCCTGCGGCACCGGCGCAATAGCCCTGTCACAGGCCCCGTGCTAAGAGCCCGACA
The DNA here is from genome assembly GCF_050897975.1 of Pseudooceanicola aquaeponti. Lineage (NCBI taxonomy): Bacteria > Pseudomonadati > Pseudomonadota > Alphaproteobacteria > Rhodobacterales > Paracoccaceae > Pseudooceanicola > Pseudooceanicola aquaeponti. Next base: position 596,700 of record NZ_JBPAXY010000003.1, read on the forward strand.
GAGTTCATTCTTTTTCGGACCTTTTCCATGAGACTGCTGCAAATCGCCTCGCTTCTGATCGTGCTGGCCGCCGCCTTCGGCACGGTGAACTACTTTGTCCTGCGCCTGCCCTCCTCCATCGGGATCCTGCTGGTGGCGCTGGTCACCTCTGTGGCCATGCTGGCGCTGGACCTGGTGCTGCCCCATTTCGCCCTGGCCGATCAGCTGCGCGAGGTGGTGCTGGGCATCGACTTCTCGGATGCGCTGCTGGAGGGGATGCTGGGGCTGCTGCTGTTCGCGGGCGCGCTGCATGTGAAAGTGTCGGACCTGGCCAAGCAATGGCCGGTGGTGCTGCTGATGGCGACCCTGGGGGTGGCGATCTCGACCGCCATTGTGGGGCTTGGCTTTGCCTGGGTGACGGGTATGCCGCTGCTGGTGGCGCTGGTTTTCGGGGCGCTGATCTCGCCCACCGATCCGGTGGCGGTGCTGGGCGTGCTGCGCGCCGCCAACCTGCGCCGCAGCCTGGAGACCACCATCGCGGGCGAAAGCCTGTTCAACGACGGGGTCGGCTATGTGGTCTATCTGATCCTGGTGGGCCTGGCGTTCGGCGCCACGGGCCATGGCGCGGGCGGCGGCGAAGAACCCTCGCAACTGGCCGCCGCGGCCCAGCTTTTCGCGCAAGAGGCCCTGGGCGGCGCGCTGATCGGCCTGGGCCTGGGCTATCTGGTCTTCCGCATCATGCGCCGCATCGACGATCCCGCGCTGGAGGTGCTGATCACCCTGGCCCTGGCCTTCGGCGGCTATGAGCTGTCGGTGGCGCTGCATGTCTCGGCGCCGATCATGGCGGTCTGCGCGGGCCTGTTGATCGGCGACATAGGCGCGCGGCATGGCATGTCCGAGAAAACCCGCGAGTATGTCGAGACCTTCTGGCACCTGATCGACGAGATCCTGAACGCGGTCCTCTTCCTGCTGATCGGGCTGGAGGTTTTCGCGGTCGAATTCGAGCAAAGTTTCTTCCTGGCCTCGGCCCTGGCCATCGGCCTGGGCCTTCTGGCGCGTTTCGGCGCGGTGGCGGTGCCGATCCTGTTGCTGCGGCCTCTGCGCGACTTTGGCCCCGGCACGGTGCCGATCATGACCTGGGGTGGGTTGAAGGGCGGGATTTCTGTGGCGCTGGCCCTGTCGCTGCCCGACAGCGAATGGAAGGCGCTGATCCTGACGGCCACCTATTGCGTGGTGATCTTCTCGATCGTGGTGCAGGGGCTGACCGTGGGCCGCCTGGCCACCCGGGTGGGCCGCCAGCCCGAGCTGATGTGACCCCGGCCCGGCCCCGTCCCGCCCGGCCCCGTCACCCCGGGGCCGGACGGGCCCGGCCCGGCGCCCCCGACCGTTGCCTGCTTGCACCCCCGCTCCATCCCGGCCAAAAGGTTCCTTGACCCTTCAAGGAGCTGCCCCCCGTGACCACCCGCCAAGACATCCTGCGTGCCGTCCTGTGGATGAGCGGCGCGGTGGCCAGTTTCCTGACCATGGCCTTTGCCGGGCGCGCCCTGAGCAGCAGCCTGGACACTTTCGAGATCATGACCTGGCGCTCGGTCACCGGGGTTCTGATCATGGTCGCGGTGATCACCCTGCGCCGCGACTGGGGGATCATCGACACCCGGCGGATGCGGCTGCATATCGCGCGCAACCTGGCCCATTTCACCGGCCAGAACCTGTGGTTCTTCGCCGTGGCGCTGATCCCCATTGCCCAGGTCTTCGCGCTGGAGTTCACCTCGCCCCTTTGGGTGCTGGTGCTGTCGCCGCTGGTGCTGGGCGAACGGCTGACGCCGATGCGGGTGCTGGCCGCCGCCCTGGGGTTCGTGGGCATCCTGGTGGTGACCCGCCCCGGCGCCGAGAGCCTGTCGCCTGGCATCATCGCCGCCGGGCTGGCCGCCATCGCCTTTGCCATCACCATGGTCACCACCAAGCGGCTGACCCGCGATGTGCCGACCCTGTCGATCATCTTCTGGATGACCGTCACCCAGACCGTCTTTGGCCTGATCTGCGGCGGCTACGACCTGGATTTCGCCCTGCCCACGGCCCAGACCCTGCCGCTTCTGGTGCTGGTCGGGTGCTGCGGCCTCTTCGCGCATTTCTGCGTCACCACCGCGCTCAGCTTTGCGCCGGCCACGGTGGTGGTGCCGATCGACTTTACCCGCCTGCCCCTGGCCGCCCTGCTGGGCGCGCTCTTCGTGAATGAACCCTTCGACCTGTGGGTCCTGGCGGGCGCGGCGATCATCTTTGCCGGCAATTACCTGAACATCCGCGGCGAGACCCGGGCCCGCCCGCCCGCCTGATCGGCCCGCCCGCCTGATGCCCGCCCAGCCCCCGCCGCACACCGCGCCGGGGTCTGAAAATACATTCCGCATTGATATTAATTCTGCGACTGCAAAATAATGGCCATCGCCAATGCAATAAATGCAATCCGCCCGGGCAATTGAGGGCGATTCGACTTTCAAGTCGATTATCGCCGCACCCGCCCGTCGGAAAAATGAAGCGCCCGACTAAATTCCGCAGAGCGAGACGGAAAACCCGACTAATTCCGCAACACCTTGCCACCTATTGCAATGACGCCACAATGCGCGAGGCTTTCCCCTGCGTCACCCTATTAGAAATGGCATTTCCATCAGAAGAAAATTGATCGGGTATTGGCAGCGCAATAATCTTGCTCACATGCGGACGAGGAGGAAATGTCCGCAACGGGAGGAGACAAGATGAAACTTTATACAGGCGCCCTTCTGGCGCTTCTCGGCGCTTCTGCGGCCCAGGCCGGCGGGATCGAGCGGACCACGCAATCGGCGATGATCCTGTACCAGAAGGGTAACCGGGTCGAGCTGAGCTTTGGCCGCGTCATGCCGAAACTGTCGGGCGTGATGGCCGACAGCCAGGGCTCGGGCGATATCGCGAACGACTTCACCTCGCCCTCTCTGGCGCTGAAGATGGATGTCAGCGACACGCTCGCCCTGGCCTTCATCTACGACAAGCCCTTCGGCTCTGACGTGGTCTATGCCGACGGACCCAGCGGGATCCTGCTGGGTCAGTCTGGCCAGGCCGAGACCCGCGCCATGACCTTCCTGGCCAAGTATCAGGCGACGGATCGGGTCAGCGTCTTCGGCGGCCTCAGGGTGCAGGAATCCGGCGGATCGACAATCCTCGACGGCGCGCCCTACGATGCCAACCCGCTGGTCACCGCCTATGACGTGACCTTCGGCGACGACTGGGGCACCGGCTACGTCCTGGGGGCGGCCTACGAAATCCCCGAGATCGCCCTGCGGTTGGCCCTGACGTACAATTCCGAGGTCAAGCATTCCTACGACACGACCGAGATCATCGGCGGTACCCTGGTTCCCGGCAGCAAGACCAAAAGCGTGACACCGCAATCCGTAAACCTCGAGTTCCAGACCGGCCTGAACCAGCGCACCCTGCTGATGGCCTCGGCTCGCTGGGTCGACCATTCGGCCTTCAAGCTGCATCCTGCGGTCTTTGACCGGGATCTGGTCAGCCTGCGCGACACCACCACCTACCGGATCGGCATCGGCCGCGCCTTCAGCCAGAAACTGTCGGGCTCGGTCACCTATGCCTTCGAGCCCAAGGGCAGCGAGAATGTCTCGTCCCTGTCGCCCTCCAATGGCTACAAGCAGCTGTCGCTGGGCCTGGCCTACAAGGCGACCGAAGCGCTGGAGCTGTCGGGCGGGATCACCTACCGCGTCTATGGCGATGCCAATGCGACGGTCGGCGGCGCCCCGGTGGGCCGGTTCGAGGACAACAGCCTGACCGGCGTCGGCCTGAAGGTGGCCTATAGCTTCTGACTCAGGTCTCTGGCCCCGGATCCGCTCCGGGGCCTCTTCGCGCCGAAGGCGACCGCGGGCCGGGCTGGCCCTGCTGCAATGCGGAATGAAGCCACGCTGCAATGCGGAAAAGGCAATTCACCGCCATAGGCGCGGCAGTAAGAATGCAAACCCGGGCCGGCAGCAACGCCATGGCCCGGCCAAATCTATTGCAAGCGCGCCACAGGCGGGGGCCAAAATGCGCACTTGACCTAGAGCTATCCCAACGTCAACCGCCCGGACCGATTGATCGGCTCGCTTTCCTCAGAATAGTGGAGAGCAGAGGCAGACAGGTTCTGCATACGGGAGGAGAAATCATGAAATTCAAGACAGGTGCGACCCTGGCGCTGCTTGCCGCCACCACCGCAACCTCGGCCTATGCCGGTGGCATCGAGCGGACCACGCAGTCGGCCATGGTGCTCTATGGCGAAGGCAACCGGATCGAGCTGAGCTTCGGCCACGCCAGCCCCTCGCTGACCGGGACCGATCTGGCCCTCAACGATACCGGAAATGTCGCGGACGACTTCAACCTGCCCAGCCTGGCGGTGAAGATGGACATCAACGACCAGTGGTCGCTGGCGATGATCTACGACCGCCCCTTCGGCGCCGATGTCGAATACGACTACGCTGGCGCCAGCCAGCAGCAACCGGCGTTTCTGGCCGGCACCTCCGCCGAGGCCAAGGTCGAGGCCCTGACCCTGCTGGCCAAGTACCAGGCCACTGAACGTTTCAGCGTCTTCGGCGGCCTGCGCTTCCAGAAGGCCTCGGGCGACATCACCCTGGGGGGCGCGGCCTATGCCAGCCGTCCGGTCTATGCCGACCCGCAAGACCCGCCCATCGGCTACACGCCCAACCTGAACGGCTACAATGTTGCGCTGAACGACGGCACCGGCGTGGGCTATGTGCTGGGCGCCGCCTACGAGATCCCCGAGATCGCCCTGCGCGTCGCGCTGACCTACAACTCGTCCATCGAGCATGACTTCGACACGGTCGAGCGCAACATTCCCAACGTCCCGGCCAACAACGGCTCGCAGATCCCGGGCCCGCTGACCAGCACGCTGAAGGTCAAGACGCCGGAATCCTGGAACCTGGAGTTCCAGTCGGGCATCGCCGCCGACACGCTGATCATGGGCTCGATCCGCTACGTGAAGCACTCGGAGTTCCTGATCGACCCGACCTACGGCCCCAGCCTGGTGGATCTGAGCGACACCACCACCTACAACCTCGGGATCGGCCGCCGCTTCACCCCGAAACTGGCCGCCTCGGTCATGGTCGGCTACGAGGCCGAAGGCGACACCCTGGTTTCGCCCCTGGCCCCCTCGACCGGCAAGACCTCGCTGTCGCTGGGAGTGTCCTACAAGGTCACCGACACCTTCGAAGTGTCGGGCGGCGTCAGCAAGATCTGGGTCGGCGACGCGATCGCAGCCCCCGGCGGCATCGGCGTGGCCCCCTTCGAGGACAACGACGCCACCGCCTTTGGCGTGAAGTTCGCCTACAGCTTCTGATCCGCGCCTGACGTTCGGATCTGACCGCCCCCCGGCCCGCAACGGCCGGGGGGTTTTGCCATGCGCCGCCCGCCGCCGCCCCCGATTGCCGTTTGACCCGCGCGCGCCCTTCGCCTAACGCTTTGCCTGGCCGCGCAAAAGACGCGCCCCGGGCGCCATGGCGCCGCGCGGGCCGGGCAAAAGACGCGGGCAAGGTGAAGACACGGGGGCGAAATGCTATACGGATCGGCGCAGGAGTGGCGCGAGGCGGCACAGAAACGCGTGCTGCTGTTCGGAATGTCGGGCCTGGGCAAGACCCATGTCTCAAACCTGCTGCGCGACGACGGGCGCTGGTTCCACTACTCGGTCGATTACCGCATCGGCACCGGCTACATGGGCGAACACATCGCCGACAATGCCAAGCGGCACGCGATGCAGGTCCCCTTCCTGCGTAACCTTCTGATGACGGATTCGATCTATATCGGTTCGAACATCACCTTCAACAACCTGGCGCCGCTGTCGGCCTATCTGGGCAAGCCCGGGGACCCGGACAAGGGCGGGCTGCCCTTCGAGGAATACATGATCCGCCAGGACCAGCACCGCGATGCCGAGATCAAGGCCCTGCTGGACACGCCGCGCTTTGCCGCGCGGGCGGTGGATCTTTACGGCTATCCGCATTTCGTCTGCGACAGCGGCGGCTCGATCTGCGAGGTGGTGGATCCCGAGGATCCCGCCGACCCGGTCTTGCAGGTGCTGGAGGCCTCGGCGCTGATGGTCTGGATCAAGGGCGATGACGCCCATACCGAAGAGCTGGTGCGCCGCTTCGACCGGGCGCCGAAACCGATGTATTACGACCCCGCCTTCCTGCGTGCCGCCTGGGACGAATACCGCACAGAGACCGGCGCCGACGAGACCCAGGTCGACCCCGACGCCTTCGTGCGCTGGACCTATGCCCGCGCCCTGGCGCATCGCCAGCCGCGCTATGCCGCCATGGCCCGGCGCGGTGTCACCGTGCTGGCCGACGAGGTCGCGGCGGTGAAAACCGCGGAAGATTTCGAAACCTTGATCGCCACCGCCCTTGACCGGCGCGGCGAAGCGCCTATTTGAGCGGCCCCGCCCGCGCGCATCCCCCAGTGGCCCGCCCCCGGGCGGCCCACGCCAAAGGCCCCTAGAAAGGCCCCCACAGAGGACTGACGACAATGCCCATCAAGATCCCTTCCGACCTGCCCGCCTTCGACGTTCTGACGAACGAGGGCGTGATGGTCATGTCGGAGGATCAGGCATCCCGTCAGGACATCCGGCCCCTGCGCATCGGCCTGCTGAACCTGATGCCCAAGAAGATCCAGACCGAGACCCAGTTTGCCCGGCTGATCGGCGCGACCCCGCTTCAGATCGAATTGTCGCTGATCCGCATGAGCGAGCATCGCAGCCGCCACACCGCCGCCGAGCACATGGAAAGCTTCTACCAGACCTTCGAAGAGGTCGAGGCCTCGGGGCAGAAGTTCGACGGCCTCATCATCACCGGCGCCCCGATCGAGCATCTGCCCTTCGAGGAGGTGACCTATTGGGACGAGTTGACCCGCGTCTTCGACTGGACCCAGACCCATGTGCACCGCACCTTCGGCGTCTGCTGGGGCGGCATGGCGATGATCCACTACTTTCACGGGGTGCCAAAGCACCTGCTGCCCGCGAAAAGCTTTGGCTGCTACCCGCAGACCAACCTTGCGCCCTCCTCGGTCTTCCTCAACGGCTTCTCGGACACGCTGGTGGTGCCGGTCAGCCGCTGGACCGAAATGCGCGACGAGGATATCCGCGCCGCGGGCGGCGGGCTGCGCACCCTGCTGGGCAACGAGGATACCGGCCCCTGTCTGGTCGAGGATCCGGCGCATCGCGCCCTCTACGTGTTCAACCATTTCGAATACGACAGCGACACGCTGAAACAGGAATATGATCGCGACGTGGCCAGCGGTGACGAGATCCTGACGCCGGTCAACTACTTCCCCGAGAACGATCCGACCCGCCAGCCTCTCAACCGCTGGCGCAGCCATGCGCATCTGCTCTATGGCAACTGGATCAACAATATCTACCAGACGACCCCCTATGACCCGGCGATGATCGGCCTGGCGGAATACGAGGGCTGACGGAATACGGGGGCTGACGGTCCGGGCGCCTGACCCGGCGGGCGAATGCCCCTCGGGTCAGGCCCCAGGTCCGCGCGCCGCGACGGCAGGCCAGGGGCCGAACCAGACGGTAGCGTCGCGACCGCAACAGGCAAAATCGCGGATCTGGCCGCATTTCCCGGTGCCTCTGGCGCCGGGGCAGCTTCGCTGATTGACCTGACGGCGGCGCATGGTCGAATAGCTTCGTCATAGTACATAGCTTTCTTCCGCACAGGATCGTCGTCCCGATGCCCTCTGTCTTTTACACCGTTCTGGCCACGATACTGGCCTGTCTTGCCCTTGCCGCCCTTCTGACCTGGCTGCGCGCCTACCAACGCAGCCACCAGGCCCAGACCCTCTATCCGCCGCGCGGACGGATGATCACCGTGAACGGCCACCCGGTGCATGTGCTCCAGTTGGGCTCTGGCCCCGATGTGGTGGTGGTCCATGGCGTCACCAGCCAGATGATCGAGCCGCTGGAAACCTATGTCCCGGCCCTGCTGCCGCATTTCCGGGTCACCCTGATCGACCGCCCCGGCCTGGGCTATACCCCGCGGCTGAACCACCAGGGCGAAAGCCTGCGCGAGCAGGCCGAGTTCCTGGATGACACCTGCGCCGCCCTGGGACTTGATCAGGTCACCCTGCTGGGCCAGAGCTTTGGCGGTTCCATCGCCCTGGCCTGGGCGCTCTACCGGCCCGAACGGCTCAGCTCGATGGTCCTGGTGGGCACGCCTGCCTTCCCCTGGCTGCCGAAACTGCCCTGGCGGGTGCGTGGCCCCGCCCTGCCGGTGCTGGGGCCGCTGGTGGCCCAGGTGGTGACCGCCTGGTTCCCGCAAAGCCGTTTCGACCGCGATTACATTGCCTATTTCGCCCCCCGTGAGATGCCACAGGGCTATGCGCGCAAGGTGGGTCTGCGCCTGACCCTGCGCCCGCACAGCATCGTCAGCGACAATCGCCAGCTGAAGCGTATGCAACCCGACCTGGCCGAGATGGGCCCGCATTACGGCGAGATCCGTATGCCGGTCGAGATCCTTTTCGGCGGAAGCGACGTGATCACCGCGCCGCAGCTGCATGGGGTGCCCCTGTCGCGCGAGATCCCCGGGGCGCGGCTGAAACAGCTGAAGGACCAGGGCCATATGGTGCATGTGGGTGGCGCCGCCGAGATCGCCGAGGCCGTGCAGCGCGCCGCGCGCCGCGCGCGTATCGCCCCGGCGATGGCTGCCGCTGCCGCGGCAGGCGGCAACCGGGCCGAGGGCGCGCGCCCGGCGGGCTAGACGGCCCGGCGCCCGCCCCCCCTTGCCCCCCTGTCCCCGCTGCTGCCGCAACGAGCGGATTGCACCGGCGCCAGCGCGCCGCCATATAGGGGGAAAAGGATTTTGCGATGGACCTTCCCTTCGACGGGGCGATCAGCGCCTTCTACGAGACCGAGGCCCCCGAGCCGATACGCAACGCGATCCGGCGCGGCGACAAGGACGACATCCTTGAACCCTCTTACCCCTATAGCGAGCGGATGCCGCGCAAGGCCTATGAGAAAGAGCTGGAAGCGCTGCAAATCGAGCTGGTGAAGATGCAGGCCTGGGCCAAGGAAAGCGGCGCCCGCGTGATCTGCGTCTTCGAGGGTCGCGATGCCGCCGGCAAGGGCGGCACGATCAAGCGGTTTCGCGAATATCTGAACCCGCGCGGCGCGCGGGTGGTGGCGCTGCCCAAACCCTCGGACACCGAACGCGGCCAGTGGTATTTCCAGCGCTACATCGCCCATCTTCCGGCGGCGGGCGAAATCGCCTTCTTCGACCGGTCCTGGTACAACCGCGGCGTGGTCGAACATGTCTTCGGCTTCTGCACCCCTGCGCAGCGCGAGCATTTCTTCAGCCAGGTCAACGAGTTCGAGGCCATGCTGGCCGAGGAAGGCATCCATATCTTCAAGTTCTGGCTGAACGTCGGCCGGGCCGAACAGCTGCGCCGCTTCCTGGATCGCGAGAAAGATCCGCTGAAACAGTGGAAACTGTCGGACATCGACGTGAAGGGCCTGGCCCGCTGGGACGCCTATTCCGAGGCCATCGTCGAGACCCTGGGCCGCAGCCACAGCCATGCCGCCCCCTGGACCGTGGTGCGGTCCGACGACAAGCGCCGGGCGCGGCTGGCCGCGATCCGTCAGGTGCTGCTGCACCTGCCCTATACCAACAAGGACACCAAGGCCATCGGCCTGCCCGACGACAAGATCGTGGGGGGGCCGGAACTCTGGGATGTCTAAGAAACGCGGCTATCACCACGGCAACCTGCGCCAGGCGCTGGTCGAGGCCGCGCTGTCGCTGATCGAGGCGAAGGGGCCAACGGGCTTCACCCTGTCGGAGGCGGCGAAACAGGCGGGGGTGACCCCCGCCGCCGTCTACCGTCATTTCGAGGGCCGCGAAGACCTGATCGCCGAGGCGGCGCGCCAGGGCTACGAGATCTTTGCCGACGTGATCCACTACGCCTACGAGAAGGGCCAGCCCTCGGCCCTGACGGCCTTCGAGGCCACGGGGCGCGCCTATCTGGCCTTCGCCCGCAAGTACCCGGGCCATTACATCGCCATGTTCGAAAGCGGCATCTCGGTCAATCGCACGCCGGAACTGGCCGCCGTGGCGCGGCGCGCCTGGGATGTGATGGAACAGGCCGCCCAGGACCTGTCACAGCATATCCCGCCGGAAAAGCGCCCCCCCGCCTCGATGTTCACCGCCCATATCTGGGCCTTGAGCCACGGGGTGGTCGAGCTTTTCGCGCGGAACTCTCCGGGGCGGCAAAGCCCCTTTCCGCCCGAGGATCTATTGGAATCGGGGATCGGCGTCTACCTGCGCGGCTTGGGCCTGATCGAAAGCGACCGCTAGAGGTTTTGGGGCCGCCCACGCGCGCCCCAGCAGGGTTCAGGCGGGCACGCCCTCGGGCAGGGCCTGGCCCGCGCGGGCCTTGTCGATCTGGGCATGGAACCGCGCCCGGCGCCGGTCCAGCGAGCGGCGGCGCAGGCGACGCGACAGCATCTTGGTCTTGATCAGCACGATATCGCCCAGCCCGTCGATCAGCACCAGTTTCGGCGCAGGCCCCTCGCGCAGCACCACATTGCCCAGGTGCAGCCCGCTGACCACCGCGTCGCTGCCGATCAGGTCGTCGAAGAAGGTGTCGACCAGCCCGTGCAGCTGCGCCGTGCTGTAGCGCGCGTCGGACAGCAGCTCTTTCAGGGTGCGCGCCATCGTGCCGTCCGGCCCCATGACCTTTTCCACCACCATCCCGGGGCCGAAATTGGTCTGACAGAAGCCGAAGTAGCGCGAGATGTAATCGGGCATCGCCCGCGCCCGCCACAGCAGGGCGATATATTCGTCGTATTCCCGCGCCCAGACGCGCATTCCCCCGAACCGCCAGACCGAAAAGCGCCGCAGCCGGGCGTTGTAGTAGCGCCGCTCATCCTGGCTGCCCGGGCGTACCACCTTGATCAGCATGCCGTTGTGCAGCGGGTGCTGATAGACGATCCGGCTTTGCCCCTGGCTGAGCGGGGTGGCATCGGACAGGTCGTAATAGGCGGTGATCGGGTCGAGCATGAACAGGGGCCTGGCACGGGAAGAGAGGGGATCCGCCCAGGGCAAACCTGAACCGATGAGTTCAGATAGTAGCCGTCACAAAACTGAAACACAAGTAAACCACTTGGGATTAGGGGCACAGCGGATGTGCCCAGGGACGCACAACGGCCCCGCAGCCAGAGCCGCCGACGCAGACCCGCCCAAGCAAAAAGGCCGCCCCGGGGGGCGGCCTTTCGCGATCTCGATCCCGAAACGATTAACGCTTGGAGAACTGGAACGAACGGCGGGCTTTGCGCTTACCGTATTTCTTACGCTCGACGACGCGGCTGTCGCGGGTCAGGAAGCCAGCGGCTTTCAGCGCGCCACGCAGCGACGGATCGTAGAGTTGCAGAGCCTTCGAGATGCCGTGCTTGACCGCACCGGCCTGGCCGGTCAGACCGCCGCCCTTGACGGTGGCCATGACGTCGAACTCGCCTTCGACACCGGCAACCTGGAACGGCTGGTTCAGGATCAGTTGCAGCACGGGGCGGGCGAAGTAGACTTTCATCTCCTTGCCGTTCACCACGACCTTGCCCGAGCCCGGCTTGATCCAGACGCGTGCGACGGCGTCCTTCCGCTTGCCGGTGGCGTAAGAGCGGCCCAGTTCGTCACGGACCGGCTCACGGGGGGCTTCGATCTCCAGCACGGTGCCTTCTTCGGCGACGGCGTCTTTCAGATCTTCCAGGGAATTCACTTGATCAGCCATCTATCAGCTCCGGGTGTTCTTGGAGTTCATGGACTTGACGTCCAGCACCTCGGGCGACTGCGCCTCATGGGGGTGCTCGGCGCCAGCGTAGACGCGCAGGTTGGTCATCTGCTGGCGGGACAGGCGGTTGCCGGGCAGCATACGCTTGACAGCCAGGGTCACGACGCGCTCGGGGTGCTCACCTTCCAGGATCTGGCCATAGGTGCGGTCCTTGATGCCACCCGGGAAACCGGTGTGCCAGTAGTAGCGCTTGTCGGCACGTTTCTTGCCGGTCAGCTGGACCTTGTCAGCGTTGATCACGATGACGTTGTCGCCCATGTCCATGTGGGGGGTGAAGGACGGCTTGTGCTTGCCACGCAGACGCATGGCGATGATCGAGGCGAGACGGCCCAGCACGACGCCTTCGGCGTCGATGATGATCCACTTCTTCTCGATGTCTGCAGGAGTCGCAGAGAAGGTTTTCATGACGGGTGCCCTTTGGAAATTGGCAGCCCGCGAAGCCAGACGACCCGCGGGCGAAGTGATGGACGGGTTATACAGCTGCCCGCGCCCCAGTCAAGCGCCACAAATCCAAATTTAACGTTCCCTTTCAAAGACTTGCAAAATGGGTATTAAAATACCCCACAAAATCCGCCCCTCCCGGCGGCACCTTCAGCGCTCTGGCGGGATGGAATAGGTCAGCGTGGCCCGCGCCACCGGCGCCGCGCGGCCCTCGGCCGCCGCCTCGGGCCCCGTGTCCGACCACATCACCACATCCCCCACGGCCAGCACCCGGCCCAGTTTCAACAGCCGCGCCTCGGCCACCAGATCCTGGCCCGCCGCCGGTTTGCGCATGAAGTCGATCGAACAGTTGGTCGTCACCGCCAGCGCCTTGGGCCCGATCATCGACAGCACCCCCAGATAGACCGCCACATCCGCCAGCGAGAACATCGTCGGCCCCGAGATCGTGCCCCCCGGCCGCAGGTGCCGGTCATCCACCACCAGGCGCACCCGGATCAGCTTCTCCTCCACATGGTCGACCACATAGTCGCCAGAGACCTGCGGAAAGGCCTCCTTCAGGAAGACCATCAGGTCCTCCGCCGTCATTGCCAGCGTCATGCTTTCCTCCCTCGCGTAACCGCCCTAGAGTTCCAGCAGGAGAGGGAGGAAACAAGATGGCACTTCTGGAACGTCACGACGAGGACGGGATCGCGCGGCTGACGCTGAACGCGCCCGAGCGGCTGAACGCGCTGAGCGATGCGATGCTGGCGGCGCTCTCGGCCGAGATCGCCGCGCTGCGCGAGGATCGCGACACCCGCGTCGTGCTGCTGTCGGGCGCGGGCCGCGCTTTCTGCGCCGGTCACGACCTGAAAGAGATGCAGGCGGGTCGCCAGGCTCCGGACCGGGGCGCGGCCTATTTCGCCGATCTCTTCACCCGCTGCGCCGCGGTGATGACCGGGCTGCGCGACCTGCCCCAACCGGTGATCGCCCTGCCCCATGGCATCGCCACCGCCGCGGGCTGCCAGCTGGTGGCCAGCTGCGACATGGCGATTGCCGCCCAGGGCACCCGCTTTGGCGTCAACGGGGTCAACATCGGCCTCTTCTGTTCCACCCCCATGGTGGCCCTGTCGCGCAACATCCCGCGCAAACAGGCCTTCGAAATGCTGACCACCGGCGAGATGATCGACGACGCCCGCGCCGCCGACCTGGGCCTGATCAACCGCGCCGTCCCGCCCGAGGCCCTGGCCGAGGAAGGGCTGGCCCTGGCGCGCAAGGTGGCCGCCAAGCTGGACACCGCGATCCGCATCGGCAAATCCGCCTTCTATCGCCAGGCCGAGATGGGCCTCGACCAGGCCTATGCCTTCACCGGCGCCGCCATGGTCGAGAACATGCTGGATGGTGACACCGACGAGGGCATCCAGGCCTTCCTGGAAAAACGCGCCCCCAGCTGGGCGCGCGACTGACCACCCCGGTTGCCCCCGGACTAAAGGCCCCGCCCGGCTCTGGCACCATTGGCGCCACAGACCGGGCGGAAATCGGGGCCAAAGCACGGCAGATCGCCGCCACCCCGGCACCGATTGCGGCCCCCGCCGCCCACCGTTTCCAAATCGTGGCCAGTGTGGTTCTTCTTTCGCCACTTTCCCGCCGCATCCCGATCCGCTACCCCTACTCTTAAGGATACGAGGGATACGTATCCACCGAACGCACGAGTTTGGGTCACCGTCGGCGCCCCCTCCAGGCCAGCTCTCTCTGGCAGCCGATCGGGACACGGTGACCCACTCGTCTCTCCCCCCCTCGCCCAAGATGCCTGTTCCGCCCCGCCTGACGGCAGGATCGTCGGTCGCGCGCCCTCCGCCTCCCCCCTGCCCAGGCGTCCAGCCCACCCACACCTGTCCTCTCCGGGCGCCAACCCCTAAGATTTCGCCCCTCGTCCCCCCTCACCCCCGCCCGCCCCCGGCGCGCTGCCCCCTAATTCTCATTGCCAAAAATATCCCGGGGGACTCCGCGTCAGCGGAGGGGGGCAGAGCCCCCATTCCCCCTTTGCCATCCCCACATCCCACCGGGGGCTAGCCAAACCCCACCACTTGCCATAGATCGCGCCCATGACACACAGCCCTTCAGAGACACTCCACATCATCGGCGGCGGCATGGCCGGGTCCGAGGCCGCCTGGCAGGCCGCCCAGGCCGGGATCCCCGTGGTCATCCACGAGATGCGCCCGCAGGTGGAAACCTTCGCCCACCGGACCGGCAACCTGGCCGAGATGGTCTGCTCAAATTCCTTCCGCTCGGACGACAGCGAGCAGAACGCCGTGGGCCTGCTGCATTGGGAAATGCGCCAGGCGGACGGGCTGATCATGCAGACCGCCGACCGCCACCGCCTGCCCGCCGGGGGCGCTCTGGCCGTCGACCGCGATCCCTTCTCGGAAGAGGTCACCGCGACGCTGCGCGCCCATCCCCTGGTGACGGTGGAAGAGGGCGAGATCTCCGAACTGCCCACCGAGGGTCACTGGATCATCGCCACCGGTCCCCTGACCTCGGGCGCCCTGGCCGAGGCGATCCGCGCCGAGACCGGCGCCGAAAGCCTCGCCTTCTTCGACGCCATCGCCCCCATCGTCTATGCCGAGAGCATCGACATGGACACGGCCTGGATGCAGTCGCGCTACGACAAGGGCGAGACGGAGGAAGAGCAGAAGGCCTACCTCAACTGCCCGATGACGAAGGAGCAATACGAGGCCTTCATCGACGCCCTGCTGGCCGCCGAGAAGACCGAGTTCCACGAGGGCGAAACGGCGGGCTACTTCGACGGCTGCCTGCCGATCGAGGTCATGGCCGAACGCGGCCGCGAGACCCTGCGCCATGGCCCGATGAAACCCGTCGGCCTGACCAATGCGCACAAACCGGATGAGAAGGCCTGGGCGGTGGTGCAGCTGCGCCGCGACAACAAGCTGGGCACGCTCTACAATATCGTCGGTTTCCAGACCAAGATGAAATACGGCGCCCAGACCGAGGTCTTCAAGATGATCCCCGGGCTGGAGAATGCCAGCTTCGCCCGTCTGGGCGGCATCCACCGCAATACCTTCATCAACTCGCCCACCCTGCTGGACGACCAGATGCGCCTGCGCTCGCGCCCCAACATCCGTTTCGCGGGCCAGATCACCGGGGTCGAAGGCTATGTGGAAAGCGCCGCCATGGGCCTCTTGGCGGGCCGTCTGGCGGTGGCCGAGATCACCGGCAAGACCCTGCCGCCGGTGCCCGCCGAGACCGCCATGGGCGCGCTGGTCACCCACATCACCGGCGGGGCCGAGGCCAAGACCTTCCAGCCGATGAACGTGAACTTCGGCCTCTTCCCCCCGGTCGAGGGTCTGAAAGGCGGGCGGCGGGGCCGCAAGGACCGCTACAAGGCCTATACCGACCGCGCCAAAGAGCTGTGGACCGGCTGGCTGGGCACGCAGGGCTAAGCGATCCGCGGCGGGGGCACCCCCGCCGCGCCCCCTGTGCCGCAGACCAGTAGAGCGGAAGCCATCCCGCCATCCCTCCCCCGCCCCGATGTGCACCCCTGCACCTGAGCGCCCCCGCCTGTGACTGGACCTCACCCGCCAGAGGTCTACATTCGGGCGCATGTCTGAAAATTATCTGGAAAAAATCTACGGCGTCGATGACGCCGACAAGCAACGTGACGTCTATGACCAATGGGCCGCAAGCTATGATGCGGATCTCACGGACGCCGATTACGAAACCCCCGGTCGCATCGCCCGCGCGCTGAAATCCGTGCTGCGCGACAGCGAGATGTCGGCCCCCGTGCTGGACTTCGGCTGTGGCACCGGCCTGTCGGGCCTGGCGCTGACCGACGCGGGCTTTACCCGCATCCATGGTGCCGATGTCTCGGAAGGGATGCTGCGCGAGGCCGAGGCCAAGCAGGTCTATGAAAAGCTGACCGCCCTGCCCACGGGCAACCCCGATCCGGGGCTGGTGTCGCGCTATCGCCTGGTCACCGCCATGGGGGCGATCTCGCCCGGCGCCGCGCCCGCCTCTTGCCTGCCCGCCATCTTCATGGCCCTGCCCTCGGGCGGGCGTGTCGCGCTCAGCTTCAACGACCGCGCCCAGGCGGATGAAGAGTACAGCCGCACCCTGGAGCGGGTCACCGACAGTTCCGAGGCGGTGGTCGAGCTGGACGAGGACGGGCCGCATGTGCGCTCTGCCGGGTCCACCGCCCGGGTCCTGGTGATCCGCCGCCGCTAAGGGGCGCGGCCTTCCCCGGCCCCCAGGCAAGAAAACCCCTTCAAAAAAGACGGGCGGCCCCCATCTCGTGGCCGCCCGTTTGCGTTTCACTGCCCCCGCGCGGACCGACGCAAATATGGCGGACGCGCGGAATTGTGCCCGCCCCCGTCTTGTGATGCCCCGCGCCGCTTTCTAGGGTGGGCCGCCATGATCACCCGTTTCGCCCCTTCCCCCACGGGCCCGCTGCACCTGGGCCATGCCTTTTCGGCCCTGACCGCCGCGCGTCGTGCCCGGGCGGCGGGCGGCCAATTCCTGCTCAGGATCGAGGATATCGACCAAAGCCGCGCCCGGCCCGAGTGGGAAACGCTTATTTTCGAGGATCTGCACTGGCTGGGCCTCAGCTGGCCCACCCCGGTGATGCGCCAGTCTGCGCGGATGCCCGCCTATCGCGCCGCCCTCACCCGGCTGTGGGACATGGGCCTGCTCTATCCCTGCACCTGCACCCGGCGCGACATCGCCGCCGCGGCCAGCGCGCCGCAGGAAGGGGGCGACCCGGTGATCGGCCCCGATGGGGTGGTCTATCCCGGCACCTGCCGCCCCGCCACGCCGCCCAAGGGCCCCCTGCCCGAGGCCGTGCTGCGCCTCGACATGGCCGCCGCGATGGAACGCGCCTGCCGCCACGCCCCCCTGGGGTTCACCGAGACCGGGCGCGGGCCCCATGGGGAACACGGGGCCCAGGCGATCTCGGTCCGGCGCATGGTCGAGCGGATCGGCGACGTGGTGCTGGCCCGGCGCGAGATGGGCACCTCTTACCACCTGGCGGTGGTGGTCGACGATGCCGCGCAAGGGGTGACAGAGGTGGTGCGCGGCGCCGATCTGTTCGAGGCAACGCCGATTCACCTGCTGTTGCAACGCCTGCTGGGCCTGCCCACGCCCGCCTATCACCATCACCGCCTGATCCGCGACGCGAGCGGAAAGCGCCTGGCAAAACGCGACGATGCCCGCGCCCTGCGCCTCTATCGAGACGAGGGGCGCAGCCCGGCAGAGGTGATGAAGATGATCGGCCTGCCCCCCGAGGGCTGAGGCACCAGCGCCCCGGGGCACCGCCGAGGACGGGGGCAAACCCCGACCGACGGATCAGACCATCGGGTCGGCGATGATCACCTCTTCGCCGTCGCGAATGGCGGTATAGAAGCAATTGCGCCGGTTGGTGTGGCAGGCGGGCCCGGTCTGGTCGACGATCACCAGCAGGCAGTCACGGTCGCAATCCACCCGCATCTCGACCAGCCGCTGCATGTGCCCCGAACTTTCGCCCTTGGCCCAGAAGCTTTGCCGCGAGCGCGACCAATAGGTGACATGGCCGCTTTGCAGCGTTTTCTCGATCGAGGCCGCGTTCATCCAGGCCATCATCAGAACCTCGCCGGTGCCCTCTTGCTGGGCGATGGCGGGGATCAGGCCCTTGTCGTCGAATTTCAGGGTGCTGGGATCAAAGCGCATGGGCATCCTTTCCGCCCCTTTCCGATGGGGCCGTTGCGGCCTATCTAGGGGGAAACACCCGAAAGAACCAGCGCCGCCGCCCCGCGCCGGAAAGGACAGCCGATGAGCGAGACCGACCTGATCAAACTCTATTCCTCGCGCATCCTGGCGCTGGCGGCCGAGATCCCCCATCAAACCCGGCTCGACGCGCCCGACGCCACAGTGAAGAAACGCGCGCCGCTCTGCGGCTCGACCGTGACGGTGGACGTGGATGTCGAGGACGGCCGTATCGCCCGTTACGGCCAGGAGGTGCGCGCCTGCGCCCTGGGCCAGGCCTCGGCCAGCGTAGTGGGGGCGGCGGTGATCGGCTGCACCAAGACGCAGATCCTGACCGCCCGCGACCAGCTGCGCGCCATGCTGAAAGAGGGCGGCCCGGTGCCCGAGGCGCCCTTTGACGGGCTTGAGGTGCTGCTGCCCGCGCGCGAGTACAAGAACCGCCATGCCTCGATCCTGCTGGCGCTCGAGGCGCTGTCGGAGGCGCTGGAAAAGGCCGAGGCCAGCGACTGCGCTTAACCGCTTCGCAGGACTTCCGCCCTAGGTCTGGGCCCGCGCAACGATCAGCGGCCCCAGATGCAACACGATCCCCCCTTCCCCTCGCCGGGCTCTGACGCCCCCCGCCCCGCCGGTGTCTCTCTGGACCGGCTGGCGCGCAATGCCTCGGCCCTGGGGCAGGACATCGTCGATGTGGACGGCTTCCTAGAGGATCTGACCCACCGGACCGAGCTGCTGTTGACCCAGCTGAAAACGGTGCGCGAGGGCACCGGCCAGGTCTTGCAGATGAACGCCTCGGTGATGACCACGATCCGCGATTCCTACGCCCAGCTGGAGGAAACCCAGGCCAGTTTCGACAAGGCCCTGGGCATGGCCGATGTGGCCGGGCGCCAGTCGCGCGAGGTGCTGACCTGGGTGCTGACCCTGGCCACCCGCACCCAGGACGTGGAATCGGTGCTGGAGGACGTGCAGAAAAGCAATGACCAGATCGCCGACATCGCCGCCCAGGTGAACATGCTGGCGATCAATGCCAAGATCGAGGCGGCGCGCGCGGGCAGCGCCGGCAAGGGGTTCTCGGTGGTGGCCGATGCCATCAACCTGCTGTCGCAACAGACCGGCGCCACCGCCGAGACGATCAGCGACAACATCCAGCGCCTGGTCGACTGGATCACCACCCTGCAACAGGAAACCGGCCAGGTCTCGGAGACCTCGCGCGAGCTGTCCCATACCGGCGACAAGGTGGCGCAGATGAACGCGGCGGTGAAAGAGGCGATGGATCGCTCGGTTACCCGGATGAAACTGGTGCGCGACGACGCGGTCGAGGCCGACCAGGCGCTGCGCGACTATACCCCCCGGATCGAGACCATGTTCAGCAGCGTCCAGGACAGCGCCGAGGCGGTCGAGGATGTGCATCACCGCTTGCAGACCCTGCGCGATCTGTCCGAGGCGCTGGTGCAGGACTCGGTCCTGGCGGGGGGCGACAGCGCCGACGGGCCCTTCATCGCCGATGTCCAGGCCCGGGCCGCCCGGATCTCTGCCGCCTTCGAAGAGGCGGTGGAGGAGGGCCGCATCCCCTTTGAAGAGCTTTTCGATACCGACTATCGCCCGGTGCCCAACACCGAGCCCGAACAGGTCACCACCCGCTTTACCCGGCTGACCGACCTGCTGCTGCCCGAGATCCTGGAAGAGGCGCTGGATCTCGACCCAAAGGTCGCCTTCTGCGCCGCGGTGGATCGCAACGGCTATCTGCCCACCCACAATCGCAAATTCTCGCACCCGCAGTCGGACGATCCGGTGTGGAACATGGCCAACTGCCGCAACCGCCGCATCTTCGACGACCGGGTCGGGCTGAAGGCCGGGCGCAACAAGGATCCCTTCCTGATGCAGGTCTACCGCCGCGACATGGGCGGGGGCGACTTCGTGCTAATGAAGGATCTCTCGGCGCCGATCTTCGTCAAGAACCGCCACTGGGGCGGGCTGCGCCTGGCCTATCGGTTCTAGGCGTGCCCCGAGGACGCCCGTCCGGGCGGAGCGAGGGCCGCCGGGGCCAGGGTCGCGTGGGCCGCGCGGAATAAAAAAACCGCCGCACGTCCCAGGGGACGGCGGCGGCAAGGATGCAGATCGCTTGGGACCGAGGGACACGCACCGGGGGATGAGGCAGACCCGGCCGGGCGGATAGGCGATCCGCCCCGTGGCTCGGGGGATCCAGCGTGTCTCTCTGCGATTTGCAGGCAGAAAACGCTCAGGACAGAGCCGGCAGGTAGAGCGACCCCACGAGCAGCACGACCAGGGCCGCAGCCCCGAAAAGATCCTGCACCAGCGCCGAAGGGGACCGGCGGGCAACCTGGATGAAATCTTTCAGCATGTCTTGGCTCCTTCGGATCAGGGGTCATTCCTTTGCGTTGCCCATTTGTTCTCATATTGCCGGGCGCACGTAAAGAACTTTTTAAGAACATTTGAGAACAAAATGAGGTTTCTCAGGAGAATCAGCCGTTTAACGGCTCAGATCCCGTGGCCTCCGCAGGCCCGCCGCCCGGCTCAGCCGACGTTGATCAGCCGGATCGCCTCGTCCTGGCCCATCAGCCACAGCAGGGTCCGCGCCGCCTGGCCGCGCGGGCTGTCCAGCGTCGGATCCTTCGCCAGAAGGGTCCGCGCGTCGCTTTGGGCGATGGCCATCAGCGCGGTCTGGCGTTCCAGATCGGCGATACGGAAGCGCGGCACCCCGCTTTGCGCCGTGCCGATCAGATCGCCCGCGCCGCGCATCTCCAGGTCCGCCTCGGCGATGCGGAACCCGTCCTCTGTCTCGCGCAGAAGGGTCAGCCGTTTCATCCCCGCCTCGGACAGGGGCGCCTGGTACAGCATCAGGCAGGTCGAGGCCGCCTCGCCCCGGCCCACCCGGCCGCGCAGTTGGTGCAGCTGCGCCAGACCAAAGATCTCGGCCCGTTCGATCACCATGATCGAGGCATTGGGCACGTTCACCCCCACCTCGATCACCGTCGTGGCGACCAGCACATCGGTCTCGCCGCGCTGGAAGGCGGCCATGGCGGCGTCCTTCTGCTCGGGCGGCATCTGGCCATGGACGAGCCCCACACGCCCCTCGCCCAGCCGGGCGCGCAGATGCTTGAACCGTTCCTCGGCCGCGGTCAGATCGCTTTTCTCGCTCTCCTCGACCAGCGGGCAAACCCAATAGGCCTGCCGCCCCTCGCGGGTGGCGCGGTCCAGGTGATCGACGATCTCGCCCAGCCGTTCGGTGGAACTGAGGGTGGTCTTCACCGGCTGGCGCCCGGGCGGCTTCTCGTCCAGCACCGAGACATCCATGTCACCGTATTGCGCCAGGCTCAGCGAGCGCGGGATCGGCGTCGCGGTCATCACCAGGATATCGGCCTGCCGCCCCTTGCGCCCCAGCTCCAGCCGCTGACGCACGCCGAAACGGTGCTGTTCGTCGACGATGGCCAGGCGCAGGTCGGCGAAATTCACATCGGCCTGGAAGACCGCATGGGTGCCCACCAGAATGTCGATCTCGCCCCCGGCCAGGCGGGCTAGTTTCGCCGCGCGATCGGCGCCCTTGTCGCGGCCCGTGAGGATCTCCAGCCGGACGCCCGCCGCCTCGGCCAGGGGCGCCAGGCCCTCCATATGCTGGCGGGCCAGGATCTCGGTCGGGGCCATCATCACCCCCTGCCCGCCCGCCTCGACCGCGATCAGCAGCGCCAGGAAGGCCACAAGGGTCTTGCCCGCCCCCACATCTCCCTGCAACAGACGCGACATGCGATCCTCGCGGCCCATGTCGGCGGCGATCTCGCCCAGGGCGCGGGTCTGCGCCTCGGTCGGCTTGTAGGGCAGCGATTTCAACACCTTGGCGCGCAGATGCCCGTCGCCATGGCTGGGCCGTCCGGCGCGCTTGCGCTCGACCATGCGGGCCAGGGCCAGGGTCAGCTGATGCGCCAGCAGCTCATCATAGGCCAGCCGTTCGCGGGCCGGATCCTCGGGGCGCACCGCGTCGGGGCCGTCCGGCGCATGGGCCTGGCGCAGCGCGCTGAGCCAGTCGGGCCAAAGCTTGGCCGCCCGCTGGCCGCTGTCGATCCACTCCGGCAGCACCGGCGCCCGCGCCAGGGCCGAGGCCGCCGCCTTGGCCATGACCCGCTGGGTGACGCCGGCGGTCAGCGGGTAGATCGGCTCGAAATCGGGGATCTCGTCGCCCTCTTCCACCGGCAGCACGTGGTCGGGATGGGGCATGTTGGCGAAGCCATCGTAAAGCTCTAGCTTGCCCGAAACCAGGCGGCGGCTGCCCTCGGGCAGGATCTGTTGCAGGTAGTTGGACCGGGCGTGGAAGAAGATCAGGTCGAACTCTGTCTCGGCATCGGCCACGCGGATGCGATAGGCGCCGCCCCGGCTGCGCGCGGGGTGATGGGCGCCCACGGTAACCTCGACCGTGGCGGTGGTGGGCAGGGTCAGCCCCAGGATCGTGGCGCGCCGCCGCCGGTCCACCACCGCATGGGGCAGCAGGAACAGCAGGTCGCGCGGCAGGGCCACGTCCAGCTGCGCCAGATGCTTAGCCGTCTTCGGCCCGACGCCCTCCAGCGTTTCCAGCCCGGCGAAGAGCGGGAAGAGGATTTCGGGCCGCGCGCTCATGCGTCGCCGATCAGCGCCAGCCAGGCGTCTTCGTCGATGACCTTCACCCCCAGATCGGCGGCCTTGGTGGCCTTCGACCCGGCCCCGGGCCCGGCGATCAGGATATCGGTTTTCTTCGACACAGAACCCGAGACCTTGGCGCCAAGCGCCTCGGCCCGGGCCTTGGCCTCGGGGCGGGTCATCTTTTCCAGCGTGCCGGTGAAGACCAGGGTCAGCCCCGCCACCGGGCTGCCGCTGTCCTGGGGAGCGGCGACGTCCAGGATGGTCAGCTCGGCCGCCAGCCGGTCGATCGAGGCCCGTTCGGCGGGCTGGGCGAAGGCGGCCACCAGCGAGGCGGCAACCTTGGCGCCGATCCCGTCGATGCCGGTCAGCTCGTCCCAGGCGGGTTTCGCGGTCTCGGGCAGCGGCGGGTCAGCGGCCCAGATGGCATCGCGGGCGGCCTTCAGGCTGGCCCGGCGGCCCTCCTCACTCGCTTTCGCGCGCTCCTCGGCTTCGGCCGCGTCGGCCTGAAGATGGCGTTCCTGCGCCGGGCGCGCCTGGTCGACGCAGGCCGTCAGCCGGTCCCAGCTGGTGAAATGGCGCGCCAGATCCTGGGCCACCACCTCGCCCACATGGCGGATACCCAGGGCGAAGAGGGCGCGGTTCAGCTCGATCTTGCGGCGGCTGTCGATGGCATCGAAGAGGTTCTCGGCCGACTTCTCGCCCCAGCCCTTGACCTTGGCCAGCGGCGTCTCGGCCAGGTGGCGGATGGCGGCGGCGACCTGGGCGGGGTCGCTGTCGTCCACCGGCACGCCCGCCGTGCGCAGCACCTCGGCCAGTTCCGCCAAGAGCGCCGCGCGCCGCTCCGGGTCTTCCTTGTAGCGCGTCGTCACCTCTTCGGGTTGCCGCACCAGGCGCGCGCCCGCGCCGTCGCGCGCACGCAGGGTGAAGATATCGGCGGGTTCCGCGATCCAGCACATATCGTAGAGGAATTCGGCCTGTTTGGCCCCCAGCCCCTCGATGTCGAAGGCCGCGCGCGAGACGAAGTGGCGCAGCTTTTCAACCGCTTGCGCGGGGCAGATCAAGCCGCCGGTGCAGCGGCGCACACTGTCGCCCTCTTCGCGGATCGCCTGGGATCCGCATTCGGGGCAGGTCTGGGGGAAGTGGTAGCGCGCCGCCCCCTCGGGGCGTTTCGACAGGTCGACATCGGCGATCTTGGGGATCACGTCGCCCGCGCGGTAGACCTGCACCCAGTCGCCCGGGCGGATGTCCTTGCCCTCGCGGATCGGCTGGCCCTTGCTGTCGCGCCCGGCGATGTAATCCTCATTGTGCAGGGTCGCATTCGACACGACCACGCCGCCCACGGTCACCGGCAGCAGCCGCGCCACGGGGCTAAGCGCGCCGGTGCGCCCGACCTGGATGTCGATCGCCTCTAGCCGGGTCCAGGCCAGTTCGGCGGGAAACTTATGCGCGATGGCCCAGCGGGGTGTCGTGGCCCGGAACCCCAGGCGGGCCTGGAGCGCCAGGTCGTCGACCTTGTAGACCACGCCGTCGATGTCATAGCCCAGCGTGGCGCGCTGCGCCTCGATCAGGGCATAATGGGCCAGCATCTCGGCCGGGCCGTCGCAGAGCTGGGTCAGCGGGTTGGTCTGGAACCCAAGCGCGGCCAGCCGGTCGATGGCGCCCTTCTGGGTCTCAGCCAACGGGTCCGACAGCACGCCCCAGGCATAAGCGAAAAAGCGCAGCGGGCGCGCACGGGTGATCTCGGCGTCCAGCTGGCGCAGGGACCCGGCGGCGGCGTTGCGCGGGTTGGCAAAGGTCTTGGCCCCGGCCTCCTCCTGGCGCAGGTTCAGCGCCTGGAAATCGGCGTGGGACATATAGACCTCGCCGCGCACCTCCAGCCGCTCTGGCGCGCCGTCGAGGTGCTGCGGGATATCGGCGATGGTCAGGGCGTTGGCGGTGACATTCTCGCCCTCTTCGCCGTCGCCCCGGGTGGCGGCGCGCACCAGTTCGCCGTTCTCGTAAAGGATCGACAGCGACAGCCCGTCGATCTTGGGCTCGGCCGTATAGGCCAGCGGTGCCGCCGCATCGAGGCCGAGGTAGCGCCGGATGCGGGCGTCAAAATCCTGCACATCCTCCTCGGCAAAGGCATTGCCCAGCGACAGCATCCGCACCTCGTGGCGCACCTTGCCGAAGCCCTCGGCCGGGGCCGCGCCCACCTGGTCGGACGGGCTGTCGACGCGTTTCAGGGCCGGAAAGCGCGCCTCGATCGCCGCGTTGCGCCGCTTCAGGGCGTCATATTCATTGTCTTCCAGCTTGGGCGCATCGCTTTGGTGATAGGCGAGATTCGCGGCCCCCAGCAGGTCAGCCAGGCGGGCCAGCTCTTGCTCGGCCTCCGCCTCGGTCAACGCGTCCACGGGTTTCTCCGCCCAATTCTCGGTCATGCACTGCCCTCTTCACTCACGCTTTCCGGCCGGGCCGGTCTGGAAAAGTGATAGGCGGGGGCGCATCCGAGGTCCAGCCGCTTGCGCGTAGGACGGGTACGGGAGGCGGGTTGAGGTGTGCCCGGGTTCGAGCAGCGATGGACGGGACGGCGGACGGGGAGCGGAAGGCAAGCAAGGCACCAAGCCTCTTCAAGCACCCGTAGGCCTTCGGCGCCCCGCGCGTGGAGCGTGGAGCGTGGAGCGTGGAGCGCTCGGCCTCTGGAGCCAGAGGTCAACGGGGGATCTCGGCAAGTTTCGGAAGATCGGCAGGGGCGGGAAGGTCGTGAGTGGTGGCACCGCGCACCCCGCCGGTCTCGGCCCGACGCCCGGAGCGGGGAACAAGATCAGCCCTCTTCCTGGCGCGGATCGCAGGTCCGCCGCCCCGCTAACGCCTGCCCTCGGCGCTCGCCCGCGCGCGCGCCCCGTGCCTCAGCTGGCGCCAAGCGCCATTTTCTTCTCGTCCATCTGTTCCGGCTCGGGGTCGCGCAGCACATAGCCCCGGCCCCAGACCGTTTCGATATAATTGTCGCCTTCGGTCGCCGTCGACAGTTTCTTCCGCAGCTTGCAGATGAAAACGTCGATGATCTTCAGCTCGGGCTCGTCCATGCCGCCGTAGAGATGGTTCAGGATCGTTCGGAACATTACGTAAATTCAAAAGGTTAATGGACACGCCGGACCAGGACAAAGCATAAACAATTAGTGAATCTTGAAACACTTTCGAACACGTACTCTAGACCTTCGGACAGTGTTCACTGGACCCGGATGGCACTATGCTTCGGGTTGTGTTTTGTGATCTCTGTCCTTCTGTGTGACAAGTACCCCCTATGACCACCTCCGCGTTTCCTCCAACCAGGTTCGACCACCTCGTGATTGAGCGCCATTGCGCTGCCTGCGGCGCCTCCAGCAAGGTGACGATTTCGGATGTGAGGTACGGCACGATGCCGGTCTGCCCCAAATGCGCCGAGCCATGGGCCGATGGAATGAAATGGCTTCTGCGTGGGCTCAATGTGACCGAGGAATACTTGCGCTCCAGATCTACGGTCGAGGAGAGACGCAGGGCCTCCGCTCAGCCAAAAGGCCACAGCCGCACCTAGATCCACTCACCCCGCCGCCGCCTCAGCTCGAGATCAGCATCGGTCATCCAGTGTGTGATGGCCGCCTCTGCGCCCCTGCGGCCACACACGGTGCAGACCGCCGCTGCGCGCACCTGGTCAGAGGTGCGGCGCTGCAACAGCGGCTCGGCCAGGCGCGTGACGCTGTGGCCGCACCCACAGAAGAGGGAAAGGACGAGGGGCATCGGAAAGGGTCAGGGGTGGAGAACAGGACATGAACATACAGCCTATAAACTCACCGCGCAACTACTCACGATGACCACCCCACGCCAGCCCCATATCGTCGCTGTCGGACGTTCCCGGCCCTTAGAACCAACCTCTAATCGAACAACGGTAGCTGAGCCGCAGCGGGCGACGTCCGCCCATCAAGGCCCGCTCGCCGTGAACCTTGCGGCAGCTTCACCGTCAGGCGTCAGGGCGGCCAGATCGAGGTTCAAGCATTCGGCCTCCCAGGTCGCATTGGCGTTGAGATCCCGCCGCAGGCCAAGCGGCATGAGCGGCCCGCCAGTCGATCTCAGCCTGGCTGAAGATCATCAATTCGCCGACATGCAGAAGACCGCGCCTGAGGTGGAGAGGGGCGACGGCATCGAGTCGGGGTCGCTCCGCAGGCAGGAACAGAAAGGCCACCTACGCCCTATCCGTGTCGTCCAATAGAAGGTTAGTTGCAACCCATACACCATCGTTCCTATCGCGAGAACGCACTTGGACAGTCAGGCCTTCTCGTCTTGATCTTTGTGATCAGCAAACTTAACAACCAGAGCCCCCAACTTAACTTCAATCTCGTCATTGATATAAGCCCTAGCTTTAATCGTACCCGGACCCTCAAATCTCAACATTTGCCACTGACAAGGTATCATCATGGAAATCAACCTGTCCTCTTCAGAAAATCCTTCAGGAAGATCCATGCCATCTGCTTTTAGATCAATGTCCTTCAAAGACATATCCATGATCGAAGTCTGCCCCCCCTGATCCAATTTCATGACACGGATATCCACTTTCTTCGGAGCACTATCCAAAGGGAGCCGGAGACTGATAAGCGCCGCAAACGTCGGAAGCACAGCAGGTGCCTTGGACCCAAAGATCAGCTCACCTGCGTAGCACCCAACTAGCGTGATCTTTCCATTGGCTTCATGCCGAATGTCATCACAGAATGTCGCAACGCCATAGGGTTCAAAGATCACGAGCCGGTTCTTTCTAAGACATATTCAGACTGAGGGGCAACTGTTCCACTCGCGACAGCTTCGAACGACGCCGTGAATCGTGTCCCGGCCATCGCGGGCCGCGTCCAGTTTGCATTCTCAACGGGCTGCGGGTCCAAGAATTCAATCTTGATATCCTTACCCAAAGCGTAAGCGAACTCCGAAATGGAGCGCGCGGTCAAATTTGCATCGCCTTTAAGGCGGCGATTGACAACAGACCTATCAACCCCAATTGCATCAGCGACCTCTTGCTGTGTCTTTCCAGAGGCAAGAAACGCTGCCTGAATCTTCTTCTGCAAACCAGAGATGAAGCGTGCCGATTTTCGCGACTTCGCATCAATCTGCATCCGATATGACATCTTCGTACCTTCTACTTTCCACGCACTTCGGCTCATCTAAGGCCAGGTTATTGCGAACGTAAGCCGTTCGCGCGATGTAAAGCCCATAACTTCCATTTCGCATGATTTCTTCCTTTGCATCACCGAAACAGCATACGAATATGTTCTTCTTGGGAACCCAGCCGAAAACACGGACTGCATCGGTCTTAAGCTCCCAAACATGGTGATCAGGTGTACAGTTCAGCTTCTTGAAGCGCCACTCCCTTGAGAACTCATCCCCAGAGACATACTCGTAGAAAACTGAATAAACCTGCTCGAGCGGCGAAAGGCTATCGTGCAGGATGTCGGGCTTGATCTTCGGAAGCCCACTCTCAAGCCAGCCAATGAAATCCGTCGTCGCATACAGCGTCCTCCAGGGCAGTTCCCCAGGTTCTAACGGGTCGATCGTTTCAAGAGCCCCCGACTCGTACAACTCTATCAGTGTTGCCATATATATCAACAATCGCCGAATGCAAGATTCCTAGATTGAAGCGTAGGGACCTTCGATCATCCTCACAAGCCCCTCGGGCGAGTGAGGGTTCCGCCTCCCTGCGCCCCCATAGCCTCACCCTGCGTCAACTTGTGTTACTACGCTAGGAGCCAACCTCTAGTCGAACAAGGACAGCTGAGCCGCAGCGGGCTGGATCCGGCCCCCCCGTGCCAACTCGCCTCCTCGACAGCGGGCGCAACGGCAATGCTCGCCATTCAGGGCCAGCAGCTGCCGCGCCTCTTCCAAGGATGTGCGGGGAAAGGCCCAGCGATCGGACGCAACGACCATCTCGGCGAAGTCGTCCCCCTTGTCCTCGGCCAGCCCGACCATGATCCACGCCCCGGACAGCGCAGACGCAAGGCAGCTCTTAGCCACGGGCACGGCGCCGCCCATCCAGGCTCGCTTGACCACCATCCTTGCGGGCAGCTTCGCCGTCGGGCGTCAGGGCGGTCAGATCGCCGGGCGGGCATTCGGCCTCCCAGGTCGCATTGGTTTTCAAATCCCGCCGCAGGTTCCAGGGCGCATGGGCCGCCCGCCAGTCGATCTCGGCCTGGCTGAAGATCCGCATTTCCTCTACATCGCAGAAGGCCGGCCCGGGCGGACGCAACCCTAGCGCGACATCATCTTTGGCGCAGGCTGCCAGAAAGGAACAACTCGCCAGCCCGCAGGAGAATTTAAGAAATTTCAGAAACATAGCGTATACCCTTATTTTCCCATAGAATATCCAATCGGATAGTCGACCCTGAAAGCGTTGACTCCCCAGTGCCCTTTCCCCCAAAGGTAGAAAACGCCTGTATACCGGCAGGCACCAGCTAATGACCGCCAAAGCAACGCGATGGCGTCATTCCAAATTCGACGATCTTGACACTTCGATGTTGATTGCATCTGTCGGAGAGAGTAGGTCACCACTCCCTTTCAACATCACTGAGCGAGCGGAGATCAGCCGCCAGCTAACAGCCTAAGAGGACCGTACCATTGGCAACGAGTTTTGATGGGTACCTTGTTTCCAAAGCCCAAGAACTTGATATCGAGGTAAGGGAGCTCAAAGAGATCGCCGCCCGCCTGGAGAGCCTCGGCTATCAGCTTGTCGGCCGGACGTCCTCTGAGGATGTGTCCGGATTGATGATGGCGTCAGCTGTCACGCACAAGATTGCGAAGAGTATAGAGACCTCGGGCGACAGCGAAACTGGCGAGCATGGGGATTGCACAGATACCGTGCACAGCTTGTTTCCCAGTAGCTAGCCGTCCGGGCCTTCACCAGGAAACTATACTGTTTCGGGTGCATCCTGTGAGCCTACTCCGCAGGCAGGCGCCAGCGGTCAGGCACAGAACGGCCTAGATCGGAATCGCGGATGCTGTCCAGCGCATGATCACGCTCCTTGTCCTGGTGAAGGTCCGCCACCCGGCCGTTGCAGCCGGTCAGCATCGTGTCGAGGGTCTGCGCCCGGGCCTGAAGGCGGGCCACCTCGCCCGACAGGTGCCAGGCGAGCCCGGCCGCGCCAAGGCAGGCCACCAGGGCGCCCCCGGCCGCATAAGGCAGAAGGAGGCGGATCATGCGTGCAGCCCTTCCAGGCAAAGCGCCCGTTCCGCCTGGCGGCGGCGGGTCAGGCCGGTCACCGGTCGCAGCACCCCCTGTACCCGGGCCTTGTTCCACATCAGCAGAGCGTCGCAGGCCCCGGCCAGGTCGCCCGCCAGGGCGCGCCGGGACATGGAAGAGCCGCAGAAGGCCCCTGCCCCGATGTTGTAGGCCGCCGAGACGAAGGCGGCGCGGCTCTGGTCCGGCAGCCCCTCGGGCAGGCAGGGGCGGATCCGGGTCTCGAAGGCGACCACCTCGGCCAGGAACATCTCGCGGCAGTCCTCGGCCGTGGCCGTGTCGCCCAGGGCCACCCCCTCCGTATGGCCGGTGCAGATGGTCGGGATCCCGGCGATGTCGAGATAGGCCTTCAGCCGAGTTCCCTCCCAGGGCTCGATAAAGGCGGCGGCCAGGACGATGACCGCCACCCCGCCCCCCGCCGCCCGGCCCCGCCAGGTTCGCGGCCAGTACAGGGCGCCGTCCTCCTCGATCAGGAAGGCTTCGATCTTTTCCTGGAAGATGATCCGGGCCGGGATCGCGAAAAGCTGCGCCAGCGCCGCCAGCACGGCAAAGACCGGGGCCGACAGGCCGAGGATCTGCGCATCCAGCAGCATCAGCGCCACCGAGACCACGATCAGCAGCGCCGCGACCAGCGTCAGCCAGACAGACCAGGCGCGGCGCAGGATATTGGCCCAGTTGTAGACAAGGCGAAGTTTCATGAGGATCTCCAAACGAAAAAGGCCCCGCGCGCTGCGCGAGGCCGGATGACACAAATGCCCGGTTGAGCATCCGCGAGAGGGGCGGCAAAACGCGCCCATGAGCGAGAATAGATGCGAGATCGACCGGGCCGCGGGCACCTTCACCCTGAGCCTGGAAAGCTGGGGGAACACCTATCCCCTGGAGAAACTGGATCGGTGGCTGGCCTTCTACCGCGAGCAGCGCGAGCTGTTCCCGAAGTCGCTGAAGTCCTACGACGAAACCATCGCCCTGCTGGAAAAGGCCCTAGCCGAACGCGACGGTGGCTGAGCCGTCACAGCTGCGCCTGCGCCCAGGACAGGACCAGCGCGGCGGCGCCGCCCACGACCAGCCAGATCAGCTTGTCGAGGCTGCGGAAGAATACCCCGCGCCCGAAGCTGACCCGCTCCAGCGCCGCCACCTGGCGCATCAGCTCGCGCAGTTCGATGTCGTAGCGATCCATCCGCTTGAACAGCGTGATCATCTGCTCTTCCATCCGCGCCATGGCGACCACGGCGTCGCTGAGCTTGTCGAGCTTCTCTTCGATCCGCGCCAGGCGGTTTTCCTCGGCCATCTCAGCCTCCTTACTGCACACAGGGCCGCGCCACGCGGGGCGGCATGTCGATAGGCGCCCCGCCCACCCCTTCGATCTGCTGCGCCGGGATCGTGGCGACGCTTTCCCAAAGGGGCCAGGCGACGGGATCCGCCTCGACCGCCGCGTAGAGGGCCGCCCCGGTGCCCAGGCCCTGATAGGGGATCTGGCCGAGGATGGTGATCCCCAGGGCGGGCACGGCCGCCAGCGCGGTCCATTGGGCCACCTGCGCGGGCGTGAGGTTGGCGTAAAGCCCGGCCGGGCCATCGTTTGCCCGGCCGGGGTTCGGATAGCTTGCGGTGCGGGCGAGGCCCCCTGCCACATGGGCGCCACCCTCGGCGATGACGCCGGGCAGGTTCTGGGCGAGCCAGGCAATCAGGGCCTGTTCATCGGCGATGTGGATCAGGGCTGCGGTGATCGTCATGCGGTCAGGGCCTCCATGGCGGCGACGGTGAAGGCCGAGGCCGGGGCGATCCAGAACTCGGCGAGGGCCAGGGCGGCGGGCTGGCCCGCGCCCCCGGTATCGCGGGCGGCGAGTATCAGCTCTGCGAGATCCGGCAGCGCGCCGGGGGTGGCCGTGCCCACTTCCGCGCCGCCGACGACCAGTGACATGCTGCCGGGCCGGTAGAGCGCGGCGAGCGCGAGCGTGGAGCCTGTCGTGTAGACCGGGCTGTTGATCGAGGCAGACACGCCGCCCGAGGTCTGGGAACTGCGCAGAACCCCGGTCGCGCGGTTCAGGTAGAGGGTGACCCGTTCCTCATCCGCGCTGCCGAACACGTAGAGCGGCGGGAAAGGTTCGTTCTCTCCCCAAAGCTCGCCCCGGAAAAAGACCCAGACGCCGCCGGACAGATCGAGGTCGGCCAGGCCCGCGACGAAGGTCTCGGCGGCACGGGTGACGGCGCTTCCCGCCACCACGATGGGGGACGTGGGTCGCGGGCCTTCCTCGAACTGGTTCAGGATGAAATGGATCACCTGGCCCGGCTTCGCGGTGATGACCATGCGGGTTTCTGCGTCGGCCGGGGTGAAGGAACCCTGCACCCGGCGGTAGCCCTCGGACGCGCCGAAATCGACCCGCCCTTCCGCGAACTGGCCGCGAATGTCCCCTGCCCCGCCCCGGATATAGGCGCTGCCCGTATGCGGTTTGAGGTTCCCGGCGACCCCCTCGAACGCGACATAGGCCAGGCCGGTTCCAAGGGTATTGTCCAGGACGAAGACCTGGCCGGACGGGCAGAGCTGGGCAAGGCCTGCTGAGGCGATCGCAGCGCTATCATCGACCAGCGACAGC
This sequence comes from Pseudooceanicola aquaeponti, assembly GCF_050897975.1. Taxonomy (NCBI): domain Bacteria; kingdom Pseudomonadati; phylum Pseudomonadota; class Alphaproteobacteria; order Rhodobacterales; family Paracoccaceae; genus Pseudooceanicola; species Pseudooceanicola aquaeponti. The sequence continues at coordinate 629,157 of NZ_JBPAXY010000003.1, forward strand.
GTGGCCGCCTGATCCCCCTGGCGGAAGGCGCCTGCGGTCGTTGTCGGGTTGGCATTGTGGTTCTGGCACTTGTTCGTCGCGAACCCCTCAAGCAGCCAGCGCCGCGCGCCGGTCGTGTGATCGCCCAGCCGGGGCACATTGCCCCCGCGCGGCCAATACTGCCCGTCGCCCGCGCGCTCGAACCGCGTCCCGGCGGCGGCGAAGCTGCCAAGCTGCGAGAAGGCGGCCGAGGCCCCGGCGCGCGCAAAGCGCCCCGTGCCGGGCGACAGGTAGAGATGGGCGGTGCGGGCCACCGGGTCGAGCGCCGCCCAATTCCCGCCGCCACCGCCAAGCGTGATCGCGCCCGTTCCGATCTCGATCATCGGCTCACCAGATCGCCAGGATGTCGGACGCGGTGGTGCCGGTGGCCATGACGCGAGCGGCCTCGAAGGAGATCTCGGAGCCCGCAGCCACGTTCTTGCGCACCGCGACATTGCCCGCCGCATCGCGGATGGCCAGGTCGCCGCCGGTGCCGACATAGAGCGACCGCGGGGGCGGCAGCAGGTCGTCGGTGTCGGAGGGCACAACTGCGGCGTGATGTGTTCCCGAGCTGATCCGCGAGGGGTAGCTCTTGGCGTAATCTTGGGACATCGAAGGTTCCTTTCCATGCAGGATCAACCGCGCCCGCCCTATTCGAACGGGCCGCGTCGGGTCTGTTGTCAGATGGGTTTTTCTGGGGGGTGCGGGGTCAGCAGACGACGATCAGAGAGACGTCTGGATAATCCCGCAGGTCGTTGTTGGTCGGGTCATTCACGCGGAACGAAACCGAGGACAGGCTTCTGCTGTAGACCTGCAATACGCCGTCTCGCGTGCTGTCGCCCGGTGTCCCCGCCGTTCCCGAGACCGCGTAGTCTGCGGTCGGCATGTCGGCGGAAAACGTCACGGTGTAGTTCCCCGTTGAGTTCCGCACGATGCTGGCAATGTTGCCAGATCCGTTGATCGCGACCGCGTAGGAGCCGTCGAACTGCGCCCAGGCCCGCACCCCGTAGATCGGCGCGGCGCCCGCTGCATTCAATTCGTCACGGATCACCGCCCGTTGGGTCGCGGGGCTGATCAGGGCCTCGGTCGTGCCCGTGCCCTCAAGCCATGCCGTCTCTTCCTCTGTAAGATCCTCTACGTTCAGGCCCGCGAGGTTGCCCAATGACGCTTGAAGGCTGTCGAGGGCATCCAGCACCGTTGCCTCATCCTCCATGATGCTGGCCAGGAAGGCCGCCAGGGCGGCGAGCTGCGGTGCGCCGGTCTCGACGAACCAGGCGAAGAGCGCCGACGCGCGGGGCGAGAAGGTGGCCGGGTCGCTCTCGTCAGGCAGCAGGCCCGCGTAGGGCGTAAAGTCAGGGACAGGCATCAGGAAACCCCCATGATGGTGAACGTGTATTCGTACTCATCGGGCAGATCCTCGACCCACTGGACAGGGCCGAGGATCCCGAAGTGAATGCTGGACGGGCGCAGCTCGGCGCCGATCGAGGCGACCAGCGTCCCCGACAGCCGGTCGAGCTGCGGTTTCACCTGCCCCCAGAGCGCCGCCGAGGCGGCCACCGCGTAGTCCATTTCAATGCGGGTCGGACCTCGGGCCAGCGTCAGGGCGCCGTAGTCGTTGAAGCTGTAGCGCGAGCCGCTGATCGACCGGCCAACCGTATGCTGCACCATCCCCTTCCCGACATAGAGCCGGTCGCCGAGGAAGATCTCGCCCAGGGTGACCGCGCTGCCCGACAGGGCGATCAGCACCCGCCGGGTCGTCCCCGGCAGGTTCAGGTGCACCAGCTTGTCGGAAAAGCCCGTGAAGGGTTCGAAAAACCACTCCCACCAGTTGGTCACCTGGCGGCCAGAGAGGTTGGTTTCCTCGTCCAGCAGGACCGCACCGGCGACGTCGAAGCAGATCAGCCGGGCGCTGGAGGCCACCACCCCGAAGAGGATCAGCGTATCGACCCCTTGCAGGCCGCCGACCTCGACGATCACCGGGGCCGAGGTCGGGTCGATCCCCAGGCCCGGATCCAGCCAGGGCACCACCGCGCCGGGATTCTCGACCGCCAGGGTGGCGTTGCTCAGCACCCCGTCGAAACAGGCGAAGGCATTGGTGAAGCTGTCGAAGACCCAGCGGGCCGCCAGGATCGACTGATCCTCCAGCAGAGGATCGAGGCCGAGGTTATCCTCGATCGCCGACTGATAGATGCGGTGACCCCGCACCACCCGCGCGTTCAGCGGGTAGTTGGTGCCCGCGTCCCAGGCGGGCGCGTCATCCTCGGCCAGAGAGCTGCGCACCTGGTCGAGGTCGGGCGAGAACTCGCGCGCGATGAACATGCTCAGAACTCCCTTTCGGCCGGGGTGCCATAGGCGTCCCAGCGTTCCATCAGGGTGACCAGGCGGCGCAGGGCCGAGGTTTGCGCCGCGCCGCCGGTGCTGAGGCTTTGCAGCGTGGCGGCCATCGTCACGCCCGCGTCGCCCCGGGTCATCACATCGGCGGAATAGCCGCGCGCCTCGGCGATAGCGGCCAGCTTGGCGTCGAACTCGGTCGCGTAGTATTGGCCGAGGTCGAAAGCCCCGGTCAGGCTGGCGATCCCGCCCTCGACCTCCGCGAAGAGACCCGACAGCGCCAGCAGCGCGGCGTAGGTGTCGCGCCCGGCCTCGGTCATCAGATCCTGCCCCATGACCAGCTCGCGGAACTGTTTCGCGGTTTCAGGCACGGCCAGGCCGAGGTCGGCGAACTGCTTGTGCAGGGCCTCGGTCGCCATCTGCATCCGCTCGGCATCGGTGTAGAAGGTGGAAACGAAGCTATCGAGCTGTCCGGCCAGCACATCGAGGCCGCCGCCGACCGAGGCCAGATCCTCTGCCGCCAGGGCCATGTCACGGAAGGCGCCATAGAACCCCTGCCCGAGCGGTTCCAGCATGGTCTTGAGCGCTGCCAGCGCCTGGACCTGGTCGAAGGTGACCGAGGCCACCGCGTCGCTGATCGCATCGGCATAGTCGCCGAACCACTCCGCGATCCGTTCCTGGATCTCGGCTTCCGACATATCCCGGGTGTCGATCTTCTGGATCGCCACCCGAACGCCATTGATCATGGCGTCGGACACCTCCATTCCGGCAAGGCTGAAGGCGCTCTGCACCGCCTCTTTCACATTGCCGAGCTCTTCGCTCAGCGCGGCCTGCGTTTCCTTGTCAAAGGCCTTCCGCTTCGTCGAGGTGCTGGAGGTGAGCCCCCAGAACTTCGTCTTCTTGATCCGCTCATAGGTGCCGCCCGCCAGCAGGCCATTGGTCACGCCCAGCTCGATCCCCGCCCCGACCAGCTTCTCGGAAGAGAACCCCTTGATCAGGCTGACAACCGCGGTCACGGCGCCAATCACCGGCAGCGCGGCCGAGATCGCGCCACCGATGGCACCGAGGCTGGAGACCAGCCCGCCGCCGATCTTCGCCAGGGAACTGGTCATCCCAGAGAATGCGGAGGTCAGCCCACCGATGACGCCGGAGAAGCCCGAACCGCCCGCGCTGAAGGACGTCTTCAGCAAGCCGCTGAAGGCATTCGTGGCCGCGTTGCCGATGCCCGAGCGCAGATTGCCGAAGGCCCCGGCGACATCGCCCGAGGCGAGCGAGGACAGAGCCGACTGGAACGCACTCTGCAAACCGTAGGCGTCCTTGGTAAGACCCTTCACATCGGCCTTGAGATCCTTCAACGCCCGGCCGCCGCGCGCGCCGGTTCCCTCGAAGTCGTCGCCGAGATCCTGGACAGCCTCCCCGGTGGTCTCCAAGGCGATGGTGACGCCAGCCGCCGCATCCTGTGCCGCCTCGGCGCCCTCCTCTCCGGTCTCGGCGGTCTCTGCCATCGCGTCCCCCAGGGCCTTGACCGAGGCCAGCGGCGCCGCGGCCCCGGCGGCAAGGTCGGCAGCGGCCGTGCGAAAGCCCTCTGCCGCCTGCAAGGCGCCCCGCACCGTCCGGTCCAGGCCTTCCACCGGCGCCTTCAGGGCCGCCTCGCTGAAGGCGTCACCAAAGGCCGAGGCCATTTCCGACCGGGCCACCTCGGCGGCCCCCGCGTAGGGGTTTGCGATCCCGCCGAGATCGACATTGCCAAGCTTGCCGAAGGTGGTCTCAATGCCGACCGCGCGCAGGGCCTCGCCGATCTTCATCGTCCAGACCTCGACCCGCCGGATGGCCCCGTTCAGCATCGCCTCGATGCCTTCGATCATTCGGTTCGCGGTTGAAAAGACGATGTCGCCGATCACTTCCGGCAGGCTGGACCACAGCACCTTGATGGCGCGGAACGCCCCCTGAAACGTGTTGATGGCTGCATTCGCAAAGCTGGTCAGCCGGTCCACGGTTCCCGCCAGCCAGTCCGCCGCGTCGGCCTTCAATTCTTGGAAGGTCGCGGCGATGGAGGCCCCGGCGGCCTGCACCCGCATTATGATCCGGTCCCAGACCTCAGCCACAACGTCCTTCAGAAGGCGCATCAGCTCGCCAAAGCCGCCGACCTGATCGGCCGCGCCCTTGATCTTCAGCCCGATATAGACCGCGCCTGCCGCCAACGCCGCGAAACCGGCAATCGCCAGCCCGATAGGAGAGGCGATGGCGACGAAGACCGGGGCCAGCGCCCCGACCGCCGCGGCCAGGCCGCCCATGGCCAGCAGGACCGGGCCGAGGCTTGCGGCGAGGGCACCCCCGATCACCGCCAATCGCTTCACCTCGGGCGAAAGCCCCTGGAACCCCAGGGCGAGCTTCGACACCTTGCCCGCGATCTCGGCCATGACCGGCAGGATGATTGCGCCGACCTGCTCCATGGCGTCGCCGATGTCCATCATCGCCGCCTCGATCTGCCCCGACGGCAGTTCGCGCAGCGCCTGGGCCTGGCCGCCGTATTGCTTTTCCAGCTCGGCCAGCATCAGTTCCTGTGCGCCTGCGGCATCGCCGACCTCGACCATGGCCTTGATCAGGTTCTTCTGCTCTTCGGTGAAAGACACGCCCACTCGAGTCAGCGCGGTCAGCCCCTTTGCCGGATCGTTCAGCGCCTTCCCCAGCATCACAGTCGAGCTTTGCAGGTCCTGGCCCAGGGCCGCCGACATATCCAGGGCGGCGCGCTGCGCCCGGGTGAAGACCTCGCCCGTGACATTGCCGAAGGTCAGCAGGTTCGACGTGACCTTGCCCAGGATCTCTTCATCGCCAAACAGCGAGTTGCCTTGCAGCTCGCTTGCGATCTTCTGGAGCTCGGCCGAGGTGAACCCCGCCGTGGTGCCCATCGAGGCCAGCGCCGCATCCACCTGGGCCACGGCCTGCGCCTGGACCTTCTGAAGCGCCATCGACTGCTTGCCGATCGCCACCAACGGCGCGGTCAGCGCCAGGGACATCCCCGCGCCGATGCGCCGAAAGTCCTTCGCGAACCCGGCAAACTGCTTTTGCATGTTGCGCATACCGGCGGTGGCCTGCGACGCGCCCTTGTGGAACTGGGCAGAGTTCATGCCAAGATCCACGCGCAGGGCGCCGATCAATCCCTTGAACATGGGTTGGACCTTCTATCGGTTGGGGGACGCGCGACGGGTTGCGGCCCGCCCGGTGAAATACGCCCGGATCTCGGCATCGGCCGAGCCACGCCGCCGCTTGCGGTCGATGAACTCATCGGGCTTGGGGAATGTCTTGGGGCTGTGGGTGGCGATCATCACCAGCTGGCCGAGGCTGTAGATCTCGCCCCGGCGCTGGCGCGCCGCCCGTTCCTGCCCGAGCAACACGCCGGACAGGATCAGGTCGATTTCGCGAAGGGTCAGGTGGCCGAAGCGGTCATAATCCTGGCCCGCCGCGACCCACTGGCGGATCAGCTCGCGCCAGTCGTTTTTTTCGCCCCGGCGGCGGCGGGCTTCCCCGCCTCGGCACCGTTTCCCTCTGCCGCCTTTTCCTCGGGGAAAGCCAGGCGCAGGGCATCGCCGATGGCGCGGCCCGTATCGTTCATGCCGCAGGCGTCCAGCACATTACCCGCCTGGCGCATCGTCATGCCTTCGTGATGCTCTTGCAGGCCCGCCCAGAGGATGGTGCGCAGCACGCGCATCGAAAGGCGCCCATTTTCGGCCTTGGCGAGAACCTCGGCGACCGAGGTGAAGTCCTTGCCGGTCTCCTCCTCATAGGCGCACATGGCATTGGTGGTGAAGGCAAGCTTCCAGCCCTCGCCGCCGCTTTTCGGCGCGAGGTCCACATGGGTCTTCAGGGTCATGTCAGGATCCTTTGGTCTGCCGCGCCTCAGGCCGCGGGGGTGAATTCGGTTTCGCCGGAGGTCTTGCCGGAGATGGTGAAGGTGGCGTCGCTGTCGAGCTGATCGAGCCCGCCGGTTTCGACCACCGGGGTGATCATGTGGCAGTCCCAGGATCCGCCGCCCGCCAGGGTGATGCGGTAGTAGGTGCCGCCTGCTCGCGCTTCGTCGGCCTTGGCCGCCACGTAGCCCGCTTCGGTGTAGAGGCAGGAAATCGACAGATCCCCCGGCTCGGCGAAGCCTTCGCCGTACTCATGGATCTTCGCGGGGCTATCCAGCGTGGTGCGCTGGCGCGTGTTCTTGGTCAGCGTGGGCACCGTCACCCCCGTGACCATCGCAATGGGGGTGTAGGTCACCCCGTCTGCGGAGCGCTCAACCGAGCCGCCCCAGAGTTCATCTTCACCGGCCATCTCATGTCCTTTCTGCCGTTTGGGTTCAGCGCGCCTGCCGCGCCGCTTTGCGTCGCGCTCTGGCGACGGCCTTTTCCACCTCGACGCTCATGTCGTCGCGGATCTGCTCGAAGATCTGTTGCTGGGTCTGATCCCAGGCCGGGCGGGCGTGGGGCTGGGCCGCGTGATGGGCGTTGCCGAACTCTTGCTGCTGGCCGCCCGGGTCATTGGTGCCCGCGTACATGAAGACATCGTCGCGCCCCTCACGCCGGGCCGAGGCGGCCTGGCGCCGGGTCAACCGCGTTCCGACGCCATAGCTTTCCGCCAGATCGCCACCAGCCCCGCGCGGCGCCAGCGCATTGGCCCGGTCCGCGAAAAGCTGCGCCGCCCGTTTCAGGACGCGGCGCACCAGCGACTTTCGCGTGGTGTGTTTCGGCAGCTCCAGCAGGGCCTTTTCCAGCTCGCGGCCGCCCTTGAACTCCATCTTGATCATCCGGCGCTCCAGCGGATGGTCAGGTCGATCGACACGCCGAAGAGCGGGCCGAGGTCGCCGAGGCTGCGCCCGTCCAGATCGCGCGCGCCGCGCAGGAAGGCGCCCCGGAACCGGACACCCGCGACCACGCCCCGAAAGCCCGAAAGCAAGCCCTGCACCTCTGCCCGCAGCGCCTCGGCATCGGCCGCCGTCACCGCCCAGGCGTCCACCTGCACGTTGCTGCGCTGCACCTCGGCCTCGCCCTCCAGCGTGTAGGTGGTCGGCGCGTTGATCAGCGTGAGCCCGAGACAGGGAAAGCCCCCCGCATGGGCGGGCGGGACCGACCAGTTCACCCGCGCGCCGACCCGGGCCTGAAGCGCGGGGTCCGACAGCAGCAGCGCCGTGAGCGCCGCCTTCATGTCGCGCGCCCCGGGCTGGTCCGCGCCGAGGTGAAGGCGAAGACGCCCCGGCGCATCGCATGGGGACCACGGCCCACCAGATCCCAGGCCTCGCCCAGCACCTGAACACGGTCGGCCAGCGTGACAGAGCGCGCCAGCGGCGTATCCAGCACCAGCAGGCGCACCGCCGCCACCATGCCCTCGATCTGGAGGGCGACCTGTTCCTGCGCCCCCAGTTCTTCGACTGCGCTCCAGGACCGGCCCAGCTCGGCCCAGGCGTAGATCGGTTCATTCAGGGCATTGCGCCCGGTCTCGGCGCGCCGTTCGAAGACCGCGAGGCGGTCGCGCAGGATCACTTCGCGCCCGCGCGACAGCGGCGCGCCTTGCGTCTGGGCCATGTCAGATTGCCTCGCTCACATCGGGGCGCCGGTAGCGGGTCTGCTTCATGAGGGCGCGACAGCCAAAGCTGGCGCGGGTGTATTCGGTCTGATCAATGGCGATATTCGCCTCGCGCCAGTCCTTCACGATCATGATGATCGCCTGCTTCAGGCGGGCATCGGCCACGTCGGCCCCCACCACGGCCTCGACCTCGATCACCGCAGGGCCACCCGCCGGGACCGCTCCCACGGGAAAGAGGATCTGCGGCTCGTCTTGCAACATGCGCAGGCCGAGATCCGGCAGGGCCAGGACGGTCTCGCCCCCGCCCTGGATCAGCTTCACGCCGGTGATCTCTGCCACCGGCGCACAGGGGAACCACCAGCGCAGAAGACCGGGCCGGGCCTCGAAAGACAGCCGGACCGAGCGTCGCCCCATCATCCGGTTGGTGCCCGCCTCGACCACCTGCTGCGCGGCGATCAGGTAGCTTTCGATCAGCGCGTCGGCCTCTGCGTCCAGTTCAATGAAGCCGGTCGCGCGGCGGTACTCTGCAACGCTGACCGCAAGGGCCGGTGCTTCCCCTGTCAGTTCCATGGCGCCGCCTTACTTCTTGCCGGGACGCGCGGCGCCCTGCGACGGCGGGCTGCCCGCTTCGGGCTTGGCCGTGCCAGCGGAGGCGCCTGCGGCCTCTTTCTCGGCCATGGCCGCCTCGCGGGCGTCAAGGTCCGCCGCGCGACGGATCAGCTCGGCTTCGCGCGCCTCGGCCTCGGCCAGGCGGCGGGCCAGGGCGGCGGCCTCATCATCGGGCGCGGGCTTGCCTGCGGGCGGCGTGTAGGGCTTGGCCACACCGCTTGCGATCAACTGCGCCGCGCGCTCGGGCAGGAAACCTGCGGTTTCACCGGGGTTGAACCGGCCGGAATGCTTCTTGAACGTCACCGGGGTCTTCATGTCGGGTTCTCCAGATCGAAAGGGAAAGGCACCGCGCCGGGGGCGTCCCGGCGCGGTGGACCGGATCAGGCCGCTTGCAGCGACCAGTCAGCGGCGTTGAAACCGGCGATGGCTTCATCGTGGGCCGGGGCGAAGTCATGCTCGGTGATGGCACGGAACAGGGTCATGTCGCGCTGGAAGGCCGATTGGGTGTCGCCGTTCGTGTCCACGAAAGCCGCCTCGGTCGACTGGGCGATGCGCATCTCCTCCCCTTCGCCGATCATCAGCTCTGCGAAGTCGGCGAAATAGATCTCGGTCTCGTTGCTGCCGACGCCCAGGTTGTCGGGCACCTGCGAGGTCATGTGGATCGGGAAGCCCTTCAGCGTCCCGGCGCGCTCGACCTCGGGGAAGAGCGGGTTGCCGTTCGCATCGCGCAGGCTGGCCACCCAGGATTTCGCGCTGGAGCGCATGATCCAGCCCGGCGTCGTCATCGAGACATTGGCGTCCTCGACCAGCGAGACGCAGCGGCGCAGGGCCGTATCGGCCGCCACCGCAGTTGCCGCCACCGGACCGGCATCCCAGTTCGCGCCGAGCGCCCAATAGCGCATCCCCTTCGGCAGAACGCCCGAGCCGTCATTGCGCAGGAAGGCCAGGTCTTCGCGCTCGGCCATGGCCTTCAGCATGTCGTCGCGGATCATCTGGGCGCCGCCCACGGTGGCCCGCGTCAGCAGCGTGTTGGAGACCGGCACCAGGGCGCTCAGCTTCTTCAGGCTCCGGTCCACCTTGTCGAAGCTGGGTTCGCTTTCCTGGATCGGGTCGATCTCGCCGCCATAGCTGGCGGTCGCCCCGCCGGTCTGCTTGGCATGGCGCAGCTCACCCGCCGACATGGGCACGGTACGGGCCCCGGCCTTGCGCACCACCACGCGGGGCCGCAGCATCCCGATCATCTGGGCGGCCAGCGGGCGCGGCACCAGAACACCCCCGGCGGTTTCGGTGGTCGAGTTCAGCACGGCGCCGATGCCGGAATGGCCCTCGCGGTCCAGCATGGCCGAGGCACGGTCGCGGTCGCCGCGCGTCGCCGCCAGGGCCAGGGCAATGAAACCGACCTCAAGCCCCTGGTGTTCGGGGTTCGCAGCCTGGGCCGGGGCGCTGGCCGCGGGGGGCGCCGAGGCGGCGGTGTCGCCGGTGGCGGCGGCGGCCTGGGCGGCTTCGACACCTTCGGCGCGCTTCACCTTGCGGTCAGTCGCCTGGAACTCGGCATCCGCCGCGTCGAAGTCTGCCTGGGCACTGGCCATGGCCGCGTCGTCCGGGGCCTCTGCCGCTTCCAGCTCTGCCAGCGTGTCGGCGGCGGCCTTCATCTTGTCGGCCGCGGCCTTCCGGGCGCGGCGCAGGTCGTCGAGGTTCATCAGGGTTCTCCTTGGGAAATGCTGCACGCGCGCAGCGGTTCGGCCCCGATCGCGTTCTGCGGCGGGGTGTCTTGAGGTCGTCTGTCGGTCGGATCAGATCCGGGCGGTGGCCAGGGCGGCAGCGGCGCGGGCCGAGGCGCCACGGTGCCCCGCGCTGCGCCCCTTGCGCGGCGGCGGGGCATAGGTGCCGAGGATCCGGCCATAGAAGGCGCGCCGGGTCTCGACCCGGTCGGCCAGCCCGCGCGAGATCGCCCCCGCCCCGTCGAAGATCGCCCCGCCATCGCGGGGATCGTCGGTCACGCTGGCGCGGCTGCGCAGATCATCCGGCGTCATGCCCCGCCCGGCGGCAGCGGCCTCATGGAAGCGGGCCTCGGCCTCGGCCAGGCTGCGTTCCAGCTCGGCCTTGCCCTCTTCCGTCGCCGGATCGGGCCACTTCGCCCGGGCATGGGGCGAGGTGAACTCGAAAAGCTGCAACCCGGTCGCGGCCCCCGGCTGCACATAGGCCCCGGTCATCAGCCCGGCGCCGATGCTGCCCAGCTCGCCCCCCGGCGCCACCGAGATCTCGCGCGCCTGACTGGCCAGCCAGTAGCCCGCACTCGCGGCCAGCGGATCGACCAGCGCATGAACCGGCTTCACCGCGTTCAACTCGGCGATGGCGGCGGCGGCCCCGGCACAGCCCCGCACCGCGCCGCCGGGCGTGTCCAGCTCCAGCACCACGGCCGAGACCGCCTCATCACTGGCCAGTTGTTCGCAGGTCTCGATCAGGCCGCGATAGGTGGCCCAGCCGAACCAGCGTTCCAGGATCGCGGAATTGGGCGTCAGCACGCCGCGCACGGGCACCACGGCCACGCTGCGTTCCACCGCGAAGCGCTCGGGGGCTGCGGCGACCGCCGCGCCGGGTGCGGTGGCCTCGGGCATGGGGTGTTCCAGCAGCCCCCGGGCCGCCGGTTCATGCAGCGCCATGACAGAGCCGCCCAGCAGGGCGCGCAGGGTCGGTCGG